>CAZPHV010000061.1:0-23405 GCA_964586455.1 uncultured Aquimonas sp.
AACGGAATCGAAAAGAGAAATTCTGGGGAGACCTCAGGCCAGGGCCCACCCTATGCGACGTCGAAAATCGCGGCCACTGCATCGCATAGGGTGGGCCCTGGCCCACCATGGCATTGAATCCCGCCCCGGTGCGGATCACCCATTCCGTCAGGGCTCGACGCGCGCTCACCGCAACACGGCCGCGCAGGCAACGCCGGCTACCCGCTTCACACCTCCCAGTCGTGCGCGCCGCCACACTCCGCGCCCATGCCCGAAGGTCCTGAAATCCGCCGCGCCGCCGATCAGCTTGCCCGGGCGGTGGTCGGACACGTGCTCACCGACGTCTGGTTCGCGTTTCCGGCGCTGGCCGCACGCGCCGATGAGCTGGTCGGACGCCGCGTGCACGCTATCGAGCCCCACGGCAAGGCGCTGCTGACGCGTTTCGAAGGTGGCTTGAGCCTGTACTCGCACAACCAGCTGTACGGCGTATGGAAGGTATCCGCACCGGGACGCTGGCCGCAGACCACGCGCAGCCTGCGGGTCGCACTGTCGACGGCGAAGAAGTCGATCCTTCTGTATTCCGCTTCCGACATCGAGCTCTGGCCCACCGAGCGTCTGCGAGAGCATCCGTTCCTGAGCAAGCTCGGCCCGGATGTGCTGGATGCCCAGCTCACGACCGAGGCGGTGTTCGAACGCCTCGACACCTCGCGCTTCCGCGGTCGCAGCCTGACCGCCCTGCTGCTGGATCAGGGTTTCCTGGCCGGCATGGGCAATTACCTGCGCTCGGAAGTGCTGTTCGAAGCGGCGATCGCGCCGCAGCGGCGACCGCGGGATCTTGACGATGCCGAGCGCCTCGCGCTCGCACAGGCGCTGTTGGAAGTGCCGCGCCGAAGCTATACGACGCGCGGCGTGGCTCGACGCAGTCGCAGCCGACTGCGGGCCGACCTACAGGTGGATCATGGCGAGGCATTCCGGTTCCGAGTCTTCGACCGGTCCGGCGAACACTGTGAAGCCTGCGGATCCGACATCCAGCGCGAAACCCTGGGCGGACGCCGCCTCTACTGGTGCCCCCGCTGCCAGGCCTAGCCTGCATACGGTACTCGCGGGCTCTGCGAAGACGAGGGCAGCCGATCCGAAGCGAACCGGGCCGCGGCCAGGAACGGTGTCTGGCCAGTGGGATGCCCCACCCCAAGGCGTCACTCGCCGCAGGAGTTTTGTCGCCGCGCGCATTGGTCCGATCACCAACGCAAGGGCTATGCTCTTGCGCCGCCGTCCGCGGCGCTCCCCCGAGGAAAGGACCCCCTAATGCTCCGTCGCTTTGGATTTGCCCTGCTCTGCCTGCTGCCCCTGGCCGCCTCAGCCCAAACCGCCCCGCGCGTACTGCTCGACACCGACCGCGGTCCAATCCTGCTCGAGCTGGATGCGGTGAACACCCCACGCACGACCGCGAACTTCCTCGCCTACGTCGATGATGGCAGCTACAACAACTCGCTGTTTCATCGCGTGGTGCGCAACTTCGTGGTGCAGGGTGGCGTTCGCAAGTCCGACTACAGCAGCGTGATCCGCGTTCTGGGGCGTCCGACCGTACAGTCCGAGCTGCGGCCCGCGCCCAGCAACCTGCGCGGCACCCTTGCCATGGCGCTGAGCAACAACCCCAATGGCACGCCGGATCGTAACTCGGCCTCGTCGAGCTTCTTCATCAACACCGCCAACAACGCCAACCTCGATACTGACTTCACCGTGTTCGGTCGAGTGGTGTTCGGCATGGGCCTGGTCGATCGCATCAACGCAGAACCGGTCCTGGGCGACGAGCCTGTGCGCTTCCCGCTGATCAAGCGCGCCGTACGCACCTCCGGCTTTCCCATTCTCGAGCTGCATACCGGCAGTTGGTACGACCCGGAGCGTTCGGGCCGTGGCTTCGTCGTGGAAATCACTCAGGCCGCGCCCGGAACACCCAACAGCAATCAACCCCTGATGGTGGTCTATTGGTACGACTACTTCGAGGGTCGGCAGGTCTGGATGAATGGCGCCCAGACGTTCCAATGGGGTGCCAGCGAAGTCACCGTGCCTATGCAGATCACGCGCGGCGGACAGTTCGGCGCCGCGTTTGAACCGAGCCAGGTGGAAAGCACACCGGGCTGGGGCAGCGTCACCGTCAAATTCACCGGCTGTGACCGCGGCCAGTTCCGCTTCGCGTCGAGCTTTGGCGACGGCGAATACAGCCTGCGTCGCATCACCATTCCCAACGGCAGCAGCTGCACCGAAAACTGACGGCGCTGACCGCGCCGCTTGAATCAGGCCGCACGAACGGGGCCGTCCGCCAATCCTGCGGACGGCCCCGTTCGTCGTTTGGTGCTTGTTTCGGCAACTCAGCGGGATAGGGTTCGATTTCACAGTTCGTCACAGACGGTCCCCGCCATGCCGCACGCCCCACTGCCGATACGCCCGGCGCCCCGCCGCAGTGCCGTCTGGCTGCTGCTTCTGATGACGCTGTGCTGCGCGACACCCGCGCTGGCGCAGCGCATCTTTGCCAGCGGCTTCGAACCCTTCGCGCCCCAGACTGACGCCGAGGCCGCGCGCTTTCTGACCCAGTCCACCTTCGGTCCGAGACTGAACGATATTCAGCGCCTGCGCCAGATCGGCTACGAGGCCTGGCTGGACGAGCAGTTCGCCGCCCCGGTGTCGCGACAGGTGCCCTACCTCGACTATGTCGTGGGCCTGGGCGAGCCGCTGTACCAGAACGCGCGCATGGAAGCCTGGTTCCTCAACGCGGTCACCGGCCCCGATCAGCTGCGCCAGCGCGTGGCGTATGCGCTCAGCCAGATCCTGGTGGTGTCGGATGCCAACGGCCCGCTGGAGATCGAGCCGCGCGGAGTGTCGGTGTACTACGACCTGCTGATCGACGGAGCGTTTGGCAACTACCGCGGCCTGCTTGGCCACATGACCCGCAGCCCGGCGATGGGCAGCTATCTGAGCATGCGCGGCAACCGCCGCCCCAATACGGTTCTGAACATCCGCCCGGACGAGAACTTCGCGCGGGAGATCCTGCAGCTGTTCTCGATCGGCCTGGTGATGCTGAATGCCGACGGCTCGCCGGTGCTTCAGAACGGGCAACCGGTGCCGAGCTACAACCAGTTCAACGTCAAGACCTTCGCCCATGTGTTCACCGGGTGGAACTTCGGCAACTGTTCGGGCTTCGAGTTCTGCAGCCCGGGCTGGCCGAACGCCATCGGCTGGACGATGCCGATGCAGCCCTTTGCCGCCTTTCACCACACCGAGCCCGATGCCGACCCCGACAACCAGCAGTTGCTGCTGGGGGTGACACGTCCGGCCGGCGGCACGCCGAACAGCAATCTCGATTTCGCGCTCGACAATATCTTCAATCACCCGAACGTTGGCCCGTTCCTGTCGCGGCGGTTGATCCAGCAGCTGGTGACCAGCAACCCGACGCCGGCCTACGTCGCGCGCATGACTGCGGTGTTCAACAACAACGGCCAGGGCGTGCGTGGCGATCTGCGCGCGCTGGTGCGGGCGATCCTGATGGACCCAGAAGCCCGCAGTGGTCACCTCACCCAGCCGCAACGCTTCGGCAAGGTGCGCGAGCCGATCCTGCGACAAACCCATCTCTGGCGTGCGTTCGGCGCTGCAGCCGCGAACGGTCGCTACGCCGATTGGAACCCCGAATCACACTTCAACCAGGCGCCCAACCGCAGCCCCTCGGTGTTCAACTTCTACCAGCCCGACTACCGCCGACCGGGTGAGCTGACCCAGCTCGGGATGTACTCGCCCGAGCTGCAGATCGTCAACGAGGTCTTCGTCACCCGCACCGCCAACTGGCTGTACAACCAGGCCGAGCGGCACTACATCGGCACCCACTTCAACCCCAATCCCGATGCGCGCACGGTCATGCTGGACTTCAGCAATCTGTGGTCGCTGGCGACCACGCCCGCGCAGCTGATCAACCATCTGGACGTACTGCTGATGAACGGTCAGATGTCGACCCACATGCGCGGGGTCGTGCTGGCCTATATCGATGGCATTCCCTACACCGGCTTCGGCGATACCGGCGGCCGCCGCCGCGCCTGGGAAGCCGTGCACCTCATCATGACCTCGCCCGAATACCAGGTGCAGAAATGAACCGTCGCGACCTGATCCGCCGCAGCCTACTCGCCACTGTCGGTGGCGCAAGCCTGTACTCGCAGTTCGGCAACCTGCGCCTGCTGCAGGCCGCCGCCCTGGACAACAGCAGCATCGCCAAGGGCAGCGACTACAAGGCCCTGGTCTGCATCTTTCTGGACGGCGGCAACGACAACGTCAACACGGTGATTCCGCGCGACAACGCCAGCCACGCGATCTACACCGATGCGCGCCCCGGCCTGGCGCTGCCGATGTCAGCGCTGAACGCAGCGACACACCTGAACCCGCTGACTGCGCAATCGAATGGCCGGCAGTACGCCCTGCACCCTGCGGCTTCGCCCTTGCGCGATCTGTTCGAAGCCGGGCGCTGCGGCATCGTCGCCAACGTCGGCCCGCTGATCGAACCGGTCACGCGCGCATCGTTCCAGAACGGCACCGCGCGGGTGCCGCCGCAGCTGTTCTCGCACTCTGACCAGCAGGTGTTCTGGCAAACCTCGCGGCCCGATATTCCCGACAAGATTGGCTGGGCGGGGCGCATGGCGGACCTGCTGCAGGCGCAGAACCCGAACCCGCAGCTGTCGATGAGCCTCTCGCTGCGCGGCCACAACTTCCTGCAGACCGGCGTCAATGTGCAGCCCTACGCAATGGGCACCCAGGGCGCGGAGGCCCGCGCGGGCTATCTGCACGAAAGCGAGGCCCCACGCCGCGCGGCAATCGATGCGCTGCTGAACGGGCCGCTGAATCATCCGATGGAGCGCGCCGCCGCCGACATTCAGCGTCGTAGCCTGGACAACTACGCGCTGGTGACTTCGGCGCTGGCGGCGAACTCACCGCTGACCACGCCGACGCCCAGCCTGCCTGAGGGCCTGGGTCTGGTGGCATCCTCGGCCTATCAGCGCCTGGTCGGACAGCTGCGCATGGTCGGACGCATGATTCAGGCGCGCGCGCAATTGGGACAGCGCCGCCAGGTGTTCTTCGTCGGCGTCGGCAGCTATGACTTCCACGACCGCCTGCTTGATGATCATCGCGATCAGATGGCGGCGCTTTCGCATGCGATCCGCATGTTCCATGACATCACGGTCGAGCTGGGCGTGGATTCCCAGGTGACGACCTTTACCGCCTCCGACTTCGGTCGCACCTCGTCCGCCAACGGCGACGGCACGGACCACGGCTGGGGCGGCGAGCATTTCGTGGTCGGCGGCGCCGTGCGCGGCCGCGACATCTATGGCGAGATGCCAGACCTGGTGCGCAATGGCCCGGACGACGCCGGCTGGGGCCAGATCATTCCCAAGCTCGCCGTGGACCAGTACGCGGCCACGCTGGCGCGCTGGTTCGGAATCAGCGAAGCGCAGATCAACGACATCTTTCCGGCGCTGGGCGGGCCGGTGCCGCGCTTCGGCCCGGCCACCGGTGGCTACATCGGCAGCTATCGCGACCTCGGGTTCATGCAGGGGGTCTGAGCCTCGCCGGGAAGGGCCTCAACCGCCAGCGAGTTCGCGCTCGGCCTGCGCCAGCAGCGCCTGCAGCTCGGCGTGGCCTGGCGACGCTTCCAGCCCCTTGCGGGCATTGCTCGCGCAGGCCTCCCACAGCGTGCGCTGGCAGAGCTTGCCGGCGGCATCCAGATAGAACGCGGCGATCCGGCCAAGCCCCTCGGCGGCGCGCGCATTGCCGGGCTCCAGCGCCTGCGCCTGGCGGTACAGGCCGAGTGCGGATTCGTCCTCGGGGAAATCGATACGGCGGCCGAGGTTGCCCGGGTCGGTTCCGTACTCGAGGTAGGCATCGGCCTGCAGCAGCAGTGCGTCGACTTCAGTGAGGTCTTTGGGCAGTTCGATTCCGGGCCCGGGTTGGGTCGGAGTGGAAAGCGACGCTTCCGTGGCGGCGCCCTGCTCAGCCTCCGGAGCGAGCAAGCGCCACAGCAGAAGACCGAGCACCACCGCCACAGCCAGGCCCGCCGCCAGCGCGAGCGGCGCGCGCCGGCCACGCACCACGCTTGCTCGTCGCGTGCTCGAAGAAACCGCTACGGTCGCTGCACTTTCCACGGCCTGCCGACGCGCGGTGTCATGCCGCAACAGCTGGGTGATCTGCGCCTTCGGCATGCGCGCGCGAATACGGTTCAGCTCCTGCACGAACGCATCGCCAGTGGCGAACCGGTCCTGCGCGCGCTTGGCCATCAGCCCGTCCAGCACGGGCTGAAGCCAGGCGAACTCACTCGGCAGGATCGGCACCGGCTGGGTGATATGCGCCAGCGCCACTGCGAATGGATCACTGCCATCGTAGGGCGGCTTGCCGATCAGCAGCTCGAACATCATCACGCCCAGCGCATACAGATCGGAACGGCCGTCAACCGGCTCGCCGCGCGCCTGTTCGGGGCTCATGTAGTCCGGGGTGCCGATCGAGGCACCGGCCAAGGTCGCGGTCGAGCTGGTGTCCATCGCCTTGGCGATGCCGAAGTCGGCCAGCACGACGGTGCCGTCGGCCTTGTAGAGGATATTGCTGGGCTTGACGTCGCGATGCACGACGCCCTTCTCGTGCGCGTAGTGCAAGGCGCGGGCAACGTCGGCCACCGCGTCGAGCACCTGCGGCACGGTCAGGCCCTGATTCATCAGATCGCGCAGGGTGCCGCCGTCGATGAACTCCGCGGCCAGGTAGTACACGCCCTCGTGCGAGCCGATGTCGAACACCGTCACCAGATTGCGATGCGAGAGCTTGGCCGTGATCCGGCCTTCCTTCAGGAAGCGCTCGGTGAACTCGCGATCAGCGGCCAGCTGCGGCGACATCACCTTCAGCGCGACTTCGCGGTCCAAGGACTCCTGCACGGCCAGATAGACCGAGGCCATGCCGCCTGCGCCCAGCGGACGCAAGATCCGGTAGCCCGGCACCTGCAGACCGCCGCCGCTGCCCGGCTTGTGGACGATGGTTTCCTGCACGCCGCGCTCCCGCCTGGATCCGATGGGCGATTGTGGGCATGTGCGTGGCGGGCTGTCACCCCGCATAGCGCGGAGCGGAGGCGAACGCCGCGTGGGAGCTCAGCCGCGCATGCCCTTGTAGGCGGCCAGCGCCGCCTCGCGCGAGGCCTTCAGTTCGACGACCGGGCGCGGGTAGTCCGGGGCGATCCTGCGATGCAGGTCGGCGTGCTCGAAGGGTGCATAGAGGGCCTTGTCCGGCAGCCGCGCGAGCTCGGGCACCCACTGCCGGATGTAGCTGCCGCGGGCGTCGAACTTCTCGGCCTGGGTGATCGGGTTGAAGATGCGGAAATAGGGCGCGGCATCGGCACCGGTGCCCGCACTCCACTGCCAGCCACCGGTGTTGTTGGCGAGGTCAGCATCCACCAGCGTGTCCCAGAACCAGCGCGCGCCCTGCAGCCAATGCAGGCGCAGGTTCTTGGTCAGAAAGCTGGCGACGATCATGCGCACGCGGTTGTGCATCCAGCCGGTGTGCCAGAGCTCGCGCATACCGGCATCGACGATCGGAATGCCGGTCCGGCCCTGCTGCCAGGCAGAGAACTTCTCGTCCGGCAGGTTCCACACGAAGCGGTCGAACTGTGGACTCAGGTTCTCGTTGGCGGTGTTCGGGTAGTGGTAGAGCAAGTGCGCGTTGAACTCGCGCCAGCCGAGTTCGCGGATATAGCCCTCGACCTGTTCGCCCGCGGCGGCTGGCCAGGTTTCGCGCTGCAGGCGACGCAGGATCTGCGCGGGCGTGATCTCGCCGAAGTGCAAATGCGGCGACAGCCGCGAGGTGCCCGCGCGGTCGGGCAGGTCGCGCTGGCTGACATAGCTGCCCACCGAGCCTTCGATGAAGGCCTCCAGCGCATCGTGGGCACCCGCTTCGCCGGGCACGAAGCGCTCCCAGAAGCCCGAGTCCCAGCCGAGACCGGGCTTCAGGCCGAGCGCCTCGATCGACAGCGACTCAACCTGTGGCGGCGCAGGCAATCGCGTAGGCGCGTCGACACCCGAGTCGATCTGCACCCGCGGCCGCGCATTGCGCCAGAACGGGGTGAACACCCGGTAGGGCCCGCCGCTGCCGGTCATGACCTCATCGCGTTCGAACAGGGTCGCGCCGCGGAAGCTCTCGGCATCCAGACCCGCTGCCTTCAGGCTCGACTTCACTGCGGTGTCGCGAGCAATGACCGCAGGCTCGTAGCGACGCTGCCAGTACACGGCCTCGGCCTCGCATTCGCGGGCCAGTTGCTGCAGCGTGTCGAGGCTGCGGCCGCGGCGCACGATCAGCTGCGATCCGCGCCTGCGCAGGTCGGCATCGAGGGCTTGAAGCGAGCGGTGCAGCCAGGCCAGCGAAGCCGCGCCGGGCGCCCATTCGCCTTCTTCCTCTGGCGCGTGCACGTACACGAACACCGGTGCCTGTCCGCGCTCCAGCGCAGCGGCAAGCGGCAGATGGTCGGACAGCCGCAGGTCGCGGCGCAGCCAGATCAGGGCGCGAGGCATGGACGAGTTCGATCGCGAAAGGCCGCGCAGTGTCGTGCAGGCGACGTGAGCGCGGCAGCAAAGCCGGGCGCGCTGCCCGGAGTTGGAGCCCCGACGCGCTGCGACTCATCGGCCGCGTCACGAACACACCCACCCGCTTCCGGCGCAAGGCCCTAAGCTTGCACTCGCCTTCCTTGCTGCTCTGCCCATGTCTGACCCCAGCGCCGCCCTGAATCACCGCAGCGGCCTGCTGCTGGCCGCCTTCGGCGCGGTCCTGTTCTCCGCCAAGGCCATCCTCGCGAAGTACCAGTACCGCTACGGCCTGGATGCACTCGACGTGCTGACCCTGCGCATGCTGTTCGCGCTGCCGCTGTTCGCCCTGCTGGGCCTACGCGAGCGCCTGCGTGGCCCCGGCCCCCGGCTGAGCTCGCGCCAGCGCTGGGCGCTGCTCGGCATCGGCCTGCTGGGCTACTACCTGTCCTCGCTGCTGGACTTCTGGGGGCTGGAATACGTGCCGGTGTCGCTGGAGCGGCTGATCCTGTTCTTGAATCCCACCTTCGTGTTGCTGATCGGCCTTATGTTCTTCAGCCGCGCGGTGAGCCCGCGGCAGTGGCTGGCGGTGGCGGTGAGCTATGCCGGCATCGCGCTGGTGCTGGTCGAAAGCCTGCGCATCGAGGGCGAGCAGGTGTTGTTCGGTTCACTGCTCGTGCTGGGCGCGGCGATCTCGTATGCGCTCTACCTCGCGGTCTCCGGCGAGCTGGTGAAAACGCTGGGCACCGCGCGGCTGGTGGTGGCGGCGATGTCGGTATCGACCGCGGCCGTGTTCGTGCACTACCTGCTGGTGCGTGCACCGGCGGACCTGCTGCAGTTCGCGCCGGAGGCCTACGGCTGGGCCTTGGCCAACGCGTTCTTCTGCACCTTCCTGCCGGTGACCTTCACCATGGCCGCGGTTCGACGGGTCGGGCCCGCCACCACCGCGCAGCTCTCGGTGATCGGGCCGGTCTCGCTGGTGTTTCTCGGTGCCTGGCTGCTGGAGGAACAGATCACCCTGCTGCAGCTGGTGGGTACGGCCGTGGTGCTGGGCGCGGTCTACCTGCTGACCCGACCACCGAGTGCGCGGCCGCTGGATGTGCCGCGACCGGTGCCTTTGCGTCCAGGCGCGGATGCAGCCTCTCGCAAGGCGGCTGGCGGCGACGCCTGATCAGACGGAGCTGAGGGCCTCACTGTCTTCAGCCAAGGCCTCGATCACCCGATCGCGGTCCAGACTGCTGACCAGCACCACGTCGTCCGAGCGCAGACGCTGCGGATCGACCCAACCGCTCGCACGCCGCGGTGGATCCCGAGGGTCCACCGGTAACAGTCCGATCCAGGCATCGCGCCCGGACCGTTTGGCCGCGTAAAGCAGCCGATCCGCCAGATCGACGACCTCTTCCCAACTGGCCAGGCTGGGCTGCTCGGCCAACAGCGGGAACGGTGCGAAGCCAACGCTGAGGCTGCAGTGCACAAGGTCACCGGCATCGAGCTCGACCGCGCGCTCGAGCATTAATCGGCGCGCGTGCTCGGCAAGCTCCATCGCACGCTCGCGCCCGCAGTCACGTGCGACCACCAGGAACTCCTCGCCGCCCCAGCGCACCAGGTGATCTGACGCGGAGAACACCTGAGCAAGACGACGGGCGAATTCGACCAGCACGGCATCGCCGCCGGCGTGTCCGTGCTGGTCGTTGATGGTCTTGAAGTGATCCAGATCAAACAGAAACAGAACAAGTCCGGTGCTGGCACTGCCGGTGTCGCGCGGCGCAACCGCCTGTCGCCGCAGACAGGCCGCGACCTCCTTGGGCAGCTCCTGCATCGCGAAGCGGCGGTTGCTGAGACCGGTCAGCGGGTCGGTCAGGCTGGCGCGCTCGTACTCGCGATTGCGCTGGCTCAGCTCGGCAGACAGTGCGCGCAGATCGGCCGTGCGTGCCTGTACCTCGGCCTCCAGCCGATCGCGTGCACGGCGCAATCGACGCTCGCGCCGCCGCACCACAGCCCAGACCGCCAACGCCAGCAGGCCCAGACCCGCGAGCGCCGCCGGCAGGGTCTGCCACCAGTGCGGCAACACTTCCACCGCCAGACTTCGCGGCGGCGCCAGAAACCGACCGTCGCGCGAGCTGCCCTGCAGCTCCAGCCGATACTCACCCGGCCACAGGCCGCCAAAGCTGGCGAGCCGCGAGCCCGCGCCGACGTCGACCCAGTCGGGCGCCGCATCCAGCAGTCGGTAGCGGTAGCTGAGCAGCTCGGGCGCGCTGAAATCGAGTGCCGCGAATTCCAGACTGAAGCCGCGCTCGCCGGGGCCGATAAGGATGCGCTCCGCGAGCGGCCCGAAGGCCCGAGGCTCACCGTCGATGCGCAGCTCGGTCGGCACGAGCGGTGGTACGAAGGTCCAGGGCCGAAAGTGCTCCGGCCGCACCACCAACAGCCCCTCGGTGGCTCCAAATACGAGGCGGCCATCGGGCAGGCGCGCGAACGCGCGAAACCAGCCGGTGCCGGCGTGTGCGCCGTCGGCGCGGCCGAGCCTATGAAAGTCGTCCGAGGCAGGGTCGTACAGAAATCGATGGGTCCAGATTCGACCTTGGGCGTCGTCCAGCAGGTTGGCACCGAAGGCCACGCCGGCGAAGCCATGGCGGGCGCTGATCGCTTCCAGTACCGCCGCGTCGCCCTGCAGCGACTGCAGCCGATGCAGGCCACCGGCATCGATCCACAGCGGGCCGCGCGCGTCCAGCAGCAGGCCAAGCACGTCTGCCCGCATCTCGGCGTCCGCGACCTGCATCCGTACGCGACTCAGCACCCCGCGGCTCGTATCGAAGCGGAACAGACCGGCGCTGCCGCCCACCCAGCCGCCCTCGGCGTCGAACACCAGCGCGTTGATGGAGCCACCGACCCGAGCGCCGTCCGCAGCCGTCAGGCGCGCGACGCCCCCGTCGGCGTCGCGCCGGAACAGGCCATCGCCGGTCGCCATCCACAGTTCGCCATTCGGCGGCGCCCACAGCCTGCGGATGGCTGCCCGTTCGAGAAACTCCGGGCCAGTCGCCAGCTCGAACGCGCGCGCGCCCGGCGCCCGCACGAACAGCCCGCGCTCGGTCGCCACCCACAACCGGCCGTCCTCTGCCTCGACCACAGCCGAGGGCTGCTGGCCGGCAAAGGCGCCCAGCGAGGCGTCGCCATCGCGAAGGATCTCGCGGATACGCAGTCCGCCGTCGACGCGCACCAGCCCGTTCTGGGCGACACCGACCCACAGCCCGCCCTCGCGGTCGGCCGCCAACGTCAGCGCACTGAACTGCGTCAGGGGTGCGTCACCGATCGGGTCGAAGCGTCTGGCCTGCAGCGCCTTGGGGCGCGGATCGGTGCGCTGCAGGCCGCCGCCGAAGCTGCCGGTCCAGACCCAGCCGGAGTGATCGAGCAGCAGATCGCGGATCTCGGCATTGGCCAGGGCCAGCGCGTCTACCGCACGCGGCCGGATCTGCTCGCGCAGCTGAGCGTCTTCGCTGCCAAACACATCGATGCCGCGCGCGTGCGCGATCCACAGGCTGCCGTCGCCAGGCTCGACCGCTGCGTTCATGCCGGTGCCACGCCAGCGCTGCACCTCATCGGCCTGTGGCGACTGCACGCGCTCGGCGACGGCTGCAGGAATGCGCGCCATCTGCCCCTGCTGCGCGCCAACCCAGACGTCGCCGTGGGCGCTGACATGGATACCGCGAATGGTGGTGTTGGCGAAGCCCTCGCTGTCGTCAGAGTCCGACAGCACCCGCTCGACCGCGTCCGCGCCGGGGCGCAGCCGGCCCAGACCCTGCCAGCTGCCGATCCACAGCGCGCCGGCGCGATCGACCGCCAGCGCCGAGATGCGCGCGTCCATTTTCAGGCCGATCGCATCGGCCGCGACGAAGCGCCCGACCGTGCCGTCAGGCTCGATACGCCCGAGGCCGTTGCCGGTGGCGCCCACCCAGATCACACCGTCGGGCGTCTGCGCCAGCGCGCGCACCGTGCCCGCAGGCAGGCCGTCTTCGCGACCAGGCTCAGGCGTGAAGCGCCGGAAATGGTCGGTGACCGGGTCATAGCTCGCCACGCCTTCGCCATAAGTGCCCAACCACAGACGTCCATCGGCGGCGGTCAGCAGCTGCTGGATGCGGTTGCCCGGCAGGCTGCGGGGGTCATCCGGGTCGGTGCGATACACCCTGAAGCGATAGCCGTCATAGCGCACCAGGCCATCGGTGGTGCCGATCCACAGCAGCCCCTGACCGTCCTGGGCGAGCGAGGTGATGACCCCGTCGGGGATCTGCTCGTCGGTGCCGACGGCTTCGAACGCACGCGAGGCTGCCGTCCCCTCTGCCGGCGGGCCCGCGTGCGCGATCACACACATCAGGAAGAGCAGCATGCCGGTCGATCGCGCGCGCCCCAGCCACCGCAGATGCGCGCGCCCGACGGGCTGCGCCTGTGGCTTACACAGAGCGGGGCGACTTCGCATCACGGGCACGGGGTTTCCCGCAGGGGCTCGTTCGATTCCACAAGCGAATCCTGTGCCAAGCCACGCATGGCTGCCGCGCTCAGCGCCGCGAGGCCAAGGCATCGACGATCTGGGCCAAGGCCAGGTTGCTCTCGATACGCACGTCGCCGGCCTCCACCCGCGCGGGGTCGGCCCATTCGACGCAGCGCTCCGGCGCGCCCGCCTCGCGCTCCACGAACAGGCCCACCCATGCGTTGCGCCCCGCCCGTTTGCCCGCCATCAGCAGGCGGTCCGCGAGTGCGACGGCGTCTTCCCAGCCGGCGGCCAGAGGCACGCGTCCAAGCAGCGGAAACGCGACGAAGCCCAGGGTGACGGTCACGGTGAGGCTGCGGCCATCGGCCAATACGAAAGGCTGGTCGCCGATCCGCGCGCGGATGCGCTCGGCCAGGCCCACCGCGGCGGCGCGATCGGTGTCGCGCGCGGCCACCAGAAACTCCTCGCCGCCCCAGCGGATCAGATGGTCAGAACTGCGGCAGGCCGCGCGCAGACGCGTGGCCAGCTGGCGCAGGACCTCGTCGCCGGCGGCGTGGCCGAAGTCGTCGTTGACCCGCTTGAAGTGATCGAGATCGAGTAGGAAAAACACCAGCGAGCCGCCCTCGCGCGAGGTGCCCGTGCTGTGGCGATACGGCCGACGCTGGTACAGGGCCGCTTCTTTAGGCAGCTCCTGCTCGGCGAATCGCCGGTTGCGCAGGCCGGTCAGGGCGTCGGTGAGGCTGGCGTCTTCGGCCAGTTGTGAGCGCCGTTCGAGCTCTTCGCCAAGTCGCTTCAACTCGGCGGTGCGGTACTCCACTTCCGCCTCAAGCTGCTCGCGAAGACGCTGCAGACGACGCCGTCGCAGACGCACCATGGCCTCGATGAGCAGCGCCGCCAGCATTGCCAGCGCAGCCAGCACCAGCGGCCGCTGCCACCACTCCGGCAACACACTGACGGGCAGCTCCAGCACCGCCGCCCCGAACTGGCCGGCGCGGTTGCTGGCCTGCACCTGCAGCAGGTACTCGCCAGGCAGCAGGCCGCCGAAGCTGGCGACGCGCGCGTCCGCGTCGACGTCGATCCAGGTCTCGTCGTTGCCCAGCAGGCGATAGCGGTAGCGCAGCAGCTGCGGCGCGGTGTAATCGAGTGCGGCGAACTCGAGTGCGAAACCGCCCTCACCGGGCTGCAGCACAACGCCGGCGCTGTCGGCGCCAAACGGGCGCTCGACGCCGTCGACGCGCAGGCCGGTGAATACCAGCGGTGCATCCAGGCTGGCCTCATCGAAGCGCTCGCTGTCGATCACCAGCAGCCCCTGGTTCATGCCAAACGCGAAGCGCCCATCGGCCAGTCGTGCGTATGAGCGGAACCAGCCGGAGCCGGCCAGGGCGCCTTCGCGCGGGCCCAGCGGGTACAGCCGATCGAGCTTTGGGTCGTACATGAAGCGCTGCGACCAGATCCGACCGCGCGCATCGTCCAGCAGGTTGGCGCCGAAGGCCACGCCTTCAAACCCGTGTCGACGGCTGATCGAATGCAGGCGCGCGTGGCGGCCGTCAAAGTTCTCCACCCGCAGCAGCCCGGCGGCGTCCAGCCAAAGCTGGCCGCTGCGATCGACCACCAGGCCCAGCACGTCAAGGCTGCGCAGGCGGCCGTCGACCTCGGTCGAGATCGGATGCAGCACGCGACGCTCGACATCGACCCGGAACAAGCCGGAGCTCAGCCCCAGCCAGGCCCCCGATGCATCGAACTGCAGGCTGTTGACCGCGCCGCCGACGCGCGCGCCCTCGGCACTGGCCAGGCGCTGCACCACGCCGTTGGCACCGCGCACGAACAGCCCGTCGCCGGTGCCGATCCAGACTTCGCCGCCCTGGCCCGGCCAGACCCGACGCACCAGCTTGCCCTCGATGAAATCAGGATCGGTCACCCGACGCGGCAGGGCTTCGCCGGGCGGCCGGTAATACAGACCCAGCTCGGTCGCCACCCACAGCCCGCCGTCGGCATCGCGGGCCAGGCCGTATTGCAGCAGTCCGGCCAGCCCGGGTTCGCCTGCGGGTACGAGCGGCAGGCGATCGCGAATCACCAGGCGCTGATCCATTCGGATCAAGCCAAAGCCGTCCACCACCGCCCACAGGCCGCCGTCGGGCTCGGGAGCGATGCCGGAAACGCTGAGCCGCTCCAGCGGCGTGTCGCGGGCGGGGTCGAGCCGCCTCGACAAGATCGCCGACTCGCCCGGAAAACTGCGCAGCAGGCCGCCGCCGAAACTGCCCACCCACAGCCAGCCGCTGCGGTCCAACAGCAGGTCGCGGATGCCCATGTCGGTCAGGCCATAGGGCTCGCCGCGGCGATGCCGATAGCTGGCCAGGTGCGCACCGCCGGGATCAAACAGGTCGAGGCCGCGGCCGTGTCCGATCCACAGGCGACCGTCACGCGTTTCCAGCGCGGCATTCAGGCCCATGCGCTGCCAGCGTTGCAGGCGCGCCGGGTCCATCGGGTCGTCCCCGCGTGCGATCGCCGCCGGCAGTCTGAGCAGGCGCCCGTCCTGCGAGCCCACCCACAGCGAGCCATCGCTGGCGGCATGGATGCCGCGCACCACCACGTTGTGCAGGCTGTCGTGCTGACCCGGCTCGGACAGCACGCGCTCGAAACGTTCGCTGCCGGCGCGCAGCACCGCCAGGCCTGCCCAACTGCCCACCCACAGCGAACCGTCGGCGTCGACTTCGAGCGCACTGATACGGTCATCCGCCAGCCCGGTCCAGGTGTCTGCCGCATCGATGATGCGCACCTCGTCGTCGACAGACACGCGCCACAGACCCAGCCCGGAGGTGCCAACCCAGACCGCGCCGTCGGGCGTCTGCGCGAACGCACGCGCCGGCGCCGGCCCCGGCAGCCGGTTTCGCGTTACCGGGTTGCGCGGCGGCAGCAGGCGCACGAAGCCATCGCGCGTGGCGTCGTAGCGCGCCACGCCATCGCCGTAGGTTCCGATCCATACGCGACCGTCGCGATCGGCGAACAGGTGTTCGATGCGATTGGCGGGCAGGCTGTCGGCGACAGCTTCGGAGTGCCGATAGGCCTTGAAGCGGTAGCCATCGTGGCGGACCAGGCCCTCGGTGGTGCCGATCCAGAGAAAGCCCTGACCGTCCTGGGCCAGGCCGGTAATCACGCCATCGCGCAGCTGCTGGTCATCGCCGATGCGCTCGAACAGCAGCCGCGGCGCTTCGTCCGAGAGTGCCGGGTCAAGCGCGGCGTCGGCTGCGGCGTGGACGGTGCTGGCCGCAAAACCCGAACCCAACAGCAGGGCGAGCAGCCATGCGATTCGGGCGGCAGCAGATCGATTGCTGCCAAGCGCGGGTGCACGTCGTCGCGGCGGTGCCAGCAAACCCGACAAGCAGCAAGCGAACACGGCTTCTCCGGGCTTAGTCAGTCGGCAAGCCTGCGACTATACGGCGGCATCGGGAACACCGGCAAAGGCCGAGCGGCACCCGGTGAATCGCAGGGTGCCGCACGTGGGTGCCGCGCGCGCCGCGCGGCCGAGGAGCCACGCCCTATCGGCTCTCGGCGCTCAGCTGCGCGCGCAGGGCTTCCGCCTGTTCGCGGATCGCCGCACGCTTGGCCTCCGGCAGGCGCTCCAGACTGCGCCACTGCAGCGCCGCGCGCGGGTGTTTGGCGAAGCGCGCCTGATGCCGCTCGAGAAAATCCCAGTACAGCGTGGTGAATGGACAGGCCCTCTCGCCGACCGCCTGGTCCGGCTTGAAGCGACAGCCGCTGCAGTAGTTGCCCATGCGCTGGATGTACTTGCCGGACGCACAGTAGGGCTTGCTGGCCATCACGCCGCCATCGGCGAACTGGCTCATGCCCAGCACGTTCGGCAGCTCGACCCACTCGACCGCGTCCACATAGACCGCCAGATACCAGGCATGCACCTCGCGCGGGCGCACGCCGAGCATCAGGGCGAACAGGCCGGTCACCATCAGCCGCTGGATGTGATGGGCGTAGCCATAGCGCAGGGTCTGGCCGATCGCCTGCCGCATGCACTGCATGTCGGTGTCGCCGGTCCAGAAGAAGCCCGGCAGCGGCTGCTCGGCGCCGAGCGCGTTGTCATCCAGATAGCCTGGCATGCGCAGCCAATACAGACCGCGCACGTACTCGCGCCAGCCGAGGATCTGCCGCACGAAGCCTTCGACCGCCGCCAACGGCGCGTGACCCTCACGCCAGGCCGCGACCGCGGCGTCGATCACCCGCCGCGGATGGATCAGCTTGAGGTTCAGCGCCACCGACAGGCGCGAGTGATACAGCCAGGGCTGATCCATCCACATCGCGTCCTGGTAGCGGCCAAACAAGGGCAGGCGGTGGCGCACGAAATCGTCCAGCGCCTCTTCCGCCTGCGTCGGCGTCAGCGGCCAGTCGAAGTCGGCGAGCTCGCCGGGATGCGCGGCGAAGCGCTGTCCGACCAGTGCCAGCACCTCGGCCGTGATCGCATCGGGCTCGAACGCGATCGGCACCGGCAGCAGGCCCGGCCCGCGCGCATCGAAGCTCTCGCGGTTGTCGGCGTCGAAGTTCCACTGCCCACCGGCCGGCTCGCGACCGTTCATCAGCACATCAAAGCGCTGGCGCAGCCAGCGGTAGAAGAACTCCAGCCGCAATTCCTTCTTGCCGCGCGCCCATCCCGCGTAGTCGTCGATCGTGCAGACGAAGTGCCGGTCCTCGCGCTCGATGACGCACACGCCCGTCCTGGCCGCGACCGCTAGCAGACTCTGCCAGACCCGCCAGTCGCCGGGTCGCACCCAACACAGTTCGGCCGGCTGCAGCCGCTCGATATCCGCTGCCAGCGCGCTGGCAAGGTCAGGGAAGTCATGCGCATCGAGCCGGTGATAGATCAGCGCCCTGCCCTGCGCGTGCTGGTCTTCGGCGAAGTGGCGCATGCCAGCGAGGAACACGGCGATCCGCGCCTTGTGCGACCACACATGCGTGCTTTCCTCGGCGACCTCGGCCATCCACACCCCATCGCAGGCGGGATCGAAGTCGTCGAACAGCGCGCTGTCGCGATCGAGCTGGTCGCCCAGCACGAGGTGCAGGCGGCGGATCCGGGAGGGGAGCTGTTGCATGGCTGACCTATACTGGCGCCCCCGTTCCGGGGCATGGAGTGAATGCGATGGGCAGTGTGCGCAGCGGTGCGTGGATGGTGTGTGCGTTGGCAGCGGCGCTGGCCCTGCTGGCCTCCGGCTGCAGCCGTGAGGCGCCTCCGCCAGCCCCGCTGGAAGCGCCTGCACTGGAGAGCGCACAGGTGCAGGGCTTCGGGCTCACACGCTGGGGTGCCGAACGCCACAACGGGCGCCCGGCCCTGGTGCTGGAGTTCTCGCAGCCGCTGGCGGTGACCCAGCCCTTCGACGAGCTGCTGCAGGTGACCGGCCCCGACGGCGGCGAAGCCCAGAGCGGCTGGACGCTCGACGCCGACCGCACCCGCCTGCGCTATCCGTACATCGAATCCGACAAGAGCTACACGGTACGCATCGATGCACGACTGACCGCGGCCGAAGGCGCCAGTCTGGGCAGCGAAGTGATCAAGGAGATCCACTCCGGCGCGCTGCCGCCGCAGGTCGGCTTCGCCAGCCAGGGCAGCGTGCTGCCGGCGCGCAACAGCGACGGCCTGCCAGTGGTTTCGGTCAACGTGACCGAGGTCGATGTCGAGTTCCTGCGCGTGCGCCCCAGCGAATACTCGAACTTCTTCGCGAACTTCCAGCGCTCGGGCCAGCGTCACTGGTGGGACATGAGCGGGCTGTCGGGGATGACAGACTCGGTCTACGCCAACCGCTTCGTGCTCAACAACCGCCCGAACGAGCGCAGCGTCAGTTTTCTGCCGGTGCAGACCGTGCCCGAGCTGCGCGAGCCCGGCCTGTACTTCGCCGTGCTGCGCCAGCCCGGCGACTTCGGCGGCCAGTACCAGACCACCTTCTTCACCGTCACTGACATTGGCCTGCATGCGCGCCTGCAGGGCGATCAGCTTTGGGTGATGGCCGCCTCGCTGGACAGCGGCACTCCCCGCGGCGGCGTGCGCATCGAAGTTATCGATTCGACAGGTCGCGTGGTCGCCGAAGCCGCCACCGACGGCAGTGGGCAGACCATGCTGGAACACACGCCGCGCCCTGAAGACGTGTTGGTGGCGCGTCGCGACGCCGAGCTGGCCCTGATCCCCTTCCGACAGCCAGCGCTGGACCTCGCTGACTTCGAGGTCGCAGGCCGCCGCCACACCGCGCTCGATGCCTATGTCTGGTCCGGCCGCGACCTGTACCGGCCCGGGGAATCACTGCAGGCCTCGGCCCTGCTGCGCGACTTCGACGGGCGTTCGCTGGCCGCCGCCCAGCCGCTGTTCGCACGTCTGCTGCAGCCGGATGGCCGCGCGGTGGTCGAGCGCGAACTCAGCCCCGCCGAACTCGGTTACTACGCGTTTGAACAGGCGATCGCCGAAGACGCACCGACCGGACGCTGGCGGCTGGAGCTGCGCACCGCGCCCGGCGACAAGACCGCCGTCGGCAGCTTCAGCTTCCGTGTCGAGGAATTCCTGCCGGAGCGCATGAAGCTCGCACTGGATGCCGTCGCAGGTCCGCTGGCCAGCGGCGCTGACCTCGCGATCGAAGTCGAGGGCGCCTACCTCTACGGCGCGCCCGCAGGCGGCAACCGTTTCACCGCAGAACTGGCCTACCAGATCGACGCCGAAGCCGTGCCCGGCCTGCGCGGCTATCGCTTCGGCGACCCCACCCTGACCCTGCCGGCGCCGCAGCAGGTGCTGGACCTCGAACTCGATGAACAGGGCCGCAGCACGCAGACCGTCGAGCTGCTCAAGGACGCCGCAGCCACCGCCAGCCCGCTGCAGGTGATCGTCAACGGCAGCCTGTTCGAAAGCGGCGGCCGCGCGATCCGCCGCAGTCTGGTGCGCAGCCTGTGGCCGGCCGAGCAGTTGGTCGGCGTGCGTCCGCTGTTCGAGCTCGCCGACGGCCCCGGCACCGACACCGAGGCGCGCTTCGAAATCGTTCGCGCCGATGCCGCAGGTACGCTGCACGCGGGCACGGGGCTTGAGGTCAAGCTGATGCAGGAGCTGCGCGACCTGCACTGGAGCTGGGCCGACGGCGCCGGCTGGAAGACCGACTACACGCGGCGCCTGCTGACCGTGGAGACGCGCACCGTCGACTTCGACGGCGGCAGCGCGGTGCAGGTCAGCCTGCCCGTGAAGTGGGGCGAGTACCGCCTGGAAATCACCGACCCGGCGACCGGGCTGACCACGCGCCTGCCCTTCCGCGCCGGCTGGGGCTGGGACGACGACAACCGCGGCCTCGACGCGCGGCCCGACAAGGTCAAGCTGGCGCTGGACAAGCCCGCCTATCGGGTCGGTGATCTGGTCGAACTCACGGTTACCGCACCCTATGAAGGCCCGGGCGTGCTGCTGGTCGAGAGCGATCGCCTGCTGCACAGCGAGGCCGTCAACGTGCGCCCCGGCACCACGGTGCGCTTCCCGGTCAGCGAGGCGATGAACCGCCACGACGTCTACGCCAGCCTGATCCTGCTGCGGCCGGGCCAGAACTCCGCCCAGCCCGGGCCGAACCGCGCGCTGGGCATCGTGCACGTGCCGATGGCCCGCGAAGAGCGACGCATCACCCTGGAGCTGTCCGCGCCGAAGACGCCGGTGCGTCCCGGCGAGACGCTGGAAATCCAGGTGCAGGCCAGCGAGCTGGCCGGCGAGACCGCGCAGGTGACGGTCGATGCGGTCGATCAGGGAATCCTCAGCCTGACCCGCTATCCGCTGCCGGACCCGATCGCGCATTTCCTGGCGCGACGCGGGCTGTCGATCGAGGCGTGGGATCTGTACGGCCGCGTGATCGAGCGCTTCGAAGGCCAGCGCGCGCGTCTGCGCTTCGGCGGCGATGCGGCCCTACCCAACCTGCCGCAGGCGCGCCGCCCGACCGCCAAGGTCAAGACCATCGCCCTGCACTCGGGCCCGGTCGCGTTTGATGCCGAAGGCCGCGCCACCGTGCGCTTCACCGCGCCCGACTTCAACGGCGCCCTGCGTATCGCCGCGCTCGCCTTCAGCGCCGAGCGCTATGGCCAGGCCGAAGACGAAGTGATCGTGCGTGCGCCGCTGGTGATGGAAGTCAGCACGCCGCGGGTGATGGCACCCGGTGACCGCGCCCAGCTCAGCGTCGACCTGCAGAACCTGAGCGGTGCCGATGCGCGTTACACGGTCACCGCGCGCGCGGAATCTCCGCTGCGGATCGGCGCCGGCAGCCAGCAGGTCGAGCTGCGCGACGGCGCGCGTCGCACCCTCGTGTTCGATCTGGAAGCCGGTGCGGGCAACGAGGCCGCGAAGTTCAGCGTCAGCGCCAGCGACGGCAGCCACACCCTCACCCGCGAGTTCGAGCTGGTCGTCCGCCCTGCCTGGCCGGCAGAGCGCATCAGCCGCGTGCGTGTGCTGCGCGACGCCGAGGCGCTGTCCTACGACCTTGGCGACCTCGCCCCGCTGGAGGTCGACAGTGCCCTGCTGCAGGTCAGCCTGAGCCGGCGCCCGCCGATTCCCTTCACCGACGCGCTCAAAGGTCTGATCGACTACCCGTATGGCTGCCTGGAGCAGACCAGCAGCCGCCTGTGGCCACTGCTGTGGCTGGGCAGCGAGGGCGGCCAGCGTCTGCCGGTCGAGTCGATGAGCCCGCGCGTACGTGCCGATGCGATCGCGGCCGGCTTCGGCCGGCTGTCGGCAATGCAGCAGGCCAGCGGCCACTTCAGTTTCTGGCCGGGCGACAGCTGGGAGCAGCCGATGCTCACACCTTATGTGGCCGACCTGCTGTTGAGTGCGCGCGAACAGGGCGAGGCGGTGCCGGAAGCGGTGCTGGAAGCCGCGTTGAAGCGGCTGTCCGAGGATCTGCTCAGCGGCGGCGACGGCTACTGGAACTACGATCAGGCCAACCACCTGCGCTTCGCGGCGCGCGCCTACGCCGGCTACGTGCTGGCGCGAGTGAACCGCGCGCCGCTCGGCACCTTGCGCACCTTGTTCGATAACGAACAGGGCCAGTCGCTGACCGCCCTGCCGCTGGTGCATCTGGCAGTCGCGCTCAAGCTGCAGGGCGATCCGGAACGCGCGACGAAAGCGCTGGCCGCCGCAGAAGCGAAGACCAGCGCGCGACCGCAATACCTGGGCGACTACGGCTCCGAGGTACGCGACGCCGCGCTGATCCAGGTGCTGCTGCGCAGCCATGGCTTGAACGATGCCGGCACCGATGAGCGCCTGATCCAGTTGGTCCGCATGATCGAAGCACGCGGACCGCAGCGCTGGTTCAGCACGCAGGAGCAGGCCGCCCTGTTCCGACTCGGCAGCCTGCTGCTTGGCGAAGGCGACGACCGCATCGGCCTGCGCGTGTCCGATGAGGACGCGCGCGCACCGGCCCTGCTGCACAGCCTGCAGCTCGATGCCTCCCGACTGCGTGCCGGCGTGCAGGTGGTGCCGGACGGTGCCGGCCCGATCCACGTGGTCGAGGATCTGGTCGGCTTCCGTCGCCAGGCGCCGGCCGCCGTCAGCGAGGGCCTGCGTGTGCAGCGTCACTTCTTCCACACCGACGGCCGCGAGTGGAACGGCGGCGCGCTGAAGGAAGGCGACATGCTGGTGGTCCGCCTCACGGTGGAGACCGAACAGGTGCTGCGCGAGGGGCTGCTGGTCGATCTGCTGCCGGGCGGGCTGGAGGCCGAAAACATGGCCCTGGGCGACCCCAACCAGATCGGCGCGATGGTGATCGACGGCCTCGCCATGAGCGAGCGCCAGTGGCAGGCCGACATCAAGCATCAGGAGTACCGCGACGACCGCTACGTGGCCGCCTTCAGCCTGTGGCCGGGTCAGCAGGCGCGGCTGTTCTACCTGGTGCGCGCGGTCAGCCCCGGTGAGTACGTCATGCCGCCGCCTTTCGCCGAAGACATGTACCAGCCGGACCGGCGCGCGATCGGCGAAGCCAAACCGGCGCGGGTGCGGGTGGGTGGGCCGGGGTGATCCGACGGGGGACGGACAGCGATGCGAGCCGTGCCGCGACGGCGTAACCGCCATCGCCCTGCCTTCCGAGCTGCAGGGGCCTGCATGCAGGCGCCCTGCGACCTCGCTTTGCACCACGTCAAATGGACGCAAGTGACCGGCATTAGGTCATGCATGCCGAACCACAAGCGCCCCGGCGGCGGATCAAGATCCGCCCTACGAGGGCCGGCAAGGCGGGCCTTGACCCGCCTCACCAACCGAACACCCGTAGGGCGGGTCTTGACCCGCCGCGCCAACCGATCACACGTTGGGCGGGTCTTGACCCGCCGCGCCAACCGATCACACGTTGGGCGGGTCTTGACCC
>CAZPHV010000061.1:23505-32591 GCA_964586455.1 uncultured Aquimonas sp.
GCCGCGCCAATCCCGCGAGAGACCGCGTTCAACTGGCCAGTGCCAAGGAACGCCTCAGCGCGCCGACGATGGGCAGCACTGCCGACAGCTGGGGGATAACCCTCAGCGCCCCAGCGCGCGCGTCTGTTCGGGTGCATGCGCGGCTTCTGCAAGCCGGCGCGCATCAATGATCTTCAGCTGACGGCCGCGGATGGTAATGATTCCGTCCTCCTGCAGCTTGGTGAAACTGCGGCTTACGGTTTCGATCACCAGCCCGAGATAGCTCGCGATCTCCTCGCGGCTCATCGGCAGGCTGAACTGGTCGTGCGGTCGACCCAGCGAGCGCAGACGTTCGCTCAAGCCATGCACGAACAGCAGCACGCGCTCGGCGGCATGCCGACGTCCGAGCATGCCGAGGTGATCCTGGTCGAGCTCCATGCTCTTGCCGATGATGCGCAGCAGTTGGTGCTGCAGGCCTGGCACCTGCTGGGCAACGCGCTCGAGCTCGTTCATCGGGATCTCGCACACATCGGCGATTTCAAGCGCTTCAGCGTCGCAGCGGTGGCTGCCGCTGCCCAGGGCGTCCAGCCCGATCAACTCACCAGGAAGATGGAAACCCATGATCTGCTCATCGCCGTCCTCATTCATGGCGACGGTCTTGAAGCTGCCGGTGCGCGCCACGAACAGGGCCGACAGCCCGCTTCCTGTACGGAACAGGCGATCGCCGCGCTCCAGCGGCCGCCGCTTCTTGACCAGCTCGTCCAGCCGCTCCAACTCTTCACCACTGATACCGGCGGGCAGGCAGAGCTGCTGCAGCGAGCACTGCCCGCAGCTCTTGCGCAGGCGCACCAGGTCCAGCACGGGGGTATCGGACACGGCCTACTCCTTGGTCCAACGATCCAGCCAGCCAAGCACCGCATCGTGCCACTGGATGCTGTTGGCAGGCTTCAGAATCCAGTGATTCTCATCGGCGAAATACAGAAACTGACTGGGCACCCCGCGACGCTGCAGGGCGGTGTAGGCGGCGATGCCCTGCTCCACCGGAATGCGGTAGTCGAGCTGGCCGTGGATCACCAGCATCGGAGTGTCCCACTTGTCGACGTGCAGCAGCGGATTGAACTGTTCATAGGCCTGCGGATTCTCATAAACCGTGCCGCCGTTCTCCCACTCGGTAAACCACAGCTCCTCAGTGCTGTAGCCCATCATGCGGGTGTCGAACACGCCGGCATGGCTGACCAGACAGTCCCAGGCCTCGCCCCATTGGCCGGCGATCCAGTTGACCATATAGCCACCGTAGCTGGCGCCCAGCGCGCAGGCGCGCTCACCGTCCAGAAATTCGTAGCGTTCGAGCGCGGCCGCCCAGCCTTTCTGCAGGTCTTCCAATGGCTTGCCGCCCCAGTCCTGCGAGATCGAATCGGTGAAGGCCTGGCCGTAGCCGGTCGAGCCGTGAAAGTCGATGAACACCACGCCGTAACCACGCGCCGCGTAGGCCTGCGGATTCCAGCGGTAGTGGAAGCTGTTGCCCATCGAGCCCTGCGGACCGCCGTGAATGATGAACGCCACCGGATACTTCTGCCCGGTCTGATAGCCGACCGGCTTGACCACATAGCCGTACACCGTGGCGCCGCCGTGGCCAGCGAAGCTGAACTGCTCGAACTCGCCCATGCCGATGCCGGCCAGACGCTCACGGTTGAAGTCGGTCAGCGCGCGCTCGACTCCGCCCTTCGGCGTCGACACAAACAGCTGCGCCGGGCCGGACAGGCTGTCGCGCTGGAACACCAGGGTGTCGCCGTGCAGGGCGAAGCCGGTGACATTGCCGCCACCGACCACCACGCGCGCTTCGCCGCTATCAGCGCGGACAGCGAACAGCGGATGCTCGCCGAGGCGATTCGCGGTGGTGTACAGCTCACCCTGATGCAGGCTGAGGCTGCCGGCCGAGAAATCCCAGTCCGGGGCGATCTCGCGACGCTCGCCGCTGTCGAGATCCAGCGCCATGATCGCCATCCGGTCGGCTTCGAAACCCGGGCGCTTCATCGCGGTGTAGTAGAGGGTCTTGCCGTCATCCGCGAACAGCGGGTTGGCGTCCCAGGCGGGGTTGTCGGCGGTCAGGTTGACCGGCGCTGCCGCGCCAGCGACCTCGGCGCGGTACAGATCGAAATTGGTCGAGGTCGGCTCCATCCGGCCGGCGATGCGCACACTGAACACGAGGCTCTTGGAATCCGGCGCCCAGGTGTAGTCGTCGACGCCGCCGAAGGGCACCGAAGGCACGTCGCCGTCGATGCCGCGGCTGACGCGCTTGGGCTCGCCGCGGGCCAGGCCGTTCTTCAGCTCAGCAACATACAGATGGTTGCGCTGGCCGTCGCTCCAACTGTCCCAGTGTCGAACGAACAGCTGATCGAAGCTTTGCCCGGTCGCCTTGTTCGCGGCAGCGGCTGCGCTGCGCTGGGTGCTGCAGGCGAGGTCCGCGCAGTCCGGGTGCACACGGAAGCTCAGCGCCACGCTGCGGCCGTCGGGCGCGATCCGGTAGGTGCCGATACCGAGCGGATAATCGGTGACCTGGCGCGCGCGGCCGCTGCGCACCGGCGCCGACCACAGCTGCATCGAGCCGCTCTCGGCGCTCAGGAAGTACAGAGTGCGGCCGTCCGGCGAGAAGCTGGGGCTGTTCGCGCTCTTGCCCTCGGGGTTGATCCGGCGCGGCTGCGCGCCGTCTTCCAGCCCGCGCAGGTACAGACCGGTCGTGGCGCGATTGGCGTCCAGATCCGCCTGCCGCAGCGTGTAGGCCAGCCAGCGGCCGTCCGGCGACAGCGTCGGCGCGCCGACCCGATCCAGTGCATTGAGGTCACGGGCGTCGAGACCACGCTCGGCGGCGGTAATCGGCTGCAGGCCGGCAAGGGCGAAGACGAGGGCGGAAATCAGGACGCGCATGGGCATTCTCGCGGTACGAAGAAGGATTGGACGCTTTGGTGATCGTTACTGATAGCCGATCATGACCGCAATCACCAGCGCGATCGCGCCGGCGACGGTGAGCTTCAGCATCAGGGGCCAGATGAAGCGGAACCAGCGGTCATAGGGAATGCCGGCGATGCCAAGAATGCTCATCAACACGATGTTGGTGGGCACGATCATGTTGGAGAAGCCGTCGCCCATCTGGAAGGCCAGCACGGCGGTCTGCCGGCTGATGCCGAGCAGGTCGGACAGCGGCGCCATGATCGGCATGGTGACGAAAGCCTGGCCACTGCCGGAAGGTATGAAGAAGTTGAGCAGGGTCTGGATCAGCAGCATGCCGACCACCGCCAGTTCGGCGCCCACCGAAGACAGCGGCCCGGCCAGACCGTTGACGATGGTGTGCAGTACCTGGCCGTCTTCCAGCAGCAGGGCGATCGAGCGCGCGAAACCGATCAGCACCGCAGTGCCGGCCAGCTCGGAGGCGCCCTCGATGAAGCGCTTGGCGGTGCCGTCGGCGCCCAGGCCGCCGATCAGGCCGCCGGCGATGGCGAGGCAGAGGAACAAGGCACCCAGTTCGACCAGGTACCAGCCACGTTCGGCGATGCCCCAGCTCATCAACAACAGGGTGGCCACAGCCAACAGCAGCACGACGATCAGTCGCGAATTCAGTTTCGGGAACTCGGTCGGCACGCTGTGGATGGATTCAACGCCGATCATCAGGCTGGTGGAAGGGTCCAGTCGGACCCGTCGTGCATAGGCCCAGACGTGGTGGATGCCGATCAACAGGAACGGCCCGAACAGCGCCCAGCGATACCACGCGCCTGAGGTCGGTTGCAGGCCGGCAACATCTTGCGCGATCAGCACCGTGAACGGATTCAGCGCGGCCACGCCATAGCCGATGCCGTAGCCGCCGACCATGATGCCCATCGCTGTGATCGCATCCATGCGCATGGCCAGGCATAGCGCGATCAGCATCGCCGCGAACGGGATGTATTCCTCGGCCACGCCGATCGCGCCCGATACCAGCGCGAACAGCAGCATACCGATCACGATCAACGCATTCGGCTTGTCACCGATCAGGTCCAGGACGCGCCCCAGTACGGCGTCGATCATGCCGGTGGCCCGGAGCACCGCGATTGCGCCGCCGACCAGCAGGACAAAGAAGATGATTTCAGCAGACAGCACCAGCGCGCGCGGCACCGCGGTGAACAGGTCGATCGGCGTCAGCAGCACCGGCTCGGCGGCGGGCGCGTAGGTGCCGGCCACGACGAGGGTGTGGCCCTTCTCATCCTGTACGGTCTCGAAGCGTCCCTGCGGCAGCACCCAGGTCGCCACCAGCGCCAGCACCATCATTCCGAACAGCAGCACGAGCGTATGGGGGACGCGGACGACCTTGGACATGCGGACTCCTTCAGGTGAAGCCGGAGTATAGGAAGCCCAACGCCAGCGGTCGAACGCAGCCGGTACGGATCGGCTTTAGAACCGCCTGCGGAACCGCCACCACGAGAAACCCCCCAGCAGCAGCGGCGGCACCAGATTGGCCAGCCAGATCGGCTGGTGGTAGACCTCGGCCAGATTCACCGACAGCCGCTGCATCAGGAAGTAGCCGAGGCCGAAGGCGATGCCCAGGAACAGGCGCTTGCCGAAGCCGCCGGAGCGCAGGCTGCCGAAGGCAAAGGGCATCACCGCAAGACTCAGCACCAGCGCGTTCAGCGGATAGAACACGCGCGCCCACCAAGCGGTGATGAAGGGGCCGGCGTCGAGTTCGTTGCGGCTCAGGTACTCGATGCTGCTGGTGAGATCGCTGAGCGCCAAGTAGCGCGGGCGGGTAATGCTGAAGTCCAGAATCTCAGGGCTGAGCGCAGAGTCCCAGCGCTCGCGGGGCCGTTCTTCAAGCTCGGCATGGCGTTCGAAAAAGCGCGTGCGGCGGACGTCGATCAAATCCCAGCTGGCGCCGAGATGCTCCGCGCGCGCAGCCAACGCGATCGCCGTCAGCCGCCCTTCGGTATCGAACTCGAACAAGCGCACTTCTTCCAGCACAACGCGCGAAAGGCCGCCCTCACCCTGCACCGAGCCGCGACGCGCATTGAGGAACAGATCGCCCTCGCGTGCCCACAGGCCGGAGCCGCCCGCCAGCGAAACGTCCTTCGACTTGGCCTGAACGACCAAGGACTGCGCGGCGCGATCGCCCCAGGGACCGAGGGTTTCGCCCGAGATCACCATGGCGCCGGTCAGCATCAGCACCAGCGCACCCGCGGCGGCGGAGATCCGCCAGCGCGGCAGGCCGGCGGCACGCAGCGCGGTCAACTCCGAGGTCGAAGCCAGGCTGCCCAGACCCAGCACGCTGCCGATCAGGGCGGCGGTGGGAAACAGCTCGTAAGCGCGGCGCGGCAGCGTCAAGGCGACATAGATGAAGGCCGTGTCCAGCCCGTAATCGCCCTCGCCGATCTCGTCCAGTTCGCCGACCAGCGCAGCCATGGCGTCAAAGCCCAGCAGCACGCCCCAGGTCAGCAACAGCGCGCCCAGAACCTGAGTCATCACCAGCCAGTCGGCGCGATTGATCAGCCCCTTCATGCGCGTGCAGCCTTGCCCAACAGGCGTCTGGGAAGACGGTTGGCGCGCGACTGCCGGCGCAACAGCCACAGTGCGATCGCCGCCACCAGCGCGTGCGCCCACCACAGGCCCAGCCAGCCCGGAAGGCTACCGTCGGCGATCAGCGCGCGACCAATGCCAAGCACGTTGAGATACACGACATAGCCCAGCAGCGCGATCAGCAAGCCCCCGTAGCGCGCCGCGCGCGGCGGCGTACGTGCCAGCGGCAGGGCCAGCAGCACCAGCAGCAGGCAGGCGATCGGTGAGGCCAGACGCCAGTGCAGCTCGGCCTTGCTGGCCGCATCGTCGGCGTTCACCAGCGCCTGAAAGCTGCGCTGCGATTCCGGCCGCCCGGTCTCGGCGCGCTCGCTGTCGGGTACGCGGATATCGTTGCGGACAAAACGCATCATCCGGAAATCGAGCTGACGCGGATCGCCTTCGACGCGGAAGCCATCGCTGAGCGAGAGGTAGCGCTCATCGCCCTGACTTTCGAGAAACAGCTCGCCGGTGCGCGCGGTGACGACATCCAACCGTCCGTCGCGCTCGCTGGCCACGAACAGGCGCCGGAACTCGCTGCCATCCTCGCTCATGTCCGAGAGGTAGATGACCGTGCTGCGTCCGGGCAGCTCGACGAAGCGGCCGGGCTCCAGCCCGATGACCAGCAGGCTCTTGTTGGCCTCTTCGATCATGCGGGTGGCCGCACGCTGCGCCATTGGCGACAGCCACAGTGAGGTCAGACCAACGATCAGGGCCACCGGCAGCGCCACGGCCAGAATCGCGCGCTTGAGATCGGCGATGCCAAGGCCCACCGAGGCCAGCACCGCCATCTCGCTGTCGCGGTACAAGCGTCCGAGGCCAAGCATCACGCCCAGGAACAGCGCCAGCGGCAGCAGCAGGGGCAGGATGTCGACCGAACGCAGGCCCACCTGCGACATCAGCAGAGCGGCCGGCACCTTGCCGCGCGCGATCTTGCTGAGCATGTCCGCGAACAGGCCGCTGAAGCTCACCATCAGCAGCACCAGCGTGGCCGCCACGAAGGCACCCGCCAGCTCACGCCAGACGTAGCGGTCGATGCGCCGGATCACGCGTGCACGCCTTCGCCTCGAAGCAAGCGGTCGACGGCGATGAGGGGGTCGATGGGGCGGTTCAAGAGATTCGATCAAAGGCCCGGACCGAGAGGGCCGGACGGGGATTCGTGAAGGGGCGGCAACGGGGGTACGCGAGCGGGCTGTTAGAATCGTGGGCTTTCCGCCCTCGACGATGCCCGCCGAAACAATCGGGCCCGCGAAGCTGCACGCCGGGGCGCGGCAGTATCCACCGATCACGATCTACAGGAAAGCCATGGCACTCAAGCTGAACCTCGCGCTGCCCCACCCCGCTGAAGCGGACGTCGACACCCTCATCCTCGGCGTCTTCGAGGATTCGGGCCTGAGCCCACCGGCCAAGGCTGTCGACGAGCGTAGCGAAGGCCAGCTGTCGGCATGGCTGGCGTCCGGCGACATCAGCGGCAAACTCGGTCGCACCGCCCTGCTGCGCGGCGTCAACGGCAGCCGCGCCAGCCGCGTGCTGTGCGTGGGCCTCGGCGAGGCCTCGAAGTTCGATGCCGGCCGCTATCAGAAGGTTGTTTCGGACGCGATCAAAGCCCTCGCCGGAACGCCGGCCCGTCAGCTGCTGCTGACCCTGTCCGCACTGGACGTGGCCGGCCGCGACACGGCCTGGGCGATCCGCCAGGGCGGGCTCGCGGTCGAGCACGCGAGCTATCGCTACACAGCAACCAAGAAGGCCAGCGGCGACAGCGGCATCGAAAGCGTCGTGTTGCTGGCCGATCCGGCGCACGCCCCGCAGCTGCAGCGCGCCCAGGCGATTGCCGAAGGCGTCCGCCTGTGTCGCGAGCTCGGCAACCTGCCGCCAAACATCTGCACGCCCGCCTACCTGGCCGAAACCGCGCGCGGCATTGCCGCCGGCCACGACAAGGTCAGCGTCGAGGTGCTGGAGCGCGAACAGATGCAGGCGCTGGGCATGGGTAGCCTGCTTGGCGTGGCCGCCGGCAGCGGCAACCCGCCGCGGCTGATCGTTCTGAAGTACGCCGGTGGCGCCAACGACCAGCGCCCCTATGCGCTGGTGGGCAAGGCCATCACCTTCGATACCGGCGGCATCAGCCTGAAGCCCGGCCCCGGCATGGAAGAAATGAAGTTCGACATGTGCGGCGGCGCCGCCGTGATCGGCACCTTCCTCGCGGTCGCCAATCTCGGTCTGAACATCAATCTTGTCGCCGTGGTGCCGGCGGTCGAGAACATGCCGGACGCGCACGCCTATCGCCCCTCGGACGTGCTGACCTCGATGTCGGGCAAGACCATCGAAGTGCTGAACACCGATGCCGAAGGCCGCCTGATCCTGTGCGACGCGCTGACCTATGCGCAGAAGTACGAGCCGCAGGCGATGGTTGACGTCGCCACCCTGACCGGCGCCTGCGTGATCGCGCTCGGCAAGTTCCCGCACGGCCTGATGACCAAGCACGACGACCTCGCCAACGAGCTGCTGGCCGCCGGCGACCAGGTCCACGACCGCGCCTGGCGCATGCCGCTGTGGGACGACTACCAGCCCCTGCTCGACTCCGGCTTTGCCGACGTGGCCAACATCGGCGGCAAGTGGGCCGGCGCCATCACCGCCGGCTGCTTCCTCGCCCGCTTCACCGAAGGCCAGCGCTGGGCCCACCTCGACATCGCCGGCACCGCCTGGGACGAAGGCCGCAAGGGCCTGGCGACCGGACGGCCGGTGCCGCTGCTGGTGGAGTGGCTTTGCTCCAAATCGGCGTAGCCGGCTTGGAGCCGGGATTGGGGATTGGGGATTCGGGATTCGTTGGGACGCGGATCGCGGGGTTCGAGGCTTGGCTTCGAGCGGAGCGTGTGGACAATGGCTCACAAGTCCCGGAGACGTGCGCGCTGCTGACACACACATCCCGGGCGCAAAGCGCCCGGCGCAAACCAACGAATCCCCAATCACGAATCCCGAATCCCGGCTCTTAAAAAATGCGCGCCGACTTCTACCTGATCGCCAAACCGCGCTTCCTTGAGGAGCCGCTGAAGCTCGTCTGCGAGTTGGTCAAGCGTGGCTATGGCGCGGGCCAGCCGCTGCTGATCCTCGCGCGCTCGGAGGAGCAGGCCGAGGAGATCGACCAGCTGCTCTGGGAGTTCGACGAGGACGCCTACATCCCGCACCAGATCGCCGGCATGGACGAAGACGACGACATCACCCCGGTGCTGATCGTGCCGCCCGGCGTCGACACGCCCTCCCGGCCCTTGGTGCTGAACCTGCGCGATGAAGTCGCCCCACCGCCGTTCGAGCGCGTGCTCGAAGTGGTGCCCGCCGACCCGTCCGCCCGCGAGCCGCTGCGCGCGCGCTGGAGCCAGTACAAGGCGCTGGGCTACGCCCTCAACAAGCACGACATGTAGGCCACAGCGGCCAAGCCCGGCAGCGCGCGGCATGATCGACCGGCGCCCTGTGTCTGCCGGCGGGCATAGGGTGGGCCCTGGCCTGAGGTCTCCCCAGTTTTTCTGCGTCACGGCAAG
>CAZPHV010000062.1:0-30810 GCA_964586455.1 uncultured Aquimonas sp.
CAGGCGGAATCAAACGGCGGCTGTCGTGCAAGGGGTTTTTCGACAGGCTGTTAGGGTCGGCATCGGGTCACCCATGTGGATTGAGGGTGCCGAGGATGGACACAGCGGCAATGATCAGAACAGCGAGTGTTGCCTCGATGGTTACGGTGAGGCGAAGTGTCTGCAGCGAGCGCGAACCACCGCCAGCGAGAACTTCACCTTCCAATCTGGGTACCACGCGCCAGCGATGAAGTGCGGCCAGTCCCAACATGGCGGCGAACAACGCCAGCTTGACCAGCAGCAGCTTGCCATGAACGCTGTGGAACAAGGGCACCACGGACCAACCCGTGAGGTCGCCGTAGTGCAGGACGCCGGTGACCACAAGGATGCCGACGAAGACGGTGCCGGGACCTGAGAAGTCCTGCAGCGTCTGGTGGAGCACTTGCAGGGGGGCGCTCCTGGCGGATGCGCTGCGACGCGAGAGGATAATCAGGAAGGCCGCGATGGCGCCGATCCAGCCGCCAGCCGCAAGCAGGTGGGCGATGCCCGCGGCCAGTCGCAGCACGCCGGACGCGCCTTCTCCCGCAGCCGCGTGACCGTTCCACGCCAGTGTGAGTAGCGCACATCCGGCAAGCGCGGCCACCAGAGGCGAGAAGAAGGAGCGCTCTTCGCGACGCGACTGCCAACCAAGAAAGGCTATCAGCACGACCAGCACTGCGGTCCGTGCCAGTGCGGCTCGGCCAGCGGCGGTCTCGAACAGGTACCAGCCAAGCGATGCGCGGTCGAGTTCGGTGACCGGCATCCCCATGATCTCCGTCGTCTTGAAGACGACGTCGATACCGGTCAGCGCCACACCGAACACGGCGCTGACCAGAAGTGCCCCGGAGAGCGCGGACCTAGTCAGGGGCAACCACGGGTCTCCGCCAGGCACCGATCGGCGCAGGCCATACCACGAGAACAGCGGAAGGCCGAACAGCAGCATGAGGTCCAGGTACTGGACGAACCGCAAGGCATAGGCGGGCACGCTCGACAAGTCGGCGGTGCCTCAGCCGACGGTAAAGCTGAAGTCCCCCGTCATCGGGTGATTATCCGGCCCGACGGCGCGGTACTGTACGCGATAAGTACCGGCTTCCAGCGGATGATGCAGCTTGGCGCGCAACGTCTTGCCGATGACCTCGATCTCCAGATGCTCGATCGGCATGGTCGAGTTGCCGTGGATCATTGCCAGCTCCAGGCGTGAAGCACGCGGCACGAGCGTCTCGTTGAACATGAGGTCGATCTGCTGAGGAGACGCCACGACCGCATTGGCCGCCGGCGTGGACTGAACCAATGTGGCGTGCGCATAGGCGAACGAGGCCGACAGGAGGCTGACCGCGAGGCCGATGCCGAGTGTAAAAGAGCGAATGGCGCGAGTGCTGATGTTGCTCATAGTTGTTCTCCGTTATGGGTTACCTAGAATCAATACGCGAAAACTTCTCGTCGCATCGACTGTGGAGGCTTAGCGGATACCGGCCGAGCATGGTGGCCGACGGCACCGACGCCGAATTGCCGCTGTACTGGCTCGCAGAGCCGAGCCGCTTATGCCGTGCCTCCGCGGGCTGCTTACTGCGATCCGGGGTACGACTGGTACACGCTGGTGCTTCCATCGGCCTGTACCAGCAGCACGTCGTAGGCCATCACGCGGTTGCCGTAGACCGGTCCGTCCATACCCGGCGATCCCAAAGGCATGCCGGGCACGGCCAGGCCAACCGCCTTCGGCTTCTCCCTGAGCAGACGCTGGATGTCGGCTGCCGGCACATGACCCTCGATCACGTAGCCATTGATCTTGGCCGTATGACAGGAGCCCAGCTTTGCTGGGATGCCGAGGCGCGCGCGTGCGCCGGTGTTTCCTGTGTTGAAGACGCGCACAGTGATGCCCGCTTCCTTCAGGTGATCCACCCACACCTTGCAGCAGCCGCAGTAGGGATCTTTCCAGACGTCGGCGACCAGCTCGGAGGCTGCCGCCATACCTGTGACAGCCATGGCCAGCAGAACCACGACTGCTGACAAGTGACGGTGCTTTGTGCTTGAACTTTTCATGTTCGACGACTTTGCTACGGATCTCGGATTCGGTGACCACATGCTTTGGATATGCGGAATCATCGCCATGGTCCTGCTCGGAGCATGCAGAGCCGCCACTGTCAGACAGGTGACCCGTTCATTACATTCCCGTCATGAAAATGACGCCGTTTTTTGGGTCGGTCTGAGCGTGTGCAGATGAGCGTCGCTGGCGCCGTGAAGTGGGCTCGATCTGGTGGTCACCTCCCGTTATCAGGGGGCGGGTATAGACTCGCTCCGAGTTCTCACGGAGATCGTGATGTCCACTTCGCACGGAAAGCACGAGAACGCCCAGCCGCAACATCAGGGCCACTATGGCCGTTTGCTGTTGATGATGGCGCTCTCCTTCTTGGCCATGTACGCCTTGATGTATTCCATGGTCGATCAGTGGGCCAATGTCTACAACAACATCAATCAGTTCTACATGGCAGGCCTGATGGCCTCTCCCATGCTGCTCATTGAGTTGTGGCTCATGTCCGGAATGTACCCGGATCGTCGGCGAAACCTGATCCTTGCCGGCGCGGCGGTGGTATTCATGCTGTTCTGTTGGTGGGGCATTCGCAGCCAGGCTGCCGTCACAGACCGGCAGTTCATACGCTCCATGATTCCGCATCACGCGGGAGCGATCCTGATGTGTGAGGAGAACCGCCTCAAGGATCCCGAACTGGCCAAGCTATGCCAGGACATCATTGCCTCCCAAACGCAGGAGATCGCTCAGATGAAGCAGTTGCTCTCAGAGCGTTCCCGTTAACGCTGCTTCGCCTTCATCTTCGCCTTGGCGCCAGCCATGCTCCTTCCAAGGTTGGCGTCTATGGAGCAAAAATGCCCCGCTCCCGTCGATCGGTGGAGCGGGGTATTTGACGTCTAACCGTCTGGCTGTTATTTCGCTGCCGCCTCAGCTTCATGGAGCTTTGCAAGCGCCTCGTACTCTGCGGCGGTCTCTTCCTGGAGCTTGGTCAGCCGGTCACAGTGCCGTGCCATCGACTGCCCCGTGGCAGCTCCAGACTTGAACTTCTGGTGGTCGTGCCGATAGGTGTTGCGCATCGCCTTGTGCTTCTCGGCTTCAGCCAGCGCGTCGCCGGCCAGCGTGCGGTAGTACGCGGCGATGGCCAGATGATTCTCCGGCTTGTCCGCCATATCGTTGAGCAGCTTCACGATCGGTTCTTCGGTGGGCTGCTGCGCGTAGACCGGAACGGCTACTGCGAACATCGCACACAACAAAATGACCCACGACGCTTTGATGGATTTCATGACAATCTCCTGGTGGCTGAGGGGAGGAACGCCTGATATCAGCCTAGGAAGGGCCTGCTTTCAGCTGAATGACCCAGTCATTACATTTGCGTAATCACCTTGTCACTTCTTGAACGCGAACAGAGTGGCATCCGAGGTGGCACTTTCTTCCGGTAGGACCTTCCTCCAGTGCCGGCGTCGTATTACGAGGAGATTGCGGCATCGTAATGTCGGGGTCATGCCATCGACAGCTTGCCGCACGTACGGTGGACGAACGAACCGACCACGCACGCGGGTCGGTTTCTTCGTGAGCGCGTTGCGCTCATCGGTTCCCGAGGGGAACCGCCGCCTACTTATCGGAGGTTGTCATGAAGCAGCACTATCGTCGGCCGTCACTTGTCATGGTCTGCATCCTGGGTGTCGCGCTCGCTGGCGCGGCACTGGCTGATGATGACATGCACAAGAAGGATGCCATGCCAGGCGCCATGGGGCAGCAGCCCGCCAGCACCCCGGCGGCACCTCACGCTCCAGCGGCGCACCCTACCGATCCGAAGTCCCCTGCTTCTCAGAATGCGCCCGCAACGCCCGATGCCGTGGCCACGCACATGGAGGAGATGGCAGCCATGATGCGCGAACGGGGGCAAGCCATGGAGGCCATGGGCCGACAGATGCAGGAAGGCAGCATGCAGATGCATCAGCAGGCCATGGCGATGAAGGCTGGCGATGCCTCCGCGCATAAGGACATGGACATGCCCGCCACGATGCAGCACATGCAGCAGATGAAGGAGGACATGGAGCACTGCGAGATGCAGATGCAGAAGGTCGACGCCACCATGCAGAAGATGGATTCGAGCATGGGCGGGGGCATGGCCAAGAAGAAGATGGGCCATATGTAGTGGAGGCCGCCGCGGTGCTGACGGAAGGCTTCGTGGGGTGGAAGCGAGTCGCCGCCCTGGCCACGCTGGCGATGCTGCTGGCTCATGGAGCGGCCGGCGCTCAGTCGGCTGCTGATCCACACGCAGCCCATCCGCCAGACAAGACCGGCGGCACGACGGCTGCGCAGCCGGACGCTGCCGGCACGTCATCGGCCCGGGACAGCGGCTCGATGGCTGGTATGCCGATGGGCACCACGCCGCCGGCTGGCGCGCCGATGGGCGATGACGATCACGCCGCGCATCATCCGGACAAGGCCGGAAGCATGGCGGTACCGCAGCCGGCGCCAGTCGATGGCATGCCGGCGCAAAGCAGCAGCTCGATGAACGGCATGCCGATGAGCGCCACACCGCCGGCTGACGCATCGGCGGGCGATGACGATCACGCCGCGCATCACCCGGACGCGACTGCCAGCATGCCGGCTTCGAGTGGTGCATCGATGGCCGGTTCCATGGGCGGCATGATGGACGACATGATGCGCGGCTGCCGCGGAGACGAGTGCGGTCGGGATCGGCGCCTCAACAAGCTGCTGTATCCGCAGCTGATGGCGCTGCCGGATCTACCGCCGGAGCGGCGCGCGAGCGTTGAGCAGCTCGCCCACCACCGGATGCACGAAGGGATCCAGCTATTGGCGTCCCTGTCGTCGGAGGCGTCGCACGCGGTCCAGCGCAACGACTACGGCGGCCTGCAGGAAGCATCCGACCGCATGCGCGTGGCCTGGGGCGAATTCGACAGCGGCTTGTCGGCCTACCGCGCACTGGCCGAAGGACAGGCGCCGCGGGGGATCGCGCTGGCGTGGTTCCGGCGCGAGATGAACCTGACCGATCCCCTGACCACGGCCCCGGCGCACGGCGTCTTCGGCCTGTCGGGCTTCCACTACTTCACGATGGCGTTGCTGCTGGCCTTTGCGCTGCTGGCCGCCTGGATGTACGTGGCGCGAACCCGACGCACGAATGCGGTCCTCGCCACGTTGCGCACCGGGGCACCGGTGCCTCCGGCCCCCGCCGCTGCGCCTCGTTCCGGTGTGGCGCCGGCCCCCGCGGCGCCCGTGTCTCCGGGCGTGCCGGCCGAGGGCGAGCCGCAGGCACGCGCACCCGTGTCCACCATGGGCGGCTGGGTGGGCAAGCTGCGGGTCGCACGCGTCTTCCAGGAGACGCCCAAGGTCAAGACGTTTCGGCTGGCGCCAGTGGAGGGCGTGGGTGCGCTGCCGTTCGAGTTCGAGCCCGGCCAGTTCCTCACGCTTTCGGTGCATTCAGGCGGGAACCAGGTCAAGCGCTCGTATTCGATCGCTTCATCGCCATGCTGCCACGGCTGGTGCGACCTGACGGTCAAGCACGAAAGCGGCGGCATCGTCTCGGGTTACCTGCACGAGCAGGTGAAGGAAGGCGATCTCCTCGATGCGTCCGGCCCCTACGGCCGCTTCACCTTCCGCGGCGTCGAGTCCGACAGTGTCGTGTTCCTGGGCGGCGGCGTCGGCATCACGCCGCTGATGAGTTCCATCCGCTACCTGACCGACCAGAGCTGGAACGGCCGGATCGACCTAGTCTACGCCTGCAAGGACCTGGAAAGCGTGATCTTCCGCGACGAGCTGAACCAACTCGCCCGCCGGCATCCGAACCTGCATGTGTCCATCGTGCTGAGCGACGAGTCATCGGCGGCATGGACCGGCCCGCGTGGGTTCATCACCGCCGAACTGCTGGGGCAGATTCCGCAGATCCGTTCGCGCCGCATCCACTTGTGCGGTCCGCCGGTGATGATGGACGCGGTCCGCAACGAACTGGGCAAGCTGGGCATCGACCTGGCGTCGGTTCATTCCGAGCTGTTCCTGAGCCCCTCCAGGACAGTGCCTCCCGGCCCGGAGGTGTCGGCGGGCGACACGGCGACGGCCGTCACCTGCAGCTTCGAGCGGTCCGGAAAAAAGGCGCCGCTGGCGGCCGGCCAGACCGTTCTCGAGGCCGCCGAAGAGGTCGGCGTTCCGATCGAATATGCCTGCCGGCAGGGTTACTGCGGCCTCTGCAAGATCAAGCTGCTGTCGGGCGAGGTCACCATGGACGTGGACGACGCTCTGACGCCACTCGATCGTTCCTCGGGCGTGATCCTGGCCTGCCAGGCGAAAGCGTCGGCCGATATCTCGGTGGATGCGTAGATGCGCAACCAGGATCGCATCATCGCGACGATCATCTTCTCGATGCTGGTGGTCCTGTGGCTGGGTTTCCTGGTGCACCGCTCTTCCTTCTTCGCCGGAAGCCTCCTGGGTGGCGTGTTCGGCGTCGTAGGCGCGGCGTTCATGCTCGTCCCGCTCACCTACACCGTAATCAAGCGCAGCGCTACGCTGCGCCGCGCATTCACCAGGAAGCATGGCTTCGGCGCATTGCTGCAGGCGCACGTCTATTTCGGCTTGGTAGGCGCGCTGTTGGCCATCCTCCATAGCGGGCACAAGTTCCAGAGTGCGCTCGGCGTCGCGCTGACGGCATCGATGCTGCTGAGCGTGCTCACTGGGTTCATCGGCCAGCATTACCTGCGCTACGTCGCGGAGAACATCCGCGAGAAGAAGGCGCAGATCGACGGGCTGTGGCGCCTTCTGGATGGGCAGTACTGGGCCTACGCGCAAGGACCAACAGCGGGCGTTGCCGGTACGCCCAAGGCCAGCGCCGAACTGCTGCCACTGGCATCCGCCGCCGCCGATCTGCAGTACTCGATCCAGTTCCAGGAGCGGGTGCGCAGGCTGTTCAACGCCTGGCTGTCGGCACACATCGCGTTCTCGATCATCTTCTATCTTCTGCTGGCGTTGCATATCTGGGCTGGCATCTACTTCGGGTTGCGCTGGTTCAGATGAGTCGAAAGGGAAAGATCCTCGCCGCGCTGCTCGCGGTCCTGGCGCCGGTGTCGGCAGTCGCACTGTGGACATACCTTCCGCAAATGCAGCGCGCCGCGACGTGGCAGAACATGGCCTCTCCGGGCCCCCTGTCCAGCGCACATGCGTTTCTCAAAGAGGACTGTGCGGCGTGCCACACGCCGGTGAAGGGCGTGGAGGACGCGACTTGCGTGGCCTGCCATGCAAACGAGACCGTCCTGGTCCAGCGACAACCGACGGCATTCCATGCCGACATCGCCGGCTCGAACAACTGCGTGGCCTGCCACAAGGAACACGACGCCGGCCGCAGCCTGCGTGGTATGGACCATGCGGCTTTGACCGACATCATCGTGCGATGGCTCGATCGGGCCCCGGAGGGTCATGAGGGGGCGGTGCTGCTCGCGCACCTCAAGGCACACCGGCCCGAGGCGCTGCCGGGCAACCTCTCGCTTGCCAACGGCATGACTTACAAGGAGACGCTGCTGGACTGTGCGAGCTGCCACAAGACCACCGACCCGCACGTCCAGGTCTTCGGAAACGACTGCGCGACATGCCACGGCACGACCACATGGTCGATTGCCGAGTACCGGCATCCACCGCCGAGTTCCACCGAGTGCGGCCAGTGCCACCTCGCGCCGCTCAGCCACTACAAGGAGCACTTCGGAATGATGTCCAAGCCGATAGCGGGTGTCAGGAATGCGGAACCTGAGCAGTGCTATCTCTGCCACCAGACCACTTCATGGAACGACATCCGGGGTGTGGGGATCTATGATCACCATTGACCGGATATGCCGATGAGCGCTGATTTGCCACATGCGGCGATCGGGATCGCGGTCGCGGGATTCGAGTTGTTCGGCGTCGGGGTCATCACCCTGGGCAGCGTGTTGGCTTGCGGCCGATTCGCCTTCATCCACAAGGGGTTCGAACTGAAGGCGCGATATCACTCCCTGCGGCAGGAGCTCGGCGGCGCGATCGTACTGGGCCTGGAATTTCTCGTGGCCGCCGACATCATCCGAACCGTTACGATCGATCCCTCGCTGCAGGGCGTCGCGATCCTTGCGCTGATCGTGCTGATCCGAACCTTTTTGAGCGTCGCACTTCAAATCGAGATCGAGAGAGGATGGTCGTGGCGGCGCAATCGACCCTCCCCGCCCGACCACCCGAGTACCTGCAACTGAGTGGTCGGGCCGGTCAGTTCAAGAACGGCTTCGTCCGACGACCGCACTGGCCGAGAACCTGGTCGCTTGACCCTGACGAACAACGAGGCCTGAACGAGGCCGCCAGGCGGTGCTTCACGGAGCGATCCAAACCGCCTGGTAGCCGGACTTGGTCAGTGTGGCCTCGACGATCTCACGGGGCTGGTCGGAGACGACCTGCACCCGTCGGGCAGGAACATCGGCGTGAACCCGCGCAGCCGGGTCGACGGACTGGATGGCGCGCGTGACGCCTCGGACGCAGCCGCCGCAAGTCATGTTCTGGATGTGGAACGTCTGGATGGGACAACTCCTGTTGGTTTGCGTACGGCTATCATGGACCTTGCCATCGTTGGAAGGTCAAGGGTTCACAGGCCGGCCGCGCAAGCGTTGACCTTCCCACCGTGGTAAGCCACAGACTCGGCCATCGACCCCATCGTACGGCGAGATGAACATGGATTCCCCTTCACAAGACGCCTCCCTCCGACTGGAGGCGGTGCGCCTACCCATCGCGGGAATGCGCGGCACTTCCTGCGCCGGCCGGATCGAGCAGGCACTGAGGGCCGTCCCCGGCGTTCACGGTGCGAGCGTCGATCCCGCATCCGGATGGGCCGACGTGCAGACCGTGGCACCGGCCGACCACCGGACACTGGCCCGGGCCATCGAGAGGGCGGGCTATGCGGTTCCGATCATCAAGACCGAACTCGCCATCGAGGGCATGACCTGCGCGTCCTGCGTCGGACGTGTGGAGCGCGCACTGCGTACCGTCCCCGGCGTGACGGCGGCACGCGTCAACCTGGCGACAGAGCGCGCAGTCGTGGAAGGGGGTGTGCGCCAGGTTGCTGATCCAGGCCATCGACGACGCGGGATACGCGGCGCGGCCGATCGACCGGGCGTCCTCGCGCGAGGCCGATGACGTGGTCCGCAAGGACGCCGAGCAGGCGGCCCTGAAACGCGCCGTGGCCGTGTCCATCGCGCTGACCTTGCCGGTGGTTGTGCTGGAGATGGGTGCGCACCTCGTTCCCGGCGTGCATCACCTGATCAACCGCACCCTCGGCATGCAGTGGAACTGGGTCATCCAGTTCGCGCTGAGACACTGGTGATCCTCGGGCCGGGCCGGCGCTTCTACCAGCATGGCTTTCCCGCGCTGTTCCGCCTGGCGCCGGACATGAACTCGCTGGTCGCGGTCGGTACCCTGGCGGCTTACGCCTACTCGCTGGTTGCGACCTTCATGCCTGCGCTGTTGCCCGCGGAAGCGGTCAACGTCTACTACGAGGCGGCGGCCGTCATCGTCACTTTGATTCTCATCGGCCGCTTTCTGGAAGCGCGGGCCAGGGGGCGCGCCTCCCAGGCGATCCAGCGGCTGATTGGGTTGCAGGCGCGGACCGCGCGAGTGCGCCGTGACGAGGAGACGGCCGAGATCGCCTTCGGCAACGTCGTGCCGGGGGATATTGTCGAAGTGCGACCGGGCGAACGTGTTCCGGTCGACGGCGAGGTGATCGATGGCGACAGCTACGTCGATGAGTCCATGATCACCGGCGAGCCGGTGCCGGTGGCAAAGACCGCCGGCAGCGCGGTGGTCGGCGGTACGGTCAACCAGAACGGCGCGCTGGCTTTCCGTGCAACCGCGGTAGGCGAGGCCACGGTACTCTCCCGGATCATCCGCATGGTGGAGGAAGCGCAGGGCTCCAAGCTGCCGATCCAGGCACTGGTCGACAAGGTGACGTTGTGGTTCGTCCCGGTCGTGATCGGTGTGGCGCTGCTGACGTTCCTCGTCTGGCTCGCCTTCGGCCCGGCACCGGCGCTGACGTTCGCGCTGGTCAATGCCGTCGCCGTGCTGATCATCGCTTGTCCCTGCGCCATGGGGCTGGCCACGCCCACGTCGATCATGGTCGGCACCGGGCGCGGCGCCGAAATGGGCGTGTTGTTCCGCAAGGGCGAAGCCTTGCAGTGGCTCAAGGATGCGAAGGTCATCGCACTGGACAAGACCGGCACGCTGACCGAAGGCCGGCCGGTGCTCACCGATCTGGAACTGGCCGAAGGCTTCGATCGCGCGCAGGTACTGGCGCGGATCGCGGCCGTCGAGGCGAAGTCGGAACACCCCGTCGGCCATGCCATCGTAGAAGCCGCCCAAGCCCAAGGCCTGACCTTGCCGGCGGTCGCTGGCTTCAGGTCCGAGACCGGGTTCGGCGTCGAGGCGATGGTGGACGGAGTGAGTATCCAGATCGGCGCCGACCGTTACATGCACCGGCTGGGCCTGGATGTGGCCACCTTTTCCGGTATCGCGGAGCGGCTGGGCGACGAGGGCAAGTCGCCGCTCTACGCCGCGATCGACGGAAAGCTCGCGGCCGTCATCGCCGTTGCCGATCCGATCAAGGACACCACGCCCGAGGCCATCGCCGCGCTGCACGCGCTGGGCCTCAAGGTCGCCATGATCACCGGCGACAATCGGCGCACAGCCGAGGCCATCGCCCGCCGTCTCGGCATCGACGAGGTGGTCGCCGAGGTGCTTCCGAAAGGCAAGATCGAGACGGTGCGCCGTCTCAGGGCCGTTCACGGCCATCTGGTGTTCGTGGGTGACGGCATCAATGATGCGCCGGCCCTGGCCGAGGCCGACGTGGGCATCGCCATCGGCACGGGCACCGACATCGCGATCGAGGCGGCCGACGTGGTGCTGATGTCGGGCAGCCTCAAGGGCGTGCCCAACGCCATCGCCCTGTCGAAGGGGACGATCCGCAACATCCGGCAGAATCTGTTCTGGGCGTTCGGCTACAACGCCGCCCTGATCCCGGTCGCCGCTGGCGTGCTCTATCCGGCCTGCGGCGTCCTGCTCTCGCCAGTGTTGGCGGCAGGCGCCATGGCGTTGTCGAGCGTCTTCGTCCTCGGCAACGCCCTCAGGCTGCGGCGGTTCCATCCGCCCGTGGCGTCCGCGGTGACTGGCCGGCCCGATGTTTCGGGAGAGGCCGTCGCGTCCGCCGGCCACGGTGCGACCGGGTCGGTCGAAAGGAGGATGACGTGAACATCGGTCAAGCAGCGAACGCTTCAGGGGTATCGGCCAAGATGATCCGCTACTACGAGGCGACCGGTTTGATCCCGGCGGCCAGCCGCACGGACGCAGGCTACCGGAACTACACAGAGAACGACGTGCACGTACTGCGCTTCGTGCGGCTGGCGCGGGATCTGGGGTTTTCCGTCGCCGAGATCGATGGCCTGCTGCAGCTCTGGGGGAACCGCCGCCGGCGCAGTGCGGACGTCAAGCGCATCGCCCTGGGCCATATCGAAGATCTGCGGCAACGGATCGCGGACATGCAGGAGATGGCTGGCACGCTCCAGCAACTGGTGATGGGCTGCTCGGGAGACGATCGGCCCGATTGCCCGATCCTGGCCAATCTGGAACAGCCATCGGCAGCGGCGGCGGGAGAACCCAAACGCCGACGTGGCGCGGTCGATGAGCCTGGGGTCCGGAAGCGCAAGACCCCGCGCAGGTAGAACGGACCCGCGATAAGTCTTGCGACCCGCTGGCCGAGCGGGAATGACATTGCAATGACGGGAATGTAATGGACGGGTCATCCCGGCGAAAGTGACCTCCTCCTAAGCTGGCCGTGATGACGCGAGTTTCATGGCCATGTGCTCGATCCCGACCGTTGCATGATTCCTGAGTCCCTTATCCATTGGGAATTCCGGCCACTGCCGCGGCGCTCGTCTTGCGCACGCTGAACGGCATCCGTCCCCACGATGGCGTCTCCGGCGTCGCGGGTTCCCATCGCCTGGATCGTGGCGATGAACCGGGCGCCCTTGCGGCCAGCCCCTACCGATCATAGGAGATCATGCATGCGATCCAGACCTTCAGGTGCGAACGTCGAAGAACAACGCCTGCTTTCCCGAAGGCAGTTCGTTCAAGGATTGGCAGCGGGGGGCGCGGTGCTGGGCCTGGGACTCTGGCCGAAGCAGAGCTGGGCGCTGCGCTCTCCGGGCCAGCTCGAAGTGCTGTCGGGCACGCAGTTCGACCTGAGCGTAGGCGAGACGCTGGTCAACTACACGGGCAAGACGCGGCCTGCCATCACCGTCAACGGCTCGGTGCCTGCACCGATCCTGCGCTGGAAGGAAGGCACTCGGGTGCAGCTGCGGGTCCGCAACGACCTGCCCCCAGGCTCGATCCACGGCGACTCCACGTCGATCCACTGGCACGGCATCCTGCTGCCGGCCAACATGGACGGCGTGCCGGGCCTGAGCTTCGACGGGATCAATCGTGGCGAGAGCTACCTGTACGAGTTCGACGTCCGCCAGGCCGGAACCTACTGGTACCACAGCCATTCGGGATTCCAGGAACAGGGCGGCATGTACGGGCCGCTGATCATCGACCCCATCGAGCCGCCTCCGTTCTCCTACGACCGCGACTACGTGGTCTTCCTGTCCGATTGGACCGACATGGATCCGGCCCGCCTGTTCGCCCGGCTGAAGAAGCTGTCGGAGTACGACAACTATTACCAGCGCACGGTGGGAGACTTCTTCCGTGACGTGCGCCGGGACGGCTTGAGCGCGACGCTGAGCGACCGTACGGCATGGGGGCGCATGCGCATGACGCCGACCGACCTGTCCGACGTCAACGCGCACACCTACACGTACCTGATGAACGGCACCACTTCGCTGGGCAACTGGACCGGCCTGTTCCGCAGCGGGGAAAAGATCCGCCTGCGCTTCATCAACGGCTCGGCGATGACCTACTTCGACGTCCGCATCCCGGGCCTGAAGATGACGGTGGTCGAGGTCGATGGCCAGTACGTCCATCCGCTGACGGTGGACGAGATTCGCATCGCCACCGCCGAGACCTTCGACGTGATCGTCGAACCGACCGGCCAGGACGCCTTCACCCTCTTTGCCCAGGACAGTGCCCGTACCGGCTACGTCAGCGGCACGCTGGCGGTGCGTGAAGGGCTGCGTGCACCGGTGCCGGCGGTCGATCCGCGTCCGCTGCTGACCATGGCCGACATGGGACACGGCGACCACGCCGCGCATTCGGGACACGGCGCGACGCCGGCCGCCGCCGATCCGCATGCCGGGCATGGCGCCACACCGGCTTCGGATCCACACGCTGGCCATGGTGCCGCAGCATCTGTCGATCCACATGCCGGCCACGGCGCCTCGGCCACGGCCATGCAGGGCGCGCCGGCCGGAGGCATGCAGATGCAGGCGCACCCGGCCAGCGAGACCGGCAATCCCCTGGTGGACATGCAGACCATGACGCCAGAGCCGCGACTGTCCGATCCGGGCATCGGCCTGCGCGGCAACGGTCGCACCGTGGCGACGTACGCCGACCTGAAGAGCCTGTTTGAGGACCCCGACGGCCGCGAGCCGGGGCGCACGGTGGAGCTGCACCTGACCGGCCACATGGAGCGTTTCGCCTGGTCGTTCGACGGGATCAAGTTCGCCGACGCCGCGCCGCTGCGCCTCAACTACGGCGAGCGCATGCGCATCGTGCTGGTGAACGACACCATGATGTCGCATCCGATCCATCTGCATGGCGTGTGGAGCGACCTGGAGGACGAACAGGGCAACTTCCATCTGCGCAAGCACACCGTGGACATGCCGCCGGGCACGAAGCGCAGCTACCGGGTGCGCGCCGATGCACTCGGTCGCTGGGCCTACCACTGCCATCTCTTCTTCCACATGGAGTCTGGAATGTTCCGGGAAGTGAGGATCGAAGAATGATGCGCGCAAGGAAATCGATGCGGTGGATTGCGCTGGCCGCAGCGTTGTCGCTCCCTCCCGTTGCGGCCTCCGCGCAGCATGCCGGGCATGGCCAGCCGGTCACGTCGAGTTCGACGGCGGACCCGCAGGAAGAGCCCGCGACGGCGCCCCAGCCTCCCGATGCCGGAACGGACCACTCGCAGATGGATCATGGACAGCATGATCGCCCGCAGGTCGACCATTCCCAGATGGATCATTCGCAGCATGATCGTCCGCAGGTCGACCACTCGCAGATGGATCATTCCCGGATGGGGACGCTCGACTCGCCACGCGAACCCATCCCCTCCGTCACGGATGCCGATCGCCTGGCGGCATTCCCGCCGCTGAAGGACTACCACAAGCACGGAACCAGCCTGAACTCGTTCTGGCTCATGGATCAGTTGGAAGGGGCGAACACGGATGAAGGCAGGGAGATCGCCTGGGAGGGAATCGGCTGGGTCGGGAGCGACATCAACCGCCTCTGGCTGAGGACCAAGGGGCACGCTCTGGATGAGAGCCTGCAGCGTGCGCGGGTCGAGGTGATGTACGGACGCGCGATCCATCCCTGGTGGGATGTCGTGGTGGGCGTGCGCCGGGATTTCGGTGACTTCGGCGGGGGCGGAACGCCGCGCAACTGGGCCGCGTTCGGCGTCCAGGGGCTGGCGCCCTACAAGTTCGAGGTCTCGGCAACGGGCTACGTCGGAGAGGGCGGCGAGACGGCGGCCATCGTCGAGGTCGAGTATGAGATGTTGTTCACCAACCGGTTGATCGCCAATTGGGGGCTCGAAGCCAATTGGTTCGGGCAGACCGATCCGGAGGAAGTCATCGGTGCGGGCCTGAGTACCGTGGAGGGAGGCGTCCGCTTGCGTTACGAGATCACGCGGCAGTTCGCGCCCTACGTGGGATTCGAGCGCGAATGGAGTTTCGGCAAGACGTCGGACCTGCGCGGGCTTAGCAGTCATTCCAGAACCGACAACCGGTGGGTGATCGGCCTGCGCTTCTGGTTCTGATGTAGCCGTGTTTGGGGTTAGTGAGATGGTGGGGTGGAGCCATCTCAGGAGGGCCTGGAATGCAACCTGCATCAGGCCATCGAGTACGAAATCGAAGGTCATATGCGTCCACCCCGAACCTCATCGTTGCGTCGTGGTACTCAGATCTTGGTCGCGGCCTTCGGATTCGGGTTGGCGTGGTGGCGTCTGCGGAAGAACAGCCCATCGGTGCTGGCGGAGCGTCTGCGCGGGACGCTGGAGGGGCTGGGCACGACGTTCGTGAAGCTCGGCCAAGGCTTGAGCTTGCGCCGCGACATGCTGCCCGACGCGTACCGGGTGGTGCTGGAGGACTTGCATAACCGGGTGCCACCGTTCTCGTCGCGGCTTGCCGAAGCGGCTATCGAGGATGCGTTCGGCCAGCCGGCCGCAACGCTGTTCGCCCGGTTCGATGCGGTTCCTTTTGCGGCCGCGTCCGTGGCCCAGGTACATCGGGCGCGGACGCATGACGGGCAGGAAGCAGTGGTCAAGGTTCGCCGCCCCGGCGTCGTCTCCCAGGTCAAGACCGACCTTCTGCTGCTGCGCTTGCTGGTGCGGATCCTGCTCCCCGTGTGGCCGCAGCTCAGGCGGCAACAGCCGTTGGCGCTGATCGACGAACTCGGCACGCAGTTGCTTGCCGAGATCGACCTGGAGCACGAAGCGCGGAACATGCGGCGCTTGCAGTCCGCGATCGCCGGGCTGCCCGGCGTCATGATGCCCCACGTCATCGAGCCCTACGTCTCGCCCGACGTGCTGGTGCAGGCATACAGCAGCGGCAGCATCGTCACGGACTTCTCCGGCAGCGACCGGGGGCGTGCCATCGCCGACCAGTTGTTCAATGCCTATCTCCATCTGTTGTTCGTCCGCGGCGTCTATCACGCCGACCCTCATCCGGGAAACCTGTTCGCGATGGCGGACGGGCGCCTGTGCTTTCATGACTTCGGCTCGATCGGATATCTGGATCCGGCGGCGCGGCGTGCGCTTGCACGCATGATCGCTGCCGTGCCCTATGCGGACGCGGACGAGGTGCTGGACTCGGCGCTTCTGCTGGGCTTCATCGTCGCGCCCGTGGACCGTCGCGAGTACACGCGCGCGATCGGCGAGATTCTCGACGAGCTGGAGAACCTGCCGGTCACCGAGTGGTCGCTGGCCGAGATGGTGTGGCGGATCTCACGCCTGGGCGGAGGAGCGCGTTTCCGGCTGCCCCGGCATCTGCTGGTCCTGATCCGAACACTGTTCCTGGTCGAGAACACGATTCGCCAGCTCGATCCGGCGTTCAACCTGCTGGGAAGCTTTGAATTCCACCGCGACACCCTTGCCGCTTCGTTGGGCAAGGAGGCGAGCCGCAGCCGGCGGCCGGTGGCCGAACGTGCCGCGCGCACGGCCGACAGCTTGTCGACGATCGCATCGGAACTGCTCAGGTCGGCAATGATGGATGACGGCAGGCCGAGCCTGACCATGTATCACCGGGGGCTTGAGGCATTGCAGGCCAACATCAGCCGGACCGGCAACAGAGTGTCGGTCGCGTTGATCACGCTGGGGCTTTACCTTGCTGGATCGCTCCTGATGCAACACAGCATTGGGCCCCGCATCTGGGGCGACATGCCGTTGTTCGCGGTCGTCGCGTACGTGCTCGCCCTGGTGCTCTCGCTGCGCCTGGTCCTGGCGATCTCGCGCTCCGGCCACTTGTGACGACTGGCGCCTAAGCCTTCGTCCGCCGATTCACTACGCAACCAGGCCGCGAACGCGAATCGTCAGGCCGCGCCGATTCTTCCCGGCATGCTGCCGAACACGAGCGCGAACCACCATTCCATCGCCTCGTCGCGATGCTTGCGCCCATCTTCGATGGCCTGGGAAACCTGCGCGATCGCGGCCTGCTCCTGCGCCACGAAGGGGTTGTCCGCGGGCAATGGCGTCCGACCTTTCCTGATCAGGGGCGCCAGGGCCGCGACGGCGTGCATCCAGGGGCTGAAGGCTTCCGAAAGCAGGTAGCGGCTGGTGCGCATCGGATGCAGCCATTCCAGCGCCGAGGCGCTCCAGGGATTGCTCATGGCGCTCACGACGGGGCTCACGAACGTCTTGTAGAACAACTCGTTCGCCTCCGAGATCCCTCGCACTTTCTCGAACGCCGCGTTGGGGACATCGAACCGCAGGTCCTCGACCTGTCGCTCCTCGAAACGGACGGTGTACTGCGAGCGCGCGCAATCCGGGTCGCCGGTCGGGTTGTCGATCTTCATCTCGTAGAGGCCCGGGGCCAGTGCCTCGACGTCCGCCAGGCTCTCCAGGATGGCCCGATGCTCGAAGCGGGCGACCTTGGCGGAGACGAAGATCCCCAGGTGACCGACATGCGGGTTGGTCAGGTAGACGATGCGCTGATCCGCCTGCTTGAGCGCGTCGGTGTCGGGATAGACCACGGGAATCCAGCCCAGTGCCTGGTGGGGCGGCGTGATGTTGTCGCCGTAGGACGCGAAGACCACCAGCGGGTTGCGGATGCGCTTCAGGTCGACGGCGCAGTGCTCGTCGATCCGCAGTTTGCCTTCCTCGAGACGGTTGCCGATGAACAGGTTCTCGACGATGGCGACGATCTCTTCGCGGCTCATGAAGTACCAGGCATTCCACCAGCGCTCGAACTGGAGGAAGCGATCACGCTCGGTATCCACATGCGCGAAGAGGTCGGCGTACTTTTCCCACACGCCTTCCGGCTTGAGATTCTCGAAGTTCTGGATGAGCCAGGCGCCGTCGAAACGGCCATTGCCCAGATCCGCGAGCAGATGGGTCATCCACACGCCGCCCACGAATCCTCCGGCGAGCCGCATCGGGTTCATGCCCGCGGCGCCCGCCCAGTAGGACAGCGGCGATCCGTTGAGCACGACCGGCCCGCTCAGGCCCTGGCAGTCCGCCGCGAGCAGCGTGAGCGCCCAACCCGCCTGGCAGTTGCCGTACAGCACAGGAGGCTGGCCGGGATGGCGCCTCGCCACTTCCTCCACGAAGCGCCGCAGCGCATGCAACACGTCCGCGAGCGTCTGGCCGGGACATGGTTCAGGATAGAACGAGACGAAGTAGACGGCATGGCCGCGATGCAGCGCGATACCGATCTCGGAGTCGGTCTTGAAGCCCCCGATGCCAGGTCCATGTCCGGCACGCGGATCGACCACCACCACGGGCGGCCTGGAGGCATCCAGGCAGTCTTCGATGCAGTGGTCCCCGGCCCGGGTGATGCGAAGGAGCGCGTAGTTGGCCGGACGCTCGAAGCGCCGGGCATCGAGCAGCGTTTCGTAGTCGAAGTCCAGCAGCGGGGGCTTGCCCGCGCGCTCGTGGGCGATCATGTCGTCGGCGCGCTGGCGCAGCGTGTCCCAGAACAGCACCGCGCGCTCGAACACGTCACGCGAGTAGCCCACCGCCTGAGCGAAGTCGCACACGGCAGAACCTGCAGGCGCTTGTCCGGCGGAACGATCTGTCGACACCGACGGCACGGTTGCCACGGGTGATACGCGAACAGCCTTTTCGCTTCTGGATCTGCCCGCAGCGCGCTTCGCTGAACGGGTCCGGGTTTCACGTGGGTGCATCTTGGCCTCCCATGGAGATGCTGAAGCAACGTCTCAAGTCGAGATTTCGATGATGTCCGGGTTCCAGGACGCATATTCCATGGCATACGCCAGTTCACCGGCCGTGTCGGCGTGCAGCTGAAGCAGCGGCTGGCCGCGGACGACATTGGCCCCGAGTACGACCTCCATCGTCACGCCGGCGGCCTTGGCTTCGGGCGCACCGGCCAGCTTGGCGAGCTGGGCGATCTTGCGGTTGTTGACCTGGACGATCCGCCCCGCGCGGGAAGCGGTCAGGGGCCGGACGTGCAAGGCCGTGGGCGGCTCGCGCATGCCGCCCTGGGCCTGGCAGATCCGCTGGAACTTCGTCCACGCCCGCCCGTCGGCCAAGGTGGCCAGGGCCAGCGCATGGCCCGCTCCAGCCTCTGCCGCGCCGCCGATCTCGAGCGCGGCACCGGCGAGCACGGCGGCCCGCTGCCGCAAGTCGGCGGGCGCATCGGGCAGGTTCTGCAGGACGGCGAGGATGTCGTGCGCTTCGAGCGCGGGACCGATGCCCCGGCCCACCGGCTGGCTGCCATCGGTGCGGATGCACGTCGCGGCCAGGCCAAGGCGCGCGGCGACCGCGACCAGGCGATCCCCCAGCCGGCGTGCGGCCTCCTCGGTACGGACCTTGGCGGTCGGCCCGACCGGGATGTCGAGCACGACGTGGTTGGAGCCCGCCGCGATCTTCTTGGACAGCACGGAGGCGATCAGCTGCCCCTCGGTGTCCACGTCCAGCTCCCGCTCGACCCGCACGAAGACGTCGTCGGCAGGGCTGAGGTGCACGGCGCCGCCCCAGGCAACGCAGCTGCCTTCCTGGTCCACCACGCGCCGGATCGTGGCCAGGTCGAGATCGACGGGCGCCAGGGTTTCCATGGTGTCCGCGGTGCCGGCCGGCGAGGTGATGGCGCGCGAGGACGTCTTGGGCATCACCAGACCGTTGGCAGCGACGATCGCGACCACGATCGGCGTGGTCCGGTTGCCCGGCAGTCCACCGATGCAGTGCTTGTCCACGACCACCGGAGCGTTCCACGTCAGGCGTTCGCCGACGTCGATCATCGCCGCGGTCAGGTCGACGGTTTCCTGCTCGTCCAGCGGCAGGGCCGCACTGGCGGTGAGGAACGCGGCTAGGTGCACGTCGGTGTAGCGTCCCGCGGTGACGTCCTCGACGATGGCCTGCAATGCGGCCGCATCGAGCCGGTGGCCGTAGATGCGTCGCCGCACGCTGGCCAGGGAGTCCAGCGTGGGGGCATGGGAGACTTCGATGGGCGCGCCTTCGGCGACGCCCAGGCGTTCCCACGCGGACTCGGACAGCGCCGCCTCGCCGGGCGCCACCAGATCGCCATCGGCCTGGTAAAGCATCGCCAGGACCTGGCGCCCGCCCGCCGAGAGCAGGACCTGGGAACGGGAGCTCAAGCCTTCGGCGCGGCAGACGTGGCAATCGGTGCGCATGACCGCGATCGCCTGGTGCTGGGCATGAAGGCCCAGGCGCCGGGCGCGCAGGGTCGGGGGCGCGTTGGCAGTCCGGTCGGCAGTCTCGGTCACAGCTCGAACACCTGGCCCAGCCGCGGGACCGAGACAGGCCAGCCGGTTTCCTTGTCGATGCGCACGCGCAGGGCCTCGGCGGCATCCGCTTCCCCGTGCACGACGAAGACGCGCGAGGGGGCGTGCCGGAAACCGGAGAGCCAGCGCATCAGTTCATTGGAATCCGCGTGCGCCGACAGCTCCGGCAGGTTGGCGACCTGCGCATTCACCGGAACCCATTGTCCGTGGATCTTGACTTCGCGTGCGCCCTGCAGCATGGCCTGGCCGCGGGTCCCTGCGGCCTGATAGCCGGCGAACAGGATGGTGTTCTCGCGTTTCGGCGCGAACGCGGCGAGGTGGTGAAGCACCCGACCGCCGGTCGCCATGCCGCTGGCCGAGATGACGACCTTGGGGAACCGACTGGCGGTGATCTGCTTGGATTCCTCCACCTCGCGGGTGTAGGTGGCGATCCCGCAGGCGGCATGGCAGATCTCTGCGGGCAGCCGGTGGTCGTCCAGGTGGCTGCACAGCAGTTCGCTGGCGTTGATCGCCATCGGACTGTCCAGATAGATGGGCACCGAACCGAGGCGTCCGGCCTGGCGCAGCTTCCACAGGTAGTAGAGCAGGAGTTGGGCGCGGCCCACCGCGAAGGCGGGAATGACCACCGTGCCGCCGCGGCCGACCGTCTTCTCGATGACGGCCCCGAGGGCTTCGGCCGCGTCGCTCGGCGCATGGGTCCGGTTGCCGTAGGTGGACTCGATCACCACGTAGTCGGCTTCGGCCACGGGCTGCGGATCGAACAGCATCGGGTCGTCGTAGCGACCCAAGTCGCCGGAGAACACGATGCGCTTGCCACCCCAGTCGATCTCCGCCGTGGCGGCGCCCAGGATATGTCCGGCATAGCGGAAAGTCAGTGTCGCGCCGTCGGCAAGCGAGACCGGCTTGCCGAACGGTACGTTGGAGAACTGCTTGAGCGCGCGCTCGGCATCCTGCACTGTATACAGCGGCAGCGCGGGCTTGTGCTTGCTGAAGCCCTTGCGATTGGCGTACTCGGCGTCCTTTTCCTGCAGGTGGCCGCTGTCCCTGAGGATCAGCTCGGCCACGTCGCGGGTTGCCGCGGTGGCGTAGATGCGTCCGCGAAAGCCATCGCGCACGAGCTTGGGCAGGTAGCCGGAATGGTCCAGGTGCGCATGCGTCAACACCACCGCGTCTAGATCCTTCGGCGCGATCGGCAACGGCTCCCAGTTCAGCTCGCGCAGGTTCTTCAGGCCCTGGAACAGGCCACAGTCGACCAGGATGTGCTTTCCGTTGTGGCTCAGCAGATGCTTGGAGCCGGTGACGGTGCTGGCACCGCCGAACGAAGTGAGCTTCAAGAGAGAAATCCCCAGGGTGTGGAAGTCGCGGTGAAGGAATCGGCACCCGTCGGGTCGATGTCATCGAGGGGTTCGGGTGGACGGCGATGGCGCACGAGGCTGGTCGCTGCCTCTGTGTCGGCGGCAAGGGCCTGTGCGATCAGGGGAGCGAGCGCAATCGCATTGCTCTCATGCCGCACGGCATCGGTGGAGACGATGCGGCTGCACAGCGGCGCGAGCTGCTGGTAGGCATCCTCGGCGAAGATGGCATGCACCACGGCGACCACGGGTGGCGCGAAGCCCTGCTGGGGCAGCTGCCGGGCGGCCTCGATCAGCGTGCGTCCGGAGGAAGCGATGTCATCGACCAGCACGGCTTGGCGATCGCGCCAGGTGGACAGGTCGGACAATGCGACCTCGACGTTGCGATCGCCGTGGCGGATCTTGCGCAGGACCGCATGGGGGGCGCCGATGCGCCGGGCGATGGCCGCCACCCACTGCTCGCTTTCCTCGTCCGGACCGATCACCAACGGCCTGTCCACCTCGGCGGCGATCCAGTCGGCCAGCAGCGGCGCGGCATGGAGGGTGTCGGCGGGCACGGTGTAGAGCGCCGACAGCGCCGGGTAGCGGTGCAGATGGGGATCGACCGTGACCAGGCGGTCGAAGCTCGACGACACGAGACGGGCAAAGCTCCGGGAGGTGATCGCCTCTCCGGGGTGGAAGCGGCGATCCTGCCGCATGTAGGCCAGGTAGGGTGCGACCAGGATCACTTCGCGGGCGCCCAGGTCGCGGGCGGCGTCGGCGGCGAAGACGAGCGACAGGAAGCCGGGATCGGGCTGCGCCAGGGTCTGCACGAGGACAGCGGACTTGTCCGCCACCTGCGCGGCGATGCGCACGTAGCTTTCGCCGTCGGGGAACCGGCGGGTCTGCAGCGCGCCCAGTTCCCAACTGTCGGCGGCTGCCAACTGGCGAGCGAATGCTTCGTTGCCCGGAAGCGGCAGGATCAGCCGCTTGGAAGGCCGCGCGGCGCTCATGCGTGCCGCCTGTAGAAGCGAAGCAGCTGGGCATTGATGGCGACGATCACCGTGCTGGCCGACATGAAGACGGCGGCGATGGCGGGCGTCATCAGGAAGCCCGTCCCGAAGGTGATGCCGGCAGCCATCGGCACCGCGATGGTGTTGTAGCCGGTCGCCCAGATCAGGTTCTGCACCATCTTGCGGTAGGTGGCGCGCGACAGGCCGAGGATCGCGCCCACGTCGCGCGGATCGCTGCGCACGAGCACGACGTCGGCCGACTCCACGGCCACGTCCGTGCCCGCGCCGATGGCCACGCCCAGGTCGGCCTGGACCAGTGCCGGGGCATCGTTCACGCCGTCGCCCACCATGGCGACCGACAGGCCGCGCGCCTGCAGCTCCTGGATCTTCTCGGACTTCTGGTCGGGCAGGACCTCGGCGAAGTACTCGGAAATCCCGAGCTCCTTGGACACCGATTCGGCCACGCCCCGCGCATCGCCGGTCAGCATCACCGAGCGAATGCCGAGGCGGGTCAATTCGGCGATGGCCTCGCGGGACTCCGGCCGTACGATATCGGCGAGCGCGAACAGCGCGCGCGCCCGACCATCGCGTTCGAGCACGACGACGGTCTTGCCTGCCGATTCGAGCTGTCCGAGCCGCTCGTGGGTGATGGCGTTGCCCTGGCGGGCCAGATGGCCGGGGCTGACGATGCGCACGTGCACATCGCCCACGGTGGCCACGATGCCTTCGCCGGTGATGTTGCGCACGTCGCTGGCCTTGGGGATGGCGATGTCGCGGCGCTTGGCCTCGGCCACGATGCCATGGGCGATGGGGTGCTCCGACTGGCTCTCCGCCGCCGCGGCGAAGGCCAGCTCCTGGCGCTCGTCGCCCTCCTGCAGCAACACGATGTCGCTGACCCCGAATCGCCCCTCGGTCAGCGTGCCCGTCTTGTCGAACACGACGGCATCCAGTCGGCGCGCGCGCTCGAACGCCGCCCGGTCACGGATCAGCAGGCCGTTGCTCGCGCTCAGCGACGTGCTGACCGCGACCACCAGGGGCACCGCCAGTCCCAGCGCGTGCGGGCAGGCGACGACCATGACGGTGACCATGCGCTCGATGGCGAAATTGAGCGGCGCGTCGAGCACCAGCCACCAGACCAGCAGCGTACCGACGCCCACGGCCAGGGCGATGTAGGTCAGCCAGGCCGCGGCGCGGTTGGCGATGTCCTGCGTGCGCGATCGGGTCTGCTGCGCCTTCTTGACCAGCTCGATCACCTGCGACAGATACGTCGCATCGCCCGTGGCCGTGACGCGGATGGTGACGGCGTTCGCGCCGTTGATGGCCCCGCCGATCGCGGTGGCACCGGCGCCTTTGGTGACCGGGCGGGATTCGCCGGTGAGCATGGCTTCGTTGAAGCCCGAGGAACCCTCGGTGATCTCGCCGTCCACCGGCACCTTGGCGCCGGGACGGACGATCACGCGGTCGCCCGGCTGCAGCGCACTGATCGGCACGTCGCGCAGGCTGCCATCGGCGTCGATGCGGGTGGCGCTGTCGGGCAGCAGCTTGACCAACTCCTCCAGGGCGCGCGACGCGCCCATGACCGAGCGCATCTCGACCCAGTGGCCCAGCAGCATGATCGCGATCAGCGTCACCAGCTCCCAGTAGAACTCCTGTCCGGGGAAGCCGAAGGTCACCGCCACCGAGAAGACGTAGGCGGCCGAAATGGCCAGCGCGATCAGCGTCATCATGCCGGGCTGGCGCTTGCGCAGTTCGGAGACGACCCCGACCAGGAAGGGCCAGCCGCCGTAGACATAGGCCACGGTCGACAAGGCGAACAGGACGTAGCGGTCGCCGCGGAAGGCCAGCGCCTCGCCCAGGCCCAGCGCGTGCTGGATCATGGGCGACAGCGCGAGGACGAACGGGGTCAGCAGCAGCGTGACCCAGAAGCGCCTGCGGAAGTCGGCGACCATGGCCCCGTGGTCGTGGCCGGCGTGTCCGGAATGTCCGGCGTGAGTGGAGCCGGCAGCGCTCACCACGGCTCCCGCCGGCGGCGATGAAGCATGGGCGTGTTGACCGTGATCGTGATGATGCTGCGAGTGGGGGTCATGAGAGTTCATTCGATCTGGCCTTCTTTGCTGTTGAACAGGCGCCCAAGCCGCGGCACGAAGGCCGGCACGTCGCTCGCGTAGCGTCGATACCGATCCCCGAACGCCGCCGCCACCTCGCGCTCCTCCCGCTTGGCGAGCCGCCAATACATGACCAGCAGAATCGGCAGCATCACGCCCGTCACGAGCGTAGGCCACTGCAGGAAGAATCCGATCAGCACCAGGGCGAAACCCGCGTACTGCGGATGCCGCACGTGGGCATACGGTCCGGTGGTGGCAAGCGATCCGGCGCGTTGGGCCTCGTGCAGCACCCGCCAGCCGGCGGCGATCAGCCAGAACCCGCCGCCGATCAGCACGTAGCTGGCCAGGTGGAACGGATTGAGATGGGGATCTCCCGACCAGCCCAAGAGTGCGGGCCAGATGTGGCCGGCGTCGTGGGAGAGCGGATCCAGCCCGGGGAAACGATTGCCCACCCAACCCGCCAGCAGGTAGAGCGTCAGCGGGAAGCCGTACATTTCCACGAACAGGGCGACGATGAACGCGGAGAAGGCGCCCAGCGAGCGCCAGTCGCGCGCGGTCGCCGGCTTGAAGAAGCTCAGGGCGAACAGGATGAAGATGCCGGCGTTCACCAGCGCCAGAAACCAGAGGCCATAGGCAGGCGGGTCACCGGCCATCGCGATCGCCCTCCTTGCGATGGTCATCGTGCGCGCCATGACCGCTATGACCGCCATGACCGCGGTGCATGAAGAAATGCATGCCGACGCAGATCAGCAGAGGCAGCAAAAGGGGGAGCGCCCCGAGCAGGTGCGCCCGATGCTCCAGCCACAGGAAGAGCCCCGCAATGAAGAGAAAGACGCACAGGGTGAGGACAGCCGGGCTGCGCCACGCTCCTCGCTTCCGACCAGGGATTCCGCTCATCTCGACGCTCCAGAGGGTGTGTTTGACGGTCGATGGGACGGCCATGACGACATGCCGATCGTAGGAATGGCGCGCTGTCGGGCCAGTTACGCGTCGATTACAAACATGTAATGTTTCAGTCACCTTCGTGGCAGCCTTGCCTCGCTACAGTGAAGGGCAATCTCAGGAACCGCGTCCTGACGGGCCAGAGGCGCCGAACCGGCGCATGCGTGGACTTACGATGAAACTTCTGGTTGTCGAAGACGAGCACAAGACTGCGGACTACGTACGCCAAGGGCTTACCGAGGCCGGGTTCGTTGTCGACTTGGCGCGCGATGGGCCCGATGGCCTGCACTTGGCCACGACCGAGCACTACGACCTGATCGTGCTCGACGTCATGCTCCCGGGCATTGATGGGCGGAAGGTCCTGCAGTCCATTCGCGCCACAGGCAACCAGGTTCCGGTGCTTTTCCTGACCGCCCGCAGCAGTGTCGACGATCGCGTCCAAGGGCTGGAACTGGGGGCCGATGACTACCTGATCAAACCATTCGCGTTCTCGGAGCTGCTTGCACGCGTGCGGACCCTGCTGCGCAGGGGAGGCTCGCCCGCGCCTCACGACCGCATTCAGATCGCCGATCTGGAGCTGGACCTTGCGCGCCGGCGCGCCATCCGGGCCGGGCACCGTATCACCCTGACCAGCAAGGAATTCGCCTTGCTCGAACTACTGGCACGACGCCAAGGTGAAGTGCTGCCGCGTTCGCTGATCGCCTCGCAAGTCTGGGACATGAATTTCGACAGCGACACCAATGTCATCGACGTCGCAATCCGGCGGTTGCGCGCCAAGATAGACGACAGCTACGAGCCCAAGCTCATCCAGACCGTGCGCGGCATGGGGTACACGCTGGACATCCCGGATGCCTGACTGGCTCGCATTTCTTCGCCGCCCGGCGTCGCTCTCGTCGCGGGTGACCGGGCTGGTCGGCATCGCGATGATGGTGGTGTTCCTGATCTTCAGCTGGATCAGCGTGCGATCGCTGGAGCGGCATTTCGCCGAGATGGACGAGGAGGAACTGGGCGTGATCTCCAGTTCGGTCATCCGGGCATTGGGAGAGGTGCGCGACGGAAGCGATGAACAGGCCCTGCGCCGTGCCGTTCGAGGGCATCACGGCGTTTACTACTTTGTCGCCGACGCCGCCGGAAAGACGCTCTATGCCCCGAAGGATGGCCCGGACATGGCGAGCTTCGCCCAGCGCGTGCCTCCCGTCCCTCTCAGGGGAAAGCACAGCATGACGATCTGGGAGGAGGACGGCAAATCCTATCGTGGTGGCGTTGTTGTTGCTGGCGGCGACGCCGACCTGGGCGAGGTCTACACGATTGCGGTGGCCATGGATATCGGCGGCCATCTCGACTTCATCAAGAGCTTCCAGCGCATCCAATGGTGGACCATTTGCGTGGTCATGTGCATCGCGATCCTGGTGGCCTGGTTCGCTGTCCGATGGGGGCACATTCCGATCCGCAGGGCCAATGAAAAGATTCGCGCCATCACCTCCTCGAAACTGTATCTGCGGTTGGATCCCAAGTCCGTCCCGATCGAGCTGGAGGAAACCATCGCCTCGTTCAACGACATGTTGGGGCGCATCGAAGACGGTTTCGAACAGTTGGCGAATTTCTCCGCCGACATCGCCCACGAGTTGCGCACGCCCGTCACCAACTTGATGACGCAAACGGAGGTGGTGCTCGGCCAGGCCCGATCGGCCGATGAGTATCGGGAGATTCTCTACTCCAACCTGGAAGAGTTCGGGCGGCTGAACCGCACGATCAACGACATGCTCTTCCTTGCGCAGACCGAGAACGATCCGGGAAACCTGAATCTGGAGAGCGTGAACTTGAAGGACGCCATCCAGGGGTTGTTCGAGTACTTCGAGGCCCTGGTCGAGGAACGGGGCGTGAAACTCGAGGTTCGCGGTCAGGGCGTTCCGGTTCGTGGCGACCGGGAGATGCTGCGTCGGGCCCTCAGCAACCTGATCTCCAATGCGATCCGATATACACCCAACGGCCGAACGATCACGGTGAGATTCATGCAGAACGATCGGGACGTCGTGATCAGCGTGGAGAACCCCGGTGAGAAGATCCCGACCGAGGAGCTCTCGCGAATATTCAATCGCTTCTATCGGGTGGATCATGCCGCGCACAGGAAGGGTGAAGGCGCCGGCCTGGGGTTGGCCATCGTCAAGTCCATCGTCGAGGCGCATGGCGGGTCGGTCAGCGTATTGTCCGACGAGAGGATGACCAAGTTCATCATCCTTTTGCCGCTGGCCGATGGTTGAGACGCACGCCCTTCATCGGCACGTATAAGCGGCCTGCTTGATTATTGGGAAGGCTTGATGCCGCATCGCCTCCTTCAGACTTCGCCATATCGAGGGCTGCCGCTGCGCCCTGCCGAAGCCAATCCATGCCGCGCGTTCCCAACTGACTCGCCAAGGATCAATGGCGAGGACAACTGCAGAATCGGGCACCTCGTTCTGGCCAGAGTCGTGAAAGGCCGAGTGTCATCATGAGCGAAGACAGGGCCAGTGCCCAGACGATGACAAACTGCCTGTCCGCGCTGATGACGGCGACGGCGAGCGGTGCCAGTGCCGGTCCCAGGCTGGTAGCCGATTGCTGCAGACCGAGCCTCGCTCCGGAAGGTGTTCCTTCGCCACCGATCCAGAGGCTGGTTAACAGCCGCAGGCTGGCGCCGGCCCAGCCGGCCATTGCAACAAGAACCGCAATTGCGACCGGGCTCCTTGCCATCGGAAACAAGAGCAGGGAGGTGCTGAACAGCGTCAGCATCAGGAAGGCCAGCGCTCTAGGGCTCGCAATCAACCAGGGAAAGTAGACGTGGAAGAGTTGGGCGGCGAGCATCGCAAAACCACAAAGAGCAAGCATCCCTGCCACGTGCTCTCGCGAGAGAATGGGTTGACTGCCAGGCACGAGCAATACCATATGAAGAACGGCGAGGCCGCTCGTGCCCAGCAGCGTGAGGGTTAGCAGTCCAAGCGCTCCGGCTGGTGTCGGCCGGTTCCCGCAGGCCTCGGCGCGATAGCCCGTCGAGCGTGGTGGCAGGCAAGCAAAAAGCAGTAACCCTGCGGTGAGTCCGATGATCAAAGCGACCATCGCCAGAGGCAGGGTTGGCAGGAAGCGCGTCGAAAGCTCACCGAACAGTGGACCCAACATGTCGCCTAGAAAGACGAAGGCTGTCAGCCAGGTGAATCTTCTCGCTTGAGTGCCCCTATCGCCGGCACCGAGACTGGCTGCAAGTAGCGCCAAAGGGATGATGGCAGCGGAGCAGGCGCCAGCCAGCGCGCGCAGCACATACAACCATGCCAGTGGTGTTGCTCCGGTCGCGGTTGTCGCCAGCGCGAGGATGACGAGCGTGGTGCGCAGCAGGATGCGATAGTCGTAGCGGTCAGCAAGCCAGCCCCACAATGGCGCCAGCAGCAAGGCACCCACGGGATGAGCGGCTGCCAGTCCGGCAGTGTGGAAGCCTTGTGAATCGACAGTTGATTCACCGAGGCCCTCCCGGACGAGATCAGGAAGAAAGGCAAGGACGCCCGTCTGACTGGCCCCGGCGGCGGCCACGGCGATGAGGAGTAGCGCGAAATCGCTTGGTCCCGATTCCCCTTGGCGCGAACGGGTCAGCGACTTGCCTGAGCGCTCTCCTTGTCGTGCGTAGGCGTATCGATGACTCGTGTCCATGCATAAACGATGCTTGATGATCGAGAAGGGTTCGAGGCGTCCAACGTCGCCGCACCCTCGCCGACGACGACCTGAGAGGCGCCGAGGCGCCTGAAAATGGTTCGGGACGGCCGCCCGCTCCCCGGTTATCAGCCGAGATCGAGCACGATCCTTCCTTCGATATCGCCCTCGTGCATGCGTGCGAAAATGTCGTTGATCTTCTCAAGCTTCTCTGTATGCACGGTGGCATGAACCTTCCCTTCCCCAGCGAAGGCGAGAGCCTCTTGGAGATCGAGACGGGTTCCAACGATTGATCCCCGGATGGTGATCCCGTTGAGTACGGTATCGAAGATCGATATCGGGAAATCTCCAGGGGGGAGTCCGTTGAGCGTCACCACGCCTCCACGACGGACCATGCCCAGGGCCTGTTGGAATGCCTTGGTCGAGACCGCCGTGACGAGAACTCCTTGGGCGCCGCCGATCTCCTTGCGGATGCGAGCGCCGGGATCTTCGTTGCGAGCATTGACCGTGAACGTCGCACCCAGTCTTGAGGCCAGCGCAAGCTTGTGGTCGTCGATATCGACCGCGACGACATTCAGCCCCATCGCCTTAGCGTACTGCACCGCCATGTGGCCCAAGCCACCGATGCCGGAGATGGCGACCCAGTCGCCTGGCTTGGTCTTGGTCACCTTGAGGGCCTTGTACACCGTCACTCCGGCGCATAGCACGGGGGCGATCTCGACGAAGCCGACGTTCGCCGGCAAGAGGCCCACATAGTTGGCGTCCGCAAGGACATACTCTGCGAAGCTGCCGTTGATGGAATAGCCGGTATTGATCTGTTGTTCGCAGAGCGTTTCCCAGCCTCCGAGGCAGTGCACGCAGTGTCCACAGGCACTGTAGAGCCAGGGCACTCCCACTCGATCGCCTTCCCGAAGGTGGCCGACTCCGGGGCCGACCGCCACCACGTCCCCCACGCCCTCATGTCCCGGAATGAACGGCGGTGTCGGCTTGATGGGCCAGTCACCCTCGGCGGCATGGAGATCGGTATGGCATACACCAGACGCCGCGATCTTCACGAGAATCTGTCCGCGGCCGACGGATGGCACTGGGGTTTCCTCGATGACGAGGGGCTCCCCAAATGCGCGGACCACTGCAGCTTTCATGGTTTTTTGCATGACGTCCTCGCCTAAGTTGTTGGATTCATGGCTAGAGAATGGCGATCAAGCGATTCTCAATCGCCGGGTGCTCAAGCTTCGTTCGATATGGATGGCGGTTCGTGAGGTCCAAGCCGCATTCGCACACGAGCGCCCCTCAGCAATCTCCGCGCAAAGCGGGCGAAGTCTGAGTGATTCATCGGTCTTGGGCAGTGCGTGAAGGCCGCTCGGGGTAGCGGTTTCACGTTAAGAGGGCAAATCTGTCGGAGACATGACCCGAGTATTACGGTATGGAAATCACCAAGTCATGTAGGCAGCGTTGATATCGAATGTGCCGTGAAGCGAAAGAGCGAGTTCTTCCTGTGGCAGACATCCGTTAGCAGGCTGTCGAAAAACCCAATAAGTTCTGCTACACAATTGAGTCAGCCTATC
>CAZPHV010000063.1:0-30762 GCA_964586455.1 uncultured Aquimonas sp.
GATCCGAGCAAACTGCCGCTTAAGTTCCAAACAGAATGCAACGCTACACTAGCGGCCGCCGGAATCAGCCTCCGAGGCTGGCGGGTTGTGGGCAGCTGAAGCCTCGCAGCGGTTCTTCGGCTTGACCTTGAAGCCGCGCCAGCAGCGAGCCCGCCTCGCCCTGCAGCCGCCAGTCGTAGATCAGGCTGAAAGCCATCACCCGAGCGACGTAGTCGCGGGTTTCATGGAAGGGGATGGTTTCAAGCCAGAGGATGGGATCGTCGAGCAGCGGTGCGGCCGGCGGGCGCGCGGCCAGCCAACGTCCGACCGCGGCCGGGCCGGCGTTGTAGGCCGCTGTCGCCAGCGCAGGGCGACCGCAGTGCTCGTCCAGCATCTGCCGCAGATAGGCGGTGCCGAGTTCGATGTTGAACACTGGCTGGAACAGCGCCTCGGGACCGCTGAAGCTGCGCCCCAGCCGGCGCGCGGTATCGCGGCCGGTAGCGGGAAGAATCTGCATCAGACCGCGTGCATCCGCCGGCGAACGCGCGTGGCTGGTCCAGCTGCTTTCGGCGCGAATCAGTCCGGCTACCCACGCGGACGGCAGCGCGTGGCGCCGCGACTCGCGGCGCAACGTGTTCTCGTGCGGCAGCGGAAATCGCTGGGCGTAGTAGCGCATGCCCTCACCGCTGCCCAGCGTCTGCGAGGCGCGGTCGTACCAGCCGCGCTGGAAAGCGGCTTCAACCGCCAGCGCCTGCTGCGGCAATGAGAGGCCCGCCATCGCCGCCGTCCACTCCTGATGGGCCCAGCCCGGGCGGTCGAGGGCATGCAGGTCCAACGCACGCCTGACTCCGCTGCGCTCCAGTCCGCGCAGTGCGGCGCGACCCGTGGCCGCCGGCAGCGGGCACAGGGTGTAATCGCGGCCGCTGAGCTCAGCGGCAAGAAAGCCATGGAAGTTTGCCTCGGTCGCGGCCTGTACGAGCAGCGCGCGGGCCGACTCAGTTTCACCAACAGCGGTCTTGAGGCGTGCCTCGATCAGCTGCCAGCGGGCGCGATCACGCTGCTCGGATGGCATTGCCGCGAGCGCGTCCAGGGCCTCGCGTGGCGCTCGGCGGGCGATGGCTTCGCGCAGGCGCCATTCGTGCAGACGCGCATCGAAGGCATCAGCAGGCACCCGAGCGAAACGATCGACTGCCTCTGGAAGAAAGCTGGCGGCGCTCCATAGCGCGATCGCGTGGCGAACGCGGCCGGTCCGTTCGGCTTCAAGCCTGAGCGCCGGTGCCAAGGCATCGAGCAGGATCTCGGCGGCAGCGGGGTCACGCCGGGCCAGCGCGCTGAGACCCGACTCGACCGCAGCGCGCGCACGTGGGGTCGAGTTCCATGCAGCCGCAGTCGACACGGGCGCCTCGATGAAGCGTGCTTCGGCCTCGACTCGCACGCGCAGATCCGCTTCAAGACTGCGCGCCAGATGTCGCATCAAGCCGACATTTCCGCGTTCTGCGGCGGCTTCGATGCGGACGAGGGTGCGCGTGGCATCCAGTCGGCCCAGTCGACGCAGGTTGGCGATCACGGTGTCACAGGCCGCCGGCAGCGAGTCGCCGCGGTCCCACTCGGTCAGGGCGGCGTCAATCACCTCGGGGTCGTCCCCGCGGGCGAAGCGCGCGGTCAGGCCGTGGCAGCGCAACTCGGCATCGCTGCCGTCCTCATCGCTCAGGCCGATCCGGCTGAAGCCAGGCCAGTCGCCGCGCTCGGCCAGCGCGCGCAAGGCCGAGCGCCTGAGCACGCGCGCCGCCGGGCTGTGGCCGTGGCGGGTGAGGAAGTCAGCGACGCGGTCCGCCTCAAGTCGTGCGCCACGTCCGCGCAGGTATTGAAGCTCGATCCACGGCCACAGCGGATCCTGGCCGTGGCGCAGGGCCAGCGTGCGGAACTCGGTGGCGCTGGCTCGTGGCGCCTCGGAAATGGCGCTGCGCAGTTGCGCAAGTCGATCGCGATCGACGGGCAGCAGGTCCTCGGCCAGGCAGACCGGCGCGAACTGCAGCGCCAGCAGGCAGGGCAGAGTGATGAGTGGGTTCTTCAACATTCCGTGTCGTCAGTGGCAGCGTGGCGCGGCCGGAGGCCGCCAAGGTGTGTGGGACAATCGCAGGACCCTAAAGGTGCCCCGTGGCTGAAGGCACGCGGGTAGAAGCGGAGCTTCTTGCACGCCATGGGGGCGTGCTCGCGAATCCAGCAAGCAAGTGCTTGAGTCTGCATGAGTGAATCCGGACCTGCGCCGGACTCACGACGTCTGAACGGCTCCGGGATGGAGTTGTTCAGACCTTCCGCAGCACGTGCCGTGCACCCGCCGGCCATTCTTCCACAGGCCCATGGGCCCCGGACGCCAAGGTCGCCGCCGCGCATGAGTCTACTGTTGATTTATCTGGCTCTCGGCGCCTGCGCTGGCCTGCTGGCTGGGCTGCTCGGCGTCGGCGGCGGGCTGGTGATCGTGGCGGCGCTGGCCTGGCTGCTGCCCCTGCAGGGCGTGCCGGCCGGACAGGTCATGCATGTGGCGCTGGCAACCTCGCTGGCGAGCATCATCCTGACCGGGCTGTCGTCTGCGCGCTCGCATGCCCGCCGCGGCAGCGTGCTCTGGCCCAGCGTGTGGACGCTCGTGCCAGGGCTCGTGGTCGGCGGCATCGGTGGCGCGCTGTTCGCCAGCGGGCTTCCCAGCGAAACCCTGCGCTGGTGTGTGGCGGCTTTCTGTCTGCTGGCCGGCAGCCAGCTGGCGTTTGGCACGCCGCGCGCCGAGCAGCAGCGCAGCGATGCGCCGCGCTCGCCGGGCCTGGCCGCAGCGGGTTTGGGCATCGGTGGCCTGTCCGCGGTGGTCGGCATCGGCGGCGGCAGCCTGACCGTGCCGCTGCTGGTCTGGCTGGGCGTGCCGCCGGTGCGCGCGGTCGGCACCTCCAGTGCCTGCGGCGTCGCGATCGCGCTGGCCAGCGCCGCCAGCTACGCCTGGATGTCGCCGCCGGCGCAGAACCTGCCGGGCTCGTTGGGCTATGTCTACCTGCCGGCTGCGCTGGGCATTGCCCTGGCCTCGGTGCTGGTGGCCCCGCTTGGCACGCGTCTCGCCCACCGCCTCAGCGGACCTGCGCTGAAGCGGGTGTTCGCCGCGTTCCTGTATCTGGTCGGGTTCAGCCTGCTGGTCCATTAGGCGGAATACAACGCTCGACTGAACTGTGTGCCTACGGATCAGCTGTGCTGCGTGTGCTCTTGTCAGATGCCGGGCACCGCGTTCACACTCCGCGCGCCGGCGAACTCGGGGGAGCCGACCGGCGCCATTCCGCGCCTACGGGCGCTCAATTCATGAGGGGAATCATGAACACCATCCGTCACCGCCTGTCGGCGGCGATCTGCTGCGCCCTGCCTGTTCTGCTGCTGCCCGCCCTGGCGTGGGCCCAGCAGGACCCACGCGAGCTGGACCGCATCGAAGTCACCGGCTCGCGCATCAAGAAAGCCGAGATCGAGGGTCAGACGCCGGTACAGGTGATCAGCCGCGCCCAGATCGAACGCAGCGGCCTGACCTCAATCGGCGATCTGCTGCAGCAGACCACCGGCTCCGGCTCTGCGCTGAACACCAAGTTCAATTCAAGCGGCAACTTCGGCTTTCCGCCGGACGGCGGCGGCGTCGGCGCCGGCGCGGCTACAGTCGACCTTCGCCATCTGGGTTCGAAGCGCGTGCTCGTGCTTGTGGACGGCATCCGCTGGGTCAACGAAAGCTCGGCGTCCGGCGTTGGTGGCGTGGTCGACCTCAACACCATTCCGCTGGCGATCGTCGAGCGCATCGAAGTGCTGGAAGACGGCGCCTCCTCGATCTACGGCTCGGACGCGATTGCTGGCGTGGTCAACATCATCACCCGCCGCAGTTTCGAAGGCGTGTCGCTGAGCGCCAGCTACGGCGAGTTCGGCGAGGGCGATGGCGGCACCACCACCGCCGACCTGGCCTTCGGCGGCGACAGCGATCGCGTGAGCTTCTTCGTGGGCGCAAGCTTCAATGAGCAGGACACGGTGTTCTCAAGGGATCGCGCGCAATCCAGCCTGCCGGTGCCCGGCACTGGCGTGGCGTTCGGCAGCGCGGCGATTCCGGCCGGTCGCTTCATCTTCAGAGACCCGAACACCGGCGCGAATCTGGACCTCATACCGAACGCAGTGAACGGCGTCCCGCGCTACAACCCGGCCGAAACCGGCTGCGCGCGAACGGATGATTTCCGCTGCTTCACCAATGCGGATCGCTTCAACTTCGCCGAGTTCAACCTGCTGCAGACGCCAAGCAAGCGCGCCGGCGTGTTCAGCCAGGCGCGCGTGCAGTTGGGCGAAGACACCACCTGGTATGTTCGCGCCCTGTACAACAATCGCAAGTCGACCAATCAGGCCGCTCCCGAGCCCTTCTTCCTCGGGCCCGCGGCGCCATCAAACTTCTGGGCGGACACGGCGGTAATTTCGGCCGGCAACCCGTTCAACCCATTCGGGTTTGATCTGGTGTCGGGGCAGAACTTCTCGCTCGGCGGCTACCGCCCGCTGGAAGGCGGCCCGCGCCGCTTCCTGCAGGATGTCGACACCTTCCATCTCGGCACTGGGCTCGAGGGCGTGTTCGATCTCGCGGGTCGCACCCACCTGTGGGACATCAATTTCGCCCGCGGCGTCAACAAGGCCCAGCAGACCAACTTCGGCAGCTACAACGCCCGCCGTCTGGCACTGGGCCTCGGACCTGCCGCAGCCTGCCAGGCGACGCCGGGCTGCGTGCCGATCGACCTGTTCGGCCCCGGCAGCCTGACGCCACAGATGCTGTCCTTCATCCAGCCGGTGCTGCGCGACACCAGCCGCAACACGCTCAGCCTGTGGTCCGGCAACCTGACCGGCGATCTGTTCGACCTGCCGGCAGGCACCTTGAGCTACGCGGCGGGCTTCGAGCAGCGCAAGCTCAAGGGTTCGTATCGCCCGGATGGCCTGACCGTCGCGGGTGAATACAACGGCGTGGCCTCACGGCCGACCACCGGTAGCTATGAAGTCGACGAGGTCTACACCGAGTTCAACGTGCCGCTGCTGGCCGCCGCCGACGGCGTGCGTCGCCTTGACCTCTCGCTTGCCGCCCGCTACTCCGACTACTCGACTTTCGGCGGCGAAACCACCGGCAAAGCCGGGCTGCGCTTCCAGGTGAACGAGCAGCTGCTGCTGCGCGGTACCTGGGCCGAAGGCTTCCGCGCGCCCAACATCGGCGAGCTGTTCGGCTCGGTCAGTGGCTTCGACGCGGTGCTGACCGATCCCTGCTCGGCGAACGCGCCCGGAGGCCGCAATGCCAACTGCGACGCGCTGGGTGTACCGGCTGGCTATCAGCAGCCGAACCCGCAAATCTCCGTGCAGACCGGCGGCAACCGCGAGTTGCAGCCCGAAACCGCGCGCAGCAGCACCGCTGGCTTCGTCTGGAGCCCGGCCTTTGCCACCGGCGGGTTCTCAGAGCGCCTGGACATCGGTGTCTCCTGGTATCGCCATCGGGTGGAAGGCGGCATCCAGGCCATTGACGCCCAGACCCAGCTGAACGCGTGTGTGAACACGCTGAGCCCGGCCCTGTGCGGTGGCATCACCCGCAATGCGCTCGGTGCAATCAACAACTTCAGCAACTTCCTCACCAATATCGGTGAGGTGGACACCCGCGGCTACGACCTCGACATCTCCTGGGTGATCGATGGCGGCGAGCTGGGGCGTTTCAGCGTCGACTGGCGCAACACCTTCGTCGACGACTACGAGGCGGTCGGTGCCAACGGCGTGCGACAGCCGCAGGGCGTGGGCATCGAGGTGTCGAACAGCGCGATCCCGGAGCTCAGTTCCCACCTTGCGCTGGGCTGGGGCCTTGGCGACTTCGAGGCCTCGTGGACGCTGCGGCATGTCAGCGATCTCACCGAGCGCTGCGGCAGCGCCGCCAGTTTCGAGGTCTGCAGCGACCGCCGCACTCCGGCCACGGCGAGCACCAATCGACTCGGCTCGACGACCTATCACGACGTGCAACTGGGCTGGAAGCTACCGTGGGGTGAGTCGACCCGGGTGAGCCTTGGCGTCAACAATGCCTTCGGCAAGGAGCCGCCGATCTGCCTGTCCTGCACCCTCAATGGCTACGACCCCTCGACCTACGACATGCCGGGCAGCCGCTTCGTCTACGGTCGCTTCGAGACCCGCTTCTGAGGCAGTGAGCCTCAGCACGTGTGGGTCCTGAGGAGCCCTGTGATCGCCGCGCGTCCGGAGTTCTTCCGGGCGCGTCCGGCAAAGTGGAGACGCCCGCGGCAAGGCCCGACGGGTGCTCAGGACGCAATCTGAAAACACACAGGCCCCGTTCCTACGGGGCCTGTGTGCTTGGATAGTCTTCTTGACGTTTGCGCAGACTGACGGGTGAAGGCCTGAAGGGCTCCATCCTGGAGCGCTTCGGGCGTCGTGAGTCCGACACAGGTTCGGAACGCAGTGGCAACCTTCCCGTGCCGCGCATGCCTCGCTGCAGGCGCGACTTCTTTCGGACTTGCTGGTAGATGCGCTGCGCTGATCTACCCTTCAACCGCTGACTGATGCGCTGCGCTTGTCTACCCTTCAACCGCTCGCAGATGGGCTGCGCTTGCTCGCCGAAGAGTTGCGAACTGCCTTGCGCTAAGCCAAGCACTACACGCTTGATCCGAGGGCACTGCGTCCCTCGCGTGCAGGCAGATCCGATAAATCAGAGCTAATCCCTAGCGCGCGGGGGCGGCCGCCACGCGTTCGCGTTCGATCAGGGCCTCGGCAATCTCGATCTGGCGCGCATAGCTGCCAGCTTGGCGCAGGCTGATACGGTAGCGGCCATTGACGATGAGCTCTGGGGTGCCGGTGCTGCCGTAGGCCTGAACCGCCTGTTTCGCCCGCGCCAGCCGGGCGTTGACTGCGGTGCCGTTCATCGCGGCGAGAAACTCGTCAGCGTCCGCGCCGTGCTCGGCGAACAGGGCGGCGATGTCCTCGACACGACTGACGTCCCGACGTTCGACGTGCAGGACACGAAAGATCTCGCTATGCGCTGCCTCGAGCACGCCCAAGGCTTCGGCCGCGTAGAAGGCGCGGGCGTACGCATCCCACGGGCCACCGAAGGCCGCAGGTTGATAGCGGAATTCGACGTCGGCTGGCAGCCGGGGCTTCCAGTCATCGATCAGGGGCTGCATGGTCGCGCAGGCGCCGCAGCTGTAGCCGAACACCTCGACCACCTCGATCTTTCCGGGCGCGGCGGAAGTCCGCGCGGGTGGCTCGATCAGGTCGAAATCGCGGCCCGCCTGCAGGCCATCCTGCGCCTGCGCGGGACTGAAGGACAGCATCGAGAAGCCGCTCAATAGAATCAGGGCGAATGCGCGGTTCAACACGGTGAACTCCAAACGTAGCGGGATCAGGGCCGCTGCGACCGTGTGCGGGTGCGCTTGGTTCCGACGGGCTGACTCAAGCGCGCCGGGCGCCCTCGCTGATCACACAGTGCTTAGAGCGCGCCCGGCACTTCGATTTCGGCCGCCACCGGCAGGTGATCGGCGGGCGCGCCTTCCAGCAGCCAGCGGCGCTGCACGCGAATACCCTCGCTGACCAGGATGTGGTCGATCGTGCGGGTGGGTCGCCAACTCGGAAAGCTCGGCAGCATCTGCTCGGGCGGCAGCAGGCGGGTGCGCCGGTACAGCGACTGCATTTCCGAGCACAGCGGTTCGCAGTTGAAGTCACCCATCAACAGAGCCTGCGGCGCATCTTCGAGCAGTTCGGCGATGAAGCTGAGCTGGGCCAGCCGAGACTTCACCCCCAGTGAGAGATGCGCGACCACCACCACCAGCTCATCGCTGCCTTGCCCATAGCGTGCCAGCAGGGCACCGCGGCCCGGAATGCGCCCGGGCAGCGGGTGGTCGATGACTTCCTGTGGCTCGAGTCGGCTCAGCAGCGCGTTGGCGCTGGTGGCGATGCCGCCCATCCGGCGATTGGGCTGGTGGCTCCAGAACGGGAAGCGTCCGCGCTCGGCCAGATAGTGGGTCTGGTTGACGAAGCCCGAGCGCAACGAGCCGGGATCGGTCTCCTGCAGGCCGACCAGATCGAAGCCGCGCGCCATGCCGGCAAGTGCATCCAGGTTGCCGCGCTTGTCGCGGTGCGGCAGCACGTGCGTCCAGGGGCGCGACACATAGTCCATGTAGCGGTCGGTTCGAGCACCGGCCTGGATGTTCGCGCTCAACACCGTCAATCGGGTCGAGGCGGAGGCCGGAGACGCAGCGGCCCCGGGCGCGCTGGCGACCGGGGCCGGGGCAGGTGCTTTGGACACAGCCTTGCAGGCTTCAGCGCGCCGCAGCGGCCGCGTGTTCCTGTGCCACCAGCGCGTCGACGATCTCCAGCATGCGCTGGAAGCCACCCTCGCGCGGGGACATCACGCGGTACTTTCCGTTGACGATCATCGCCGGGGTGCCGTCAACGCCATAGCGCTGTACGGTCTGCTGGGCGCGCGCGATCTTGGCGTTGACCGCGAAGCTCTGCATGCTGGCGAGAAACTCCTCGCGGGTCACACCGTAGGCGGTGTAGAGATCAGCCACATCCTCGATGCTCTGGACCGGCTTGCGGTCGGTATGCAGGGCCTTGAAGATGGCGTCGTGCGACTTTTCCAGAATGCCCATCGTCTCTGCGGCGTAGTAGGCACGCGCGTAGACCTCCCAGGCGCCGCCAAACACGGCCGGCATGTAGTTGAACTGCACATGCTCGGGCAGGCTGCTCTTCCAGACGTTGATCACCGGTTGCAGCGTCGCGCAATGCACGCAGCTATAGCCGAAGACCTCGATCACTTCGACCTTGCCAGCCGGCGCGCTGCTCGGCACCGGTGGGTTGATCAGCTGGTAGTCGGAGCCTGCGGTCAGATTGGCCGCAGCGGGCACCTGCGCCGAACAGGCGACGGTGGAAGCCAGCAGGGCGGCAGCGGCGAAGAGGCGCATCAGCATGTGGGGTCTCCAGATAGATGAAAGCCCGCCGAGCTTAGGCGGGCCAGTCTGAACAACGAGTCACAGCCGCGAGCAGGCTGCGTGCTCGGGGCGAGTCACTGCGACCCCGTGCGGGGTCGCAGCTTCCCATAGCTCAGGGCGCTTCGTGCAAACCTTCGATATAGGTCGCGAGCGCCTGGATCTCTTCATCGGTGAGGTAGCGTGCGACGCCGGCCATCACGGCATTGGCATTGTCACCGCGACCGTACACGGTGCCATCGCGGAACAGACTCAGCTGGAGCGCTGTGTAGCTCGCGTGCTGGCCCGCCAGACTGGGGTAGGACGGGCCCGGGTTGCCGTCGCCGGCAGGGCCGTGGCAAGCGCCGCAGGCGGGAACGCCGCGTTCCAGGTCGCCGCCGCGGTAGAGCTGCTCGCCAATTTCGTAGAACTTGCGACCTGCGTTGGCGCCGCTTTCGATGACGCTTTCGTCGGCGATTCCGGCGCGCACGGTCTGGGTGGCGAAGAAGGCGCCGATATCGCGCATGTCCTGCGCCGACAGCATCGCGGCGAAACCCATCATGATCGCGTTGTTGCGCTCACCACTCTTGTAGAGCGCGAGATGGCGGGCGGTGTAGCGCTCGTGCTGGCCGGCCAGCTTCGGGTACTGCGGGTCGACAGCATTGCCGTCCATGCCGTGGCAGGCCGCGCAAACGGCCGCCTTGTTCTGGCCGGCGCTGGCGTCACCGGGCACGACCGGGGCGCTGTCATCCGCCAGGGTGGCCATTTCGGCGGCGGCGGGTTCGGGCGCGGCCGAGACCTCGGCGGGGGTTTGGGCGAGAACTGAAGTGGCGGCCAGCAGGCCCGCCAGCCCAAGGAAGCGGCGAAAACTCATACACTTGCTCCGAACTGGAATGCTGTTTCGACCGCTGGCACCACCGCAGGCTGCGGCAGGCGCGGGAATCGCGGGATTATTCCAGCCCGCCCATGATGGGTCAACGAAGCAGAAGTGTGCATCGTCTCCATCCGTACTGGATCACCTGATGTCCGAGCACCATCCCTTCCGTGCCGCCAGCTATTTGCTGAGCGTGCACAACCCCCACCAGTTGCCCGCCGACGACGGCCTCGAGGTCGCGATTTCCGGCCGCTCGAACGCCGGTAAATCCAGCGCAATCAACAAGATCTGCAGCCAGACCGGCCTCGCCCGCACCAGCAAGACACCGGGTCGTACGCAGCAGCTCGTGTACTTCCTGCTCGCTCCGCAGCGCTTCCTGGTCGACCTGCCTGGCTATGGCTACGCGAAGGTGCCGCCGGAGTTGCGTGATCACTGGCGAGGCCTGATCGAGGGCTATTTCCAGAGCCGGCGCGCGCTGGCCGGGCTGGTGGTGGTCATGGATATTCGCCATCCACTGCGCGAATTCGACCAGCAGATGCTCGGTTTTGGCGAGGCGCGGGGCCTGCCCTGCCACGTGCTGCTGACCAAGGCCGACAAGCTGGGTCGTGGCGCACAGGCGCAGACCCTGCGCCAAGTGCGCGGCGAACTGGCCGAAGGGCACAGCGTGCAGCTGTTCTCCGCCTCCAGCGGTCTGGGTGTGGAAGAAGCCCGCGAGCGTCTGGCCGCCTGGCTGCAGCTCGGTGTTTGAAGCCCACCGGCCGCCATGCCCACAGCCCCGACCCTCTGCGCGCGCTGCCAGATTCTCAGGGCTTCGAGATTGAGCTCGACCAGGCCAGTGACTTGCGCCGCGAGCGCGGGCGGATGCTGCCTGGCCGGGTGATGCGCCTGCGTCGCCGCTGAGGGCGAAGCAGGCAGGGTCAGAACAACTCGATGTCGTCGCCCTTGTTCTTCATCTTCTCCATGAAGTCGGCCAGCGCCTGCTGCACGCTCTTGCCGTGCAGCAGCACCGCTTCGAACATCTCGACTTCCTCCGGCATCGAGTAGCGCGCGCGGATCTTCTCCTGCAGGGCAAGCCACTGATCGGCAGTGGTGGCGCGCTCTTCATCGCTGACGACTTCCGCCAGCCATTCCAGGCTGTGGCTGACGTGGCTGAGACGTTGCACGAGGCGGTCGTAGAACTGGAAGGCGATGATCGACTGATGGACCATGCCGGTCACCTGCGATGCCGCGCCGGACATCCGGCGCTTGATCTCGCCGAGCTCGCCCTCGTCCGGCAGCCGGTTGGCGTCCGCGGCAATCACGCCCATATGTTTGGCCATGATCGTGAAGGTGTCGGTCAGCACTTCCACCGAGCTGTCGCTGTCGCGCATCGCGCCTTCGATCTGACCGACTGCAAGCTCCATCATCAGCACCGTCTCGCGCATTTTGTCCCAGTTGGGGTCCGGAATCCGCACGCGGGTGCCGCGGGGCTCGTCAGGTGCATTCATGTCTCGACTCCTGGATCGGTGGCCGGTGGCCGGGACGGCAGCCGGCGCGCAGCGTGGTGGCAAGGAGTGGAAGCAAGTCCTGTACCGCCGCAAAGCGTTAGTCAGTGGGGCGCGCCTGCGCGACGGTCTGCACAGGCGGGTGTGTGCCGACGGAGGGTGGCGCAGTCGCGGCAGGTTGCCTGATGTCTTGGCGTGCTGGTACGTGTCAAACAGAAGTTGCCGCGCACACACGGCATGCGCATTGCAGAGAATTCGCACGTTTCACTCGAAGAAGTTCTCGGATTGCGCGAACACAGCCTCCAGACCGATTCCGGCGCGCTGCGCGCGCAGCAACGGCGCGAGCGCCGCATCGGCGTGCTGGCAACGGCGGCTTTTCTCTCCATCGTGGTGCTGCTGGCGGCGGTCGCCAGCGCGCCGCCACCGTCTGCGCCGCTGGTGGTGGCAATCGGCCCCTGGCTGGGCTACGACCCGCTGGTGCTGCTTCGCGAACAAGAGCGCCTGCCGACGACCATCCGGGTGGTGGAATTGCCGTCCGCGACCGACACCCTGGGGGCACTCAGCGACGGTCGGGTGGAAGCCGCTGCGGTCACGCTCGATGAGGCCCTGCGCCTGCGTCGACGCCTGCCCGATCTGCGGGTCATCGCGGTGCTGTCGGAATCCCGCGGCGCGGATGGCGTGGTGCTGCGCGCCGGCGTCGAGGGGCCGCGGGGTCTCGACGGGCGGCGCATCCTGGTCGAGGACAGCGCGGTTGGTGGCCTGATGCTGGCGGCCGCACTCAAGGCCGAGGGGCTGCGCCCGGATCAGGTACGACCGGTCCAGGTGCGTGCCCAGCATCTCGCGCGGCGCTGGGCCGATGCCGACATCGACGCGGTGGTCAGTTACGAGCCCCTGCTCAGTCGCCTGGTCGGCGAAGGCCACACCCTACTGCACAGCACCCGCGAACTCAGCGGTCTGGTCTACGACGTGCTGGTTGCGCGAGAGACCGTCATAGAGGCGCGAGCGCGCGAGCTTCAGGCCCTGCTGCAGGCGTGGGACCAGACCGTCCCCGCGTTCGATGCGGGCGATGCGCTTCCACTGCAGCTACTTGTTCCCGGAACGGGCCTGAGCGACGACGAATATCGCCGTGCCCTGCAAGGCATCGACTTCCTCGACGGCAGACGCAGCCAGGCGTTGCTGTCCGGCAGCGACATCGCATTGCAAGGGGTAATGCCGCAGCTTTCTGAACTGCTGGGCCTGGATCCGGCCGCGGGCATGCCGTCGCTGCATTCAGGCCTGTTGCTGCCGGGCCTGCAGGCGACCCCAGCGAGAGCGCAGGACCGTGGTCGCTGAGCGCGGGCTGCGCCGCATGCTGACCCGCTGGCCGGCACGCTTCAGCCTGCCGCTGCTGCTCAGCGCCCTGTGCGCAGCGGCATTGCTGCTCCTGTTCAACCTGCGCGGCGAACAGGCCCTGGCGCATGCGCGCATGGATATGCAGCAGGATCTCGCCGAGTTGGCCAGCCTCACCGCGCGTCGGCTGGACAGCTATGCGGAACTGGGCGATTCCGAGGGCGCGCGCGGCATCGTCACCCGTCTTGGCTTGTACGGCTCGGTGGCCGAGGCCTGGCAGCTGGATGCGCAGGGCCGGATCCTCCACAGCCTGCGCCGTTCGGACACCGGGCTGGCGCTGGACGACGTGCGGCGGCGTTTGCCGCCGGCGCTCGACGTGCTGCTCGGCAGCCTGCCGGCGGCCGCGGCGGAAGAGATCGCGACGCAGGCGAACGCTGCGTTTCGACTGCAGGTTGAACCTGTGCTTGCGCGCAGCGATCCGCCCGAGCGCGGGCTGCTGGTGTTGATTGGCGACAGCACTCAGGCGGAAGCGGAGGCGCGCTGGAACCTGCGCCGCGTCTTCCGCACCGAGGCTCTGATTCTTACGCTCGCGGCGATTTTCGCGTGGTGGTGGCTGCGTCTGCAGCTGCTGGATCGCAGCGCACGCCTGCAGTCAGCCGCCGAGGCCCTGCGCAGCGGCCATATTCCGCAGTCCTCCGAGGTCGGCGGGCGCGATGAGCTGGGTGCGATCGGACACGCGCTGGATGCGGGTTTCGAGCGCCTGCGTCGTCATCAGGCCATCCAGCAGCTGGCGCTGGCGAGCAGCCGCAGCCTGGTCGAGGAGCGGCCGCTGCCCGAGCGCCTGCAAACCGTCTGCGAGCTGCTCGTCCGCAGCCGCGGCTTTCGCGCCGCGCGCATTCTGGCCGAAGACCCGGACGCCACGCCGCTGTGTGGGGCTGGCCACCTGCCCGAACCGACCACGGCCAGCGCCGCGCCCGCCTCCTGGCGCTTTTCGCTGCAGCTGCTCAGCATCGGTGACCTGCTGGAGCCCGCCGTGCTCGAGGTCTGGCCAGACGACACGGGTGAGGGGCAGGACGAGTGGAAGCCGGCGCTGGAGGTGCTGGCCCGCGACCTCGAACAGCAGATCGCCCGGCTGCGCGCCGAACACGCGAAGCGCAGCGCCGAGCGCCGCGAGCGCCTGGCGATGGACGCCGCCGAACTCGGCGCATGGCAGCTGGAGCTGTCGCCGCTGCGGATCCGGCTGTCGGCGCGTGCGGCGGCCATGCTCGGTGCCACCGAGCTCGGCCTTGAAGCGCAGATCGACACCCATGCCGCCGCCGCGGCCAGCATCGAGTTCGGCGAAGCCCGTGGCGTCGCCTCGAATCCGCTGTCCCTGCTTGGACGCCTGCTGCACCCCGACGACGCGCAGCGTCTGCAGGCCCGTCTGCGCCCGGGCGAAACCTGCCCCAGCCTGCTGGATGAAGAGTTCCGCGTCCGTCGGGACGGTGACTACCGCTGGCTGCTCGGGCGCGGCACGGTGGTCGAACGCGATGCCGGCGGGCACCCGCGCGCGCTGGCGGGCGTGCTGATCGACATCGACGCGCGCAAGCGCGCGGAGTCCGCCCTGAGGCTCGCCAGCGAGGTGTTCGAGAGCAGTCAGCTCGGCATCCTGATCTGCAGCGCCGAAGGACTGATCATCGACGTCAACAGCGCCTTCGAAAGCATCACCGGCTATCCGCGAGAACAGGTGCTCGGGCGCCCGCCCAGCCTGCTCTCATCCGGCCACCACCCGCCCGAGTTCTTTCGCGGGATGTGGGCCGAGCTGCTCGCCCGCGGCCGTTGGGACGGCGAAATCTGGAACCGCCGCGCCGATGGCAGCGTGTATCCGCAGTGGCTAACCATCACCCGGGTCGACGATGTCGAGGGACAGCCGCTGCACTACATCGGCCAGTTCGTGGAAACCTCGGACCGCAAGGCCTTCGAGTCGCGCATCGAGTATCTCGGTGCCCACGACCTGCTGACCGGCCTGCCGCGCCGCGAGCGCCTGATGCAGGCGCTGCAGGCGGAGCTGCAGGCGTGCGGATCGACCGTGGTGCTGATGCATGTCGACATCGATCGCTTCCGCCAGATCAACGAGTCGCTCGGATACGCCGCCGGCGACCTGCTGCTGCGGGCGGTGCCAGCGCGACTGGCGCGCGTGCTGCCGGCGGAGGCTTGGGTGTCGCGCATCAGCGCCGACGAGTTCCTAGTGCTGGTCGCGGCAGCCGGGCCCGCCGAGGCGCAGCCTCTCGCCGCGCGCGTGCACGACGCGCTGTGCGAGCCGATCGAGATTGACGGCCGCGAGCTGGTGCTCGGCATCAGCGTCGGCTATGCGATCGGTCCCCAGGACGCCGCCGACGCCGAGCGGCTCGCCGCCGCCGCCGAGCTCGCGCTGGGCGCCGCCCAGCTGTCCGGTCGCAACCTGGTGCAGGCCTTTCGCAGCGAGTTCACCGGACGCAGCCTGCAGGCGCTGACGCTGGAATCGGAAATGCGCGCTGGCCTGCAGCGCGCGGAGTTCTTCGTGGTCTATCAGGCGCAGCTCGATCTGCGCACCGATGCGCTGGCCGGCTACGAGGCCCTGGTGCGCTGGCAGCATCCGCAGCGTGGCCTGATTTCGCCGGCCGACTTCATCCCGCTGGCGGAAGACACCGGCCTGATCGTGCCCTTGGGCGAGTTCGTGCTGCGCGAGGCCTGCGCTGCGACCATGCGCCTGCGCGCCCGCGGCCTGCCGGCCGTGCCGGTCTCGGTCAACGTGTCCACCCTGCAGTTCAAGCGCGAGGACTTCGAGGCCACCGTCGAGGCCGCGCTGGCCGACAGCGGCCTGCCGCCGGAAGCTCTGGAGCTCGAACTCACCGAGTCGGTGCTGATGGACCACGCCGAGGCCGTGCTGCGCCGGCTCGACCGCCTGCGGGCACGCGGCCTGAAGCTCGCGATCGACGATTTCGGCACCGGCTTCTCTTCGCTGGCCTACCTGGGCCGCCTGCGTCCCGACCGGCTCAAGATCGACCAGAGCTTCGTACGCGGCATGGGCCGCTCGGTCACCAGCCAGGGTGTCGTCAAGGCGATCCTGGCCCTGTCCGAGGAGTTCGGCCTGGCCACCGTTGCCGAGGGCGTCGAAACCCAGGAAGAAGCAGCCGTGCTGCGCGCGCTGGGCTGCGACGCCGGCCAGGGCTATCTGTTCGCCCGCCCACAGGAGGAGCTCCTGCTGCGCTGGCCGCTCGAACCGCCCGCTCAAGCATAGGGCCGGCTCGGCCCTCCATCGCCCTCCATCAACGCGGCGCCATAGGGTGGGCCCTGGCCCACCACAGGCTCGGCCCTCATTGCATGCTTCGTCTAGCCGCGCCCGCGTACGGCCACACACCTCATCGCCACGGTGGGCCAGGGCCCACCCTAGGGGCTGGTGGTCGAGGGCCGTTCGATGCGAGCGCGCAGGGCATCGACGCAGGCGTTCACCAGCACGATGCCGACGCCCACGACGGCGACCACCCCCATCACCAACGTGTAATCGCGGTTCAAGGCGCCCTGGACGAAATACCTGCCCAGCCCAGGCAGGCCGAAGATCTGTTCAACCACGGCGGAGCCACTCAGCAGGTTGATCGCTGCCGGCGCGATCCAGGCCAGCAGCGGCAGCAGAGCGACCGGAGCGGCATGCCGAAACAGCAGGATCGAAGGCGCCAGTCCGCGCGCTCGCGCGGCCCGGTACCAGTCGGATTCCCAGGCCTCGAGCAGGCCCGCGCGTACCAGTCGCGCGGCGTAGGCGAGGTTGGGCAGGCTCAGCGCCAGCACCGGCAGTATCAGCTGGTCCGCGCGGCCCCAGCCTCCGGCGGGCAGCGCTTTCAGCAGCACCGCGAACACCAGCACCAGCAATGGCGCGACCACGTATTTCGGCAGCGCCAGGCCCAGACCCGACAGGCCCATCAGCAGGCGATCCGGCCAGCGTCCGCGTGCGCGCGCAGCCAGCCAGCCCAAGGGCAGCGCCAGCGCGATCGCGAGCAGCAGGGCCAGACTGCCGGTGATCAGGGTGACTGGCAGCGCCTGGGCGATCAGGTCCGCCACCTGCTGATCGGGATAGGTGAAGCTCGGCCCGAGATCACCGCGCAGCAGCCCACCGAACCAGTCGAGGTACTGCTGCCACAGCGGCGCATCCAGGCGGTAGGCCTCGGCCAGCGCCGCCTCGATCTCCGGCGGCGCGGCGCGCTCGCCGTCGAACGGCCCGCCCGGCGCCAAGCGCAGCAGCACGAAGCACAGGCTGAGCAACAGCCAGAGGGTGAGCGCGGCCTCCAGCAGGCGCGAGATGGAGCGCGGAAGCTTCATTCGACGAAGCGCAGGAAGCGGCTGGGGTGGCGATCCAGCGGATTCGCCTCGAAGCCGCGCAGGCGCGGGCTGACCAGGTGCTTCGACGTGTAGTAGTACAACGGAACGATCGGGAAGTCGGCCAGCAGCATCGCTTCGGCATCGCCGCGCAGGGTCGCGCGGCGCGACGGTTCGGCGTCGGATGCGGCCTTCTGCAGCAGCGCGTCGTAAGCGGGATCCGCATAGCCGCTCCAATTGAGCGGGCTGGCGCTGGCAAACAGATCGAGAAAACTGCCGGCATCGTCGTAGTCGGCAATCCAGCCGCCGCGGAAGACCTCGGTGACGCGGCGCTGCCGGCGGTTCGCCACGAACACCTTCCACTCCTCATTGCGCAGCTCGGTGATTATGCCGAGCTGCTCGCGCCACATCGCCGCTACCGCCAGTGCCACCCGCCGATGCACGGTCGAGGTGTTGTAGCGCAGCGAAAGGCGTGCGGGATGTGTCGCCGAGTAGCCGGCCTCGGCGTAGGCCGCTCGCGCCCGCTCAAGCCTCTGTGCGGGAGTCCACCGCGCCCACTCGGGCTCGACCAAGCCATGCCCACGCACCCCCGGCGGCACGAGCGAATAGGCCGGCGCTTCGCCCATGCCGGTGACCGCGCGCACCAGCAGCTCGCGGTCCAGCGCGAGGTTCAGCGCCTCGCGCAGTGGTTTCGAATACAGCGGTGCGCGGTCGATGTTCAGGCCCAGAAAGAACACGCCGAGGTAGGGGCTGATGTGCAGCTCATCGCCGAAGCGCGCGCGCAGCCGGTCCAGCCGCCCCGGCGGCACGGTTTCGGTGATGTGCAGGTCGCCGGCGGCGTAGCGCTTGAGCTCGCTGGCGGCGTCTTCCGTCACGTGGAAGCGCACCCGTTCGATCGCGGCCGGGGTGTGGAAGTGCGAATTGCGCTTCAGCGTGATCATCGACTGCGGCCGCCAGGCGTCGAGTGCGTAGGCGCCGTTGCCGATCAGCCGGCCTGGCTGGGTGTGGCCGCTGCCGTGGGCTTCAATGGCATCGATGCGCAGCGGAAACGCGATCGGCAGGCTCAGCCGCGGCAGCAGGTCGATCGGCTCGCGCAGGCGAATGCGCAGGGTGCGCGCGTCGATCGCGTCCACGCCGAGCGCGCTGGGCGGCAGCCTGCCGGCCTGCACGTCCGCTGCGTTCTCGATCGCGTACAGCAGGGGCGCCAGCGGTGCGGCGGTGGCTGGCTCGAAGGCGCGGCGGAAGCTGGCTGCCACCTGTGGCGCATCGAGCGTCTGCCCATCGCTCCAGCGCGCGCCGGTGCGCACGCTGAAGGTCCACTCAAGGCCGTCCGCGCTGCGCGTCCATGCGTCTGCGAGACCCGCAGTCAGAGCGCCGTAGGCGTCTTCCGCCACCAGGCCTTCGTACAGATCGCGCAGCACGTTGGCGCAGGCGAGCTCCTGGCAGCGGTGGGCGTCAAGCGTGGACGGCTCGGGCCCGTTGCCGCGCTCCAGGATAGGGGCGGCGCGCAAGGGCAGGGCGGCGGCAAGCGCGGACAGGCCGAGCAGGACAAGAACACGGAATCGCATGGCAGGAGGCTACCATCGGCCAGCCCTGCCGCAGGTCATGCTTGCGGCAGTCAGATTGCAGCCCCATCTCTGCCGCCTTCGCGCCCGTGCAGTGGCGCCCCCAGGAGTGTCCCGCGTGTCCAGCCCGAGCAGCGCGCCCAGTTCCACCCTCGACACGAAATCCCAGCTGATCGAAGACCTCATGGCCGGCGCCAAGCCGCCCGAGGACTGGCGCATCGGCACCGAGCACGAGAAGTTCGGCTTTCTGCTGTCGGACCTTCGCCCACCCGCCTACGAGGGGCCGCAGGGCATCCGTGCCGTGCTGGAGGGCCTGGCCCAGTTCGGCTGGACGCCGGCGCTGGAAGGCGGGCATCTGATCGCGCTGAAAAAGGACGGCGCCTCGGTGACGCTGGAGCCTGCCGGTCAGCTGGAGCTGTCCGGCGCGCCGCTGGAGAACCTGCACCAGACCTGCCGTGAAACCGCAGGTCATCTGGGTGAGCTCAAGATCGTTTCCGACCGTCTGGGCATCGGTTTCCTCGGCATGGGCTTCCAGCCCAAGTGGACCCGCGAGGACATGCCCTGGATGCCCAAGGGCCGCTACAAGATCATGCGCGACTACATGCCGAAGGTCGGTGGGCTCGGCCTCGACATGATGACCCGCACCTGCACGGTGCAGGTCAACCTCGACTTCGCTTCCGAAGCCGACATGATCAAGAAATTCCGGGTCTCGCTGGCGCTGCAGCCGATCGCCACCGCGCTGTTCGCCGACTCGCCCTTCCGCGAGGGGCAGCCGAACGGTTTCCTGAGCTACCGATCGCACATCTGGACCGACACCGACCCCGACCGCACCGGCATGCTCGACTTCGTGTTCGAAGAGGGCTTCGGCTTCGAGCGCTACGTCGACTACATCCTCGATGTGCCGATGTACTTCGTCTATCGCGATGGCCAGTACATCGATGCCGCCGGCCTGAGCTTCCGCGATTTTCTGCGCGGCGAGCTCAGCGTGCTGCCGGGAGAGAAGCCCACCCTGTCGGACTGGAACGACCACCTCACCACCGCGTTCCCGGAAGTGCGCCTGAAGCGCTACCTGGAAATGCGCGGCGCCGACGGTGGACCCTGGAGCCGGCTGTGCGCGCTGCCGGCGTTCTGGACCGGCCTGCTGTATGACGATGCCGCGCTGGATGCCGCCTGGGACCTGGTCCGCGACTTCAGCATGGAAGAACGCACCGCCCTGCGCGACGGCGTGCCGCGGCAGGCGCTGAAGCTGCCCTTCCGCAACTCCAATGTGATGGAGCTGGCCCGCGAGTCGCTGAAGATCGCCGCCCACGGCCTGCAGCGGCGCGCGCGTCTGAACTGCAATGGCGTTGACGAGCGCATCTACCTTGAATCGCTGATCGAGATCATCGAATCCGGCCAGACCGCCGCCGAACGCAAGCTCGAACGTTTCCACGGCGAATGGGGCGGGTCGGTGGATCCGGTGTTCAAGGAATATGCCTACTAGCCGGGATTCGGGGTGAGCCGGTGTGCTTGCGCGGCACTGCCGCGCACACCGGCGAACGCCCGAGCGCTGTGCGCGAGGGCCGGGTAGGGATTCGGGATTCGCAAGAGCGAGGCCCCACTCCTTGATGATGCTTGAACGCTGACGCAGTAGTGATGTCCCGAGAGAGCGCGAGCGGCTGATACGTCGCGGGCAGCGTTCCACGCTGCCTTGGGTCCAGCGCGATTTCGGTGGCGCGGTCCCCGTCTGAGCGCCGCGTTCGCCCGAGCGGCTTCTGGCGAATCCCGAATCCCGAATCACCAATCCCGCGCCGCAGGCGCCGTAAGCGGCGCCCCGCGGCGCCTGCGGCGTTACCATGTCGCTCCCAGCCCCCCACAGGCCCACACCATGCCGTCAATCACACCGCCCAACGCGCCCTTTTCCGATGCCGACTTCGAGCGGCTGGACGATCTGCTCTGGGACGGTGCGGTGCCGCGCGATGGCATGAACCTGGAGGCGGTAGACGGCTTCTTCAGCGCGCTGTTCGTGTCGCCGCTCGCGGTCGACATCGAGGATGCGCTGCCAGGTGTCTGGGGCGGTGGCGATTCGCCGTTTGAAGACGCCGCTCGCAATGAAGAGCTGCGCGCGCTGCTGCTGGCGTACTGGCGCGCGGTCGGACGTCGCATCTCGCAGACCGATCTGGACGACGCTACCGCGCACATTCCGGCGATCCAGCTCAGTGAGTCCCTGTTCGAAGCGGTCACCGAGAATCGTCTGGAGACGCTGGAGGACGACACGCCCTACGGCGCCGACTGGGCGTCCGGCTTCGAGTACGGCATGTATCTGCAGCATGAGGCCTGGGACACGCGGCTGGAGGCCGACCCCGAGCTGGAAGAGGCGATGAGCGTGATCTTCGCGCTGACCGACCCCGATGAGGATGAACTGGACGAGGGCGATCTCGATGACGATCTCGAAGACGATGATTTCGAAGGCTTCGAGCCCGACGAGGACGCGCAGGGCCTGAAGACGCTGTCGCCTGAAGACTTCGCAGCCGCGGTCAACGACCCCGAACTCGCCCGCACCGCGCGGCTGATCGAACAGGCCGGCGTGCCCGACACCGAGGTGCGCGCGGCGCTGGATGAAATCCTCAACGTGGTGCGCGGTGGCGCGCCGGTGGAGGGCAGCCCCATCACCCGCGAAAACATCGACGCGTCGCTGCGCGAGGTGATGGCCGATACCGAGCAGGAACTGGATGGCGACGAGTTCGATGCCGAGGACTTCGACGACGTAGACATGCTGGCACCGCTGACCGCCGCCGAGCGCCTGCAGCTGATCATGGATCTGCCGGGCGTGCTGCAAACCCTGCACTTCGTGAGGCTGGAGGAGCTGAAGCCGCAGCCTGCGCGTCGCGAGTCCGAGGTTGGTCGCAACGATCCCTGCCCCTGCGGCAGCGGCAAGAAATACAAGAAGTGCCACGGCGCGCCCGACGCGCTGCACTGATCACAGCGCAAGGACGCCGCCATGTCGCGCACCATCGCCATTGTCGAGGATGAACCCGACATCCGCGCCAACTACATCGACGCGCTCAGCCGCTACGGCTACCAGGTGCACGGCTTCAGCAGCCGAGGCGAGGCGCGTGCTGCGTTCGCGCTGAAGCTGCCGGATCTGGTGCTGATCGACGTCGGCCTGGGCGACGAGCCCGAGGGCGGCTTCGAGCTGTGCCGCGAGCTGCGCACGCGCGCACCGACCCTGCCGATCCTGTTCCTGACCGCGCGCGATGCCGACATCGACGTGATCTCGGGCCTGCGTCTGGGTGCCGACGATTACCTGAGCAAGGACATCTCGCTGCCGCAGCTGACCGCGCGCGTGGCGGCTCTGTTCCGCCGTATCGACGCGATGCGCTCGCCGGCCGCGCGCGACACCGTATTCACCCTGCGTGGCCTGCGCATCGAGCTCGAACGCATGCAGGTCAGCTGGAACGGTGAATCGGTGCCGCTGACCGTTACCGAGTTCTGGATCGTGCACGCGCTGGCCCGACACCCCGGCCACGTGCGCTCGCGCGAGCAGCTCATGCGCGAGGCCGAGGTGGTGGTCGACGAAGCCACCATCACGTCGCACATCAAGCGCATCCGCAAGAAGTTCGAGGCCATCGACGAGAAGTTCGACGAGGTCGATACCGTGCACGGCGCCGGCTACCGCTGGCGGCCGTGAGCTTCCGACTGTTCATTCGCTGACCGATGCGCCTGCGCCAGCAGCTGGTGCTGCTTGCCGCTGCCGCGCTGGCCTTGCCGGCGGCCGGCTGGGTGCTGGTGCGCGAGCTCGAATCCCAGCTGCGGCGCGGCCAGGAATCCCAGCAGACCGCCACGCTCGAAGTGATGGCCAGCGCCATCGAGCGCGCCCTTCTGCGTGACCCCGGCCTGCTGCCACTCGCGCCGGGCGGTGTCAGCGTGCCCGCCCATGAGGGCTTGATCGAACTCGACGGTTACGACGGCGACTGGCCGCAGCCTGCTCATGAAGCGCTGGTGTTGGCGCCCTCGGGTCGCCTGCGGCTGCGCGCCACGCGAAGTGAGCAGGCCCTGCATCTGTTCATCGAAGTCGATGACCGCAGCCGTCTGCGTGCCGAAGCCAGCCAGCCGGAGGCGCAGTACGCCGATCGCGTCGAGCTCGACCTCGATACCCTCGACGGCCGCGTGCGCCTGCGCCTGGCCAATTCCGCGCCAGGCGCGCTGGCGGTGCAGTCATTAAGCGGCCCGGCCCCACGCCTGAGCGGCTACTGGCAGGAGGATGCTCGCGGCTACCGCATCGAGCTGCGTCTGCCGCCGGGCCTGCGACCGCTGGCACTCGGCGTGCGCGCCATCGACCATATGCGTCCCGGTGAAGCCGGCGAGCGACTCGGCGATGGCCTGCTGCGGCCGCTGCGCGAGCCCGAACCTGCGCTCAGCGAACTGCTGGCCGCGCTGTGTCCGCAGGCGCATGTCTGCGAACTGCAGGACAGCCAGGGCCAGCGGCTTCTGCAGGTGGGCGAACTGGCGGCGGACACCGGGCAGGTGTCGGGCTGGCGGCGCTTGTTCAACGCCGTGCTCGGCGACATGGAACCCGAGGCCGCGAGCACGGAGGCAAGCCCGACGGTGCCGGCAACGGCCGCCGACAGCAGCCCGCGCTGGCGTTCGATCGAAGAGGGCAACCGGCTGCAACTGTCCGCACGTGCGCGCATCGACACCCAGGGTGAAACCCGCGGCGTGCTGGTGCTGCGCCAGGCCAGCGCGGCTCTGCTGCTGGCCGACCGCGCCCTCCTGCGCGTGCTGGCCGTGAGTCTTGGTGTCGTACTGCTGCTGGCTGGCCTGCTGTACGTCTTCGCCGGTCGGCTGTCGGCGCGCATCCGGCGCCTGTCTCAGCAGGCCGAAGCTGCACTCGCGCGGGGTGGCGCGGACGCCGCCCAAGGTTTCGAACGCAGCAGGGCAGTGGATGAACTCGGCGAGCTCTCACGCAGCTTCGGCACCCTGCTGGATGAAGTCGCGGGCTATACCGCCTACCTGCGCAGCCTGGCCGGCACGCTCTCGCATGAGCTGCACACGCCGCTGGCGGTGGTACGCGGCTCGCTGGACAACCTTGAAGCGCAGGGCCTGCCCGAGGACAGCCGCGTGTATCTGGAGCGCGCGCGCACCGGCAGCGATCGACTGGCAGCGATCGTGCGGGCGATGGGCGAAAGCTCGCGGATCGAACGCGCAATCGCCAGTGCCGAGCCCGAGGACTTCGATCTGTCCGCGCTGGTGCAGGCCTGTGGCGAGGGCTACCGGGAGCTGCTGGCGCCGCGGCAGCTGCTGCTGAGCGTGCCCCATACCGCGACCCTGTTCCACGGCGCGCCCGATCTGATTGTTCAAGCACTCGACAAACTGATCGACAACGCACGCAGCTTCTGTCCGCCCGAGGGCGAGATCCGCATCGAGCTCAGCGCCGGTGCGCAGGGTCCGCGCATCGCCGTCGCCAACACCGGTCCGACGCTGGCGCCGGGCCGCCACGAGAAGCTGTTTGACGCCCTCGTCAGCCAGCGTCCGCGCGGCGCCGCTGCCGGCAGCGCGCCGCACCTTGGCCTGGGTCTGCACATCGTCCGCCTGGTCGCCGAACGCCACGCCGGCAGCGCGCGTGCGGCCAACCTTGCTGACGGCAGCGGCGTCGAGTTCAGCTTCGAGCTCCGCGGCATGCCGCGGGCGCGCTGAGCTTACTGCCGCAGCGGGATTTCCGAATGGCGGTCGCTCTTGCGAGGCTACGCAGTGGCGCATCGCGGCGACGCCTCGGCTCCTGCGGGGACGCTCGTCGAGGCGAGCGTTGGCCTTCTACGCGGCTGATGATCGCGGCGAGGGTCGAGGTTGGGTGGGTCAAGACCCACCCTATGAATCGCCGTGCTTCATGGGGTGCACCTGTGGGGCACCGAGGCCCGCGCGCAGGTGCATCGGGGCGGACTCAAACGCAGCGCGGATAGGCGAGGGTCGAGGTTGGGTGGGTCAAGACCCACCCTATGAATCGCCGTGCTTCATGGGGTGCACCTGTGGGGCACCGAGGCCCGCGCGCAGGTGCATCGGGGCGGACTCAAACGCAGCGCGGATAGGCGAGGGTCGAGGTTGGGTGGGTCAAGACCCACCCTATGAATCGCCGTGCGTCATAGGGTGCGCCTGTGGCGCACCGAGGCCCGCGCCTAGATGCATCGGGGCGGACTCAAACGCCGTGGCCATGGGTGTTCCAAGCGCATGGCGTACAGCCCACTCCAGCAAAGTCGGCGCGACGTGGCGCTCGTGGACCGGCCGGATCGCGAACATGTAGAGAGCACCGAACACGTTCGAGGTGCTGACGCGAGAGGCCAAGCGGATCTGGCACCGGCCTTCGGGGTTGATGGTAACGCTCACGCTTGAGCGGAACCTCAGGTGCCGATCGTTCGCGCCGAGAATCACCTCCGCCCAAGCGTCATCCGCATCCACCTGGCTGGCCAGCACCGGGTAGCAGCCAGCAAAGTGGCAGAGTGAGTCCACTGCCTGCAGTGAAGACACCGGACAGCCCAGCGCGGCGGTGCGCAGACCCAGCGGTCTGACCAGCAGGTTGCGCAGCCGCATCAGCAGCCCGACGCTTGCAGGCGGGTTTTCGAGAAAGCCCTCAAGCACCCGCGCCAACAGGCGCTGCGCCGAGGGCTTCGGGCAAGTCCCGACCGGAAGTTCGATCACGAGGCAATCGTCCTGGCCCTCAGCCAGGTGAGCAGACAGCAGGCTGCGCGGTGGCAGCTGATGCTCGCGGCTGGGCTGCGGTGTCGCGCGCACCGAGGTGACCGAACCCAGCAAGGCGCGTCCGCTGCCGAGTGCCGTCCGCACTCGTCCGCTCGCGCGACGCAGCGCGCGACGGGCGCGTTCAGCGAAACTGTCGGGCTTCACGGACAGACTCAGCCAGTGTTCGGCGCGCGGCGTCGGATCCCCGCGCAGCAGTGCAAGCACCGGTTCCGGCAGGGTTTCGGTGAGACTCGGGATGTCCGCGCGGTCGGCGAGAATCCGCGCGCGCAGGTCGTCGCCCAGTGCCCCGCCGAGTTCGTCGGTGTGGCAGGACAGCGCGAACAGGGCGCCGTGCCCGAGCCCGGGCCGCTGCGGCAGGAACTGATGCCAGGTGCCGCCGCCGAAGCGGACGCTGAACAGGCTGTCCGGCGGCACTCGCACATGCTGCTGGGCCCGCACGAACGCCGCTGGATCAGCGGCGACCGCGGCATCGGTAGCGCTGGAAAAGCGCAGCAGTGCGCCCGAACTTCCGGACACCGCGGTGAACATGCGCGCGCCCGCATGGCGGTGGAAAGGGTGCCCGTGCGGGCCGACCACGAAGCTGTACAGCGACGAGCGGTCGCCGTGGGCGAGGTGCATGCCGGCCAGCCTGACCGAGGGTTCGTCGAGCGCGTTCCGATAGGCCGGGTGCGCCCGCTGCCGCGCCTCGGTCTCGGCGATCAGGCGATCGCCGCTGCCCGGGGCGAGCTGTGCGATGAGATGGATCTCGATCGGCTGCGAGTCCGGACCGGTGTCGAGCGAAAGCGCGGGAAAGGTGCTGCACGCTTGGTGATGGGGCGCCATGGTGAAGCCTCCGCATGGGTTGTTGCGCTGGTGTCAGGCGCATCGGAATCGCACCGCGTGCACGCCGTCGTACGAACCGGCCATGCTGGTTGCGATGGGTCAGGGTCAGAGCGTGAGCTGACATCCCGCACACGGGCTTCCGAATCGATCACTTCGGAGCAAGGCGACACACGTTCCGGAGATATCAATGACTTGCAGGTTTCCAGAAAGATCATCCACAACCCATAGGGTGGGTCTTGACCCGCCAGCGCCGTGCGTTCGCCGCGATCACAGCTGTCTCGACGCACCGTCGGCGGGTGCCTGCACCTGATGGTGATGACCGTTCGAGGGGGCGAGGGGAATCGCGGCTTGATGGGTCAAGGCCCATCCCTTGAACCGTGTAGTTGGACGTGCCGATGGGCGCTTCGGCGCGCATGCGCAACCGGAGCGCCGCAGGCGCGCCCGAGGATGGTCCCGTGGCGAAGGCGGATCAGGCCCGGGGCGCGCGGATCGGGGTGAGGGTACAGACCCGGCGGGTCGAGACCCGCCCTACGGCTTGAGCAGGGCGATGTCGGCGGCTTCGGCCCATGCGGTGTACAGCGCGCCCGAGGGGTGCAGGCCATCCTCGGCCACCCACTGCGCGCCGCGTTCGCGCGAGACTGCGCTGGTGTCGACAAAGCGGATGCTCTGCGACTGCGCGATCGCGGCGGCGGCTGCGTTGAAGGCGTCCAGCTCGCGCGCGATCTGGGCGAGGTCGCGGCCGCTGTTCGCACCGAAGGGCGTTACGCCCCAGTCGGGAATGGCCAGCACGATGACCCGCTGCGGATCATCGCCGGCCAGCGCCAGCGCGCGATCGAGTAGTTCGGTGAACTGTTCCCGATACTCGTCCAGCGCTCGCCCGCGGTACTGGTTGTTGACGCCGATCAGCAGGCTGACCAGATCGAACTGCGCGCGCGTGCCGAGCGGGTACTTTTCGTCCATCGCTGCAGCCAGCTCGTCGGTGGTCCAGCCGGTGGTGGCGATGATCTCGGGTGGGTCGAAGTCGAGCGCGCGGGCATTCAGCCGGGCTGCCAGCTGCACGGGCCAACGTTGGTCCTGGCTGACCGCCTCGCCAATCGTGTACGAGTCCCCGAGCGCGAGGAAACGCCGACCCATCAGGCCACCGCCCGCTTGATCGCCTGCGCCTGGCGCTCCAGCGCGCCGTCGATGCGGCGGAACACCTCGGCGATGTCGGCGGCCTCCGGCAGCAAGGTCACGCGGAAGTGGTTGCGATAGGCCACGTTGAAGCTCGAGCCCGGCACGATCAACACGCCGTCATGTTCCAGCAGCTCGAGCGCGAACTGGTAGTCGTCGAAGCCGGGCAGGTCGCGGGTGTCGACGCCTGGAAACGCGAACATCGAGCCGCCGGGCGCAACCACCGACAGCCGCGGGCTCATCGCGCAGGCGTCGAGCACGGCCTGGCGGGCCGCATGCAGACGTCCGCCCGGTGCGGTAAGTGCGCTGGCGGTATCGGGTCCGTTGAGCGCAGCCGGTATCGCCCACTGTGCGGGCACGTTCGCGCACAGGCGCAGCGCGCCCAGCAGGTCGAAGGCGTGGTGGTACTCGGCCAGCCGCCCGCGATGGCCGGACAACACCACCCAGCCGGCGCGGAAGCCGCAGCCGCGGTAGACCTTGGACAGGCCGCCAAACGACAGACAGGGCACCTCACCGGCCAGCGGTGCCAACGGCACGAACTCGGCGCCGTCGTAGGTCAGGCCGTCGTAGATTTCGTCAACCATCAGCACCAGGCGATGGCGCTCGGCGATCTCGACGATCTGCTTCAGCAGCTCACGCGGATACACCGCGCCGGTCGGGTTGTTCGGGTTGATCAGCACCAGCGCACGCGTACGCGCGGTGATCAGCGCCTCGATTTGCTCGGGATCGGGCAGGAAGCCGTGCTCGGGACGGCAGTGGTAGTAGCGCGGGTTGCCGCCGTTGAGCAGGGTGGCCGCACTCCACAGAGGGTAATCGGGGCTCGGCAGCAGCACTTCCTCGCCGGGGTTCAGCAGGGCGCGCAGGGCGATATCGATCAGCTCGCTGACGCCGTTGCCGAGGAACACGTCGTTGGGCGTGACGCCGACGCTGCCGCGCGCCACGTGCAATGCGGCAACGGCCTCGCGGGCCTGCGGCAGGCCCTGCTGGTGGCAGTAGGGATCGCTGTCGGCGATGTGCTCGACGATCGCCTGCTGGATGTGTGCAGGCGCGTGCAGGCCGAAGGCGCCGGGGTTGCCGATGTTCAGCTTGTAGAGCTTGCGCCCGGCCTGCTCCAGCTCCCGAGCTCGCCGCGCCAGCTCCCCGCGAATCTCGTAGCGAACCTGTTCGAGGCGTTGGCTGGTCGGGACGGGGCGGTGCGACATGGGCGAGGGACGAGGCGTGGAAGGGGCGTCAAGACTAGCGGGAAACGCTTGGTGGCGTTAGGAGGAAGCGTGCCGCTTCCTCCGGGATTCGGGATTTGGGATTCGGGATTCGCAGGCGGCGAGGTGCAGTGCGCCTCACGAACTCAGGCCGTTTCAACCTGCGGCTCACAAAAAGAAAAGCCCCCGCACAGGGCGGGGGCCTTCACTCTCGCGGGAACCGGCTTTAACGAATCCCGAATCCCGAATCCCGAATCCCGGCTCTCACACCAACTTCTTGAACCGCACCCGCTTCGGCTTGGCGCCTTCCTCGCCGAGGCGACGCTTCTTGTCTTCCTCGTACTCGCGGTAGTTGCCCTGGAAGAACTCGACGTGCGAGTCGCCTTCGAAGGACAGGATGTGGGTCGCAATGCGATCCAGGAACCAGCGGTCATGGCTGATCACGAACACGTTGCCCGGGAATTCCAGGATCGCGTCTTCGAGGGCGCGCAGGGTTTCGATGTCGAGGTCGTTCGAGGGTTCGTCGAGCAGCAGCACATTGCCGCCCTGCAAGAGGGTCTTGGCCAGATGCAGGCGACCACGCTCACCGCCGGACAGGGTGCCAACCAGCTTCTGCTGATCCTGGCCCTTGAAGTTGAAGCGGCCGATGTAGGCGCGCGACTGGATCTCGACGCCGTTGATGTTGAGGATGTCCGAGCCGCCGGAGACCTCCTGGAACACGTTGTGGTTGCCTTCGAGCTTCTCGCGGCTCTGGTCGACATAGGCCAGCTTCACGGTCGGGCCCATGTTGACCTGGCCCGAGTCCGGCTTTTCCTGGCCGGTGATCATCTTGAACAGGGTCGACTTGCCGGCGCCGTTGGGGCCGATGATGCCGACGATCGCGCCCGGCGGCACGATGAAGCTTAGATCGTCGATCAGCATGCGATCGCCGAAGCTCTTGCTGACGTTCTTGAACTCCATCACCGAGTTGCCCAGGCGCTCGCCCGGCGGGATGAAGATTTCGTTCGTCTCCTGACGCTTCTGGTAGTCGACTGACTGCAGTTCTTCCAGCCGGCCGAGACGCGCCTTGCCCTTGCTACGGCCGCCCTTGGCGTTCTGGCGCGACCATTCGAGCTCGCGTGCGATCGCCTTCTGGCGCGCCTTCTCCTGGTTCTCTTCCTGCTTCAGGCGCTCTTCCTTCTGCACCAGCCAGTCGCTGTAGTTGCCCTTCCACGGAATGCCGCGGCCGCGATCGAGCTCAAGAATCCACTCGGCCGCGTTGTCGAGGAAGTAGCGGTCATGGGTCACCGCCACCACGGTGCCGGCATAGCGGGCGAGAAACTGTTCCAGCCACTCCACCGACTCGGCGTCGAGATGGTTGGTGGGTTCGTCGAGCAGCAGCATGTCGGGCTTCTGCAGCAGCAGCCGGCACAGCGCCACGCGGCGCTTCTCGCCGCCCGAAAGCGGGCCAATCTTGGCCTCCCACGGCGGCAGGCGCAGCGCATCGGCGGCCACTTCGAGCTGCTGTTCCAGCGTGTGTGCGTCACCCGATTCGAGAATGGCTTCCAGCCGCGCCTGTTCGGCGGCGAGCTTGTCGAAGTCGGCGTCCTCTTCCGCATAGGCGGCATAGACCTTGTCGAGTTCGGCCTGTGCTGACAGCACCTCGCCCACACCTTCTTCCACCGCCTCGCGCACGGTGTGCTCGGGGTTGAGGCGCGGCTCCTGCTCCAGATAGCCGATCTTGATGCCCGGCTGCGGGCGCGCCTCGCCCTGGAAGTCCTTGTCGACGCCGGCCATGATCCGCAGCACGGTCGACTTGCCCGCGCCGTTCAGGCCGAGCAGGCCGATCTTGGCGCCCGGGTAGAACGACAGCGAGATGTCTTTGATGATCTGACGCTTGGGCGGCACGATCTTGCTGACGCCGATCATCGTGTAGATGTACTGCATGGCGATGTCCTGATCCGTAAGGTGGGTCGCGCGCCGGCGCGCCCGATGCCGTGTAGGCAGCGGGCGTTCGCGTGGGCGCGGAAGGGCGCAAAGTCTAGCAGGGCGGGCGCCGACGCGCCCTGAGCTCGGTCCGCGCAGGCCGCTCGGCTCACGCCGGTCGCATAGGGTGAGTCTCGACCCACCGTGAGCCCCACGTTCCGCCGGTGCCCATCGGAGGGATATCGCCCCACGCTCGCCCCGGCCCCCACCAAAACGGCATAGGGTGGGCCCTGGCCCACCATGAGCTCCACGCTCGCCCCAGTTCCCATCGAAGCGGCATAGGGTGGGCCCTGGCCTGAGGTCTCCCCAGTTTTTCTGCGTCACGGCAAG
>CAZPHV010000064.1:0-29685 GCA_964586455.1 uncultured Aquimonas sp.
CCCGCGCGCGCTCCGCCCGGCCCTCACCCCAACCCCTCTCCCCAGGGGAGAGGCGCTTGAGCAAGAGCAAGGCATACCCGGGCGGCTCCCCCGCTTGAGCAGGCGCACCCCGCGCTTGAGTCCCTCTCCCCACGGGAGAGGGGTTGGGGAGAGGGCGGGGTGTCCTCAGGCCCGCAGTCGTCCCCACACGCCCTTCCAGCAAGACTCCGACAAGCCCTCTCCAAGCCCCCAACCCCCAACCCCCAACCCGCAAGCTGTAGCCCCTAGCCCCTAGCCCCCTCTTCCGCCTTGCGAATTCCATCCCAGAATTCGGCATCGCCCCGAAACGCTGGTCGGAGGGGGTCTACCGGCCGTCCGCCCCATGCAGAAGTTGCTGCAAGTCCGCGATACTGTTGCCCTCGGAGCAAACCGGAGCCTCCCATGACACCGCTCGTATTGCCTAAGCAGGCAGGCGTCACCCTCATCGAGCTGCTGATCGTGATCGTGATCCTCGCGATCACCGTCACCCTGGCGCTGCCTTCTTTCAACGACACGATCACCCGAAACCGCATCGCGGGTCAGACCAATGAGATTTTGGCCTCGATCAATCTGGCGCGCAGTCTGGCTATCCAGTTCAATGCTCAGGGCGGCGTCTGTGCGGCCAATAATGATCAGACCGCCTGTGGCGCCGATTGGGCGAATGGCATCATCGTGTGGGTGGACGAGAACCGCAGCGGGGGCTTCACCGCTGGTGAAGTCCGTCGCGCCGCGCGCCTTGACGGAACAGACCAGGTCACCGGTGGCACCTCGCTTGTTTTCAACAACCGCGGCCAACGCATCGTCCCGGCCGTCGGCAACTTTGACTTGAGCTTGCGGCCCGTCAGCTGCAGCACGGGCCAGCCCTTCCAGCGTCGCATCCGTGTCACCCTCACCGGTACGGCCAATCAGCTGAAGGAGAACTGCGCGTGAATCAGCTCACGAGCTCACTCCGGCGCAGCCGCCAGTCCGGCGCGACCATGATCGAAGTGATGGTGGCCGTGCTCGTACTTTCCATCGGCCTCCTGGGCATGGCCTCGCTGCTTGGTGTATCGCTGCGCAACACGCAGAGTGCTGACTTCCGCAGCCAAGCCGCCAATCTGGCCTATGACTATATCGATTCGGCGCGGCAGTATTCCGTCAACCTCAACGTCTTCGCCACTGGCGCTTGGTCAGCCAACGACTGCGCGCTGGGAGCGCCCGCCTATGCCGCTTCGTGCGCCAACGGCTCGAGTGCCCTCAACTGTGATCTGCGGCGAGTGCGTGAGCGAGTATGTCAGGCACTGCCCAACGGCCGCTCGCGGATGGTCGTCACGGGCCCCTTGGGCGTGGCCCAACGCCTGCAGGTTCGGGTTGATATTTGCTGGAACGACGACCGTACGCAGGCGGCTGCTGTCACTGCGAACTGCGATAGCGCCGGCGAAACGCTTTATAGCGTCAACGCGGAGATCTGATAGGCCATGCACACCACACCCACCACTCGGCGCATCGACGCTCCCGCATGCCACTATCAGCACGGGCTTTCATTGATCGAACTGATGGTCGCCCTCGCAATTGGCGTCATCCTGCTGCTGGGGCTCGTGCAGATTTTTGGTGCGAGTCGCGCAGCTTTCGGTGCCGCCGAGGGGCTATCGCGGGTCCAGGAGGGCGGGCGATTTGTGGCCGAATTGATGCGTAGCGAGATCCGCATGGCTGGCCATCTTGGATGTATCAACGAAGCGGGCACCCTCGGCGTGCCGGGCGCAGCGTCGCAGCCGCCCCAACCGTTCATGTTCAATCACCTGAGTCTCAACTCGACCACGCTTACCGGCGCGCCGTTTGCCTTCCGCCTAGATCTACCCATTCAGGGCTACGAATTCACGGGTGGCACAACCGGGCCTAATCAGGCTTATGATTTGGGGCCCGTTTCGCTCGCAGGCCCCAATTTCACGCCAGCGCTACCGCCGGTGGAACTGGGGGTGGTCGCTGCGCAGGCCATTGCAGGCAGCGATGTGATCGTCCTGCGCTACTTCAGTGCGAACTCTATCCCTCTCGGCCCGAACGGCGCATCCGCAGGCGCGGTTCAAATACCGCTGGCAAACGTCGGATTCGTTCAGGCCAATCTGGTTTACGGCCTTGCGAATTGCAGTGAGGTCAGCCTGTTCCAAGCGCGTAGCGCGCCCAATGCGGCAACAGGCGTCTTCAACGCAGGCCCTGGCGGGTTAAATATCTCAGTCTCGCCGGACGGCACGGGGTGGAATGGGCGCGAAAACTACGGCGTTGGTTCTGTGCCTGGGTTGCATCAATACTTGATGAGCGTCTACTACGTCGGAATCGATGTCAGCGGCGAGCCGGCGCTGTTCCGGCGCCTAGTGAACCCGGCTTTGCCGGCGCCGCACATCGGCGCTGCCGAAGCCGTGGTGGAGGGCGTCGAGTCCATGCAGCTAGTGTTCGGCGCTGACACCGATCCCGTAATGGACGACCAAGCGGATATCTATCAGTCCGCCAACGCCATCAACGCGAATGCGGCCTTGGGCGCCACTCCTGATCAGCGCTGGCGGCGCGTTGTGAACGTCCGAGTGGGCCTGTTGGTGCGCAGCCCGCAGCCGGCATCTGATCAATCTGTGGCCGGTCGCACCGTGCGCGTGGCCGATACCATCATCACCGTGCCGCAAGATGGCCGCGTCCGGCAGGTCTACGAGGCGCTGGTGGTTTCCCGCAATCGAGTGAAGAACTGAGCCATGAACCGACTCGCACAAAGGTATTCCGGCGTTGGCATGACAGCGTCCCGCCAACGCGGCGCCGCCCTGTTCATCGCCCTAATGATCCTGATCGTACTGAGCCTGCTGGCTGTTTCCGCAGGTCAAGTGACCGCGCTGCAGGAGCGCATGGCATCCGCCTACTGGACGGACTTGCGCACCTTCGAGGCGGCTGAAGCGATCATTCGCCAGACTGAGCGTCAGTTGCTAGCGGCTGTCGACAGGCGAGACAACCCAGCTGGCTTCGAAGACCCCTGCGCGGTCAAGACACTCGAGTCTGATCCATCGCGCACTTGGTCGGCTGCTTGGACTCCGCCCGCTGAAGGCTACCAGATGGCGTACGAGAACACGTCGCGTGGCCTCGCCAGCCGAGGTGGCGGCAATCAGGGAAGCATTGCGGGTGGTCAGGTCATCGAGGGCATCGACGCTTGCTCTAAGTTTCGCGTCAGCGTGGTTCGAGTCGACGATCCGCTCAAGCCCACAGCTCGATCCATCGTCCAGACCACCTACATTCAGTAAGCAGTTTCAGGCGGCCACGTCGCCGAGGAGACACCATGATCCGCACACGCCTGGCCAGCTTGGCCTCCGCAGCTCTTCTGGCAGCATTGGCGGCGTTCTCAGCGCCCGCCTCCGCGCAGATCGCCATCGCCGAGACGCCGTTGTTTCTGCAGCAGCCGATTAAACCCGCCTTCATCATGGCGCTCGATGATTCCGGCTCCATGCAATGGGAAGTGCTCGTTCGCAACCAGGACGGCATGCTGTTCTGGGACCGCACGGCGCGCTCTTTCTTCAACGCCGACGGCTCCGTGCGCAGCGCAGGCGACAACAACTTTCTGGAATTGTTCCCGTTTCCGGGCCGTGGTACCAAGCGTCGGGCAGTACCACCCACGCCCAATTTCGGTTTCGCCCGATCGCATGAGTTCAACCCCGCTTATTACAATCCCAATACTCGCTACACGCCGTGGAAGCGCGATCGCCCGGATCATCCGAGCCCCTGGCCGAACGTCAACCCGGCGGCAGCGGTGCCGGACCCGCGCTTGGCCGTGAGTAGCACGGCCAACCCGTCCTTCGACCTCACCGAGAACATCCGCAATCACGATAATGTCGCGTGGCGCTTTGATGTGCGTAATGGCATGACCATCATGGCTGGCGTGGAGTATCGCGAAACCGCAGAGTGCGGCGGGTTTCCGGGTGCGGCAGGCACATGGCGAACTGCGGCTGCCGACTTTCAGGCGACCGCGAATTGCACTTCCGTCGCGTTTTCCTACTATGCGCCGACATTCTACCTGACCTCACCGACATTCCCGGGTTACACCGCAACCCCGCTGGCAATCGTGAATCCAGTCGGCGGCCCCCCGGCCACCACGCTGTACCGCTATGAAATCCGGCCCGGAAATATGACGGGCGCAGCCTATGCGGCACAGATTCAGAACTTTGCCAACTGGTTCAGCTATTACCGTAACCGCAATCTCCAGTTGGTCGCTGCATTGACCGAGTCCTTGTACGACGTCAGCTTCATGCGGGTCGGGCAGTTCCGCATCAACAATCGCAACACTGTCGCGATGCGCGACCTTGAGCTTCAGGCCGCCAAAGAGCAGCTCTACATCGACCTGACTGCGATAAATGGCAACAACAGTACCCCCAATCGGCTGGCGGTCGACCATTTGGGAAACCAGTTCCGTCGTACGGATACCGGTGCCCCGATTCCCTCGGATCCGAATCTCGGGGGGGCCTGTCAGGTCAACGCTGGCATGCTCTTCACCGATGGTTACAGCAACAGCGGCACTGTGAACGTAGGCAATGTAGACGGCGCCATGGGCTCGCCCTTCGCCGACACGATTGATAACACCATCGCGGACATTGCCAGCAGACACTACCTGCAGAATCTGCGACCTGCGCTGCAAGCCGGTCGGGTGCGCGTGCCCGCGGCGTGTTCGAACCCCACGCCTGACCCACGATTGGACTGCCGCCGGGACCCCCACATGAACTTCTACGGGGTGACGCTGGGCGCGCTCGGTGTGATCTATGGCGAGAACATGAACTCGACCAACGATCCCTACACCTATCCGCCACCCTGGGGCCCGGACGCGGACAACGATCTCGGCGCAGTGGACGCGATCTGGCATGCCACGCTCAATACACGCGGCCGCTTCATCAACGCCCGGACGGCCGAAGAGATCACCCAGGCGTTTCAGGATGTCTTGCGTGACATCGGCGAAAAAGCGCGCCCTGCCGGCGGCGTAGCCGCCTCTGCCACACGCCGCGATGGCGACTTCCTCGTCTATGTGCCCGAATACGCCAGCGAGGACTGGACTGGCAACCTCAAGGCCTACACACTCGGTACTACAGGCGCGCTCGGCGCTGTGGCTTGGAATGCAGCCGCGAAGCTGGAGGCCCGTGCGCCCGCGACTCGGCAGATGTACGTCTCCATTCCCAGCGGCTCCGGCTATACATTGACTCAGTTTCAGCCGGGTAGCCTTGGTGGCGACTCAGGAATCGAAACTCTGCTCGGAATCACTGCGGCTGACTACACCGCATACGGCGCGGGCGTTACTGCCAGTGACGTGGTCGAGTATCTGCGGGGCGTGCGCGCGCTAGAGCTTGACAATGGTGGCACACTTCGCAACCGGGCCACCCGCATCGGCGACATCCTCGGCTCGCAGCCTGAGGTGACCTCGCGTGCCAGTTTCGGCTATACCGCATTGCCCGCGGCTGAGGGCGGTGGTGCTTCGGGGCCGGGGAGTTACGGCGCGTTCCTTGAGTTCAAGCGCAACCGCCGTCCGGTGGTGTTCGTCGGTACCAATGCTGGCGTGCTGCATGCGTTCGACGGCCGCGCTGGCGCGACCGGCGGCGACGAGCTGTTCGCCGTGTTGCCGAATGGTTCACTGCCGCGCATGAAGCAACTGCCCAAGCAGGACTACTCGCATCTTTTCATGCTGGATGGCTCCCCCATTCAGGCCGATGCGCGCGTCGGGAGCAGCTGGAAAACCGTTCTGGTAGCGCCGGGCGGCTTAGGCAGTCGCACCGTGATGGCGCTCGATGTCACCGACGCAGCCACCGGCTTCGGGCCGAGCGACTTCATGTGGGAGTTCCGCGATGATCTGCTTGGGCTGGCGCTTTCCAAACCGCGCGTCGCGCGCCTGCAGGGCGGCCGGTGGGTGGTCATGTTCGGAAACGGCGTGAACAGTACCGACAACCGCTCACGCCTGTTCATTCTCGATTTGGCCACTGGCGCGCCCGTGCAGATTGTTCAGCCCGACACCAACGGCACCGCCGCCAACCCGAACGGCATGATCGCGTTCGTCCCGGTTGACAGCGATTTTGACGGCGCAATTGACACCATCTATACCGGCGACTTGCAGGGCCGCGTCTACAAGCTTAACGTCGCCAACAGCGGCACGGTGTCCGTCGGGAATGGCGGTAACCCCCTTTTCCGCGCGCTGGACATGAACGGCGTTGCGCAGTCAATCACCGGTGGTATGGATGCCGCCCTGCACCATCTGCGGGGCAACATGATCTACTTCGGTACCGGACGCTTCTTCGCAGAGAACGATAACGTGGTACCGGCAGCGCCCGCGGCCTGGCCGCAGGTGCAGACCTTCTACGGTATTTGGGACGATCCGACCGCCACTGCAAGCACCGTCGCCCGCGCGCAGTTGCAGCAGCAGCAGATTATCGCCGAAGTGCCAACAGCAAACGGTCCTGCTCGTCGCCTCACTCAGAACTCGGTGAACTGGAATACTCAGCGCGGTTTCTACCTCGATCTGCGCCGAATGGACGCCTTGGCCAGCACGGCTTTGGGTATTCGTGGCGAGCGCGCGGTCGGTCAACCGCGCGTCGCCCAGGGCAGCATCCTGTTCACCACCTTCACCCCTGTCGGAGATCCCTGCAACTCCGGCGGCGACAATCGCGTTTACAGCCTGAGTGCGTTGACCGGTTCGGCTAATCTGGGCTTGGCCGCAGGCGGCGGCAATCCGGCCTGTCCGGATTGTGCGGGCGTTGCCCTGCCCGACGGCCCGCCCTCGCTCAATCCACCGCTCGCCGTTATCCGCAGGGAGTCGGAGCGCGATCCGGAACTACCGCCGAATATCGACGGCGCCGGCGTCGTCACTGGCCAGAACGCCTTTTGTGTTCTTGAAATCTCGTTAATTGTCGACACTGGCGCACTCGTCATCCGAGAGACCAGCTGCGGTCGTGCCTCGTGGAGGCAGATCGAGTAGGCGCAGGTACGCAACGCTGAAGACGCGCCCCGCCAACCGCGGGGCGCGTCATTTGAACCACTGCTCCAAGCTGTCACACCGCGTCACTCGACATACGCATGACGATTGCTTCGATACGTGACGAAGCGCTTTTCTTGTCGGGCAGCAACCCACTACGCTGCTGCGGACGGATGAACCCAGGGGGCTACACCATGAACACCGAGCAGAGTCGCCAGCGTGGCTTTACCATGATCGAGCTCTTGATCGTCATGGCCATCGTGGCGATCCTCGCCGCGATCGCGTTCCCCGCCTATCAGGATCAGGTGCGCAAGAGTCGCCGTTCCACGGCCAAAGCCACCATGATGGAACTGGTGCAGTGCGCTGAACGCTTTCACACGGCGAACCGCACATATGTGGGATTCAATCTTGCCGGAAGCTGCAATGTCGCAGGCAGGACCACCGATTTCTACGCGTTTGCGTTGAACGGCGCCGCTACAGCCAATGCCTTCTCAATGCGTGCGGTCCCCGTAGGCGGTCAAGCTGCAGACGTATGCGGCACCCTGCAAACGAATCAGGCAGATCAAAGGCGGTATAGCGGCGCAGGTGCCGTCAACGATTGCCAGTGGGGCATTCAGGGTCTTTGACGTCGATGAGTATTCCCATCGTTGACGCCCTCCCGTCACACTGTAGATGGCTAGGCCGATAGTCGTTGGCCCGATGTCTGTGCGCGCGGAGCTCTCAGACTTCGATTGCAAACAGACGAGCGTGAGCTTGGCTTGACCTTGAACCTCGCCCACGCGCGGCTCGCCAGCGCTCGTTGTCTGCGCATAATTGCGCAAGGATTGCGTCGAGCGCGCGACTGCGGGTTGTTGCCGCCCTGATCGGTGTTCAAAAACAGGTTTCCAGTTCGAGGACGATGCACGCATGACCCGCGCTCGCGCTTTCACCATTCACTTGGTGATCAGTCTTTTGGTTATAGGAGGTGTTGCGGCTGCACTCTTCCTGCTTTGGTATCCACCCGCGCTTTTCGGTTTCGCGCGGGCGGACAGACTGTTCGCCCTGATAGCGTCTATCGATATCGTCGCGGGCCCGCTGCTCACGCTCATTGTTTACCGCCAGGGCAAGAAGCACCTCAGGCTTGATCTCGCGATCATCGCCTTCGTGCAGATCGCCTTCCTGCTTGCCGCGGTTTGGGTGGCGTTTCTCACTCGACCTGTCTATCTGGTGGGCGCGTTTGATCGGTTTGAACTCGTATTTGCGCCGCAGATTCTGCCCGAGGAGCTTGATGCTGCCGCTGACACGCCGTACGGGGAACTGCCTTGGGGCCGCCCTGTCCTCGTGGGCATTCGTCTGCCGAGTGGGCAGGACGAAATGATGGAAGCCGTCGAGCTTGGCCTACAAGGGCGAGATCTTCCGGTCCGCCCCCGCTACTACGTTCCGTTTGAAGATGTTGCGCAGAAGATGCAGGACCGCGCAAAACCTGCAGCCGATCTGGAAGCGTTCGGGAGCCTCGTTTCCACCAGTTTGGCTGCCGAGGTGCGCGCGACGAATCAAGACGACGCTCATCGCTTCCTACCGGTACTCTCGATGCGAGGTGATGCGCTGTTCCAGCTGGAGCCTGAAACCGCCCGCCCGCTCCAGGCAATCTGGCTGGGTCGCTCACTGTTCGACCGTGTGGGGTCGTCCGTTCCGAGTTCCACGGAAACAGAGCAAGCCCCCTCGTCAGAGTGAGCACCCGAGCGACTGACTGACCATTTGGGTCACTTTTGGCCACGCGCGTGCCAGCCATGATCCGCCACTTCAGACAGTCGGTGAGCGGCACCACAGAATCGTCGGAGGCAGAACAAGCGCGCGCTTCGGTCCGGCGGTATGACGACACAAGTCGCTGTCTACAAAAGGTTTTCCAAAGTCCGTACCGGGTCACTCCTCGATTGGCACGCTCCCTGCTAACGTTTCTATGCGCGGTCGTGAAGCTGGCTCGAAGGGCCAGGGAGTCAGGCGAGCAGCCAGTCCAACGTACCGCGAGCGCTGTAATCAACCCATTCGCTGTTCCCGGGAGACACACCATGAAGAGTCTGCAGAAAGGCTTCACCCTGATCGAACTGATGATCGTGATCGCGATCCTCGGCATCCTGCTGGCCATCGCCATTCCGGCCTACCAGGACTACCTGTCGCGCGGCCGTGCCTCTGAAGCCGTGTATGCGGCGGCGCCGGCAAAGCTGGCGGTCTCCGAGTTCTTCCTGTCCAACAACCGGACCTTCCCGGGCGACTTTGTCACTGCTGGCTTCACGCCGCCGGTGAACCAGAGCAAGTTTGTCCAAGCCTATAACTATGTGGGTGCTGGTGTGTTTACGGTCCAGTCAACCGCGACTGGTTGCAGCGGCGGTGATCCGCTGTTCACCTTCTCCCCGTCGGTCCAGGGCGACAGCAACGTTGACTGGCGCTGCACCAGCGGTTCGGCCTGCGCTCCGGCCACTTGCCGCTGATTCAGGGCTTGCGTGACCCAACCCCCGGTGCCTTGCGCACCGGGGGTTTTCTTTTGTTTGCGCTGGTCGTGCTCAGCACGCTGGCTGTGTATTGGGTGGGCCTGTCCGGGCCCTTCCTTTTTGACGATTTTTTGAACCTTGCTTCGGTTGAAGTCTGGTTGCGCGATGGTCTGAGTCTCACCGAGCTTTTACGCGAGGCGCCCGGCGGGCCATCGGGCCGGCCAGTCTCCGTGTTGTCGTTCGCGCTCTCTGCTTGGCTGGGGGGTCACGTCCCCTTTGCGTACAAGCTCGGGAATTTGCTCCTGCACCTGGGCTGCGGCCTCGCGGTGTTGATGTTCGCGAGGCAAGTCTTCGCAATCGAAGCGGGATCGTTGGCCACCGCGAGCGCCGCACGCGCCTCTTGGCTGCTCGCAGCCTTGGTTGCCAGCCTCTGGCTGCTGCATCCGATTCATGTTTCGACGGTGCTCTACGCTGTCCAGCGCATGGCTCAACTGAGCGCCTTGTTCATGGTGCTCGGTCTATACGCCTGGATGCGGTTTCGGGCCGCTGAGATACCCTCGCAGGTGCGAAGGCGCTGGCTGATGTGCTGGGGCGTAAGCCTCATTCTGGCAAGCCTTTCCAAGGAGAACGGGGTTCTACTCGTTCCGATCACTGCGGCGCTCGAGCTCTGTCTTCTGCGCGGACCGAGGCCATTGGCAGCCCGACTGCTCATCGCCCTTACTGTGCTTGGCTTGGCTGCAGCAGTGCTGGTTCTCGCAGCACGCCCAGACTGGTTGATGGGCGGCTATGCAGTTCGCGATTTCACCCTGTGGGAGCGACTGTGGATGCAGCCGCTGATCCTCTTCGATTACATCGCCAAGCTTCTCCTCCCTTCACTTGGGAGCTTTGCGCTGTACGAAGACCAGTGGCGCCCCGGACCTCACATCTGGAGCGATCCGGCCCATGTCGTCGCGGTGATCGCGTTGATTGGGCTGGCCACGTTTGCCTACGGGATGCGACGGCGGTTCCCAGTCGCCGCGTTCGGTATATGGCTGTTCCTGCTCGGTCATGCGATGGAGTCCAGCCTGATTCCTCTGGAACTCTACTTCGAGCATCGAAACTATCTGCCCTCCATAGGGCTCGGCCTATGCCTCGTGAGCCTGTATGGGCGTCTGCTTGACTGGCCAAGCGCGCGCACCGTAGCCCAGCCTGTCGTAGTTGCTGGCATCGTCGTCCTCGTCTTGTTCGTACTTGCGAGCCAGACGCTGAGGCTCTCTCTGCGTTGGTCTGGCACGGAGTCGCTGCTTCTGCACAACATAGAAGCAGTGCCCAAGTCAGCACGGGCACGTTTGGATCTTGCGCTCTGGCTTGAATCCCAGCGGCGCCTGACCCACGCCAAGGCTGTGCTTGTGCCGCTGCTGGACAGCCCCAGTCCAGCGGCGAAGCGGCAGGCCATCGCCTTTTCCGAGGCGCTCGCCTGCGTTTCAGGTGGCGGCGATCCCCAAGCCTTGGCGCGAGCGGGCGGCGTTGCTGCACCGGTGATAAGCGCCGGCGATGCTACTGCTCTTCGATTGCTGACTGCGAGAGTCGACGCGGCGAGAGCTTGCCCCTCGTTTGATCTGGGCGAGGTCGGCGAGCTCGGTGTGCGCTGGCTTGAGCTCGCGACTGATCCCGAGACAGGTCGAAACCGCCAGCTTCTCCGCCTGCAGAGCGCCATCGCTTTCTTCATGGCCGGCGATCGAACACGTGCGGTATCCGTGCTGTCGCCGGCTTGGGCCAGCGGCACCGCGCCCAACGCGGTCGGTAGTCTGATGTTCGAGTTGCATTTGACTGCCTCGGAATATGAGGCAGCGCGAGACGTGCTTGATCGATTGCACCTGGGCAACCGCAGATCCAGCGCACGCGTGAAACAGCAACTCGAGGGCTTGGGTCGACGTTTGATCGAAGAAAGGAGCCGCTACGCATCGGAAACGAGTGCTCCAAGCCAGCGCGCCGAGTAGCTCGGCGGGGTCGCTCAGGACTCTGCAGGCAGCAAGCGCTCGTAGACCCAGAAGCTGGCAGCGTGGGGGCCGCGCCGGGGCAAGTGATCAGGTCGATCAGGCGACTCGATCAAACTGAACTCCGGCGCGTTATCCGTAACCCAGCGAACAAAAGCGCGATGACGTACGTGCCTGCCAAAAGCCGCTCCGCTTGAGTCCGAATTGCTCGCATAAATGACGACCAGTCGTGTTGCAGCGCCAAACAGGCGATCGAGGTAGGCAGCGAAGACTTGCTCCTCCACGAGGTGGTACAGCACGTCCAGCGACAGCGCCGCCTCCGCTGACTCGCCGCCATAGGTGTCCAGGGTCGCGAAGCTCCAGTCTTGCCGATGGGCGTATCGAGCCGCGCAGCGCGCTACTGCAGTCGGGCTCACATCAAGGCCTCGGTAGCGATCAACTTGGAGGCCTTCGAGTTGGTTGCCGTCGCCACATCCGAAGTCGATCACGCTTGCCACAGAATAGCGCGTGAGAAGTTCATTGATGAACGCGCGCTTGTAGTTGGCTTCTTCACCATAGGACCCATCGCCGGAATCCTCGCCGAGGCCATATCGCAGCTCCCAGTAGCGCGAGCTGCCCGGAAATCTGAGGCTGGTGACTAGGTTCAGAAGCTTCCGCCTGATGCTCACGATTTGAACCTTTGAAATGGGGTCGAGTTGTTGGCCAAGAACCAAGCCTGCGCTCAGCTTGAGGTCAGTCGCCCGGTTCCTTGTTAGCTGCGTCAGGATCATGTCCTTCACGACGCGTCATGACAGCGCGCAGCCCCTCGACGACTCCGATTCTCGCTGCCTCATCGCGCATGAAAGCACAAGAATGCGGCTCCTGACGATGCTCCAGCACGCGTCACCGTCAACCACCGGGTCCGAAGCGCCGCGGCAGCGATTGACCAGCTTGGTGCTGACTCGAACGCGACAGCACCAAGAAGGCGAAGCCCATGACGAAAGCGGCTGTCCACTCGATTGCGACGATGCCCAGGGCGACCCCATCAGCCCCCCACCGGCTTGCCAGCCATGGGAGGAGCGCGAACAGTAATCCGAGGCAAGCGATGTCTATCGAGGCGCGCGTCAACGGTCGCTGGACCGCAACCAGAGCTGTTCCGCTGATCTGGTGCAATCCAATTCCCGCAGCCAACCAAGCGAGACGGCTCATCCAGTCCAATGCCGCTGCGTACTCTCCGAGCAGTTCCCTGGTTTCGATTCTTGCAGCAGAGTGCACTACAACGACAGCAAGACAGCCGATCAGAAGAGCGAGCCCGCACGTCGCCAGAAAGGAACGTCGAAGACGGCGCTGGTCGCAATCGGCAGCGAGCGCTGCCCACCTCGGAAGCATGGTTTGGGCGAGTGCCGTCATGGGTGTGGCCAGAGCCGCCACGACGCGGTAGGCAGCTGAATAGTGGCCCGCGATACTGAGGCTCAAAACACGAGCGACCAACGGCTTGTCAAGCTCGCTGGTTAGCAGCGAGCCACCGCTCATCAATGTGAAGGACACTGATCTCGCAAGCGTTGACCTGGACGGAAACTGCCAGCCGCGGAGCGAGCATTCGTGGTGGCGAAGAAGACGAAGCACCAAAACGGCGGCAAGCAAAGTGCATGCGACATGCAGCTGCATGTAGTCTGCCGCCGAAGGGTGCTCAATGCTGAGTAGAAGAAGCGCAGCGATAGCACGCGCCAAAGTTAGTGCAGTTGGAACGGCCGAAGCGCCAAACAGGCTTCCACGAGCATGCAGCCAAAGTGCACATGATTGAAGCAAGGCGCCGCAGACTACGTCTACAGCGACAAACCCCACCACCCACAGCGGAGCCACCGGTGCTTCGATCGCGGCGAGTAAAGACCCTGCAAATACCAGCGCAACCAACGGGCCAAGGATCAGAGTTGCTCCGACTCCTTGACGCCAGTAGTCGAATGATCTTCCCCGCGACTCTTTATGTACTTCGGAGTAAAACAAATACGGTATGCCCGCTGGTGCGAGCAGCGCTGCAACCGCGCAGACGGCAAGCAGTGACGCGATCCACCCGAAATCTTCGGCAGCGAGTGTTGTGGTGAGCGCGATGATCCAGCACGCGAGAAACAGTAGTCTGTGACCCAGCCAGAAAGATGCTATCGCTGCGTCGCGAGCAACGAAAACCCTGCCGCGATCTGTGAACAGTGGCCCAGTCGTATTATCTACCATCCTATGCCCCGTAGCCCGCGTCGACGGATGCAGTAAGGGCTCATCGATATCCCTAGTTGAAATCGATTGGGTTTCCTTTGGCGAACTCCGCTTGAACCCGAGCCGATCGGAGATGCGGCGTCGCAAATTTTGGCGAGAACAGCAGCCTTGTCTTGCCTTGGAGTAGGGATCATGGCGTCTCGCGCATGGAGTCTGGGTGCCACAGCCTGTAAATCAGGGTGGGATAGGCGCCGCGCAAAGCTACATGCACCCGGGTGGGAACGTGGCGCAAGAAACACCTCCACACCATCGACTCCGGTCGTTCAAGTTCGTAGACGACGCGAAGCGCCTGCTCGTGGAGTTGCTCAAATGCGAAACCGGCTGCGGCAAGTCGATTTTCGAGTTCTAGGCGAGCGAGCGGACGGCAGTCGTAGGTTTCGCCTCGGCGCCACAGTCGCAGCCAGGTGGTACGCCAAATCTCTGGCCACCAACTCAGAAATGCGAGCTTGTAGTGGGGCTCTATCAGCATCCAACGGTTAGGTACGGCCAAGTAGCCAATCCCTTTTGACGACAGTACACGCTTGATCTCCGCCAGATGCAGGGCTTGCTCAGCATCATCGCCGACATGCTCGATGACGTGATTGCTGAGAACGACATCGAACGCACCGGGATCAAAGGGGAGCTTGGCGCTAGTGAGTAGCTGAAAACGAAAATTCTCGGTAACTGTACGGGAATCGATGACGTCAACCGCATCGACTTCGAACCGCCCGCTCTCGCCGGTGCCGAACCAATGACTGATACCGCCTGAGCCGCAGCCAATTTCCAGCAACCTCAGCTCATTCTTGTTGTTTTCCAGTCCAAGCAGTTTGGCAATCTTCCGCGCCTTGACGTGACGCGAGTCCAGATCCAATACAGCATGTCCTCGTCTGGCCGCGGCATCAGGCATCTTTCAGGTCCAAAAGTTCTGCAAGATGCTTCCCGAACGCGGTCCAAGTCTTTTCTGCGGCAAAGGCGCGGCAACCCTGTTCCATCGAGTTGCCGGCTCCAGTTGCAAGAACTGCGCGAATCGCATCCCGCATGCCTTCGTGATCGCCGGGTGTAACGAGGTGTCCGGTAACGCCTTGCTGCACAGCGTCACCTACGCCGCCAACCGAGTAGGCAACCGTGGGAAGCCCATGCGCAGCTGCCTCCAGTGCTACCATTCCAAAACCCTCGACGTCTCCAGGGAGTTCGACAACGGGAAACACGTGCACGTCTGCTGCCTGGTATGCGCGTGCTAGCGTGGCATCGTCGCATCCACCCTCAAGGCGAACGTGCGCGTTCATTCCGGTGGCTGATATGGTCGATCGGATTCGTTGGGTTTCGCTGATCGTGCCGAGATTCAACGCATCGCTTGCTTCTGATCCTACAATAACCAGCATCGTGCGCGAATCAAGCTTCACTAGGCTGGGTAGAACGTCGCGAATGAACTCTGCCAAGCCCTTGCGCCTGGTGAGTCGACCTACTGAAAGCAGCACCAGTCGGTCTGATAGGTCCCGATCGGTCCGCCATTGGTCTGCGTTTGATGTCGAATGTTCCGCATCGGGTAGCGAAACCCCTGGATTCAAAACTCGCACCTGAGTTGGAGAAAGCCCATGCGCAATGGCCAATTGTCTGGTGTGCTCACTGTTCGTGATGGCGAGATCGCAACGGCGAATCATCGGAAGCCAAAATGTGCGATAAGCCAGACTTGGCGCGACTATGTCCAAGCCATGCAGGTAGACGATGCTTCGCGCTCCGCAAACGGCTGATGCGACCTTCACGAAAGGAGCGACCAGGCCGCTTCCGCCCAGTACAAGGTTCGGGCGACGCGTAAGCGCGGCGGCCACTGATGTCAACAGAATTAGAATACCAAAAAGCCAGAGAGGCCTTATTGGTACTTCATTTGTTGTGATCGAGCCTGGGGCAAATGCAGAGGAGCCGGAGGGGCCTACAAGATGTAGCGCAGTGCGTTTTGAAAGGGCGTTGGCAATGTTGAGATTTAATCGTTCCATGCCTCCGACAAGCGGCGGGAAATTGCGAGTCAGCAGCATTACAGAGGGCTGGTCAGTCGGCGGGCTCACTTCTGTTCCCGCTCAGATCGCGACGAGAGGTAGGTCAATCCCGTAATTTGCTCGCTCACCAGCCCAATCAGGAATATGATCACGCTCGCGCTGAAGAGCAGGGTGCTCATGTTGGTGAATCGGCCCATGGTCGAGTACGTGTAGCCGTAATAGCCCAAGCCGATCGCGAAAAAGGCCAGCGCTGTCGGTAGGAATAGCTTCAGCGGCGAGTACAGCGTCGCGATCTTGAAGATGATCAGCAGAAAGCGGATGCCGTCTTTCAATGGGCGGATGTGACTGGCGGTGCCCACCCGCTTGTGTACGGGGATCGGCACATAGGCCACGGGGTAGGCGCTGCGGAAAAACGCCATGGTGCAGGTTGTCGGGTAGCTGAAGCCGTTCGGCAGCAGGTGCAGGAACTCGCGGAAGCGTTCGGCGCGCACCGCGCGGAAGCCGCTGGTCAGGTCCTCAACCAGATGGCCTGTCATCCAGCTGGCCAGACGGTTGTACAAAGCGTTCGCCAGCCCGCGATGGGCGTTGGCCTGGCCGCTGCGGTCGCGAGCGCCGACCGCCATGTCGTAGCCCTCGCCGAGCTTGGCGAGTAAGTCCGGAATGTACGCTGGGTCGTGCTGGCCGTCGGCATCCATGAACACCAGGATGTCGCCCCGGGCAGCGCGCGCACCTCGCTTGATCGCGGCCCCGTTGCCCATCGAATAGGGCGAGCTCAGCACCGTGGCCCCGTGGCGTCGCGCAACCTCGGCAGTGTCGTCGGTGCTGCCATCGTCCACCACGATGACCTCGGCTTCGGGATGCAGGCTGCGAAGCGCTGGCAGCGTCCGGTCGAGGCCAGTCGCCTCGTTCTTGGCGGGCAGCACGATGCTCAGTCGAAGGGCGGCGTTCTCAGTCATACGGGGCGCTCGTCTCAACGGGTTCGGGTTTCGCAGCGGTCGTCGGCATCTCGGCTCGCGTGAGCAGCTGAACTGAGCTACACGCGGCCTTAGTGTCAAAAACTGTGACGAAGAACAAGGGGTCAGGCCTTTACCGCGACCGAAACATGATGCGTCACACAAGCACCTTACGGTAAAGTCCTGTTCAGATTGACATCGTCTTCGGAGCTGCACGCATGAACGGCCCAGCCTCAGTGAACTTGGTGGGCATCACTGGCCTCGCGCGCCGGCTGGTGCAGGACGGCCACCTGGGCGAAGCTGATGCTCGCAAGGCGCTCGAAGAGACCGCCAAGGACAAGACGCCCGTCACCCAGTGGCTTTTGTCGCGCGGACTCGTTACCGGAAGCAACATTGCTCAAGCTCAGTCCATCGAGTTCGGTATGCCGCTGATCGACGTGTCAGCGATGGACGTAACGCAGATGCCCGTCAAGCTGATCGACGAGAAGTTGATCAGCGCTCACAAGGCGTTGCCGCTTTACAAGCGTGGGAGCCGCCTGTTCGTGGGTATCGCTGACCCGACCAACACCCGCGGCTTGGACGAAATCAAGTTTGCCGCCAACATGGTGGTGGAACCCATCCTGGTTGCGTCGGATCAGCTCGAACGGGCCATCGATATCGCCATGAGCGCGGCGGACACGTCCGTCGGTGGCATGGAAGATGCCGAAGGGCTGGAGAATCTTGAGCTGGGCGACGCCAGCGACGATAGCGACAGTGCTGGCGGCGTAGACGCCAAGGGCGATGACACCCCCGTTGTTCGTTTCGTGAACAAGATGCTGGTGGATGCGATCAAGCGCGGCGCCTCCGACATCCACTTCGAGCCGTACGAGACCGAGTACCGCGTGCGCTTCCGCATGGACGGCATTTTGAAGACCATCGCCAAGCCGCCGGTGAAGCTGAGCCCGCGCATCTCCTCGCGCCTGAAGGTGATGTCGGCGCTGGATATTGCCGAGCGCCGAGTGCCGCAGGACGGCCGCATCAAGCTGAACCTGTCCAAGACCAAGTCGATGGATTTCCGCGTCAGCAGCTGTCCGACCCTGTTCGGTGAGAAGATCGTGCTGCGTATTCTCGATGGCTCGGCCGCCAAGCTCGGTATCGACAAGTTGGGCTACGAGGACTTTCAGAAGAAGCTGTTCCTGGAGGCCATCGAGAAGCCGTATGGCATGGTGCTGGTCACCGGCCCTACCGGCTCCGGCAAGACCGTTTCTTTGTATACGGCGCTGAACATTCTCAACACCGAAGGCCGCAACATCAGCACCGTGGAAGACCCGGTCGAAATCCGCGTCGCCGGCATCAATCAGGTGCAGCAGAACAACAAGCGCGGCATGACCTTTGCCGCGGCCCTGCGCAGCTTTCTTCGACAAGACCCTGACGTGATCATGGTCGGCGAGATCCGCGACCTTGAGACCGCCGAGATCGCGGTCAAGGCCGCGCAGACGGGCCACATGGTGCTTAGCACCCTGCATACCAACGATGCCCCGCAGACGGTCAGTCGCCTGATGAACATGGGCATCGCGCCTTACAACATCATCAGCTCGGTGACCTTGGTGATCGCCCAGCGCCTTGCGCGACGGCTGCACGATTGCAAGAGGCCGATCAGTCTGCCCAAGCCCGCGCTTATGGCGGAAGGCTTTGAGGAAGCTGACATCGACGCGGGTATTACCCTGTATGAAGCGGTGGGCTGCGACGAGTGCAACGAGGGCTACAAGGGGCGCACCGGCATCTACCAGGTCATGCCTTTGACTGAGGAGATCCAGTCGATCATCCTGCAGGGCGGTAATGCCATGCAGATTGCCGCCGCTGCCGACCGCTCAGGAATCAATGACCTGCGTAAATCGGCCCTGCTGAAGGCCCGCAATGGCGTTACCAGCCTTGCAGAAATCAACCGCGTCACCAAGGATTAAGCCATGGCCGTAGCCACCAAGACCTCGCGCACCGCGAAGCCGCTGCCCAAGCGCCTCGGCAGCGAATTGCAGCCTTTTGTCTGGACCGGCAAAGACAAGCGCGGCACCGTGATGAAGGGCGAGCAGCTCGCCAAGAACGCGAACTTACTGAAAGCAGAACTGCGTAGGCAAGGCATTACCCCGAGCGCGGTTAAGGCGAAGGCTAAGCCAATGTTTGGCAAGGCCGGTTCAACCATCAGCGCGAGAGATATCGCAATCTTCAGTCGTCAGTTGGCGACGATGATGAAGTCCGGTGTGCCGCTGGTTCAGTCGTTTGAGATCATCGCTGGCGGTCAGACCAATCCCCGAATGAAGGACATGCTGGATGACGTAAAGTCCAGCATTGAGAGCGGCAGCACATTGAGTGAGGCGCTTAGCCGTCATCCCGTGCAGTTCGATGAACTGTTTCTCAATTTGGTCAAGGCAGGTGAGGGCGCCGGTGTGCTCGACACCGTGTTGGACACCATCGCAAGTTATAAGGAAAACACTGAAGCGTTGAAGGGAAAGATCAAGAAGGCGCTGTTTTATCCCGCGGTGGTCATCGCGGTGGCGCTGTTGGTTTCTGCAATCTTGCTCATCTTCGTGGTGCCGCAGTTTGAAGCTGTGTTTAAGAACTTCGGCGCCGAACTGCCTGCCTTCACTCAAATGATCGTCGGCGCGTCTCGATTTATGACGTCAAACTGGTACTTCGTTTTCGGGGCGCTGGCAGGTGCTGTAGTCGCCTTCGTGCAGGCGAGAAAGCGGTCGGTGACTTTTGCCCGACTTCTCGATCGAATCATGCTCAAGCTTCCTGTGATCGGGCAGATCATGCACAACGCTTCGATCGCTCGCTTCGCCCGCACATTGGGCACGACCTTCCGTGCCGGCGTGCCGCTGGTCGAGGCTTTGGAAACTGTTGCCGGTGCTACCGGAAATATGCTCTACACCGAAGCAGTCAACAGAGTGCGTCAGGACGTGGCCGTCGGTTACCAGCTCAACATGGCAATGCGGCAAGTAAACCTGTTCCCGCACATGGTTGTGCAGATGACTGCGATCGGCGAAGAAGCCGGTGCGCTCGACACCATGCTGTTCAAGGTTGCAGAGTTTTACGAACAGGAAGTGGACAACGCGGTGGATGCGCTCTCCAGCTTGATCGAGCCCTTCATCATGGTCTTCATCGGAATCGTCGTAGGTGGCATGGTGGTTGGTATGTATCTTCCGATCTTCAAGCTCGCCTCGACGATGTAAGCGCAAGCGCCCGGCCGACACGTGTTTCTCGTATTCGAGACCTATCCGGCGCTGGCCGTCGCCAGCGCCGGCCTCTTCGGCCTGCTGGTCGGCAGCTTTCTGAACGTGGTCATCCTGCGCGTGCCTGCGCGCATGGAATGGCAGTGGCGGCGCGACTGCCGTGAGACGCTTGAGCTGCCGCCCGGCACCGAGCCTGAGCCCCCCGGCATCGTGGTCCGCGGCTCGCATTGCCCCAAGTGCGGTTTCGCGCTCAAGCCCTGGCACAACGTACCGGTGATCAGCTGGCTGGCCCTGCGGGGGCGTTGTGCCGGCTGCGGCACGGCGATCAGCCTGCAGTACCCGCTGGTCGAGCTGTTGACCGGGCTCGCTTTCGCGGCGGTGGTCTGGCAGCTGGGCTTCGGCTGGCCGGCTTTGGCAGGGCTGGTGTTCACCGGCCTGCTGATCGCGATGAGCGGCATTGATGCGCGCACGACCTTGCTGCCTGACAGCCTTACCTTGCCGCTGCTGTGGATCGGCCTGCTGCTGAGCACGCAGGATTTGTTCGTGCCGATGGACCAGGCGATCTACGGCGCGGTGGTGGGCTACCTCTCGCTGTGGGTGGTGTACTGGGGCTTCAAACTGCTGACCGGCAAAGAGGGCATGGGCTACGGCGACTTCAAGCTGCTGGCTGCGCTGGGCGCCTGGTGTGGCGTGAGCGGCATCCTGCCGATCGTGCTGATGTCGGCCGTGGTCGGCGCGGTGTTTGGCAGCATCTGGCTGGCCGTGAAGGGACGCGACAAAGCCACACCGATTCCCTACGGCCCCTATCTGGCGGCTGCGGGCTGGATCCAGTTCCTGTGGGGCGAGCAGATCATCGGCGGGTATCTGCGGTATTCGGGGCTGGCGGGCTGAGGGTGGGGCTTGCTCGGCTTGGCGTGGTGCGGGTGGAACTTCGGGTGTTTGCGGGGGCAGGTGAGGGGTAAGGCTTCGCTTGAGGCGCGGCTCCATTCGGACCTGCTGAGGTTTGAGCTCGGCGCGGGGCGGGTTTGGCGTTGTGGGTTCGTGCGGGCGGGGTCAGAGGCTTGGCTTTCTTCGGACCTGCTGCGGTGTGATCGCTACGCGCGTGGGTTCAGTGTCAGCCGTTTGAGTGGGCGGGTGCGGATTGAGGCTTCGCTTGAGGTGCGGCTTCGTTCGGACCTGCTGGTAGATGCGCTGCGCTTATCTACCCTACAACCGCGGGTGACGCCTTGCCCCCAGCGCAGCGACAAGCCTCCGCACGCGTAGGGTAGATAAGCGCAGCGCATCTACCAGGACCCCGCCTCAGGGCAACGCCTACCCAGGACCCCGCCTTCCCAGGACCCCGCCTCAGGGCAACGCCTACCCAGAACCTCACCTCAGGCAACGCCCACCCACAACAACCTCGCGATCCAGTTCGCGTTCGCCTCAGCCGGACGGGTGCGGGGCGCATCCGCTCCCGCGCATTTCATGAGCTCTCACATCGTTCGACTTGTGAGGTGTTCATTAACCTGGAAGCACTCGCGAAGTTCGCAACTCTGCAGTGTGCTCTCTTGCCGCCAGACGCCGTCGCATCCATCATGCCGACGCGGCACCTTGCGCCCAATGTTGCCCGCCACTAACTCCTCAATTTCTATTTAGGTGCTTCATGGCCCTGTTCACCTCTCTAGTCGGTTCGCTTTCGTCGAGTGTGTTTAGACCGGCACTGCTCCTATCCTCGCTATCTTCCTTGGCGGCAGTTGCTTGCGTCGCACCAGCGCACGCCGGTTCTGACGGCCGCCTCGATCAAAGCTTCGGCAACGGCGGCGTGGTCACACTGGCCACCGATTTTGCACCGTCCGGCGTGACCGCATTGCCCGATGGCGGTGTCGTGCTTTCCGGCGTCTTCCTGAACGAGGAAACGGCCGCGCTGGTTCGCCTGGACGCCGATGGTGCACTCGTAGAGAGTTGGGGCGAGAACGGCATTGTGAGAATGCCAACGGTTGAAAGTCTCGGCCTTGAACCGGGGTTCGCGGCAACCCGGTTCAGTTCGGTGTTCCTTCTGGACGATGGCCGCTGGTTGGTGTCCGGGTCAATCGAAAACTGGGTTGGCGGTCCGAGTCGCATCTGCCCCTTGGTTGCGGCCTTCAACGCAGACGGAGGTCTGGATACGACTTTCGGTGGAGTGGGCGCCGGAGGCGCAATCTGTGTCGGGGGCGGCTCGGTCCAATTCAGTAGCTCGCCGTTTGTACCTGGCGTTCCCGGCGCCGTGGTCGACAGGGGACGTCTTTATGTCGCCGACTCAAGGGTGGCCCACGTCGCCCCCGCTCGCGTTCACGCGGTTGATTTCGCCGGCAACGCCGTTGCAGGTTTCGGCGTGGGCGGCACCGTCGACATGCCACCAGGTATTTCGGCCCTAAGCCTCGATGTGGACGCCGAAGGAGCCCTCTTTGCAGGCTCTCTGGCGAGCATGGCGAAGTTCAGTATGCAGGGATCGTTAGATGCCTCGTTCGGCGAGGTGGGTGTCGCCTCGCTAGGGCTTCCCGCGCCATGGGAGGTTCTCTACTCAGCGAAAGTTCGAGTCTTGAATGATCGCCTGGTCGCGCTGGGCGGGATCTACACTCCCGAGCCAGAGTTTCGCTCAACGAGCTTCGCGCGCATGGTTTGGAACCTGGGCGGGGAGGCTGTCCCTGCGCCGCATGCTGGTGAAGGTCCGCCCGTTGTCGGTCTAAGCGCATGGAGTGCCGCCAGGGATTCTCAGATGGGCCCATACCTTTTCTCTTCCGAGTCTGGTGGTTTGCTGGACCGAGGCGGCAGGTCGATCATCATGGCGCAAGAGCTTATGCGACTAACCTCCGAGGGCAGCCCTGACCCCCGTTTCGGAACTGGAGGCCGCGCTTCGTTCGGATGGACGCAGCCTGCGTTTCAAGCCGTGGGAATGGACTCGGATTCGCGTCTTTGGTTGGCACGTCAACAGCACATGCCTCCCGCTGAGGGACGTTTCCTCGAAGTGCTTCGCTACCTCGCAGGCGGGCTGTTTTCGGATGGATTTGAGCCTGAAGCCGTGCCATGAGCCGCAGGCTCGGGTTTCTATTTAGGTGCGGCTTCCTTCGGACCTGCTGGTAGATGCGCTGCGCTTATCTACCCTACAACCGCGGGGGACGCCTTGCGAACATCGAAGCCGAGGCTGGTGTCCGCGAAGGGTAGATAAGCGCAGCGCATCTACCAGAACCTCGCCTCAGGCAAGGCTTACCCCGAACCTCGCCTCAGGCAAGGCTTACCCCGAACCTCGCCTCAGGCAAGCCCACCCCGAGCCTCGCCTCAGGCAAAGCCCCATCCAATCGCAACCCGCGCCCGTCGTGCCCGACAAAGCTGCGCGCTCCGCAGCGCTCGCCTGACCGACGCCGCTTACTCTCCCCGCGAAATCACCATTGCACCGGATGCGAAGGTTTCGCTACTGCCGGCGAGGATGGGCGCGTTGGCGGACAGTGCGGCTTCCAGCACGCTGCGGGCGCGCGCCAGCTCGGTGGCTTGACTGTTGTGCTCGGGCAGGGCGCGTGCGCGCAGCAGCACCAGTTCGGCCCAGCGGGGGTGGCCGCCGGGCAGGGTCTCGCGCGCGAGTGCCAGCGCCGCGTCGAAGGCCGCCTGCGTGCGCGCGCTGTCATTGAGGGCCTGCGCCAGCTCGGCTTCGGTGTGCAGCATCCGCAGCCGCAGCAGCGGGTCGGGCGAGGCCAGCGCGTCGAACTGGGTCTGCGCGTTCGCGAACTGTTCTGCAGCTTCACCCAGTCTCCCGGAGCGCAGCTCCAGCCGTGCCAGCAGCGCTCGATTGCCGAGCAGTTCGATCTGCGGGGCACTCAGCACGCGCTCGCGCAGGCTGAGTGCGCGCTCGAGTTCGGTGCGCGCGGCCTGAAGCTCGCCGCGCAGCATCAGCAGGCGGCCGAGGTTGTTGTGCGCACGTGCCGTGGCGAGGTGCTCGGGCCCCAGCGCGGCTGCACGAATGCGCAGGGAATCGCGCAGCAGCGGCTCGGCTTGGTCAAGATCGCCGCGTTCTTCCAGCAGGCTGGCGAGATTGTTCATCACGACCGCGGTGTCGGCAGAGTCGCGGCCGCGCCGAAGCAGGTTGATGCGCAGCGCCTCGCGATAGGCGGCCTCGGCCTCGGCATAGCGTCCGAGGTCCTGCAGGCCGCTGCCCAGTTCGTTGTTGATGCCGGCCACACGGGTGCTGTCGGCGCCGTGGCTGCGAATGCGCAGCTCGCGCTGGCGTTCGAAGCTCTCCACCGCGCGCGCCAGCTCGCCGCGATCGCGGTAGACGTTGGCCAGCGCTTCAAGAGTTGTCAGTACGCGCGGATGGCTTTCGGGCACGCGCGTGCGTTTGGCCTCCAGCGAACGCTCAAGCCATGCTTCGGCCTCGTCCAGTCGGCCCAGTCGGCGGGCCACCAGGCCGAGATTGTGCAGAGTCGCTGCGGTCTCGATGCTCTGCTCGCCGAAGGCGGCCAGGCGGATCTCCAGCGCGCGCTTCAGCAGCAGCTCGGCTTCGGCGCTGCGACGCTCTGCATCCAGCAGCATGCCCTGCGTGTTCAGTGCATTCGCCAAGGCGGGGTGATCAATGGGCAGCTTGGCTTCGGCCAGCACGCTGGCTGCGGCTGCGATCTCGTTGGCCTGTGGGCGCTGTCCCAGCGAGTTCAGGGCATGCGCCAGCGAATCCATCAGATGCAGGCGTTCGGTGGTCTCGAGGTCCGCCGGTGCCAGCGCCTCGGCCATGCGCAGCAGTTCCAGCGCCTGGGCGGGCAGGCCGATGCGCTCGTAGACCATGCCCAGTGTGACGCCCAAGCGCAGCTTCAGCCGCGGCTGTCGATCAAGACTTTGCTCCAGCTCCAGCTCCTGCCGCGCCGAGTCGAGCAGCGCGCGCGCGGTGGTGTCGGCGCGCTCGCCGGCCTCGGGGTCGGCGTGCTCGAACACCGCCAGCAGGAAGTCCACCGTCTCGCGATTGTTTTCCGCTTCCAGGCGGGCGGCGCGCTCGGCATCTTTCGCACGTTCCAGCTGCTGCTGCAGGCTGAAGGTGAAGCCGAGCGCCATCGTCAGCATCAGGGCTGCGACGCTGAAACCGACCCAGCGTCGCTGCAGCAGACGCAGAGCCCGATAGCCGCGGCGATGGGCCAGCGGCGATACCGGTCGACGCGCGAAATACCGATCGATGTCTTCGGCCAGCGCTTCGGCGCTGACGTAGCGATCGGCGGGCGCCTGTGCACAGGCGCGCATCACGATCGCATCCAGATCACCGCGCAGACGCCGCGCCCAGGGCAGGCCGCTGCGCAGTGCGCGGCCGCTCGGCGGCTGCGTCGGCGGCGTCGCGGTCGAGGGATCACCGCGCGGGTCTTCTTCGCCCGGTGCGACCAGCTCGGACAGGATCAAGCCCAGGCTGTAGATGTCGCTGGCCGCCGCCAGCGGCTCGCCGCGCTTCTGTTCCGGGCTGGCGTAGCGCGGGGTCATATAACCCTGGCCCTGTGCATCCTGACTGCCGGCGAGGCGCGCGATACCGAAGTCGAGCAGCACCGGCGAGCCGTCCGCGCGCACCAGAATGTTCGAGGGCTTGAGATCGCAGTGCAGCACGAAATGCCGATGCGCATGGTCCACCGCGCGGCAGACCTGCTGGAACAAGCGCAGTCGCGCCGGCAGATCGAGCTGCCTCACGCGGCACCAGCGGTCGATGCGCTCGCCCTCGATGAACTCCATCACCAGGTGCGGCTGGCCGTTGGGGCTGGTGCCGCCGTCCAGCAAACGGGCGATATGCGGATGCGTCAGATCGGCAAGAATTTGCCGCTCTCGCACCAGCATGCGGTCCTCTCCCGGCTGGCCCAGTGCGCGCAGGCGCTTGATCGCCACCTGCAGCTGGTACTGGCCGTCGGCGCGCTCGGCCCGATACACGCGGCCCATGCCGCCCTCGGCCAGGGTCAAAAGAATGCGCCAGGGCCCGAGCCGGGTGCCGGCTGCAAGCTCGGGGTCAAGATTGGCGAGCAGGGCCGCCACCGGCTGCGGCAGGCCGATGCCACGGGTTTGCGCGTCGCACAGCGACAGCACCTCGGTGGCGATCGCGTCGCTTACGCCGGCCGTCTGCAGGGCCTCTCGCCACTGTTCCGGCGGCAACTCGCAGACCTGATCGAACAGACGACGCACCTCCGCCCAGTCGATCGTGCTCATCGAAGCCTCTCCGCGAATTCCAGCAGGGCGGCTGCCACCTCGGCGGGGCGCTCCATCATCGGCATGTGCGCGCAGTCCTCAAGCTCCACCCGCTGCGCGCCGGCGATGCGCTCGGCGTATTGTTCCGAGGCACTTCTATCGACCACGGGGTCGGCGACGCAGCCCATGACCAGCGCGGGCAACGCGATCGCCGCGGTCGACTCGCCGGGCAGGAAGGCCTCGGGCCCGCGCAATGAGCCCAGCACGCCCATCTCGAAGTCGCGATCGACCATGCGCCGCTGCACCAGCGCAGTCTTCAACGGCCACGGCACGAAGGGCGGCTGCTCGAACACCAGCCTCAGGTAGGCATCAAGCGCCGCGACGCTATCGACGGCGAAGGGGTGTTCGCCGCGCAGTACCGCCAGGCCGAAAGCGTTGTCGCGAAAGCGCACCCCCGACGCGCTCATCAGCACCACCGTGCGCAGGCCTTGCGGATGCCGTGCGGCGGTCAGCGCCACGATGCCACCGCCCATCGAGTGGCCCACCAGATGCACCTGCTGAAGATTTAGCGCTTCGATCAGGCCGGCCAAGCGCTGGGCCTGGGCGGCATAGCCGAAATCAGCGCCCGGCTTCCGCTCGGACTCGCCCCAGCCCGGAATGTCCGGCATCAGAACAGGTTGATCTGCCGGCAGCGCACGCAGCAGGGGCAGCCAGTTTTCCTTGGCGCCGGTGAAGCCATGCACGAGCAGCCAGACCGGGCGCGCGGGGTCGATCTCACCGCGCTGCAGCAGCACCCAGCGCTCACCGCCAACGTTCACCTGGATGCGCTGCGCACCGCTGCGCCAGGCGTCGAGGTGCAGGGCCTGGCGCAGCAGCCATTCGGGTGCCAGCAGGCCCAGCGCCACATACAGCAGTGCGGGCAGCAACAGCAGCGCCAGCCAGGGCGCCAGCGCGCGACGTCGACGACCGAAGCGGCGGCGCTTGGCCATCGGTCTACTTCAGTGCGGCTTCGACCGAAGCCGAGGTGATCGGGTGGTAGCCCGGCCGCGCCTCGGCAAAGACCGCACGCGCGAACTCCAGGCCTTCGGGCGTTGCGGCCAGCGCGGTGTACAGCGGCATGATCAGCTTGCGGCGGCCGATCCGTTTGAGGAAGTCCGACATCGCCGGTCGCGCTTCGAAATAGCCGCTGCGCTCGGCCAGCGGATACCAGCGCATCGCGAACTCGCCGTTGGCGGTGCCGGTGAAACGGAAGGCCTCGTCCAGCGCGATCAGCTGCTCGCTGGACAGAGTTTCGGGCATGCCCTCCAGGAAGTGCAGCCACTCCTGCGTGCTCCATTCGGCGCTGCCGAGTTCGTCGGTGCCCTTTTCACCCTTCAGGAAAGCCTTGCGCGCGGTGTCCACGGCGGCGAACAGCGCCGAGCTGGCGGGCACCGCGAACTCCGGCACGCCGGGCTCGAACAGCCAGGCCTGCAGCTCGGTCTCGCTGACCACACCCGGCTGCTCGGTCATCAGGGTCTCGCGCAGGTAGGCAACGAACGCGCCGCTGTCGATGCTCTGGAAGGCGAAGCGCTCGAAGTAACCGCGCAGGAAGCCGTCGAAAGCCTCGCGGCCATAGCGCTGCTCAAGAAAACTCAGCAGCCAGGCGCCCTTGATATAGGCCACCGGCGTCAGGGCGTCGTCGGGGTCGCGGCCGTCGAGCGCGGGCAGCACCAGCACCTGATCTTTGGCGTCCAGACCTGTCAGCGCGCGGCGCAGGCTGGTCTGCTCGATTACGGTTTCCATCTGCGCGCGCTCGACGCCGTACAGCGCTTCGATGATTCGGGTCTCGACGTAGCTGGTGAAGCCCTCGTTGAGCCAGATGTCCTTCCAGCTCGCATTGGTGACCAGGTTGCCTGACCACGAATGCGCCAGTTCGTGCGCGATCAGGCTGACCAGCGACTGGTCGCCGACGATCACGGTCGGGGTGATGAAGGACAGGCGCGGGTTCTCCATGCCGCCGAACGGAAAGCTGGGTGGCAGGATCAGCAGGTCATAGCGCTCCCAACGGTAGGGCCCGTACAGCGCTTCGGTGGCCTCGATCATGCGTTCGGTGTCGGCGAACTCTTCGACTGCAGCATTGAGCGTATCCGGCTCGGCCCACACGCCCGCGCGCGCCGAGATCGGCTTGAACGCCAGATCGCCAACCGCGATCGCCATCAGATAGGAGGGGATCGGCTGCGACATCCGGAACACGTAGCGACCGTTGCGCACCGGGTTGACCGGATTGTCGGCGCTCATCAGCGCGACCAGGTTGGGCGGCGTGTGCACCACTGCGCTGTAGGTGTAGCGCACGCCGGGCGTGTCCTGCAGGGGCACCCAGCTGCGTGCGTGGATCGCCTGCGACTGGCTGAACAGGAAGGGCTGTTTGCCGCCCGCGGTCATCGACGGCTCCAGCCACTGCAGGCCGGATGCGGTCTGCGAAGTGCGATAGCGCACGCGCACGACTTCGTATTGCCGGCTCATCTTGATGCGCAGGGCCGAGCCGAACACCGGATCGGGTGCATCGAGCTTGAAGTCGAGCCGGCGCCACAGGCCGTCATGGCGGCGCCCCAGCACCTTGTCGATGCTCAAGTCGCGGGTGTCGAGCACGAGCGCGCGAGCCTTCTCGTCCTGCCAGTCCAGCGCGTAGTCAGCCGAGCCGCGCAGGCTGCGGGTGTCGAAGTCGACCGTGAGGTTCAGCGCGAGGTCGCGAATACGCACCTTGTGCGGCTCGGCGAAGCTGTGTTCGTCGCGGGTGCGATCGGCGAGCGCCGGGTCGGCCTCAACGGCGAGCTTCGGATCTGCGGCGGTGACGGTCGCAACAGCACCGAACACCAGCACACCGGCGAGACAGTGAGAGACGAAACGCAGAGCGAAACGCAGGGTCATGTCCGGAACTCGCGAGGCTTTGGGGAAACCTCGCGAGTCTAGCAGCCGTGTTCGAAGCGCACCCGCCGAGCGGCGGGGCGTGTCGTCGCGCGTCGGTTGGCACGAGCGAGGGGATGCACTGTGCCGAGGTTGCGGCCGACGTTTTCGGGGGGGCGCGGCCCCGCGGATTGATAGGTTGGTACGCAGCGGCTTCGTAGGTTGGGCGGAGCCGAAGGCGATGCCCAACGTCGCAGAGGTAACAGTTGCCCCAGTCCCGAGCTTCTGGGTTGTTCGCGCTCAAGCCGATCCCGCAGAGCCATCGCACGGAAGCACCGCGCCGCGAGATCGAGCGCCCGACGTTGGGCCGCGCTGCGCTTGGCCCAATCGACGCAGCGGCTTCGTAGGTTGGGCGGAGCCGAAGGCGATGCCCAACGTTGCGGAGGTTGAGCTTGGCGCAGCGAGGGCGAGAGACGCGGGGGCTTCAGCAAAGTTGAAAGCTGGGGCCGGGTGCTGGTACATGCGCTGCGCTTATGTACCCTACGCGCACGCCGACCATAGTTTCGATGACGGCAACGCACCTTTCGAGTCGCAGGGCGGATAGGCGCAGTGCATCTGCCAGTGACGGCGAGGGGCTCGGTGGCTTCAACCGAGGTGCAGAGCCAAGGGACGTCCAGGCCAAATCTGCGGTGGGCCAAGGTCCACCCACCGACGTCAATGCCAAGCCTGCGGTGGGCTAGGCCCCACCCTATGCCGGTTCCCGCTTCAACGAATCCCGAATCCCGACTCCCCAATCCCAGCTTCTAGTGTAGCGTTGCATTCTTGATTGAACTTATGTTCCCGACGCATATCCAAG
>CAZPHV010000065.1:0-29680 GCA_964586455.1 uncultured Aquimonas sp.
GGACCGCGCAGACGGATTTGCAGCCCGGCCATCCAAAGTCCGACAGGCTCCTAGACCACCGCCAGCCGGGCGAAGCAACTGTGTCGCCAAGATCAAGCCCCATACCGCACGGCTTCTCGGCGACAAGACGGTGGCACCGTGACCCGCTCGCCAGTCGCAAGAGCGGGTGCAAGGTCGAGATCCGATTCTTCAGCCGATCAACCGGCGGGGGGGCGACGCCTACCCTTCTCGCGCTCTTCGCGCGGCAGGTTGCCGTAGCGGCTCAGGCGATCACGCAGCTCGACATCCTGCTTCGGAAAGTAGTCGCCTTCGATGCTGGTGAGACTGTCGCCGTTGAAGGTCAATACGAGGTTCTTGACTACGGGTTCGGAGCCGCGCTGCGACTGCGAGCCGATGTAGTCCCAGCGGTTGACGTGGAACGGGTCGCGTACGGAAGGGCTGCCGACCAGCGACATCACCTGGCGCTTGGTCATGCCTTCGCGCAGCTGGGTCACGTTGCGTTCGTCGAGCAGGTTGCCCTGATACACGTCGACCTTGTAGAGCACGCCGCAACCGCTGGCGCCAAGAGCAATCAAAACAGACAGGGCGATCGAACGCATCGGGCCGGGCATCCAGGGCAAACGAGGGCCCGATGATACACTGCGACGCCCCCACGGTCGCCCGCCTGCTACCGGGGGTCCGATCGCATTCAGGCGGCGTTTCCGACATCGGGTCGCGCGCCACAATCCTCAGGAGACCCCGATGGAATCGCAGGATCTGCGCCGCGCCGGCCTCAAGGTCACCCATCCGCGCATGTGCATTCTGGAGGTGCTGGAAAGCGCCAGCCCACGCCACATGACCGCAGAGGACATCTACAAGCGGCTGCTGGAGCGCGAGGAAGACATCGGCCTGGCCACGGTCTACCGCGTGCTCACCCAATTCGAGGCCGCGGGCCTGGTGATGAAGCACAACTTCGAAGGCGGGCAATCCGTATTCGAGCTCGATCGCGGCCACCACCACGACCACATGGTCGACGTCGATTCCGGCAAGGTCATCGAATTCGTCAGCGAAGAGATCGAGCGCCTGCAGCACGAGATCGCGGCCAAACACGGCTACGAAATCGAAGATCACAGCCTGGTGTTGTACGTGCGGAAGAAGCGGTGAAGCCGGGATTGGGGATTCGGGATTCGGGATTGGACCGACGGGTTCGCCGCTGAGGTGGTTGGGGCGTGCATCCTTGTCGGACCGCTTTGGCGCCGAGCTTGGACGTGCTGATGGTGTCCTCTCGGCTGGACGCGTGGCATATCGCGCGGGCCGCTGGTTGAGCGAGGCGCACGACACCGCCGTCTGATATGCGCGTCCCGCTCTTCGTCGCGAGGCGCACGACAGGCGGGTGCGCCGTGCTCCCGGCCCTCTCTCTGTTGCGGCCGCTCGACGAAGCCCGCCCTCGATGACTCGACGCCAGTGCTACCGCCGGTCCAATCCCGAATCCCGAATCCCGAATCCCGGCTTCTCAACCATCTGCCGCGCATGCGCCAGGGTCGTCTCGGTGATCTCCACGCCGCCCAGCATGCGTGCGACTTCCTCGACCCGCTCTTCGCTTGAGAGGCGCTTGGGCGCGCTGACGGTAACGCCGTCGCGATCACCCTTGCGCACCGAGTAGTGATGATGACCCTGGGCGGCGACCTGGGGCAGGTGGGTGACGCACAGCACCTGGCGCTCGGCGCCGAGTGCGCGCAGCTTCTGGCCGACGATTTCGGCGACCGCGCCGCCGATGCCGGTGTCGACTTCATCGAAGACCATGGTCGGTGTGGGGTCGATGCCCAGCGTGGCGACTTCAATCGCCAGACTGATCCGCGACAGCTCGCCGCCGGAGGCGGTGCGGCGCAGCGGCTTGGCTGGCTGGCCTGCGTTGGCTGCGACCAGAAACTCGACGCGCTCGGCGCCCAGCGGTGAGGGCTCGGGTTCCGGCAGCGCGTCCAGCTGGATCTCCAGGCGGCCACCGGCCATGCCGAGTTCCGCCATCAGTGCCGACACCTCTTTGGCCAGACGCACGGCAGCCTTTCGGCGCAGAGCGCTTAGGGTGCTGGCCGACTTCGTCCAGCTGGTCGCGAGTGCCTGCATTTTCGCTTCGATCTTGGCCAAGGCCCCGCCGGCCTCTTCCAGCTCTTCGATCTCGCGTGCGATCTCGACCGCACAGGCCTTCAGCTCGGCCGGGTCGATGCGATGTCGTCGCCCGAGTTCATGCAGGCGGGTCAGCTTGGTCTCGATGTCCTGCAGGCGCGCGGGGTCGAGTTCCAGATTGTCCTGTACCTGCACCACCAAGGCCGAGGCTTCGCTGGCCTGGATCGCAGCCGACTCCAGCAGCTCAGCGGCTTCGCGCAAGCGCGGCTCGTCTTCGCCAAAGCGGGCGAGGTCGGCGCCGGTCTGGCGCAGGCTGCGGGTCAGATCGAAGCCCTCGTCGCCCTCGATGCGACTGATCGCGCGGGCGCAGGCTTCGATCAGGCTGCTTGCGTTCGACAGCCGACGATGGCTCTGGATCAGCTCGGCATAGGCCTGTGGGGTCAGTGCTTCCGCCTCCAGCTCGCCCAGCTGATGGCGCAGCAGCTCAAGCCGCGGGCCGGGGTCGGTGGCAGCCCCTGCGAGCTGCTCGCGGCGACGCTTCAGCTGCGTGTATTCCAGCGCAAGCGCTCGCACGGGCGCCAGCGCTTCGCCAGCGAGCGCGAAGCCATCCAGCAGACCTAATTGCTGGGTCCGGTCCAGCAGAGCCTGGTGCTCGTGCTGGCCGTGGATCTCGACCAGGTTCGCGGTGAGCTCGGTGATCTGGCCGACCGTCGCCGGCCGGCCGTTGATCCAGGCTTTCGAGCCGCCATCGGCGCGCACGATGCGGCGTACCTCGCAGGCGTCCTGTTCGTCGAGCTCCTGCTCGCGCAGCCAGGTCAGTGCAGGGCTGTCGGCGGGCAAACGGAAGGTGGCCGAGAGTTCGGCGCGTTCGGCGCCGTGCCGCACCATGCTGGCGTCGGCGCGGGCGCCGGTCAGCAGCAGCAGGGCGTCGACCAGCAGCGATTTGCCGGCGCCGGTCTCGCCCGAAATCACGGTCAGACCGCCTTCGAGCTGCAGCTCGACCGCGCTGACGATGGCGAAGTCCTTGACGAACAGCGAGCTCAGCATGGGTGCATCCGATCGGACGTAGGGGTGGAAAAGCGGGTCGGCGCACGCGGCCCCGGCGAGGGCGCGAACGCTAGCATGCACGGCCGTGGCGTAGCCAACCACGTCGGGCCGCAGACGTAGCCCGGCGCCTCGGCCCACCGGCGCCCTGCTCGTAGCCCCTTGCCTGAACTCGCCGCAGGCCTTATCTATCAGTCTCATGAATCGCCCAGCCCACCCGCTTGATCCTCGTCATCTCGATGCCCGCGCTCGCGGCTTGCTGCGCGCGCTGATCTCGCAGTACATCCGCGACGGCGAGCCGGTGGGTTCGCGCACGCTTGCCAAGCACGCCGGCCTCGACATCAGCCCGGCCACGATTCGCAACGTGATGGCGGACCTTGAAGACATCGGCCTGGTCGCTACCCCGCACACATCGGCGGGCCGCGTGCCAACTGCCCAGGGCTATCGGCTGTTCGTCGACAGCCTGCTGCAGGTCAAGCCGCTGGAGGCTCCGGAGATCGAGCGCCTGCGCCAGGGCATGCAGCCGCAGCTGGGTACGCAGGGTTTGCTCAACAACGTCTCCGAGCTGCTCTCCGCCGCCAGCCATTTCGTCGGCATGGTGACGGTGCCGCGTCGCGAGCAGTTCGCTTTTCGCCACATCGACTTCGTGCCGCTGGACGCCAACCGGGTGCTGGTGATCCTGGTGTTCACCGACAACGAAGTCCAGAACCGCATCCTCAGCACGCGCCGGCCGTATACCGCCTCCGAGCTGGAGCAGACCGCGAACTATCTGAACACCCACTTCGCCGGGCGTGCCTTGGGTGAGGTGCGAACCGAGCTGGTGCGCGAGCTGCGCGAGACCCGCAATGCGATGGACGCCATCCTCTCGGCCGCCGTCGAAGTCGCGGAAGGCGCGTTCGGCAGCCAGACCGGCGCCGAGGATGTACTGGTCGCCGGCCAGACCCGCCTGATGGGCGTGCAGGACCTGTCCGATCTTGACCGCCTGCGCGAGCTGTTCGAGGCCTTCGCCCGCAAGCGCGAGCTGCTGCAGCTGCTGGAGGGCTGTGCGTCGGCGCAGGGCGTGCGCCTGTTCATCGGCGAGGAGTCCGGCGTGGCACCGTTTGGCGGCTGCAGCCTGGTCACCGCGCCTTACGGCGTCGACGGCAAGGTGCTGGGCGTGCTGGGCGTGATCGGTCCCACCCGCATGGCCTACGAGCGCGTGATCCCGATGGTGCAGGCGACTGCCGAAATGCTCGGCCTGGCCTTGAATCGGGCGCAGCAGACCCAATAAGCACCCGGTCGCGGGTGGTATCCCTCACTTGGCAGTCGAAGCGCCGCGGTCTGCGGCCTCGCCTTGGCTGCGCCGGAATTCTCCCGCCGTTCCATCCAATTCCCGTTTTTCGCTGCATGTCTCAAGGAGAAGTCATGAGTCAGGAACCTCAGCCCGTCTCGGGTCAGGGCGAGCACGCCGAACCGCAGAGTGAAGTGGAGCTGCTGTCGGCCCGCATCGATGAACTTCAGATGGCCCTGATGATGGTGCGCGAGGAGCAACTGCGCGAGCGGGCGGACCTGGAAAACCAGCGCAAGCGCATGCTGCGCGACGTCGAGCACGCCCGGAAGTTCGCCAACGAGCGCCTGCTGGGCGATCTGCTGCCGGTGCTGGATGCGCTTGAGCGCGGCATTGAAACCGCGGGTGCCGATTCCGCCGTCGCCGAGGGTTTGAAACTGACCCAGCGCGAGCTGCTCAAGGTCGCCGAGGGCAATGGCCTGAAGCCGCTTGACCCCACCGGTGAAGCGTTCAACCCCGATCACCACCAGGCCGTCAGCGCTCAGCCCGCCGGTCAGCATCCGGCCGGCACCGTGCTGCAGGTCTTCCAGAAGGGCTACCTGCTGAACGAACGCCTGCTGCGGCCGGCGATGGTGGTCGTGGCGCAGTGACCCAGTGCGGCGGGCAAGACCCGCTCGCCGCCCCAGACCGAGGGGCCGTGCACTGCGATCAGCGCTTCGCGCGCTTGAATCCCGCAGCGCACTGCCCCATGTAGCGAGCCAGTGAAGGCCTGACGTGCAGGCCACGCAAGAAACCTCAAGGAGCACACACCATGGGCAAGATCATCGGTATCGACCTCGGCACCACCAACTCCTGCGTGGCCGTGATGGAAGGCGGCCAGGCCAAGGTCATCGAGAACTCGGAGGGTGACCGCACCACGCCCTCCATCGTCGCCTTCACCAAGGACGGCGAAACCCTGGTCGGCGCCTCGGCCAAGCGCCAGGGCGTGACCAATCCGAAGAACACCTTCTACGCGGTGAAGCGCTTGATTGGCCGCAAGTTCACCGACGCCGAAGTCAAGAAGGACATCGACCTCGTGCCCTACGGCATCGTCGGCCACGACAACGGCGACGCCTGGGTGGCTACCGCTGACGGCCGTCGTATGGCGCCGCCGCAGATCAGCGCGGAAGTGCTGGCCAAGATGAAGAAGACTGCCGAGGACTATCTGGGCGAAAAGGTCACCGAAGCGGTGATTACGGTGCCGGCCTACTTCAACGACAGCCAGCGCCAGGCCACCAAGGACGCCGGCAAGATCGCCGGGCTTGAGGTCAAGCGCATCATCAACGAGCCGACCGCGGCCGCGCTGGCCTACGGCCTCGACAAGAAGGGCGGCGATCGCAAGATCGTGGTCTATGACCTGGGCGGCGGCACTTTCGACGTGTCGATCATCGAGATCGCCGAAGTCGACGGCGAGAAGCAGTTCGAAGTGCTGGCCACCAATGGCGACACCTTCCTGGGTGGCGAAGACTTCGACATGCGTGTCATCGACTATCTCGTCGAGGAGTTCCAGAAGGATCAGGGCATCGATCTGCGCAAGGATCCACTCGCCCTGCAGCGCCTGAAGGATGCCGCCGAGCGCGCCAAGATCGAGCTGTCGACCAGCCAGCAGACCGAAGTCAACCTGCCCTACATCACCGCGGACGCCTCCGGCCCGAAGCACCTCAGCATCAAGCTGACCCGCGCCAAGCTGGAAGCGCTGGTCGAAGAACTGGTCAAGCGCACCATCGAGCCCTGCAAGATCGCGGTGAAAGACGCCGGCCTGCGCATGAGCGACATCAGTGAGGTGATTCTGGTCGGTGGCCAGACCCGCATGCCGCGCGTGCAGGCGGCGGTGACCGAGTTCTTCGGCAAGGAGCCGCGCAAGGACGTCAACCCCGATGAGGCTGTGGCGATTGGTGCGGCAGTGCAGGGCGGCGTGCTGTCGGGCGCAGTCAAGGACGTGCTGCTGCTGGACGTGACTCCGCTGTCGCTGGGTATCGAAACCCTGGGCGGCGTGTTCACCAAGCTGATCGAGAAGAACACCACGGTGCCGACCAAGGCTGCGCAGGTCTTCAGCACCGCCGAAGACAACCAGACCGCGGTCACCGTGCACGTGCTGCAGGGTGAGCGCGAGCAGGCCCGCTACAACAAGTCGCTGGCGAAGTTCGACCTGGCCGGCATCGAGCCGGCGCAGCGCGGCATGCCGCAGGTCGAGGTGAGTTTCGACATCGACGCCAACGGCATCCTGCACGTCAGCGCCAAGGACAAGAAGACCGGCAAGGAGCAGCGCGTCGAGATCAAGGCCGGCTCGGGTCTGTCCGAGGAAGAGATCGCGCGCATGGTCAACGATGCCGAGGCCAATCGCGAGGAAGACAAGAAGTTCCACGAGCTGGTCGGCGCCCGCAACCAGGCCGATGCCCTGATCCATTCAACCCGCGCGGCCATCAAGGACCATGGCGACAAGGTCGGTGGCGAAGCGATCGGCCGCATCGAGTCCGCGCTGTCGGATCTTGAGAAGGCGATGAAGGGCGACGACAAGGCTCAGATCGAAGCCAAGACCAAGGCGCTGGAAGAAGCCGCACAGCCGCTGGCTGCCGCCGCAGCCGGCCAGGCCGGCCCGGGCCCGCAGTCCGAAGCCGGTGGCTCAACAGCCAGCGACGACGTGGTGGATGCCGAGTTCACCGAGGTCAAGGACGACAAGAAGTAAGGCCGGGATTGGGGATTGGGGATTCGGGATTCGCTAGAGCCCGTCACTCCCAACCCTAGAGGCTGGATCGAGGCCGCAGCCTGCGCTGCGGCCTCGCCGTTAAACGCAGTACGAATCCCGAATCCCGAATCCCATGTCAAAGCGCGACTACTACCAAGTCCTCGGCGTTGAGCGAAACGCTACCGACGAAGATCTGAAGAAGGCCTACCGCCGCTTGGCGATGAAGCTGCATCCGGACCGCAATCCGGACGATGCCGAAGCCGAGGCCAAGTTCAAGGAGGCCAAGGAGGCCTACGAAGTGCTGGCCGATGCGCAGAAGCGCCGGCTCTACGACCAGCACGGCCACGCGGCATTCGAGGGCGGGATGGGCGGCGGCCGCGGTGGGGCCGGCGTCGATATGGGCGACATCTTCGGCGACATTTTCGGCGACATTTTCGGCGGTGGCGGCCGCGGGCGCGGACCGCGCCGCGGGTCCGACCTGCGCTACGTGATGGACCTCGATCTCGAAGAGGCTGTGGGCGGAGTCGAAAAGGAAATCGAGATTCCGACCGTCGTGGCCTGTCGCGTCTGCGACGGAAGCGGTTCGGCCGATGGCGAGGTCGAGACCTGTCGGACCTGCGGCGGCCATGGCCGCGTTCGCATGCAGCAGGGCATCTTCAGCATCCAGCAGACCTGCCCGCATTGCGCCGGCAGCGGCAAGACCATCAAGAACCCCTGCAAAACCTGCCACGGTGCGGGTCGCATCGAATCCGAAAAGACGCTGGCGGTGAAGATTCCGGCCGGCGTCGACACCGGCGACCGTATCCGTTTGGCGGGCGAGGGCGAGGCCGGTCCCGCCGGCGCGCCGGCCGGTGACCTTTACGTCGAAGTGCGTGTGCGCGAGCACGAGATTTTCCAGCGCGACGGCGACGACCTCTACTGTGAAGTGCCGATCCGCTTCAGCCAGGCCGCACTGGGCGCTGAGCTGTCGGTCCCCACCCTCGACGGCGAGGCAGTGGTCAAGATCCCTTCCGAGACCCAGACCGGCAAGGTCTTCCGCCTGCGCGGCAAGGGCGTGAAGTCTGTTCGAAGCCATAGCAAAGGCGATCTGCTGTGCAAGGTCGTGGTCGAGACCCCGGTCAAGCTCACCAAGCGTCAGAAGGAATTGCTGGCCGAGTTCGAGCAGACCTTCGAAGGCGCTGACGCCCACGCGCATTCGCCCCGCGCCACGTCCTGGCTGGACGGGGTCAAGAACTTCTTCGACAAGATGACGGGCTGATGTCGACGCCGGTGTACACCGGCAGCTGCCTGTGCGGTGTTGTACAGCTCGAGGTGGCCGGCGGCATCGACTCGATCATCCACTGCCACTGCTCGCGTTGCCGCAAGGCCAGCGGTACGGCCTACGCCACCAATGGCTTTGTGCGAGCAGAGGGTTTGCGCATCCTGCAGGGCGCTGAACAATTGCGCAGCTACGCCTCGGCCCCCGGCCGCCTGCGCCATTTTTGCGGCGTCTGCGGCTCGCCGGTGTACAGCAGCAATGCCGCAGACCCCGAGCGCTACCGTCTGCGCCTGGGCGTGCTCGACAGCCCGATCCGCGAGCGCCCGATCTCGCACAATTTTGTCAGCTCCAGCGCAGACTGGAACGATCTCGACGCAGCGCTGCCGCGCTACGACGGCTACGAGCCCTCGCGCCAGCCGACAGCGCCCGGGAACTGATCCGCCGACCGTGCCGACCCGCTTGCTGACGCGAAGCCGCGGTCGGCTGCAGGTCGGTACCCGTGGAAAGCAGAAGACCGGCTGTCGCAAGTGCGAGCCTGCCCGCGACCTTGCCTTCACAGGGTCGATCGCAGCGGCTTCTCGACGCCTTCGCCGGCACTCTGGCGCAGCGTGAAATCATGTGCCGCATCCCACGTCCGCACAGGTGATCACGCATGCGCCATCCCACGCCCCCTCATGATCCCGGCCCCAGAACCGACACGCCGCATCTCGTCATCATCGGCGGTGGCTTCGCGGGCCTCTGGGCCACCCGCGGCCTGGCACGCGAACGCGTTCGCATCACCCTCGTGGATCGCTGCAACCATCATCTGTTCCAGCCCCTGCTGTACCAGGTCGCCACCGCCGGCCTGTCGGCACCGGACATCGCCGCACCGCTGCGCCACATCCTGCGGGGGCAGTCGAATGTCGAGGTCTGGCTGGGTGAGGTGCACGATGTGCAGCCCGCCACGCGCAGCATCACCCTGGTTGGCGGCCGGACCCTCAGCTACGACTATCTCCTGATTGCCAGTGGCGCCACCCACGCCTACTTCGGCAATGAGCAGTGGGCGCCGCATGCGCCGGGGCTGAAGACCTTGGGCAATGCGCTGAACATCCGTACCCGCTTGCTGATGGCCTTCGAGCGTGCCGAGATGGAAACGGACCCAGTGGCGCGCCAGGCCTGGCTGAATTTCGCCATCGTCGGCGGTGGGCCGACGGGCGTCGAACTGGCTGGAACCCTGGCCGAGATCGCACGCCACACCTTGAAGAACGAGTTCCGCCACATCGACCCGCGGCAGGCACGCGTGCGCTTGATCGAGGCCGGCCCGCGCGTGCTGCCTTCATTCCCCGACGACCTCACCGCGAAGGCACAGCGACAGTTGGAGCGCCTCGGTGTGGAAGTCTCCACGGGCACGCCGGTAAACGAGATCAACGCGGAGGGCTACCGCCTGGGTGAAGTCTTCGTGCCTGCACGGACGGTGCTGTGGGCGGCGGGCGTGGCGGCCTCGCCGCTGGGCCGTTGCCTGGGCGTGCCGCTGGACCGCGCGGGCCGGGTGCAGGTTGAGCCCGGTCTGACTGTGCCGGGCCACCCGGAGATTTTCGTGGCTGGGGATCTGGCCGCAATCCAGCAGGAGGGGCGCCCCGTCCCCGGTGTGGCACCGGCGGCAAAGCAGATGGGTCGCTTCGTTGCCGACACCGTACGCCGCCGACTGCGCGGCGACAGCGCGCCGCGTGCATTTCGCTATCGGGATTTCGGCAACCTGGCCACCATCGGCCGCATGGCTGCGATCGTCCACATCGGCCGCTTGAAACTCTCGGGTCTGCCCGCCTGGTGGTTTTGGCTGGCCGCCCACGTGTTCTTCCTGATCGGCTTCCGAAATCGCCTGGTGGTGCTGTTCAACTGGGCGATCGCCTACTGGAGCTACCGCCGCTCGGCGCGGATCATCTTCGGGAAGGTGGATCAGGTGAAGCAGTCGGCTGAGGCTGACAAGCCTCCCGCGTGATCGCTCTCGTTGCCATGCTGCGGAAGCGAGCGTCCCGCAGGCGAGGGCCCGGGCCGGCACGCCCGCGAACCGGCAAGCGCGTGTATCCGGACACTACGGGTGTCCACAGTCGAACAGTGGCTCATGGCAAGGCTGCGACAAGTCCTTGTTCTGGAACGCGATCGCACGTTGGCATGAGGCGTGCTGAAGACGTTGTAACGCATCCAGCGGGGATGTGGTCAGATCGTGGGAGTGTCCTGTGCTGAAGTCATCCATCGCCGATCTGCGCCATGCCTCGCGTGCACTGGCGCGCGCGCCGGGTTTCACCTTGACCGCAGTATTGATGCTCGGGCTTGCGATGGGCGCACTCGCCGCATTGTTCGGCGCCGTCAATACCGTGCTGCTGCAGCCGCTGCCGTTTGCGCAGCCCGAACGGCTGTTCTACATCTCGGGTGAGGCGCCGGGCTCGCAATTCGGCGGCGAACTCGGCGTCCCGCTTGAGCTGCTGGTGCACTACCGGGAACGCTCGCAGCTGATCGAACACGCCGCGTACTACAACAGCTTCACCAATACGGTGCGCCTCGACGATCGCTCCGAGCGGCTGGAAATGTCGCTGCCCAGCAGCGAGTTTTTCGCCACGCTGGGTGTGGCACCGATTCTCGGGCGGCTGCCTTTGGCGGACGAACCGGTGCCGGTGGCCGTAATCAGCGATCGCTTCTGGGCCGAGTGGTTCGATCGGGATCCGGATGTGTTGGGCCGCACGGTTGAACTGTTTCGCGAGCCGCGCGAGATCATCGCGGTGATGCCGCCCGAATTCCGGTTTCCGCAGGAGGGCACGCAGGTGTGGATGGCGCGTACGGTCTCCGCATCGGACATCCAGCAGACCGGACGCTTCAACGGCACGCTGGTGGTGCGTGCCAAGGCCGGGGTCAGCGCCGAGGCCCTGCAGACCGAACTCACCCGCCTTGCGGCCGAAGGGCCCGAACGCTTCGGCGGCACCCCGGCCTACGCCAGTCTGATGCAGCAGTATCGGGCCATCGTCCAACCGATCGAACAGCAGCTGCTGGGGCCGATCGCGGGACCCCTGTGGCTGCTGCTGACCGCGGCGGGTGTGCTCTTGCTGGTGGCTTGCGCGAATCTGGCCAACCTGTTTCTGGTGCGCGCGGAGACGCGCCAGCGGGAGCTGGCGGTGAGGCGCGCCCTCGGCGCAGGTCGCGCCCAGCTGGTTCGCCTGCAGCTGGCGGAAGCGCTGCTGGTGTCGATGCTGGCAGGTGTCGCGGCCGCGTTCCTGGCCGTCCTGCTGCTGCCGCTGCTGGTCAGCTTTGCGCCGGCGGGTGTGCCGCGCCTGGCCGAAGCGAAGGTCGACCTTGCCACCCTTGTCTTTACCGCCGTCATCGCCGTGCTGTCGGGTTTGCTGTGTGGCCTGCTACCCGCCTGGCGCAGCGCTGCACCCGCACTTGCGCGTTTGAGGGAAGGCGGACGTGGACAGACCGCAGGCGAGAGCCGGATGCGACAAGGCCTGGTGGTGGTGCAGACCGCGATGGCGCTGACCCTGTTGATCGGCGCGGGGCTGCTGCTGCGCAGCGCAGACGCCTTGTATCGGGTGGATCCGGGCTACGACGTCCGCGACGTGTTCACTTTTCAGTTCGCACCGGACCAGTCGCAGCTGAACAGCGCAACGGCCTGGTCGCGCTTTCACCATGAGTTCATGAACCGTCTTCGCGCATTGCCGGGTGTGCAATCCGTGGGTCTGGTCGAGAACATTCCGTTGAACGAAGGCACCGCCATCGGCCGGGCGCGCACCCAGGACATGAGCGCTCCCGCGTCGGAAGGTCAGGCGATCCACATCACCTACAGCGCGGGCGACTATTTCCGCAGCATGGGCATCGCCCTGCTCGGCGGTCGGGATTTCACCGAGCAGGACCATACCGGTAGCGGCGCCGTGATCGTCAGCCGCACCGCTGCTGACAGACTGTGGCCGGGGCGCGACCCGATCGGCCAAAGGCTGCAGCGCGAAGGGCGCGAGGAGTGGGAGACCGTGATCGGTGTGGTCGAAGATGTTCTGCAGACCAACTTCTGGACTGCCGCCGAGCCGCTGATCTATCTGCCGTTGATGTCCGCCTCGTCGGAGAATCCGTGGCAGGTCAGCTCGCCCGCGTATGTCATCAAGAGCACTCGCGCTGACAGCATCGGTGGCGAAGTGCGGGCGCTGATCCGTGAGGTCGCGCCGGAAGCGCCGATGTACCGCGTGTTCACCTTGCAGGGGCTGGTCGAAGATTCGCTGACCCGTCTCTCATTCACCCTGCTGACGCTCGGTATGGCCGCGTTGCTTGCGGTCAGTCTGGGCGCGATCGGGCTGTACGCTGTGCTGACCCACGTGGTGGCTTCGCGCACTCGCGAAATCGGTGTACGGATGGCGCTCGGTGCGCCGCCCACCCAGGTGCAGCGGATGATCGTAGGGCAGGGGCTGGGCGTAGTCGCAGCCGGCATCGGATTGGGTCTGCTGGCGGCGGCACTGGCCAGTCAGGCCCTGGGTAGCCTGCTGTACGGCGTGCATTCGCTGGACATTCCGACCTTCGGTGCTATGGCCCTGCTGATGTTGCTGATTGGTGTGCTGGCCAGCTATCTGCCCGCACGCCGCGCATCGAGACTCGCGCCAATGGAATCGCTGCGCAGGGAATAACACTGCGTGCTGTGGCGCATCCACGTGCGAATCGGAGTTCAAACCGGTTTGCCGCGCGGTTCAGGCGGCCCCAGTCGGCCACGAGCAGTCCAGGCGGACGCTGTAGCGTGTTGTCACGCGAAGAATCGTGGTCGTCGGGCTGTGGCTGAAGCCCGAAACGAGCGACCCACCGGCGTCAGACGCATCGGTGGGTCGCTGGGTGCTGCTTACAGCTTGCCGCGGCTGCGCAGGTCACGACGGAGACGGTTGCGGCGGCGACGGAGGCGGGCCAGTTTCATGGCGTGGTTCCTTGGTTTCGGAGGGGTTGAACCGGCGATTGTCGCACGGCCGCCTGTTTCGCGCTTGATGGGCTTGCCGCATGTGTATGTTGCCCGCGTGCCGAGGCGAGTCTCGCGCCAGCGAATTGCTGAAGGCGCCGAGTTCGACGCAAGTGAGGACAGCTGGGCCCCGAGCCCCTTCGACGGCCATGGGGCCGTGCGCGCTGGCGCGCTGATGCCGCAGCTGTAGCGGCCGTTGGTGCGGCTGGTGCAACAAGGCTTCAGTCGGGTCAGCGCGGAGGCCCGAATCATCGAGGTTCAGGTGTTGGCGACCCCGTACGAGTGGCAGGCAACACATCGATTCGTCGCGGCCCCATGTCACCGCGGATCCTCCGCGACCGGTGGAGTCTATCTGGGCTAGGATGCAGGCTCGGTCCTTCGACCGGATTCGATGACCGGGGTGCGATGAGTCGTCTGTCTGTTACCCGTGTTTGGCTTCCCCCCGCGCTGTATGTCGGCCTTGTCCTGATCCTGCTGGGGGCCGCGAGTGCGCACGCGCAAAAGATCTATCGCTGGGTAGATGCGGAAGGGCGCACCCAGTTCTCGCAGACCCCGCCGCCAGGTTCAGAGGCTAGCGAGGAGGTCGTCCTGCGCAAGGATGGCCGCAGCGAAGATCCGGCCCGGGCGGGGTACTGCAGCGCTGTGCAGCGCTACGCCGGGCGGGTCGCGGATGCGATGAACCGCGGCGCTCGGCACGCGCACGCTATCGCGAGCGCACGCAGTATCGAGACCGAGATCGGAGATCTGATCGACCAGCCTGCGATGCAGGAGGTGGTCAACTACATCTACACCTATGTCGGTTCGCGCCAGCCCAGCCTGAGCATCGCCAACCAAGTCCACACACAATGCATGCGCGGCAACTTTGGTCGCCTGCGGGAGGGCGCGCAGGCCGCTGCCGGCGAGAGTGCTGATGCTCCTGCACGGCCGTCGCCAGCGGGCGGGCGCCGTGGCGGAAGCGGTTTCGTAGTGGGTGGCCGTATTGCGACAAACCACCATGTGATCGATGGGGGCAGCCGCATCACTGTGTACTTCGCTGACGGTCGCAGCAGCACCGCGTCTGTCGAGGCAAGCGACCCTGAGGCCGATCTTGCGATCCTGCGGACGGACTCGGGCAGCGTGCCGCGCGGATTGCCGCTCGCCGCTACCGACGCCGGCATGGGTGCCCAGGTCTTCACCTTAGGCTTTCCGCTGACTACCATCATGGGCGCCAACGCCAAGCTCTCGACCGGCATCGTCAACAGCCAAAGCGGACTCCGCGACGACCCACGGACCTACCAGGTCTCGGTGCCAGTGCAGGGCGGCAACAGCGGTGGCCCGCTGCTGAATCTGCGCGGCGAGGTGGTTGGGGTGATCACAGCCAAGCTCGCCGCTGAGCGCGTCTACCGCACTACGGGGGACTTGCCGCAGAACGTCAACTACGCGGTCAAGGCGCGCTACCTGTTACCCCTGCTCAGCGGCAGTGGAGACAGCCTCGACTCGGGTAGTGCCGACCTCGAAACGTTAGTTGAGCGAATCAAGCCGGCGGTGGTGCGGATCGAAGTTGAATAGCTGAGTGGACGCGCACCACTCGGGCCTGTGGTGCTAAGTGTCGCAGCTCGATCAAGGCCGTTGGCCGCGAGTCCGGACCTTTCAGGCGTCAATCCCCGGCGTCTGAAGAAGAGGATGAAGAGGTCTCGGACTCAAACATCTCACCCCCTCGACGATTCTCCGAACAGGAACTGCGTCGCCTGCGTGACCAGCGGCCAAGCATGTGCATGAACGCGAGACAGCCCGCACCGATGCCGATCATCAGCGCCCAGAAGTCGGACGCGCCGAAGCCGATTGCCAGTAACGCAATGCTCCACAACACCAGCTCCGCACCCATCGTCATGCATCCGAAGTCCAGCAGTCCGGGCTTCTGACTCTCGGCCTCCGGAGATTGTTGCGGCGACTCACTCATTCGTCCTCCCGCCCCTGATACCCCGCCACCAGCTGCGCCTGCACATTCGGCGGCACCGGTTCGTAGTGGCTGAGGCTCAATGTGTAGCTGGCCTGGCCGCTGGTTAGAGCATTGAGTCGGCTCTGGAAGTTGGCGAGCTCGGCCAGTGGGGCGTGCCCCTGGACGCGCAGCTGACCGGGCAGGGCAGCGCGGGTGCCGGTGACCTGGCCTCGATGGGCGGCGAGGTCACCGCTGACATCCCCCACATGCGCTTCCGGCGCCAGCACCTCGATCTGGACGATGGGTTCCAGGATCACCGGCCGCGCTTCGCGCACGGCAGCCTGTACGGCCTTGCGGGCGGCGCTGACGAAGGCGACTTCCTTGCTGTCGACACTGTGGTACTTGCCGTCGTAAACCGTGACCTTGAGATCCACCAGCGGATGGCCCGCGATCACTCCGTGGGCGCAGGCCTCGTGCACGCCTTTCTCCACTGCAGGAATCAATGATCCCGGAATCACGCCGCCCTTGACCGCATCGACGAACTGGACGCCGCTGCCGCGCGGCAGCGGTTCGACCCGCAGGTAGACCTCGCCGAACTGGCCGGCGCCTCCGGTCTGCTTCTTGTGGCGATGGTGGCCTTCGGCCGCGGCGCTGATGGTTTCCCGGTAGGCGATCTTTGGTGGCTCGGTCAGCACTTCGAATCGGTACGCTTCACGCAGCCGCTCGATCAGCACGCGCAGATGCAGATCGCCGAGACCATAGACGAGTGTCTGGCCGGTTTGAACGCCTTGTTCCAGCGTGAGGCAGGGGTCTTCCTCGACCAGCCGGTGCAGGACATCCCACAGGCGTTGCTCGTCACCGTGACGCGCGGGCGCGATCGCGAGGCCGTGCACGGGCTCGGGCAGACGAAGCGGAGCCAGATGCAGATGGGCGTCTTCAGCGGCGTCGTGCAGCACCGCATCGAGGTGCAGCTCGTCGAGCTTGGCGACCACGCACAGATCGCCGGGCACCGCTTCTTCGATGGGCAGCTGCGTCTTGCCCTGAAGCGCGAACAGATGGGCCACGCGCACCGGCTTGCGAGCGTGGCCGACGTAGAGCTGCATATGCTTGCGCAGCGTGCCCTGATGCACCCGCACGAATCCTAGCTTGCCGAGAAACGGATCACTGCGCTGCGCAAACACATGCGCCAGCACATGCGCGTCTGCGTCGATGCACACCTCGACCGGCACCGAGCCTTCGCCCTCGCTGCGTTCGAACGCGGGCGGATTGGCCTCCAGCGGATTTGGCAGCAGCTTCTCGATGCACGCCAGCAGTTCGGGCACGCCGACGCCGCTCTTCGCTGCCGTGAACAGCACCGGGATCAGATGGCCCTCGCGCAGGGCTTGCTCCAGTGGCGCGTGCAGCTCAGGGGGCGGCACATCGCCTTCATTGAGATAGCGCTCGACGAAATCCGCATCGACCTCGACCACCTGCTCCACCAGCGCGCGATGGGCATCCGCCACCGAGCCAAAATCGGAGGCGCCTTCGCTTGCGAAGAAGCAGTCCTGGACACCGCCGGCGGAGGGCAGATTCAAGGGCAGACACTCGCGGCCGAAGGTCTCGCGAATCTGCTCCAGCAGCCCTGGCAGGTCGACACCGGGTGCATCAATCTTGTTGATCACGATGACCCGATCGCGTCGGCGCGCGGCGGCGGTGGCCATCGCGCGCTGCGCCATCAGTTCGATGCCGCGCTGGGCGTCGATGACCACGATCGCGGTTTCCACGGCTTCCAGCGCGGGCAGGGCGTGGCCGCTGAAGTCCGGCGCGCCGGGCGTATCGATCAGATGCACCCGAAGGCCATCGTGTTCGAAGTGCAGCAGACTCGAAGCCAACGAATGCTGCATACGTTTCTCAAGGGGGTCGAAGTCGCTGACCGTGCTGCCCTTTTCAACGGTACCTGCCTGCGGGATGGCACCCGCGGCGAGCAGCAGGCTTTCGGCCAAGGTGGTCTTGCCACTACCGGCGGCGCCCAGCAGGGCGAGGGTGCGAATGCGGGTCAGGTCAGCCATGAGCCACTCCCTTGATGCGATGCACGCTGGCGCCGAGTGTAGTCCCGGTTTCTACGCCGTGTCTCCGCGCCGGGAGGTGCGCTGATACGTCAGGGCCTGAACTTGCGTTAGCCTCGCCACCGCAACGCCCACACGTGAGCAGAAGAAACATGCGCCATACCCGCTTCAAGCCGCCGAGCAAGAGCGCTTCGGAACGACTCCGGGTCCACCCGGGTAGGTTCGGACGGGGCCCGGTTCACCTCGCCTCGCTGTGCATGCTGCTTGCGTCGATTCTGTCGTTGCCTTATGCGGCGAAGGCCGAGGGCCGCGACACCGATGGGCAGGCCGAAACCTGCCGGCTCGGCACCTACACCTACGCTGAGTTTGACCGCGCGGCTGCGCTTCAGCCATTGGCCGACTGGCTGCAAGCGCACACCGGCTGCGCCTGGCAGGTTGAAGTGTTGGCATCGCCCGGCGCGCTGGCGGACGAGATGGCTGCGGGCCATCTCGATTGGGCTGTGCCGAATCTGGTTGGCCATCTGCGCGCGCTGCAGAAGGCGCCTGGTCTGCATGCCGGCCTGCGAGTGGCGGTACCGCCGGCGGATGGCGTGCGCTATCGCAGTCTGCTGCTGGTACGTGCGGACAGTGTGTCCGACCTGCAGACATTGAAGTCGATGGCGCACGGGCTGCGTCTGGGCCTCACCTTCGCCGATTCGGCTTCGGGCGGATTGGTGCCGGCCACTCTGTTGGCTTCAGTCGGCCTCGACGCGCATTCGGACTTCGCGACGCTGCGCTACACCGGTCGCCACGATGCCAGCCTTGACCTGTTGGTGGCCGGCGAAGTCGACTTGATCGGTTTGCCGGCCGATCTGCTGCCGGCCGAGCGCCGCGCCGAGGTCACGGTATTGGCCGAGTCCGCGCCGATTCCGGTGGGTGCCATGCTCTGCGGCGGACGCATCTCCCCTCGCTGCGCCGAATTGACGGGCGCGCTGCGCATCGCGCCCGATGCAGCCCGGATCGCCCGTGCACTCGCCCAGGCCTGGCCCGAGTTCGGTGCGGCTGCGGGCTTCGAGCTCGCTTCTGCGGGTGACTATGCCGCGCTGCTGTCGGCCCTGCCGGTTGAAGTCGAGCCATGAGTCCTCTCGACTCGGAGACCCTGTCTCCGCAGCACCTTCTTGCGGATCACGGCGCGCAGCCAACGCGGCCGAGCGATCTCGCCCTGTTCGATTTCGACGGCACGCTTACCACCTGCGAGACCTTTCCGATCTTCGTCAAGCGCGCACTTTCGAAATCGAAGTTGCGCGCCGGCTGGCTGCGGCTGTGGCCGCTGGTGCTGGGCTATCGGATGGGCCTGGTATCCGGCGTTCGCGTGCGCGCCGCCATCGTCCGGGTCGGGTTCAAGGACCATTCTGTCGAGGCGCTCGAACGCGCGGGCGCTGCTTTCGCCAAGGAGTTCCTCCCGACCGCAATGAGACCCGAGATGGTTGCGCGACTGGAATGGCACCGAGCGCGCGGTGACCGGGTTGTGATCGTGTCGGGTGGCCTCGGCGCCTATCTGCGGCCATGGGCAGACGCGCAAGGCCTGGAGCTGTTGTGCTCGGAACTGGCAGAGCGGGACGGAATCTGTACGGGTGGCTTTGCAGGTGCGCAGTGCGTGTCCGCCGAAAAGGCGCGGCGGGTCTGCCTCTCCTTGGACCTCAATGCCTACAGCTGCGTGCATGCCTACGGTGATACCCCCGAGGACGCGGATCTGCTCGCCCTCGCCGACGAGGTTTGGTATCGGGGCCAGCGCGGGTACGGAAAGGGTGCCCGTGCCTGAACACTGCTTCGACGCAGTCGACGCGCCTCTCGTCGCCCCTTGCCCAAGCTCAGCGCAGGGCGCAGTGCTGGCATTGCCGTAGTGAGGCGACAGGGCCTGGCGCGCAGCGGTTTCCTGGTACCCAGCTGCGCACGCCCACGCTGACCTTGCAGTTCTGAAGCTGTTGTGGGCGCTGCGTAAAGAGGGTCAGCGCGGATTCGTGTAGGGGCCTACGTGACTTCGTGGCTCAGCGGAAGCCTTCGCCTTGGTTGGTGCGCCGCAGGCGCGCACCCGACGCCGTGATCAGTTCTGCTTGGTCTGAGGCATGGCGTCATGCGCCCTCGTAGATTGTGTGACGCAAACCCGGGATCGCGACAGACGCCTTGGCAGGCCCAAAGTCCGGTGCGATGGAAGCGCTTCTCCGCGCTGCCAGGCGCCGGTTGGCCTCGCGCATGCGCTGCGCGCCGGTTCAACACGCTTCCGTGGCTCGGCGTGGAGTGCGTTGGTCAGCGATCAGGAGGGGGCGAACCGATCGGGTCCGGCGGCAGCGGTCGCACCGAGGTCGACATCGACCACGGTAGCCGCGTGTCTTGCGAAGAAGTGCCTGCGGCAACGGCGACGAGGCCTATCTCAAGCTCTAACAGCCTGTCGGGCTTTGGGGGTCGAGGCGAAAGTTCGACTGCGCGAGGACAGTTTTTCGACGATTTGCAGGCGAACAATGGGCGCTCGGCCAAGAATCGGCGGATGGTGGACCGCACAGACGGATTTGCAGCCCGGCCAGCCAAAGTCCGACAGGCTGCTGGATCATCGCCAGCTTCCTGCTGGCACTGCTGCGTGACGCCCGTCGCTCCCAAACTGAGCCGCGAAGGCCCGATGAAAAAACGCCACCCACGCGGATCCCCGCATCCATGCAGGGGTCCATGTGGGTGGCGCCCGGGGGGGAGGTGAGCACGCTGCAGCACAGGCCAGCCGGGGCAGCCGTGCAATCAGCGCTTCAGAACGATTCTGTTTACAGCACGACGGCGGGAACAGCAGTGTGCCCGTACGCGTTACCGACCCTGGTTGGCGCAATCAAACGATGCGCCGCGCGCGATCAGTTGACGGGAGACGCTTTCGAACCGGGGCTGCTGTAGTAGCTGCGGATGCTGGACTGCCAGGTGGTATCGGCCATGTCAGGCCAGTGGTTGCGGTCAAAGCCGGGCGCGTTCTCAAGCTTGGCCTTGTCGACGTTGAGCACGAAGCGCTTCTCCTCCGTGTCGAGCTTGAGTGCGTCCCAGGGCACCGCGAAGAGCTTCTCGCCCATGCCCAAGAAGCCGCCAAACGAAAGCACGGCGTAGCTGACCTTTCCGCTGCGCATGTCGAGCATGATCTCCTTGATGTCGCCGAGGTCATCGCCGGCAGCATTGAAGACGTTGTTGCCGATCAGCGTGTCCGCGCCCATCAGGTGCGGGCCAGGGCCATGCCCCTGGGAGGGGCCTGTAGTGTTCTCTTTGGCATTGCGGTACATGCCGTAGGGGTCGCGCTGTTCGTAGTTCATGGCGGGCTCCAGTGAGTGTGGGCGGGGCCGATGAGCCTGCGTCTGCGGCGCTCATCGATGCATCAATCTGGGCGCATGCAGTGGCCATGTCTGTTCGCCAGGACACCAAGTGTTTGGCCGCGTGTCCGTCGCTACTGTCGTTCATGTGCTGCGGTAACGGCACTGTTCGGTGCCGAACCGACACCGCTTTGCTCGCCGCCCAATCTGGTCCTGTCGAGTATTCCCGACCACGGTTCGTCCAGTTCGATGTGACGTTCGGCCCGTGCTGCGACCGTGTACCTGCCTTTCCACCACTCGGCTCTGCCGAAAGGATCTCTGATGAACCCTGTAAACCTGCCTTCGAACCCGAAAACCGAGAACCGCAATGAACCCGTTGGCGTAAGTGCAGAGCGTGGTTCTGATCGCAGCAGAGGCGCAGCAAGTCCTGCGATGGATGCACTTGTCGATGACCTCAGTCAGGCCCGTGCCGATGTCGGACCTGCCTTGACTGAAGTCGTGGGCCGCGTCGAGCATCTGGCGCGTGACTCGGCACACCGCGCCGGCGAGCAGGCCCGCGAGCTGCGCGATGACAGCGCCGAATACGTTCGCAGTCGTCCGCTTCAGTCGCTGCTGATGGCCGCCTGTGTCGGCGCCGGGATCGCGATCACGCTGCGTCTTCTGGGCCGCGCCGGCCGGCGCGCTGGCTGACTGTCATGGCTCGGAGCGCCGCACGAAGGCCAGGAGCCTTGGCCGGCTGGCTGCCGGGTGCGCCGCAGTCGCGCGGCGACCGACGCATGGCCCGCCCGGGATTGTCGACCCTATCCGTGGCTGTTCCCGCCAGCGAGGATGCAGCGACGGAGATTCGGGTCCTGCAGCAGCGCCTGGCGTGGCAGCTCGAGATCACTCTGGGTCTCGCGGTCGGCTTGAGTCTGGCCGGCGCCAGTCTTGTCCTATGGGTTGCGCTGCCGCAATCGCTTCCGCGCCTTTGGCTTGCAGCGGTGCCCTTGGCGCCGCTGCTGGTCATGCTTGTGGCCTGGTCGCGGCGATGGCATCAGCGTCGCAGTGGCGCGCGGCTCCAGCCGCTTCATCCGCCTAATCCGCTGCAGCCCGATCAGCCCCGGCGGCATTCGGACTGCGACGCCTGAGTTCTGCTCGCCTGATTCTCGCCCTTGTCTGGCCGCGCGTTGCGCGCGTCACCGATCGCGGCAGGCCTTACACTGCGCGCTGATTTCCGCGGCTGCTGTCATGTCTGATCCGATTCGTCTTTCCAAGCGTGTCATCGAGCTCACCGGCTGTTCGCGCGCGCAAGCGGAGCGCTACGTCGAAGGAGGCTGTGTCAGCGTCAACGGTGAGGTGGTGGATCGTCCCGAGTGGCCCGTGACCACGGAGCAGGTCGAAGTCGACCTGGAAATCGCCGCTGTGCCGGTGCAGTCAATGACCCTGCTGTGGCACAAGCCCGCGGGAGAGCGCATCGAATCCGACCTGCTGACTCCGGCCAATCACTGGAATGAAGACCCCAGCGGCATTCGCCAGCTGCGCAGGCATCTTCGCCACCTGACTCCGCTGCTGCCGCTGGAGTCCGGTTTCAGTGGTTTGCAGGTGTTCACCCAGGACGGTCGACTGCTGCACCGCATGCGTGACGATGGCCCGCGGTTGGAGCAGGAGTACATTGTCGAGGTCAGCGGCAGCGTCGCAGCCTACGGCCTGCACCGGTTGGGGCACGGCATGGTTTTCCACAATCGCCCGCTGCCGCCCTGCAAGGTCAGCTGGCAAAACGAAACCCGTCTGCGTTTCGCGATCAAGGACGTCCGCCCCGGCCAGCTCGCCTGGATGTGTGAACAAGTGGGCCTGAAGGTCGTGAGCGCGCGTCGTATCCGCATCGGTCGGGTTCCCCTGACCAAGCTGCCGGAGTCGAGCTGGCGTTACCTGCCGGTGGGCGAACGCATCTGAATGCGTCGCATGGACGCACGCTTGTGGCCTGCGATAGCCCGCACTGTTCGCATCGATCGCGGATGAGCGTGCACAGGTGTGGACTATTCGGGCTAGCCTTGTTGGCACCGAATTGCGAAAGGAAGTTTCGTATGCGCAGCCCCACGAGTATCGGTGCCCTCGCACTGATCGCCTGCATCGTACTGCTGCCTTCGGCAGCCCGTGCCGGCGGCGTTGACTGTGAAATGCGATTCGATCTGTCCGGCTGGTCGGCGTTCTACAAGCGCTCCAGCGGCAGCGGCACCATCACCTGCAACAATGGACAGTCGATGCGGGTACGGCTGGAAGCACGCGGCGGCGGCATTTCGTTCGGCAAGTCGCGGATCGAGAACGGCGTCGGCGAGTTTTCCGGCGTCGACGATATTCGCGATCTGCTGGGCGGCTACGCCAGCGCCGAAGCGCACGCCGGCGCGGGGCGCTCGGCCAAGGGCCAGGTGGTCACCAAAGGCGAGGTTTCGCTGGCACTGTCCGGAACCGGCAAGGGCTGGGACGTTGGCGTGGCCTTCGGCAGCTTCATCATCAGCGAACGTTGAGACGAGTGGCGAGCGGGGACCTTGGGTTTCCGACTGGGCCAATATCCCGCGTCGGGTGTTGCCCGCCGCCCTGCGCGTTGCCACCGTGCTGTGAAGTCACGGCAGCCGCCGGCGAACGGGCTGGTCGCTTCCGGTTGTAATCCCCGTGCTTCACTGCCTACGGGCACGCGGGTGGTTCAGGATCGGAACGAGCATTCGTCGTGAGCGCCCAACCCGTGAGCCGCGTTGAAGGCTGCGGAGGCCAGGGCTTCAGGCGCTGACATTCCGGCGCCGACTCCCGCCCGCGGACCCCGCAACCGCTGTCGCGTAGCCGATCCGCGAGCAATCGTCCAAATTCCTGAACGGCGGACCGCGTCGCTCAGAAGCGTAAGCCCATCGAAAGATAGCTTTCGCCCTTGTTGGGCTCTCGTGTGCGGGCGTTCGAGAGGTGACCCAGGCCGAGTTCGATGCGGCCGAGGCGGATGCCGAGGTGGCTGTGGAACTGGTAGCCGCTGCTCAGGTACTCGGTGACGTGGCTGACTGCAGCCAGGCCCGATGCGAGGGTGAACCGCCCGAAGTCGTAACCCAGCTGCATCGAAACGAAGTGGACGCGCTGATCACTGCCCGCGGGCGCGCGGTCGTGACGGCCGATGCTGCCCAGATTCAGCGCATAGAAATCGAGGCCCAGCGGCAGTGCGCGTGCAGGACGACTGTGGCTGAGCAGCACGAAGTCGGTGTTGCGAATGTCTGGCGCGTCGCTGATTCCGGCCTGCAGGCTGGTCCAGGGCGAACTGGCGGGTGGTCGCGCTTCGGCAGTCCCCAGCGCTAGGAGGCAGGCCAAGCCGGCCCATGTGATCGCGCAGGTGACACGCGTAGGCAGCGAGGTGCTGCGAGGTTGCAAGTAGAAAACCGGCATCGAACGTCCTTGAGTCGATTGTGCGGTGCAGGGAGTCCGTTCCCGCGGGTTTGGATGCGCAGGATAGGGAGTTGCGGGTGCGGCTATCCAGCGCTGCGAGCGCACCGCTGCGTTGCGCGAATCGCGCAGGTGGAAGTGATCGTCGTCGAAGCTGAAGCCGATGGAAACCCTCAACGAACGTTACACTTGCGAGCTTCCCACGCATTCGAGAGGTCTCATGGACGATGCCCGCTCACGCCTGTTGATCCACGGCGCCTCAGGCCGGATGGGTCGCAGCTTGCTGTCGCTGGTGGCCGAGCATCCCGGTCTGCACCTGGTCGCGGCGGTGGCAAACGCGCCGCGCGCGGATCTCGGTGCGCTTGCGGTGCTGCGGCCTGCGCAGATCGCACAGGCGCCTGCCTTCGACGTCGTCATCGACTTCAGCGCGCCCACGGCGCTGCCCGTGCTTGCGCGTGCCTGCGCCGAGCGCGGCGCGGCGCTGGTTTCCGGTACCACCGGGCTGGATGCCGCCGCGCACGCCGCACTGGACGAGGCAGCGCAGCGCGTGCCCGTGCTGTGGGCTGCCAACTTCTCGCTCGGGGTCGCGCTGCTGGCGGCGCTGGCACGCCAGGCCGCGGCCGCGGTGCCTGACTGGGACTGCGAGATCATCGAAACCCATCATCGTCGCAAGCAGGACGCGCCCTCCGGCACTGCGCTGCGTCTGGGCGAGGCGATTGCTGAAGGCCGCGGACAGTCGCTGGCTGACGTCGCCCGCCACGGCCGCGAGGGTGCTGCAGCCGTGCGGGTAGCCGGCGAGATCGGCTTTCATGCGGTGCGCGGGGGCGACGTGGTGGGGGATCACCAGATCCTGCTGGCTGGCGAGGCCGAAGTCATCGAGCTGACCCATCGCGCGGCCAGTCGCGAAGTGTTCGCGCGCGGCGCCTTGAAGGCTGCCGCCTGGCTGGCGACCCGTGCGCCGGGCCGCTACAGCATTGAGGATGTACTCGGTCTGCGCACACCCTGAAACTCCCGATGGCGGATGTCTCGGGTCGAAACGTGACCCAGGCTGTGATTGCTGCGCCCCGCGCATGTGGACAGCCTGTGACGTGAAACCGTAAACTTCCGCCTCGCCTGCTTCCTCTTTTGCCCCCTCCACTCGACAGCCTCCGGACCTGCTCAATGCAAGCCCGGCGGTTTCGCGCAAGCTGCGTCCGGCGCAGCTCGTGGGGGTGCCTCCCAGCTCCTGACTAGGCGAATCGCTCGTGACCCAACCCGCTCTTCTGGCCCTGGCCGATGGCACCGTGTTCAACGGTGTATCGGTGGGCGTCTCCGGCTGCACGATCGGCGAGGTGGTGTTCAACACCGCCATGACCGGCTACCAGGAGATCCTCACGGATCCCTCCTACGCCCAGCAGATCGTCACCCTGACCTATCCGCACATCGGCAACACCGGCTGTACGGATGTGGACGATGAATCCCCACAGGTGCTCGCTTCAGGTCTGATCATTCGCGAGCAGCCCACGCCCGCCAGCAACTGGCGCAGCCAGTACGAATTGCCCGAGTGGCTGCGCGCCCGGGGTGTGGTGGCGATTGCCGAGATCGATACCCGTGCACTGACGCGTCGCCTGCGTGATTCCGGCGCGCAGAACGGCTGCATCCTGGCCGGCGAAGGCGCAAGCGCTGAAGAGGCCCTGCGTCGGGCTCGCGAGTTTCCGGGCCTCAAGGGCATGGATCTCGCCAAGGTCGTCAGCGCAGCGAAGCCTTATGCCTGGACCGAGGGGCGCTACTCACTGGATCGCCAGGTTTTCGACAGCGTCGAGCCGCGCTTCCACGTGGTGGCCTACGACTTCGGCGTGAAGCGCAACATCCTGCGCATGTTGGCCGAGCGCGGTTGCCGGCTCACCGTGGTGCCGGCGCAGACACCGGCCGAAGACGTGCTGGCGCTGAAGCCCGATGGCGTGTTCCTGTCGAACGGCCCGGGTGATCCTGAGCCCTGCGACTACGCGATCGCAGCGATCCGCCGCTTCATCGCCGACAAGCTGCCGACCTTCGGCATCTGCCTCGGTCATCAGTTGCTCGGCCTCGCCGCCGGTGCGCGCACGCTGAAGATGAAGTTCGGTCACCACGGTGCCAACCATCCGGTACAGGACCTCGACAGCGGCCGGGTGATGATCTCCAGCCAGAATCATGGCTTTGCAGTCGATGAAGCCAGCCTGCCCGCGAACGTGCGCGCCACGCATCGCTCCTTGTTCGACGGCAGCCTGCAGGGCATTGCGCTGACCGATGCCCCGGCGTTCGGCTTCCAGGGGCATCCCGAGGCTGCTCCCGGGCCGCATGATGTCGCGGAGCTGTTCGATCGCTTCATCGAGCTGATGTCCGCTTCGCGTTGATCCGGTCAGGAGTCCGTCATGGCACGCACATCCACCTCACGCAGCAGCAGCCGCCCAGGCGCCGGCCGCTGGCTGTGGCTCGGTGTCACCCGAGTGGCGCTGCCTCTGCTGCTTCTCTATGGCCTCATCTGGTGGCGTGTGGATGCCACCATCTCCAAAGAGCTGAAATCGCTAGAGCCCTTCGCCGAAGTCCAGCGCGGCCGCAGCTTCTTCACCTTTGATGGGAAGGTGGGTGTCAGTCGATTGGAGATCGCGCCGCGCGTGCCCGGCGCGGGCGCAGCGCGTCTGCGCACCGGGCGCGTGGCCGTCGAGACACCGGGACTCTGGTGGCTGATGAAGGCCAGCGTGTTCGGCCCGCCCAAACAGCTGCCGCGGCGCATGGGGTTCAGCGTCGCCAACCTGGAGGTGGAGGGCGCGCCGACGGGTCCCGAGGCCGGCTTCATCGGCACCTACAGCGCCATGCCCTTCGAGGCCGCGGGCTGCGGCGTCAACAGCTTCAGTCGCGTCGATCTGGTCGAAATGGGCTTGCCGTCCAGCGACACAGTCCTGAGCGCGCGCTTCGAGCATTCGGACGCGGGCATGTTCAATCTCAGCGTGGACCTGGGCACGCCGGGCGTCGGCCGGATGGAATGGCGCATGGGCATCGCGCTGCCCGCCTCACCCTCGGTGGCCGCCGCGGAAGTGGCCGCTGGGCGCCTGGTCAACCTCGGGCTTGCCTTCATCGACGAGGGCTTCATGGAGGCCCGCAACGGCTGGTGCACGGATCGTGTGACCACGAGCCTTGCCGATTTCAATGCGCTGCATGCGGATGGCGTGCGCGGCCTGCTGCGTACGGTCGGCCTGCAGCCTGATGCCGATTTGCTGAGGGCGTTTTCCAAGTTTGCGGCCGAGGGCGGCGAGTTCCGCATCGAAACGCGGCCGTCCTCGGCCCTGGGTCTGATCCAACTCGGAATGATGAGCGGCGAAGACCTTCGCCAGGCCTTGGCGCCCTACGTGCGCGTCACCGGCACCGATCCAGTGCGCTTCGCGTTCGCCCAGGTGCGCGCGATGAGCCTGCGCGAACAGCAGGTCGCAGCCGAAGTCGCGCGCACGCGTCTCGAAGACGGCGTGCCGCTGGATCCGGAGATCGAGGAGGTGATCGGCGACCCGCCGAACATTCCCGAGCCGCAGCCCGCGCGGCGGGAGCTTCCCGTGCCGGCGCGCGACGGCAGCATCGACTACGTCGACCTTGGGCCCTACCTGGGTCGCGAGATCGAGGTCCTCACCATCTGGGGCAGTCGCCGTCGGGGTGAGCTGATCGATCACGCACAAGCGCGCCTTGTGCTGCGGCTGCCACCGAGTCAAGGCGGCTTCGACCTGACCATGCCCGCCGACACCGTACAGAGCGTACGCGTGCTCGACGCCGCCGCCATTCAACCCGATTCCTCACCTGACCTGACCGATGCCCAAGCGAACTGATCTAAAGACCCTTCTCATCATCGGCGCCGGCCCGATCGTCATCGGCCAGGCCTGCGAGTTCGACTATTCGGGCGCCCAGGCCTGCAAGGCGCTGAAGGCGGAAGGTTTCCGCGTGGTGCTGGTGAATTCGAACCCGGCCACGATCATGACCGACCCCGATACCGCCGACGCGGTCTACATCGAGCCGATCAACCCGGCCACGGTCGAGAAGATCATCGCCAAGGAACGGCCCTGCGCGTTGCTGCCGACCATGGGCGGCCAGACCGCGCTGAACTGCGCGCTGGACATGGCCGATGCCGGCACCCTGGAAAAGTACGGCGTAGAACTGATCGGTGCATCGCGTGAGGCCATTCGCATGGCCGAGGACCGCGAGCTGTTCCGCGTCGCCATGGGCGAGATCGGGCTGGAATGCCCGAAGGCGGCGGTCGCACGCAGCTTCGAGCAGGCGGTCGAGATCCAGGCCACGGTGGGCTATCCGACCATCATCCGGCCCAGCTTCACCTTGGGCGGCAGCGGCGGCGGCATCGCCTACAACCGCGAAGAGTTCGAGGACATCGTCAAGCGCGGGCTTGAACTCTCGCCGGTGCACGAAGTGCTGGTCGAAGAGTCGGTGCTCGGCTGGAAGGAGTACGAAATGGAGGTCGTTCGCGACCGCGCAGACAACTGCATCATCGTCTGCTCGATCGAGAACCTCGATGCGATGGGCGTGCACACCGGCGACTCGATCACGGTGGCGCCGGCGCAGACCTTGACCGACAAGGAGTACCAGCGGCTGCGCGATGCCTCGATCGCGGTACTGCGCAAGATCGGCGTCGACACCGGCGGCTCGAATGTTCAGTTCGGAATCAATCCGAAGAACGGCCGGGTCGTGGTGATCGAGATGAACCCGCGGGTGTCGCGCTCGTCGGCATTGGCGTCCAAGGCCACCGGCTTTCCGATCGCCAAGATCGCGGCGAAGCTGGCGGTGGGCTACACCCTGGATGAGCTGCGCAACGAGATCACCGGTGGCGCCACGCCGGCGAGTTTCGAGCCGGCCATCGATTACGTGGTCACCAAGATCCCGCGCTTCGCCTTCGAGAAGTTCCCTGCCGCGGACTCGCGCCTCACCACCCAGATGAAGTCGGTGGGCGAAGTCATGGCGATGGGCCGCAGTTTCTCGGAATCGCTGCAGAAGGCCCTGCGCGGTCTGGAGACGGGGCGTACCGGGCTTGATCCGATGCTGCCCGCACAGCTCGACGCCGACGGCCAGCTTGAGCTGCGTCGCCAGCTGCGCGAGCCCGGCCCTGATCGCCTGTTCTACGTGGGCGATGCGTTTCGCCATGGCTTGAGCGTCGACGACGTGCACACCCTGTCGGGCATCGACCCCTGGTTCCTGCGCCAGATCGAGCACCTGATCCGCACCGAGTCGCAGCTTGCCGCCGGCGGTCTGGCAGCGCTTGATGCCAATCGACTGCGGGCGGTCAAGCGCCTGGGCTTTTCCGACATGCGTCTGGCCAAGCTGCTGGGCACCGACGAGAAGGCCGTGCGCGCGCTCCGCCATGCCTTTGGGGTGCGCCCGGTGTTCAAGCGCGTCGACAGCTGTGCCGCCGAGTTCTCGACCGACACCGCCTACCTGTATTCGACCTACGAGCAGGAATGCGAAGCCGAGCCGACCGATCGCAACAAGATCATGGTGCTGGGCGGCGGCCCGAACCGGATCGGCCAGGGTATCGAGTTCGACTACTGCTGCGTGCACGCCGCGCTCGCCCTGCGCGAGGACGGCTATGAAACCATCATGGTCAACTGCAACCCGGAGACGGTCTCGACCGATTACGACACCTCGG
>CAZPHV010000066.1:0-28995 GCA_964586455.1 uncultured Aquimonas sp.
GGGTCTTGCGACAAGCGTCGCCCCCTCTCCCCAACCCCTTGCCTTCGCTTCGCTCGGGCTCGTCGGATCATCCACTGCCACCGGCAGTGGATGAACGATCAGCCTCGCTCCGCGAGGGGAGAGGGGCTTGAAGCCTCAAGCTATCGAGCCTTGCGACCACGTTCTGCGCCCGCTCTGTCCTGCTCCCTCTCCCCTCGCGAGAGAGGGGGCCCAACGATCAATGCCGGAAATGCCGACGCCCGGTGAACACCATCGCCATGCCGTGCTCATCAGCAGCCGCGATCACTTCGGCATCGCGCATCGAACCGCCCGGCTGGATCACCGCAGCGATGCCTGCAGCCGCCGCGGCATCGATGCCATCGCGGAACGGGAAGAAGGCATCCGAGGCCATTACCGAGCCGGGCACCACGAGCCCGGCCTCCTCGGCCTTCAAGCCCGCGATCTTGGCGCTGACCACGCGGCTCATCTGACCCGCGCCGATGCCGATGCTGCGCTGCTCGCGCGCATACACGATGGCATTCGACTTGACGTACATCGCCACCTTCCAGGCGAACAGCAGGTCGGCGAGTTGCTTCGCGTCCGGCTCCGCCTTGGTCACGCAACGCAGGTCGGCGACGGTCAGCGCATCGGTGTCGGCGTCCTGCAGCAGCAGGCCGCCGTTGATGCACTTGTAATCGAGGCCCATCGCCGCGCCGCCGAGATCCCCGCAGGCCAGCACGCGCACGTTCGGCTTCTTCTTGAACTCGGCCAGCGCGGCGACATCAACATTCGGCGCGATCACCACCTCGACGAACTGCCGGCGCAGAATCTCGGCCGCGGTGGCGGCGTCCAGATCACGGTTGAAGGCGAGGATGCCGCCGAAGGCCGAGGTCGGGTCGGTGGCATAGGCGAGGTCGTAGGCCGCACCCAAGGATTCCGCGACGGCCACGCCGCAGGGGTTGGCGTGTTTGACGATCACGCAGGCCGGTGCCTCGAACTGGCGCACGCATTCGAGCGCGGCATCGGCATCGGCGAGGTTGTTGTAGGACAACTCCTTGCCCTGCAGGAAGCGCGCGGTGGCGACCCGGCCTGGGCCGGCAGTCGGCTCCAGATACAGGGCGCCGCGCTGATGCGGGTTCTCGCCGTAGCGCAGGCTGGCCGCGTGCTTCAGCGACAGATGCAGGGTGCTCGGCCACTCGGCCGGTGCAGCCACATCCTGGGCACGTCGCGACAGCCACTCGGCGATGCGGCCGTCGTAGTGCGCGGTGTGGGCATAGGTCTTGGCGGCCAGTTCGCGGCGCAGCGCGGCCTCGGTGCCGCCGGCATTGATCGCCGCTTCGATGCGCGCGTAGTCGGCGGGGTCGACCACCACGCTGACCCGGGCGTGGTTCTTGGCGGCGGCGCGCAGCATCGCCGGGCCGCCGATGTCGATGTTCTCGACCGCGTCCTCATAGCTGCAGTCGGGCTTGGCGACCGTGGCCTCGAAGGGATACAGGTTCACCACCAGCAGATCGATCGGAGCGATGCCGTGCTCGGCCATGACGCCGGCATCGACGTCCTCGCGGCCGAGCAGGCCGCCGTGCACGCGCGGGTGCAGGGTCTTGACCCGGCCGTCCATGATTTCGGGAAAGCCGGTGACCTCGGAGACGTCACGCACACTCAGGCCCGCATCGCGCAGCGCGCGCGCGGTGCCGCCGGTGGACAGCAGTTCAACGCCGGCGCGGCTGAGCGCCTGGGCCAGAGGAATCAGGCCAGTCTTGTCGGAGACAGAGAGCAGCGCGCGGCGGATCGGTTGCAGCGAAGCAGTCATCGGTGGGCTCGGCGGAAGGGGAAATCGAAGACCTTCGCGCCGCACCTCGATCGCGCAGCGCGTGAGGTGGAATCAGGGGTCGGTCAGGCCAGCCCGTATTGGCGCAGCTTCTTGCGCAAGGTGGCGCGGTTGATGCCGAGCACTTCGGCGGCGCGCACCTGCTTGCCTTCGCAGTGGCGCATCACCTCGGCCAGCATCGGCGCCTCGACTTCAGCCGTCAGCAGGGCGAACAGATCGCCGTTGGTGTGATGGTCCATGTCGGTGAGGTAGCGCGCGACCGCACGCGAGACTGCGCTGCGCAGGGGCGAACCGCTGGTGGCGTCCACTCCGGCGGCTACGTCCTGTCCATTGACTGGAGTGGGTTCGTTGCGCAGGGCGAAAAGGTTCACGGGCGGACTCCGACGGCAGCACTCGACAAAGCCACCGGTATGCCCTTACGCGACGAGCGCGTGGGCCAAAGGTGGTGTCGTGGGGGCCGAGGATTCTAGCAAGAGGATCTCGCGAGGGAAGTGCCTTTCACCGCGATGTCTCTCCAATGTCTCGCTTGCATTGCCTGACATACGAATGCAAAGGGCGCCTCGCGGGCGCCCTTTGCGTTGTGGATCAGCGGGCTGGCGAACTTCGCTGTGATCGCCTCGAGTCTGCTGACTCGATGCGATTGAACGAAGGTCGAACCGGCTCAGGCACAGCCGATCAGGCGGCGTCGCGCTTGGCGCCGTCGTGGAACTGCTCCTCTTCCGTGGAACCTTTCAGCGCCGTGGTCGAGCTCTGCCCACCCTGGATGGTCTGGGTGACGGTGTCGAAGTAGCCGGTGCCGACCTCGCGCTGGTGCTTGACCGCGGTGAAGCCGCGCTCGGCGGCCGCGAACTCGGCTTCCTGCAGCTCGACGAACGCGCTCATCTGGTTGCGCGCGTAGCCATAGGCCAGGTTGAACATCGAGTAGTTGAGGCTGTGGAAGCCGGCCAGGGTGATGAACTGGAACTTGTAGCCGTAGGTCGCGATTTCCTTCTGGAATTTCGCGATGGTGGCGTCGTCCAGGTTCTTCTTCCAATTGAAGCTCGGCGAGCAGTTGTAGGCCAGCATCTTGCCGGGGAACTTGGCGTGGATGGCCTCGGCGAACTTGCGCGCGAACTCGAGATCGGGCTTGCCAGTTTCGCACCAGACCAGATCCGCGTAGGGCGCATAGGCCAGGCCGCGGCTGATGGCCTGGTCGAGGCCATTGCGGGTCTTGAAGAAGCCTTCGACGGTGCGCTCGCCGGTGCAGAAGGCCGTGTCGTTGGGATCGATGTCCGAGGTCAGCAGGTCGGCGGCCTCGGCGTCGGTGCGGGCCACGATGATCGTCGGTACGCCCATGATGTCGGCGGCCAGGCGCGCGGCGTTGAGCTTCTCCACGGCCTCACGCGTCGGCACCAGCACCTTGCCACCCATGTGCCCGCACTTCTTGACCGAGGCCAGCTGGTCCTCGAAGTGCACGCCAGCGGCACCGGCCTCGATCATCGCCTTCATCAGCTCGAACGCGTTCAGCACGCCGCCGAAGCCGGCCTCGGCATCGGCCACGATCGGCGCGAACCAGTCGAGGTCGTCTTTGCCCTCGGCGTGGTGCAGCTGATCCGCACGCATCAGACAGTTGTTGATGCGCTTGACCACCTGCGGCACCGAGTTGGCCGGGTACAAGCTCTGATCGGGGTACATCTCACCGGCGATGTTGGCATCGGCGGCGACCTGCCAGCCCGAGAGGTAAATCGCCTGCAGACCGGCCTTGACCTGCTGCATGGCCTGATTGCCGGTGAGCGCGCCGAGCGCGTTGACGAAGGGCAGCTCATGCAGCTGGCGCCACAGGCGCTCGGCGCCGCGACGTGCCAGCGAGTGTTCGATGTGGACGGTACCGCGCAGGCGCACGACGTCGGCGGCGCTGTAGTTGCGGGTGATGCCCTTCCAGCGCGGATTGGTGTCCCAGTCGTGCTGCAGTTCTTCGGCGGTCGGCAGGTGGTGGCTCATGGCAGTGTCCTTTTCGTGTTCGCGGGGTCGGGGTGTGCAGGCGGTGCTGATCAGGCGTGGTCGAGACGGCCGTAGGCCGGCAGGGTGATGAAGTCTTCGAGGGTGTCGGCGCGGGTCAGCTCGGCCAGCAGCTGGGTGGCTTCCTTGATGCGAGCCTGGCCCGGCAAGCCGCTGCGCGGCAGGCGCTGCTCGACCGTGCTGATGGCGCGTTCGAACAGGGCCATGTCGATAGGATCGCCGTCGTCGAAACGCTGATCCTCGGTGTGCAGCCACTGCCAGAGCTGGGCGCGGCTGATCTCGGCGGTGGCGGCGTCTTCCATCAGGTTGTGGATCGGTACGCAGCCCTGACCGTCCAACCAGGCTGCGAGATAGCGCACGCAGACATCGATGTTGGCGTAGAAGCCTTCGCGGGTGATCGTGCCAAGCGAGGCGTGGATCAACAGGTCGCGGTCGACGCGCACATCATCACGGCGCATGTGCAGCTGGTTCGGCGTCGGCATGTGCTTGTCGAAGATCTCGCACGCGACCGGAATCAGGCCCGGATGCGCGACCCAGGTGCCGTCATGGCCGGCGGTGACTTCGCGCAGCTTGTCGGCGCGCACCCGCGCCAGCGCCTCTTCGTTCGCGATCGGATCAGACGGAATCGGAATCTGCGCGGCCATGCCGCCCATCGCATGCGCGCCGCGGCGGTGGCAGGTCTGGATCAGCAGCTCGGAATAGGCCTTCAGGAACGGCACCGCCATCGTCACCTGGCTGCGATCGGGCAGCACGCGGTCAGGGTGACGGCGGAAGGTCTTGATATAGCTGAAGATGTAGTCCCAGCGCCCGCAGTTCAGGCCGACGATGCGGCAGCGCAGGGCGTGCAGGATCTCGTGCATCTCGAACACCGCCGGCAGGGTTTCGATCAGCACGGTGGCCTTCATGCAGCCCACCGGCAGGCCGAGCCGGTTCTCGACGAAGGCCATCGCCTCGTCCCACAGCGCGGCTTCCTCGAAGGCCTGCATCTTCGGCAGGTAGAAGTAGGGACCGCGATCGCGTGCATGCAGGGTCGCGCCGTTGTGCAGCGCGAACAGGGCCATGTCGAACAGGCCGCCGGCCATCGGTTCACCGTCGACCTTGAAGCTCGACTCGACCAGATGCCAGCCGCGCGGCCGCACGATCAGCGTGGCGAGGCCGTCGGCCTTCAGCGCGTAGTGCTTGCCCTCCGGCGAGGTGAACTCGATGGTGCCGGCGACGGCTTCCATCAGGTTGATCTGACCATCGAGCATGTTGCGGCGGGTCGGGCTGCTGGAGTCCTCGAAGTCCGCCATGAACACCTTCGCGCCCGAGTTCAGCGCATTGATGATCATCTTGCGCTCGACCGGGCCGGTGATCTCGACACGGCGATCCTTCAGTACTTCGGGGATCGGCGCGACGGTCCAGTCGCTCTCGCGGATCTCGCGGGTCTCGGGCCGGAAATCGGGCAGCCCGCCGGCGTCGATGCGCGCCTGCCAGGCACTGCGGGCAGCCAGGAGGCGCTGACGGGTCGGCTCGAAGCGACGATGCAGATCGCTGAGCAGGGCGACGGCCTCCGACGTAAGCACCCGCTGCACGCGCGGATCGACGGTGGCTTCAGGCGGAATCGACTGGGCGGCGCTGCTGGGGGCCATGGCGGGGGTTCCGGCGGGTGGGCAACTGACCTTATGGCGCAGTGCAGCGTTTGCCTAGGCAAATGTTTCAATGGTTTGTATTAACAAATGAAATACCAGCACGTCATAGCTCGCAATACTGCGTTCAAACAAGCGTTTGAGCGCGTCGCCAGGCCGCCGAGAGATCGCCGCAACCTGCGCGGTGGGACCGTTGGGACTGACCAGGCAACTCTGAATTCCAGCGCCACCCGTCGATTTCGCGCCACTGCGACGGCTCTGCGCACCCGCAGATGCGCGGAGTTGGACCCTTGAATACACTCACCGCCGTGCCTTCGAGGCGCGCGCCTTGCATGGCATGTCGGCATCGATCGCGTGCCCGATGCAGGCCCGCGACCCCATCGGGAGTTCGCCATGCGAACACTGGAAGAACATGACGTCGTGTTGGGCCAGCCGCTGGCCCAGGCCGTCTACGACGCCGAAGGAAAGCTGCTGCTGGAGCGCGGCCACGTGGTGCGCAGCGTCGGCCTGCGCGGCGCCCTGCTTGAACGCGGCTTTGCCAAGGAGGCACAGGCAGCCGAAGCCGCAGAGGCGCCACCTGCCGTCACCAGCCAGCCCTTGACCAGCTCGCTGGTCATGCAGCGCTCGGTGTTCGCTGGCCTGCGCTGCGTGCTCGATGCGCTGGTGGACGTGCAGCAGCGTCTGCTGCGCGGCGAACCGCAGGGCCTCACCTCCCTGCAACACCTCAATGAGCTGCTCAAGGGCTATGCGAAGTCCGACGTCGATGCCGCGATGGCCGCGATGCAGCTGAGTGCCCCTGAGGACGGCTTCAGCGCCCGGCCGATCCACGCTGCCCTGCTGGTGCGGATGCTCGGCGAAAGCGCCGGCCTCGATGACACCAGCATCGACAGCCTATGCGGCGCCGCCCTCAGCCATGACCTCGCCCTGCTACCGCAGGCCGCCGTCCTGCATCGCCAGGCCGACCCAATCAGCCCCGGTCAGCGCGATGACATCGATCGACACACTGTGCAGGCAGCGGCGCTGCTGCAGTCTGCAGGCCTGCGGGACCCCGTCTGGCTGGACGCCGTGCTGCACCACCACGAACGTCTGGACGGCAGCGGCTACCCGCACCGGCTCGACAGCGAACGCATCAGCCGGGGCACCCGCATCGTGACCCTGGTCGACACCTACTGCGCGATGATCCGGCCACGCGCCTACCGCGGCGCAGTGCAGTCCAAGGACGCCCTGCGTGCGCTGTTCCTGGAGCGCGGCACCGCCGTCGATGAAGGCTTGACCGCCCTGTTCATCCGGCAGGTGGGCCTGTACCCGCCGGGCGGCATCGTCCGGCTGGCCAGCAACGAGGTCGCCATCGTCACCCGCCGGGGCGAGAACACCACCCAGCCGCAGGTGCGGCGACTGCTGAAGGCCGACAGCACGCCCGACATCGACCGCATCGCCCGCGACACCGCCGACCCGCGCTACGCCATCGCCGAATCGCTGCCGCAGGACAGCTACCGGGCGCTGCTGCGTGGAGTTGAGCGGCTGTGGGAGTGAGCGGGGTTCGGGGTTGGGGATGCGAACTGGGAGGAAGGAAGTGGGAGACCCAGAGCCTTCGTTTAAGGTGTTTGCGCCGATCGATTCGGTGTTTGGCGCAGGCTTCCGCGACGAGGCACCTGACCTCTCCGCGACGGAACTGCGTGCTCCCGAGTAGACAGCGACTTCGCGGAACAGATCCGCAGAGGACCGGCCGGGCTCTACCGAAGCATCAATGGCCACGCAGGCGCCGAAACTCGCTCGGCGCCACGCCGACCACCGCACGGAACTGGCGGGCAAAGGCACTGTGGTCAGCAAAGCCGCAGGCTTGGGCGATGCGGGCGATCGACTCGCCGCCGCTGAGCAGGCGCATCGCCAGATCGGTGCGGTACTTCCCCAGCAACTGCTGCGGACTCAACCCGAACACGCGCCGGCACAGGCGCTCGAACTGGCTCTGCGAGAGCCCGCCCGCCGCGGCAGCCTCGGCGATCCGTATTCCTTCTCCACAACGGGCCTGCAGATGGTCCAGCGCCTGCCGCAGGCGGGCATAGTCCGGGTGGCGCCGGTCCGGCGGATCGAGATCGCGAGAGCTTCCGATCAGTCCGACTACATCGCCGTTGCCGCGCAGCGGGTACTTGCTGCTCAGACACCAGCCGGGCTGACGATTCGGATACAAGTGCAGCTCGAGGTGATCGTGCAGGCTTTCCCCAGCCAGCACTCTTCGGTCCTGCTCGGCATAGGCCAGCCCCAAGCCGCCGGGGAACAGTTCGGAGGCATAGCGCCCGATCAGCTCTTCGCGGCGGCGCAGGCCGAGCCGGCGCACGAGGCCAACATTGGCGTGCAGATAGCGGCCTTTCAGGTCCTTGATGAAGAACACCACCCCGGGCAGCGGGTCGAGCAGACGGCTCAGCGCTTCGGCGTCGATCATCGGCAGCATGCGTGCCTCCCGAGGGCAGGGCGCGCGACTGTAGCCGAGGCTCGACGCCTGTCCAACCGATGTGCGGAATTCAACAGTCAAGCTGACGAGCTCGCTCAAGACAGGCCGGATCACGGCGCCCAGGCTCTGGGTCGGCCAACTCATGCCGCCGCCGAGCTCCATCCATGCCCAAGTCCCCCGCTCCAATCTCCGCCCTGCAACACTGCGCGATCGTGTTGATGTGCTGCCTCTGCCTGCCGGCTACGCTGCGGGCAGCGTCCAACGGACCCATCGCGATCGACGAGTTCGTCGTCGAACATCACGACCGCCGACTGCATACGCCCGCCGAACGTCCACTTGCCCGCAGCCCGGCCGAGGTGCTGCCGCAGTCCGACTACAGCGCGCCCGCACTGTTGCAGCGGCCGCGCACCGCGGACACTGTGGAAAGCGTGCAGTGCCGCGCCGAGATCACAGCGGCCAGCGCCGACCACCTGCTGCCCCTGCTGCGCGCGGCCGATCCGGCCGGCTGCCTCTACGGCCTGTTCAGCCTGCGCGGCAGCGCGGCCAGTGCGACCTTCAGCGCCGCCAAGATGCTGCGCGCCACTCAAGGCCTGCACAGCGACGCGCAGAACTATCCGGGCAACAACAGCCTGGGCAGCCTGCAGCTGATTCTGTACCTGCGCGCAGGCTACTACCTCAACTTTGTCGAGCCAGCCAGCGTGCCGGACTTCGGCCCGACTCAGACCCAGGCAGTCGCCGCCGCCACCGACGCCATGCTGGCGCAGCCGGCCTTCGATGCGGTCGACGAAGGCAACGGCCTGGTCAACTACGAGTGGCTGATCCTGATGGACAGCGTCGACGACATGCCGCGGCTGATCGCACTGATGCTGCGTCGGCTGCAAGGCTTCGACGCCAGCACCTACGCGGTGAATGGCGACATGGAGCGCGCGGTGTTCGTGGTCTTCGACCAGCTGTTTCGCAATGCCGGCGTGCCGGCTTTTGTCAGCGCCGCACGCGCGCGCCCGCAGCTGATCGACGCTCTGTACGGCTTCATCCTCGACAACGAGGCGCTGCTGGGCGAGTACGCGCGGCGCTACCTGCTGCGCGCCGCCGCCGGCGAACTGGCCCGCTTCGCCGATGCCGAATATGCCACCCAACCGCGTGAGCAAGCGCGCCTGCACCTGCGCACTCTTCTGCAACGCTACCCACGGGTAGGCCTGGGCGGGCCGCTGTGGGTGCAAATGGCCGACTACCTGGACTACTACGACCCCGGCCACTGTGCCTGGTACGGCATCTGCGGTTGGCGTGAGAAAACGCTCGGCGAACTGCTGCCCCTCAATCATGACTGCAGCCCCAGCCTGCGCCTGCGCGCGATGGAGCTGACGACGTCCGAGGTGAGCTACGTCTGCAGCCAGATGGCCGGGCTGGAAACCTACTTCCACCAGCGCCTGCAGACCGGCGGTCAGCCGCTGCCGGGCGACCTCAACGCGCGGCTGGAAATGGTGATCTTCAACTCCAATGCCGACTATACCGGCTATGCGGACGCACTGTTCGGCATCGATACCAACAACGGTGGCATCTACATCGAGGGCAATCCGGCCCAGGTCGGCAACCAGGCCCGCTTCTTCGCCTATGAAGTCGGCAGCTCGGGCACCGCCAGCTGGCAGATCTGGAACCTGCACCACGAGTACATCCACTACCTCGACGGCCGCTACAACCTGGCGGGAGGCTTCTGCGATGCGCCGCTCGGCGGTCTGTGTGGCAGCGGCCCGGCGGGCTCCGCGGTCTGGTACATCGAAGGCATGGCCGAGGTTCTGGCCTATGGCTTCCGTCAGTTGACCTACGCCAGCGCCGTCAACGAAGCCCGCACCCGGCGCTTCTCGCTCGACCAATTGTTCGACACCGTCTATGGCAATGACTTTGCCCGCACCTATCAGTGGGGCTACCTCGCCAGCCGTTACATGCTGGAGTGGCAGCCCACCCAAATGCAGTCCCTGCTGCAGCTGTTCCGGCAGAACCGGATGGCGGACTACCAGACCTGGGTACAGGCGATCGGCAGCAACGGCAACGCTGACTTCAGCCGCTGGCTGGACTGCTTCATCGCCCGCAACGGCGCCGCCGAGGACTGCAACCCCGCGCGTCTGTTCGCCAGTGGTTTCGAGCCCGAGCCGCCGCTGCCCGAATGCGAGTTCAGCGACCCGCGCCAGCTCGGCCCCGGCTGTCGTCGCACCGGCCTCAGCCATGCCAGCGGCCTGAATTTCTACTTCAACGTGCCCACCGGCCTGCAGCGCTTGGTCATCGAGAGCAGCGGCGGGAGCGGCAATGCAGAGCTGTACCTGCGCCGCGGCACCTGGGCCTATGCCGACCAGTACGACGCCCGCTCGATCGGGCCAGGAAACGACGAGCGCATCGACTTCGCGACCCCGCAGTCGGGCCAGTGGTTCGCCTATCTGCGCGCCGAAGAACCCTTTACGGACGTGGAGATCCGCGTGCGCTACGAGTGAGGCGGCGAGACACGCCGGTGGGCGGGATCGGGCAACGAAGGCTGTCCGACCGGCAGCGCTGCGATGCGCAAGCAGCGCAGCCGGAGCCGGCGCGCGCTTGGCCGCGATGTGAACCTGGATGAGAGGGCGCCGCCTCAACCGCGTCGCGCACGTCATCCATCTTGGCCTAGGAGCCTGTCGGGCTTGGGTGGTCGAAGCGAAGACTCGGCTGCGTGAGGACAGGCTTTCGGCGATTTGCAGGCCCATAGCAGCGCTATGGGTCAAGAATCGGCGGATAGTGGACCGCGCAGACGGGTTTGCAGCCCGGCCGACCAAAGTCCGACAGGCTCCTAGGGTCGAGCCTGCGCTGGATACCACACGCTCAGCGTGGCCGCATCAGTGCCTGTCGCTCACTGCAGGCCGCGAGCGAACGCCGCCAGCACCTGCGCCACCGCGGCATCGTCAATATCCAGATGGGTCGCGAGGCGAACGCGCGGCCCGCCCACCGAGGCAAGGATTCCCGCCTCGCTGAAGGCCCCGCGCAGCGCATCGAGCCGTGCCTCCGGCACGTGCACGAACAGCAGATTGGTCGGCGTCGCCTCAACCTTGAGGCCCATCGCCGCAAGCGCACTGGCCAATTCCGCCGCGCGGCGATGGTCGTCCGCCAGACGATCAACGTGATGATCCAGCGCATAGCTGCAGCCCGCCGCGAGAATGCCGGCCTGCCGCCAGCCGCCCCCCAGCACCTTGCGCCAGCGCCGCGCCTTCTCGACCAGGGCAGCGTTACCCAGCAGAACAGACCCCACTGGCGCGCCCAGGCCTTTGGACAGGCACACCGACACACTGTCGAAGTACCCGGCGATGCGCGCCACCGTCACCCCCTGCGCCACCGCCGCATTGAACAGGCGCGCGCCGTCCAGGTGCAGGCCGAGTCCCTTCTGAGTGCACAGCGCACGCGCCTCGGCGAGATAATCCAACGGCAGCGGGCGACCATGCCAAGTGTTCTCCAGACACAGGATCTTGCTGCGCGCGAAATGTGGATCAATCGGCTTGATCGCCGCGCGCACCGCCTCCAGCGGAATCGAACCGTCCGCCGCCTGCGGCAGCGGCTGCGGCTGGATCGAACCCAGCACCGCCGCACCACCGCCCTCGTACTTGTAGGTATGCGCATCCATGCCGACGATGTACTCGTCGCCGCGCTCGCAGTGCGCCATCAGCGCCAGCAGGTTCGACTGCGTACCGGATGGCACGAACAGCCCCGCTTCGAAGCCGAGCATGTCCGCGAGCTTCACCTGCAGGGCATTGACGGTCGGGTCATCGCCGTAGACGTCATCGCCGACCTCGGCGGCAAGCATGGCTGCGCGCATCGCGGCAGTGGGGCGGGTGACGGTGTCGGAACGGAGGTCGATGGGGGGCATGGCGGGCAGTGGTACCGGTTGTGGATCGGGCGAAGGGTCTACGTTGCGCGCCTGCAGGTCCAGTGTCATTGGGTGGCCAAGACGGCGGTGGCGGCGCCTGAGGCGCGACTCACGATCAACGCGTAGTGGCGAAGAAGCGATTCCGCAGACGCCGACGCTCGCATCGGGCACAGGGCCCAACCGCACACAGCCAGCAGCCTGCTCACCGGCGAGCCGCGGTGCAAGACGGTCGTTGGGCGTTCTCGCACGCGCCCGCCTGAGCAATCCTGAGGCTGCGATCCTTGAGAGATGGAGCGCCACCTACTCCGCCCGAAGCGCCTGCGCTGGATCGACTCGCGCGGCGCGTCTCGCGGGAAGCCAGCAGGCGAGAGTCGCTGTAGCGAGGAGTACGAGCGTCGCGCCCACCAGCGTAGCGGGATCGCTCATCGTGACGCCGAACAGATACGCCTTCAGGAACGGCGCGGCAAGCGCGTAGAGGGCGAAGCCGGCAGCGACGCCGCTCGCAGTCAGTACCAAGCCGCGCGTGGCGACGAGGCGCGCGATTCGGTTCGGGTTCGCGCCCAGTGCGACGCGAACGCCGAACTCGCGCGTGCGGAGGGCAATCATGTACGCCATCACGCCGTACAGCCCGATCGTGCCCAACACCAGGGTGATCACCGCGGCGGTCGTGATCAACGCCAGCACGAGCGAGAGGCGCGCAGTCGACGCGCGCACCACGTCGCTCATCGCCTCGACGTTGTAGATGGCAACAGTGGGGTCGAGCCGATGCACAATTCCGCGGATCGCCGGCGCCAAGGTTCCGATTGCCTCGCTCGACTTTACGACGAGCGCCATGTTGCCCCGCACACCCGGCTCAACGCTCGGGTCGGTCGGCACGACCAGCGGCCGGTAGACCATCGCTGCAGACGGCGTCGCGAGATCTTCGTATCGCGCATCGCCGACGACACCGATGACGGTATAGACCAGTCCCGACCGCGCGAGCGTCAGCTGCTTTCCCACCGCCGCCGAGCCATCCGGATCGCCAAAGAGAATCGCAGCCGTGCGCCGGCTGATGATGACATCCGTGCCGCGTTCCAGATCGAGGGTCCGAAAGCCACGACCCGAGATCAGTGGAATCGACATCGTCGCGAAGTAGCCGTTGTCGACGGCGAGCACCGGCAGCAACCGCGTTGTTCCCTCGATGTCGATTCGCAAGGTCTGCTCGATCGTTCCACCGCTGAGCGGAACCTTCATCGTCACGCCCGCGCTGTGCACAGCCGGCAGTTGACGCACCTCTTCGGTCAATCGGGCAAAGAACGCCACGGACCCTGCGCCGTCATAGCGCGCAGCAGGCAATTGGATCCGGAGCGTCGTCACTTCAGCGGTGTCGAAGCCCGGATCCACCTGGTACAGACCATAGGCGGTGCGCAGCAGCAGGGCCGATCCAATCGTGACGACCAGCGCCACCGCAATCTGCAGTGTGGTGATGGCTGCGCGCAGACGAAGCCGGGACTTGCCTGAAGAGGCGCCGCGCCCGCCCTCACGCAAATTCTGCGTCAGGCACGCTCGCCACGAATGTCCTGCCGGCACGGCCGCACACACGATCACCCCCGCGGCCGTGATCAGCACGATGAAACCTACTGTCGGCAGACCGACGCCGAGTTCAGCAAGCCGCGGAATGCCAGCTGGCCCGAATGCCACGAGCGCCTCGACGGCGCCCACCACCATAAGCAGCGCAAGGGCGCCTGCCGCCGCGCCGAGCAGCAGCGCTTCCGCGAGGCAATAGGCGACAGTGCGCAAATGACTGGCACCGACCGCAGCACGGATGGCGAACTCAGCCTGGCGGACGTCGGCACGGATCAGCAGGAGATTCGCCACGTTCGCCCACGCCACCAGCAGTACCAGCCCCGCCGCCGCTGCCAGCATCCACAGCGTTCGCGAAATTCCCCCGGTGATCCTGTCACGCAACGGCTCCACCACCGGAGTCGGATTCACCTCGGCGATCCACGTCGCGGTGGAGCTTCCCGACACGCGGCCTTGGGCGCGGTCCATGGCCGTGGCTTCCAGGCGAGGAAACGACTCCGCCACCCTCGGCAGGACCGCGACCAGTTCGCGTTGCGCTTGCTCAACCGTCGCACCCGGGGCGAGGCGCGCCACACCTGCGTACGCGAAATCGCCAACGGTCGCGTTGTCGACACGCTTGGCGGGAAGCCACACGCGTGTCGCGGAGGTCGGAAAGGAGAACCTCGCCGGCATCACTCCAACGATCTCGCGAGCAACGCTGTTGACCATCAGCGTCTTGCCGATGACGTCGGTCGCCGCGTTGAAGCGGCTTCGCCATTCGGACTCGCTCAGGATGACCGCGTTCGGCCCGCCACGCAGCTCCTCGTCGGTCGTGAACGTGCGCCCGAGCAACGGTGGGGTCTGAAGCAGCGGCATCATTGACGCGGTCACCCAGGTCGCGATGACGCTCTGCGCACCGTCGTCGCTGCCTTCGGTCCAGAGGTTGGTGCTGCCGGTTCGATGGAATCCGACGCCGTCGAGTGTTTGCGCGAGCTCGGTGTAGGTGACCTGGAGAGCCGGCGGCTGTCCGATCCAGTCGGATTCCGGTGTCTGAAGCCCGATGCTGACCAGGCGCTCTGGTTCCCCATAGGGCAGCGGGGCAAGCAGCACGCCGTACACGATGGCGAACATCGTACCCACCGAGGCGATGCCCAGAACGAGGCTCAAGATCGCGGTGATCGCGAAGACCGGCGCGCGCTTCAACGATCTCACTGCGTGTCGAATAGCCATCAGTGGTGCGGTCTCGATCAGTTCAGAGGAATGGGTCAAAACCACGACGCGAACTGGTGGCTATGTCAGCGTTGGCCCGGCCCGTTGGAGGTCGGGATGCCGCGCCGCGTTGTAATCAGAAGCCTGCTTGACATCAGCGCCCCCAGCAGCAGCCCGGCAACGTGTCCCGCTTTCGGATACCCGGCGTAGATCAGATCGAGCGAAAGCGCCGCGAGGATGGCGAACGCAAGCGAGAACCTCAGGAACCTCGTGCGGTCCGCGCCGGAAACCATCAACCAAACTCCGCAACCCGCCATCGCCATGACTGCCTGCGAGGCCCCCGTGCCGAGATTCCACGGCGGCTGCACGAATTGCGTGCTGACGAGCGTCGCGATGGATCCGGCCACGAGCCAGAGCAGAAGCAAGCGCGCGCAGCCGATGTGACGTTCGATACCGATTCCCAACAGGAGCATGCACAGCACGTTCAGCAGCATATGCATTTGCTTGACGTGCACGAGCTGTGCGGTGGCTAGCCGCCATAGCTCGAAGTCGAAGAGATGCTGGGGCAGTACGCCGTACGCTTCAAGTTCGACGACCCTGACTCTGCCGAACCACGTTCCAGCGATGTCGACGGCCGCGTAAGCGCTGACTGCGACGGTTGCCGTACAAAGCAGCAGCGTGCCCCAGGGAATGTGTCGCGACCTCGACACCCGGGGCGTGGCGGTTGAAGAGCGTTGAAGCATGCAGTTGCCTCTTCGGACAGCGCTGCCTGAAGCAGTGGAGGAGGGCGATGTGCGTCCGTGCGCTCACGTCGAGTCGAGTCGCGTTGAGTCGCGCAGCGCAGCGTCGGATGCTCTTGCATCAAGATGGCGATTTGCGGGCGATCCTTGTCTTTGCGCGGCGGCGGAGTCGTCGAGCCCGAGGGCGACTCACAACCCACGTGCCAGACGTGCGCGTTGTCTTGGGGGTCAACCGCTCCTGGTCGGCTGCCGACGGTCAGCTTCGTGACGAAGGTGGGCCAGTGGTTCAACTACCTGCGCGACGAGTGAGCCGGAGTTGCATGCCGAAGGGCGTGAGTTGGTGAAGAGGGCTGTCCGTCCAGGCAACGCAACGACACGCACGCAGCGCTGCCGGGCAGTGCTTTCCGCAACGCTGCATGCGCGTAGAGAACCGGAACCGGCCGGGCTGCGGACGCGCCACTACCGATCTATGGGTACGCCCGCTTGCCCGCGATGTGTACGTGGATGAGAGGCCGCCGCGGCGAGCGCATGGCGCCCGCCAGCCTTCTTCGCCAACAGTCGAGCTTGCGTTGGTCGCCACACGCTCAGCGTGCCTGAGTCAGCCCCACGTCGCTCACTCGAGACCGCGCGCGAACGCCGCCAGCACCTGCGCCACCGCCGCATCGTCAACATCCGGGTGGGTGACGAGGCGAATGCGCGGCCCGCCTCCTGCCATGCAGCGGGACTCAGCAACAGGCAGGGGCGACGGCACCTTGGGAACGCAGCCACCGATCGCCGCCTCTGCAGTTATCCGGATAGCGCCAGCGGTGAAATCACCCTGACGCGAGCACTCGTAAGCCTCTGCTTTTACTCGCTTAGAAGCTGCTGTTTTGCAGATGCTTGGGATGCCTCATTGCAGATAGCACGAGAGACTTCCGAAAATCCTGCCACGTGGTCACGGCGATGCCCAGCTTCCAACATCACGAACTCTCCTTGCTGAATCCTGCCTTCGACTCGCCGCTGGTCGACGTGATCACGGAGCTCGAACATCTGCGCAGGCTAAGGCTGGAGGGGAGCACGCCCGAGCCCGTGTTTCAGCAGCTCAAATCGATCTTCCACATGCTGGAAAGCCTTGGCTCGGCTCGCATCGAGGGCAACCACACGACATTGGCCGACTACGTGGAGAGTCGCTTGGACGATGGTCCCGCCACTGTAAGCGACCAACTGCTTGAAATGGGCACTATCGAAAAGGCCATGCGCTACATTGAGGCGCACATCGAACCCGACCAGCACTTGAGCGAGCACTTCATCCGCGAGCTGCATGCCCTCACGGTCGACGGACTCAAGCGGGAGGGCGATGCGACACCGGGCGCCTACCGTCGAGCCGCGGTGCGGATCGCGCAATCCAGCCATGCGCCGCCCGATGCAGTGATGGTCTCCCAGTACATGGCGGAGCTGGTCGAGTTCATCAACCGGGCCGATGCGTCCAAGTACGACCTCATCAAGACCGCGCTGGCACATCACCGCTTCGCCTGGGCCCACCCTTTCAGCAATGGCAACAGACGTGTTGTTCGGCTGTTGACCTATACGTTGCTGATCCAGTACGACTTCAACCTCAAGACCAAGGGTCGCGTGCTGAATCCGACTGCCGTGTTTTGCAATGACTGCGACCGCTACTACTCGATGCTGGCTGAGGCTGACACAGGATCGCTTGAGGGGCGCGAAGCCTGGTGCGTGTACGTGCTGGACGGCATCCTGACTGAGCTGCGCAAGGTGGATCGGCTGATTGATGCCGATTACCTGATCGAGCGAATCCTGAGCCCGGCCCTGCACTACGCCCGCCAGCGCGAACTGCTGACCCAAACCGAGGAACGCGTGCTGCTCGCCACCGCTCGAGCCGTCATCGCCAAGGCAGGCGACCTGCAGAGCGCAATGCCGGGCCTGAATGCGAACCAGCGTACCTATCAGATCGGCAAGCTGGTCGAACGCCGCATGCTGGTGCCGCTGCGTGAAGGCGCCCGTCAGTACACCGTGGGCTTCGCCAACAATGCCCTGCTCCGTGGCGTCATTCGTGCGCTGTCGGACGAAGGGTTCGTGCCGGAGAGCCTGCAGGGGTCGCAGTAGGAAGGTTCCAGACGCACAAGGCCGCCCAAAGGCGGCCCTGTTCGCATCAGATTCCGCAGCCCCCAACCTCACTCATCCAGCGTCAACAACGAAGCATTCCCCCCCGCCGCCGTGGTGTTGATGGTCAACGTGCGTTCGCTGGCGAAGCGCAGCAGGTAGTGCGGGCCGCCGGCCTTGGGGCCGGTGCCGGACAGGCCTTCGCCGCCGAAGGGTTGCACGCCGACCACGGCGCCGATCTGGTTGCGGTTGACGTAAGTGTTGCCGACGCGGACGCGCTTGCTGATCTTCTCTACGGTCTCGTCGATGCGCGAGTGGATGCCCAGCGTCAGGCCGTAGCCGGTGGCGTTGATGGCGTCGACGACTTTGTCCAGCTCGCTGCCCTGCCAGCGGATCACGTGCAGGACTGGGCCGAAGACTTCGCGCTTCAGTGTGGCGAGGTTGGGGATCTCGTAGGCGCGCGGGGCGAAGTAGGTGCCCTTGGCACACTCGGCCGGCAGCGGGGCGCTGGCGATGAGTTTGGCTTCGGCATCCATGCGCGCGGCGTGGGCTTCAAGAATGCCCTTGGCCTCTTCGTCGATGACCGGGCCGATGTCGGTGCTGAGCAGGCCGGGGTCGCCGATCTTCAGCTCAGCCATGGCGCCGGCCAGCATGTGCACGACCTTGTCGGCGATGTCGGCCTGCACGAACAGCACGCGCGCCGCCGAACACCGTTGCCCGGCAGAACCAAAGGCGCCGCTGATCGCATCCTTGACCAGCTGCTCGGGCAGCGCGGAGGAGTCGGCGATCAGCGCGTTCTGGCCGCCGGTCTCCGCAATCAGCACGCCAATCGGGCCATCACGTTCGGCCAGCGTGCGGTTGATCAGGCGTGCGACTTCGGTGGAGCCGGTAAACGCCACGCCGGCGATACGCGGATCGCGGGTCAGCGGCGCGCCGACCGTGGGGCCGTCGCCCGGCACCAGCTGCAGCACGTCCTCGGGCACGCCGGCTTCGTGCAGCAGCTTGACCGCGGCGTGCGCGATCAGTGTCGTTTGTTCTGCCGGCTTCGCAATCACCGCATTGCCAGCGACCAGCCCGGCCACAACCTGACCGATGAAGATCGCCAGCGGGAAGTTCCAGGGGCTGATGCAGACGAACACGCCGCGACCGTGCAGGTGCAGGGTGTTGCTCTCGCCGGTCGGGCCGGGCAGCACTTCCGGCTGGTTGAACAGGCGACGGCCCTGCACCGCGTAGTAGCGGCAGAAGTCGACCGCCTCACGCACTTCGGCGATGCCGTCGGCCAGGGTCTTGCCGGCTTCGCGCGTGGCCAGCGCCATGAACTCGGGCATGCGCTGCTCCATCAGGCTGGCGGCGTGCTCGATGATCTTGGCGCGCGAGGCGGCGGGCAGTGCGTCCCAGCCGTGCTGGGCCTTCTCGGCGTTGGTAATCGCCCGCTCGACGCAGGCGCCATCGGCGGCCTGCCAGCGGCCCAGCACCTGGCTGCGGTCGGACGGCGAACGCACCTCGACCCAGTCGCCGGTCACGTTCGCGCCGGGCACCAGGGGCTTGGCTTCGATCGGGAACTTGAGCGCATTCATGCGCTCGGCCAGGGCGCGCAGCGCGTTGTCGTCGGCGAGGTTGATGCCCATGGAGTTGGCTCGTTCGGTTCCGTACAGGTGGACAGGCAGGGGGATGCGCGGATGTGCGGCGTTGGCGTGGCCACGCACGGTTTCGGTGGGGTCGGCCACCAGTTCGATCGGGCTGATCGCGGGGTCGGTGATGCGGTTGACGAAGCTGGAATTGGCGCCGTTCTCCAGCAGGCGGCGCACCAGATAGGGCAGCAGATCTTCGTGGCTGCCGACCGGCGCATACACGCGGCAGGGCGTGTTGAGACGATCCGGCCCGATCACTTCGGCGTAGAGGTCATCGCCCATGCCGTGCAGCTTCTGGAACTCGAAGCGCGGCGGCGCGGTGGGCTCGACCGCGCCCAGCATTTCCAGCGCCATATGGTGGATCGCGGCGATGGTGTGCGCGTTGTGCGAAGCGAACATCGGGTACAGCGCATCGAGATGGCCGAGCATGCGGCGCGCGCAGGCGAGGTAGCTGAGATCCGTATTCGGCTTGCGGGTGAACACCGGATAGCCAGTCTGGCCTTCGACTTGGGCGCGCTTGACCTCGGCATCCCAGTAGGCACCCTTGACCAGGCGCATCGGGATTCGTCGGCCCGCTTTGCGCGCGGCCTCGGCGACCAGATCGATCACCATCGGTGCGCGCTTCTGGTAGGCCTGCACGGCCAGCCCGTAGCCCTGCCAGCCCTCCAGCGCGGGGTCGGCAAACACCTGCAGGATCAGGTCGAGACTGAGTTCGAGCCGGTCGGATTCTTCGGCGTCGATGGTGAAGCCAATGCCCTGCGCGCGCGCCAGCTTGGCCAGCTCCAGCACGCGCGGCGCGAGCTCGGCCAGCACACGGGCGCGCTTGGCATGCTCGTAGCGCGGGTGCAGGGCCGAGAGCTTGACCGAGATGCTGGGCGCATCGAACACATCGGCGAAGGGGCCGGTACTGCCGATGGCGAGGATCGCCTTGCGGTAGGCCTCGAAGTAGCGGTCACCATCGGGTTGGGTCAGCGCACCCTCGCCGAGCATGTCGTAGCTGTAGCGGTAGCGCGCGTTCTCGCCTTTTTTGCTGCGCTTGAGGGCTTCTTCGATGGTCCGACCCATCACGAACTGGTGGCCCATGATCTTCATCGCCTGGCGCACTGCCAGACGCACCACCGGCTCGCCGGCACGACCCACCAGCCGCTTCAAGGCGCCGACGAAGTTGCCGCGGGTTTCCTCGGCGAGGCCGACCACGCGCCCGGTCAGCATCAAGCCCCAGGTGCTGGCGTTGACGAACAGCGAGTCACTCTGGCCGACGTGCTTGCCCCAGTCTGCCTCGCCCAGCTTGTCGCGGATCAGACGGTCGGCGGTCTCGCTGTCGGGGATGCGCAGCAGGGCCTCGGCCACGCACATCAGCAGCACGCCCTCCTCGGAGGAGAGGTCGTACTCGCGCATGAAGGCTTCGATGGCGCCTTGATCCTGGGCGCGTTTGCGCACGCGCTCGACCAGGTCCACGGCAGTGGCCTGCACCCGCGCGCGGGCGTCGGCATCAAGCTTGATCTCGGCCAGCAGGGCGCGGACGTGCTCGTCCTCGTCGCGCAGCCAGGCAGCAGTCAGGGCCGCACGCAGCGAATCGCTGGCGGCCGGCAGTTCCGGGGTCAGGATGGGGGTGTTCACAGGCAACCTTGCAGGGGCTTGAAGCCGCCGCACCGGAGCGGCGCAGCAGGGCCTGCCTAGTCTAGGGGCGCTGCTGCGAGTGCGGAAGCGTATGTTCGGCCCTGGCCGTGAACGGCCTGTGTCGAATTCGGCACAGGTCGCGTCGAAAGATGTCGCATGAGGGGCTGGATGGGCGAAGCCTTGTGGCTGTCAGCGGACTGCCACAGTCGGGCCGAACACTGCGCAGGCCGAATGGGTCGGCGCCATCACCACCTCACATGAAACGCTCAGCCCTGCTGTGCCTTGTCCTGCTTGCCAGCGCTGCGTCTACGGATGCCGCCGACATCGATCTGCGTACCCTGTCTTTCAATATCTGGCAGTCCGACACCGGCGGCGCCGCCAGCCGCGAGAACATCGTGCAAGCCATCCGTGCCAGCGGAGCCAACCTGGTGGCGCTGCAGGAGGTCAACCACCTGGCAGACGCCGAGCGTATCCGGGCCAGCCTGGGCAGCGAATGGCGCCTCCATCATCGCGGCGGTCAGGGCTATCTCAGTACCTTCCCGATTCTCGGCGTGTCGCCCGGCGGACACGGCGTGCTGCTGGAGCTTTCGCCCGGCCATCCGCTGTGGTTGTTCAACGCCCATCTGAGCCATGCGCCGTATGGCCCGTACCAGCTCGCCGGCATCGCCTACTACGGCGGCCCGCTGCGTGATCCGCGTACAAGTACCGGTGTGTCGGCGGTGATCGCAGACCAAGCCGGCCGGGTGCGCGAAGCCCAACAGGTGTTGCAGGACATCCAGCGCAGCGGCGCGCTGGCGGCGCCCGCGGTGCTGCTCGCTGGCGACTTCAACGAGCCCTCTCCGCTGGACTGGACGCCGCACGCACGCGCTGCCGGGCGGGTGCCTGCGGCGGTGTCCTGGCCCACCCATCAAGTGTTCCTGGGCGCGGGTCTGCGCGATGCCTGGCGCAGCGTGTTCACTGACGAAGTGGCCTACGCGGGCCCCACCTGGTCGCCGCATTACGGGCCCAATTACCGCGAATCGCACTACCCGCACGGGGTCTACGAACCGCAGGACCGCATCGACCTGATCTTCTTTTCGGGCCATCGCCTGCAAATCACCGACGCGATGCTGCTGGGACCCGTCGGCGACACGCAGAGCCGGCTGCAGTACGGACAGGGTTCCGGCCACAGCCGGGCGGGCGAGTTTCCGTCTGACCACCGGGGCGTGCTTGCCCGATTTCAGTACCGGACCGGCAACGAGACCGTGCTGACGTTTTCTGGCCTGCCGCACAACCCGGGCAATGCGAATGCCTTGAATGCTGGCTATGGCGACTACACCCCGGCCACGCCTGATCTGTCGGTGCGCTTTCTGGGCAGCAATGGGGCGTACTGGGACACCTATGACAGTCGTCAGGACGGCCTGGAGCTCGATGCCAACTGGCGAGGCGGTGTGGCGCAGCTGCAGAACGGCGGGCCCGGTCGCGTGCACGCGTTCGAAGTCGCTGCCCGCAACGGTGCCCGAGTCAGCTTGCCCAGCTTCCGCCTGCTCGACTACCAGAACTACGCGAGCGGCCACGGCCTGCGCTGGAGCTTGCGCAACGAGCGCGGCAATTGGCTGGCGGGCGGGACAGTCAACCTGCCCCAGGATGGCGCACTGACGGTGCAGACCGGAGTGAGCCGGCCCGAGCAGGGCCTGCGCCTGAGCATCGAACACCTGCAGGGTGATCTCACCGACCTCGCCATCGACGACATCCGCTTGCAGCAGCATTGAGGGGGCGTGCGGCTCGCGGGCAGGGCCCTGACTGTCTTGGCCTCGAACCCGCGAGCTTCGCTTGGCACCCATTCGCTCGGTGCACAGGGGCGGGCTTGACCAGTGAGTCCGGCATCGTCCGGACGCGTTTGCCCACCTCGCGTCGACGCCATGCTTAACGCGGCACTGAGAAGCTCCGCTCTTGTAGGGTGGATAAGCGCAGCGCATCCACCAGCACGTCCTGTGGAAGCCGGACAGCGAACGAAGTCCGGGAAGTCGAAGGAAGGACTCGCGCTCCCTGCATTCGTCGCCCTCGCGCAGGTCGGCTGCACTGCCGCACAGCCACCCCAGAGCGCGGCCCCGAAGACTGGATCCCCGCCCCCGCCTTTGCGAGGGGCAGGCTCTTCGCGAGGATGACGAGCCCATGTTTCTTTCAGAACACCTGACCCGCCACGCGGGGCTGAGAAGCTCTCAGGACTCAAAGCCGTCCTTGAAGATTTCGGGGAAGGCGCAGTCCTCGAACGCCGCCTCATCCACGTACACGAAGAACTCGGCGCCGACCGGCATCGAGACATCGCCCTGGATGCCCCAGACGCCGCGACCGTCGATGAGCCGCCATTCGAGGTCGTAGGTGGTGTTGTTGGTCAGCCCGGGCACCACTCGCGGGGTGGCGAGGGCGCGCGCGCAGCGGTTGGGGTCGTCACCCAGCAGGTGATGGTCTGGCATCGCGCTGAAACGGCCGGCCGTGGCCACGCGATGCACGAAGGCGTTGGGGCTGGGGTCCTGGGCGTAGACATGAAAACCGAAGCCGGTCGGCATGCTCGCGCCCAGCACCTGATTGCCGATGAACCAGCAGTTGGCGCCGGTCGTGCCCATCGGACAGTTGTAACCCACCGCGATGTTCTGCGCGTTCTGCGCGCCGCCCAGCCAGACCGGGGTGGCCAGCACGATGGCGGCGTCGCGACCCTTGCCGTTTAAATACGTGTTGCTGAGCGAGGTCGCTTCGAAGCTGGTGTTGGCGCTCGCCGTTTCGTGCCGGTAGCTGGCGCCGAAGCTGCCCTGCGGTCCCGGTGCGAACGCGTGCAGGTTGGCGCCTGCGGGCAGCGGCCCGCCGATGGCGTAGCCGAACCACTCCAGCAGATGTAGCACGCCGACCGGCCGGGCGTTGATCACCCCTGGCACCCCCGGCAGTGGGTTGAAGCTCTTGCCCAGCTGCATGTTGACCGTGTCGCTGGCCACACCCAGCGCCACCGAGCTGGCTGAGCTGGTGCCATTGCGCACCAGGGCGACGCTGTCGCCGAACTCATAGGCGCCGATGTCGACCGCGGTGGTGCCGGTGCCGATGGTCCGGCGACGGCCGTCCGCATCCACCTGCGGCGCACCGGCCGCGCCGTACAGCAGCTGCGCGGACACCGCATTGCCGGCGTTGATCGCCGCCGAGCCCGGCCCCGGCCGCAGGCCACGCAGCCGCGGGTCGGCGGTCACCGTCAGCGTCGCGCTGGCGGGCATCGTATTGAAGGTGTTGCCGAAGCTCAGGTTGCGCTCGATCGTGAAGCCACCGACCACATTGCCCGACACCACCAGGCTCTGGGTGTTGTGGGCGATCAGGTTGTTGAAGATGCTGCCGCTGAAGCTGGGCCCGGTGATGGGGTAGTCCACCCAGATCGGCGTGTCGCAGCCGACCGTTGTGTTGTTGAACAGACGCAGCTCCGTCTGGCCGGCGCCAGCCTGCGAGGCCGCATACAGACCGTTGGGGAATCTGCCGGTCGAGGGCACGCAGCGCAACGCATTGCTGAAGGCACGCAGCACCGGCGTGGAACTGCCGGCAGCGCCGAAGTTGGGCGACTCGCCGACCAGCAGCCGCATCCCACCTTCATCGAAGCCGCCCTCGATGCGATTGCCGTAGAGGTTGACCACATGCGGGGCGCCCGGGCTCAGCGACAACTTCAGTCCGCTGCCGTCGCGGGCGCTGTCGGCACCCACGCGGTTGAAGGCTACGCGGCCGGTGGTGGTGGCGTTGAGACTGAGCAAGAGCGCAGCCTCGGTGCCGGCGCCGACCGCCACGCGGTTGTTGAGGATCTCGATGCTGACCGCGCCGTTGACATTGGTCTTGGCAACACGGATCCGGCTGCCGGCGACGCCGCTGCTGTCGAGGCGATTGTTGGCCAACCGCAGGTTCAGCGACGCGGTCGCGCCGTTCTGGATGTTGATCGCACCGTCGCGCAGATGCAGGCCTTCGATGGCGAGGGTCGTCGCGCCGGTGTTGATCGTACTGGTGACGTTGCGGCCCGGCGCGAAGCGTGCCACCCGGTTGGGTGCGGCACGCAGCGCGAACGACTTGTTGATCGCGATGCTCTCGTCGATCGCCGCACTGCTGGCGATCAGGACCTCGTCGCCCGCGGCGGACGCATCGATGCAGGCCTGCAGCGTGCCATTGCAGGGCGCGGCGCCGGGCCAGGTACGGGTGGCGGCAGACGCCAGCGAAGCGCATGTCAGCAGGGCAAGGGCGGGAACACCAAGAGTCATCTGTCGGGGCATGATCGAAAGCCTCCAGCGGGGCCAGTTTCCGGTTCATCTACCCCAGCGTAGAAAGCGGCGAGTACAGGACAACCCGGTCGAAACCCGCCGCCTCGGAGCGCGTAGGGCAGACACGCTCAGCGCGTCGACCAGCGCTCGACGGGCGCAGCCGCGCTACCAGCGCGAAAGACGCATTGCCTTCGCCGGAGCCCGCCGCTCCCGTGCGCGTAGGGTAGATAAGCGCAGCGCATCTACCAGCTCTCGACAGGGCGCCCGCACGGCGAACGCGCGACGACGATGATCCGAGGCACACAGCGCGCGGATCGACAAACACGCCCGCACCTGCCCGACCGCAACTCGGAAACGCAGCACGATTGCCGAGCGCCCCTCAGCTTGTGCATGAAGGCCGTGGGCGAACCCATGAACTCAGCGCCGCAGCGCCTGCAAGCGACTACGCAGCGCGTGCTCGGGCACCGCCCCGATACGATCCAGTCGTGCCTGGATCTCGTCCGCCAGCACCCGTGACTCTTCCAGGCGGCCCGCCGCAGCAAGCGCCTCGGCCAAAAGAGTCTCCACCCGCAGACGATCAAACTCGGGGTCATCGACGCTGTGGGAAGAGCGCTGCCGACGGTCCTGCAGGCCCTCCACCGCGGCCGCCGCCCTGCCTTCGGCCAAGGCGCAGGCGGCTTCGGCCTCCTCCAGCGGTTCGAGGGATCCGCCGCCCAGCGTGCTTCGCGCCTGCGCCAGCCAGGCACGCGCAAGCTCGACCTCAGCCTGCTCGCAGTGGATCTGGGCCAGCCGCGCCTGCACGCCGGCGATGCGCGGGGGTGGGGCGTCCTGCCGCGTTTGCATGCGGCGCAAGGCGCGTTCGAGTCGAACGCGAGCCTCGTCGCGGCGACCGAGATCCGCAAGGATGCGACCGCTATGCCAATCCTCCAGATAGTCCTGGTCAGGGCTGGCATGACCGAGGTTGCGGGCCCACTCCTGCGCTGAGGCGCGCTCAAGCTCCAGCGCGCGCTCTGCCCTGCCCTGCGCGTGCTCCAGCCGGGCCCTCGCATGCAGGGCTGCCGCGCGCACCTGCACGGGTGTGTCGATCGGCGCCAGCGTGGCCTGCACCTCATCAAATCGCCGCCGGGCTTCATCGAGCGCGCCCATCGAGAAGCGCGCGCTGCCTAGGTTGAACAGACTGATGCTCAGCGACACCGCGCCGGTGTCCGGCGTCGCGCGCTTGATCGCCAACACCTCCTCGTGCATCGCCGCGGCCTCGCGCATGCGGCCCTGCATGCCGTACACATTGGCGAGGTCGCCGAGCAGGCGCATCGGCAGATCGCCTATGTCATCGCGCCCTTCGATCTCGACGCGCAGTGCGGCCAGCAGGCGCTCGGACTCGGCGAAGTTCTCCATGTGCCGCTCAAGGCCGGCACGCTCGCGCAGCATCTCCAGCCGTCGCACAGCATCCGGCGCGCGCGCATCGTGGAAGGCGATGCCGACATCCAGCGCGATGCGCAGATCCTCGTAGCGGCGCTGGAAGCGAAACACATCGGCGCGCAGGTGCAGGGCGCGGCCCCAGGCGTCCGGTTCGGCCGTGGCCGCATCGCCCAGCAGGACCTGCGCTTCTTCGGCCAGCGCCATCGCCTCATCAAACTGCAGACGCGCCATTACGATCTCGCCCAGGGTGAGCATGAGGTCGGCGCGCAGATCAGGCGGCCCCGCGGCGGGGTCCCGGGCCTGCTCGATGCCGCGGTCCACCAGCTCGCGGGTGCTCGGCATCTCGTCGCGCGGGCGCCCCGGCAGCTGCGCCCGGAACAGGCCGACCACAAAACTACTGATTGCCTGTGCGCGCTGGGCCTGGCTTCGGGCTTCGGCTTCGGCCTGACGCGCGGCCGCCGCTTCGGCATCGGCGCGGGTCGCCTCGCGCAGGGCGAGCGTGATGCCTGCACTGAGCGATAGCAGCACCAGTGCAGCTGCGGACAGCGGCAGCCAGTGACGCTGCAGAAAGCGGCGCAGGCGGTAGCGGCGATTGCCCTGGCGTGCGTTGATCGGCCGACGCTGCTGCCAGCGCCGAAGATCCTCGGCCAAGGCCTCAGCGCTGGGGTAGCGCTGCGGGGGCTCGATGCGCAGGCAACGCTGCACGATCAGATCGAGGTCACCGCGCAGTTCGCGCTGCAGGCGCGCCGCGCTGCGCCGGCGCAGTTCGGCGATGGCGTCACGCCGCGCGCTGCGGCGCAGGCGCGTCGATGGCCCGCCCTGCTCGCGCTGCTGCAGATCGCTCGGCGCACGTTCGCCGCACAGCAGTTCGTGCAGCAGCAGACCCAGCGCATAGACATCAGCGCGCACGCCGACCGGCTCGCCCTGAAGTTGTTCTGGCGCAGCATAGTCAGGCGTATGGGGGCGCAGCGCGGTGGTGGCGACGCGGCCGCTGCCGGGCTCGATCAAGCGCGCGATGCCGAAGTCCAGCAAACGCGGCTCGCCGTGCTCGTCGACCAGGATGTTGGCGGGCTTCAGGTCGCGGTGCACGACCAGCTCGCGATGCGCGTGCGCGACGGCGTCCACGACCTTCAGGAACAGGGCGACACGCTGGGCCGGGTCGAGCTGGCGTGCGTCGGCATGCGCGATCAGATCGAGCCCACGCACCCATTCCATGGCGAGGTAGGGCGTGCCGTCATCGCCGATACCGGCGTCGTACAGACGTGCGATGTGCGGGTGTTCCAGCCGCGCCAGAATCGCCTGCTCATCGAAGAAGCGCTGACGCAGATCGGGCGAGTACAGACCGAGCTTCAGGCACTTCAAGGCCGCCTCACGGCGGTAGTCACCAACCTCGCGGGTGGCCCGCCAAACCGTCGCCATGCCACCTTCGCCGAGCAGCTCGACCAGTTTCCAGCCGCCGAGCTCGCGACCGCGCAAGCGCTCGCTGTCGATATCGTGCGCAAGCTGTGCGGCCAGCGCTTCGAGCGGGCCTGAATCCTCGCGTTCACGCCGCAGCAGGTCGAGTACCTGGGCGTGCAGGTCGGGCTCCGGGCAGGCCTGCTGCAGCCAATCCAGTCGCGCGTGTTCGGGCTGTTCCAGCGCGGCTTCAAACAGCGCATCGATCTTCTGCCAGCGCGCGCGTTCAGTAGCGTCCACTTGCGTTACTCCGGCAGCACTTCCGCGTCGAGCATCTGCGCCAGCAGGGCGCGCGCGCGGCGCCAATCGCGCACCACGCTGCGTGCGTGGATGCCCAGCACTTCGCCGACCTGCTCGACCTCAAGCCCGGCGAAGAAGCGCAGCTCGACCACCTGGGCCAGGCGTGCATTGACCTCGGCCAGTTTCAGCAGGGCCTCGTCCAGCGCCAGCAGTTCGCCGCTGGCGGCATCGCTGATCGGCAGCGCGAGCTCGTCGATATCGAGGTGCTCGGCGCCACTGCCGCGCTTCTGCGCCTGCCGCGCGCGCGCGGCGTCAATCAGGATGTTGCGCATCGCGCGGCCGGCGTAGCGGTAGAAGTGGCTCTGATCCTGCCACTCGATTTCGCCAGCATTCGACAGCCGCAGCCAGACCTCGTGCACCAGGGCCGTGGTCGACAGCGTGTGAGCGCGGCCTTCGCCCGCGATCTGGCTGCGCGCAATGCGCCGCAGCGGCTCGTAGACCAGCGGCATCAGCGCATCAAAGGCTGCACGATCGCCTTCGCTGGCCTGCTGCAGCAGACGGGTGATGTCCTTTGTCACGAGCATTCAGACGATTGCGGGCCGGCTTGACCCGAGGCGGGAGTCTAGCCTTTGCGCCCTTGGGCCGGGGTTCGGGGTTCGGGGTTCGGGGTTCGGGGTTCGGGATGCGGGATTCGGGATTCGGGATTCGGGATTCGGGATTCGGGATTCGGGATTCGGGAGCGAGCGTGGCCGCGCACCGGCTGTGGTGCAAGGCCGGCCTCAGGCTCGCGCGTTCATAGGGTGGGCCCTGGCCCACCGGAGCTGCACGCTCGCCTCGGTTGGGCGATGGCGTACAAGACGATCGCGCTCACACCATCGACGTTCATCCGCTGAGCCTCGCGCCTGGCCTGCACCGTGGGTCGCATGCGGTGTGCGTTGCCAAACGGCATGGTTAAGGCGGGTTCGAGGCCATGGTGGGCCAGGGCCTGAGGTCTCCCCAGTTTTTCTGCGTCACGGCAAGG
>CAZPHV010000067.1:0-28954 GCA_964586455.1 uncultured Aquimonas sp.
AATTGGACGACGGAGAGCGGCATTAGTTCCGTCAATTACGAAGCACTACACTAGCATTGGGGCGGCATGCTGGGGGGCTGCGTCCGGCATCGGCCCCGGCTCTGCAACTCCAGACCTCACGTCCTTCGGCAGCCCCCAACCTCATGCCCCATTCCCGTCCCACTGTCCCGCAGCTGCGCCTCGCCCTGATTCTCGGCGGGCTGGCGATGTTCGGGCCCTTTACGATCGACAGCATCTTTCCGGCCTTCGGGGTGATTCAGCGCGACTTCGCGATCACCGCCGCTGCCATGCAGCAGAGCATCAGCGTCTATCTGTTCGCGTATGCCTTGGCCAGCGTGATCCATGGCCCGTTGTCGGACGCCTACGGCCGCAAGCCGGTGCTGCTGGTCGGCATCGCCGTGTTCCTGCTGGCTTCGATCGGCTGTGCGCTCTCCGGTGGCCTGACCGAGCTGCTGCTGTGGCGTGCGCTGCAGGGAATGAGCTCGGGCGTGGGCATCATCATCGGCCGCGCGATCGTGCGCGACCTGCGCGAAGGGCCGGACGCGCAGCGTCTGATGAGTCAGATCTCGATGATTTTCACGATTGCGCCTGCCATCGCGCCGATCATCGGCGGCTGGATTCTCGGCTGGTCGAACTGGCAGATGATCTTCTGGTTTCTGGTCGTGTTTGCCGCCGTGCTGATGGCGATTACCGCGGTCGGGCTGCCGGAAACGCACCCGGAACCGCTGCGTATGCCGTTCTCGGTGGGCAGCTTGTGGAAGACGGGCACGGCGATGCTGGGCAATCGCACCTTCCTGATCCTGAGCGTGATCGGCACGCTCAACTTCGGCGCATTGTTCATCTACATTGCATCTGCGCCGGTGTTCGTGATGCAGCACCTCGGCTTGAATGAACAGCAGTTCGGCTGGTTCTTCGCGCCTGCCGTGGGTGGCATGGCGCTCGGTGCCTTCCTTTCGGGTCGTAGCGCCGGGCGCATCAGTGCGCGCAGGGCGGCCTCGATCGGGTTCGGAATCTGCCTGGTTGCGACTTTGTCGGGCGTGGCCTATGCGGCGCTGGCGGATGCGCCGCGGTTTCCGTGGGCGGTGCTGCCGATCGCGCTGAATTCGGTCGGCGTGGCTCTGGTGTTTCCGATCGTGACCCTGGCCATCCTGGATCTTTACCCGCGGCATCGGGGCGCGGCATCCTCGATGCAGAGCTTCATCAGCCTTTCGATCAATGCCGGCGTGGCGGGGCTGATCTCGCCCCTGGTCAGCGCAAGCGTGCTCGGCCTGGCTCTCACCGCGCTGGTGGGCTGCCTGCTGGCGCTGGGCCTGTGGCTGGTCTATCTGCGCCAAAGCCGGCATGTTCTAAACGCACCGCAGCCGGGCGAGGTGGCGAGCCTGGAGCCGACGGAACGGCTATAGGCTGCTCGGGGAGAGTCGACGAGCGATACGCCGAGGGTAGCGGTACCGATCTTCAAAACGCCAGCGGGTCGACCGTAGGTTGGCGTCGGTTCTAGTCGCTTCCAGGCGTCCATCGCAAGCATTGGTGCGCGACACGCGCACCCTACAATCACGAAAGACGCCAAGCACCCAACGAAGCCCAAGCCTAGCCACGTATAGGGTGCGCCTGTGGCGCACCAAAGCTTTGACGAAAGACGCCAAGCACCCAACGAAGCCCAAGCCTAGCCACGCGTAGGGTGCGCCTGCGGCGCACCAAAGCTTTGACCAAAGACGCCAAGCACCCAACGAAGCCCAAGCCCGGCTACGCGTAGGGTGCGCCTGTGGCGCACCAAGACAGCCCCAACCGCGAACGCACTTGCTGAGCAACAGGGTGCTGGACCGCATTCTTCGAGATACACCCAAGCCAAGCCGAGCCCCACAGCAACGGGTACCGCTTGCCTGACTCAGCGCCCCATCAACTTCTGCACCATCTGCACCAGCCGGCCGCCCGACATCAAGCCGCGTACGCGCTCTTCGTCTTCGACGGCCTGCTCGGCGAGATCCTGCTCGATCCTGCGCTTGGCCTGCTCGCGCTGAACCTTGGCGGCCAGCGAGCGACGCACATCCTCGTCAACGTTTTCCCGTCCGAAGCTGGCGTCGTCGTGGGTGACGTAGCGACCAAGAGAATCAAACAACTCGCTGGTCAGCTGCGGATGGCGGAAGCTGCGGGTCGTGGTGGCAAAGCCGTAGAAATTGGTCAGGGTGATGCGCGCCACGCCCAGCGCTTGACCGGCTTCCACCGTGAGCGTCAGCGGGATGCGTCCGCGCGCCTGGAAGCGCCCGGCCACCACTTCGCCGTTGGCGTTCTTGCGGCTCTCCTGCAGGCCGGACAGCCGGTGCTTTGAAAACACCTGGTTGACTGCCTGCGTGCGGGTCAGCCCCTCGGTTTCCAGCACCGGACACTCCTCCGACACCACCTGCGCGAAGCAGTCAAACGCGATCTCGACGCTGTCGGAGCCGGGCGTAGCACGGATGGAGTAGGGCGGTTCGACCTGGGCCACCACATCGCCGTACCCCGGCAGGCTGTAGACCACGCGGATACGCTTCTTCAGCTCGTTCAAATGGGTGGTGAGCTGTTTCAGGAATTCGTACAGATCCTGCACTTTCGGGCCGAGGCGTTCTGTCCACAGGCCTTCCTTCGGCTCTTCCTGCAGCACGGCATGTTCACCGGTGCGGCGCCGTTCGGCTTCCTGCTTGAGTTCGTCCAGAATGCCCATGCTGTGTTCCCGAATCTGATGGTGGCCCCCCTGTGGACCGTGCGGCAGTGTAGCCAATGGGCGCCGCCGGGGCGAAGCGCCTTCAGTACGGAGCGCGCAGCGCGTCACGAATGCAGCGGTTGGTCACTCGTGTCCGCGCTTCGCCTGCGTGCGCGAATTCTCATCGGGATTGCGTACAGTGGCGGCTTCTGACTGCGTTCCGCCCCATCACAGCAGGTATGCCCGGGAGGGCCCCATGGAGGATTCAATGAGTATCTTTGTCGTCATCCTGATCGGCTTCGTCGTGATCACCCTGTTCAAGGGGGTGCGCTCGGTGCCGCAGGGTTACGAATACACGGTCGAGCGCTTCGGTCGCTACACCCACACGCTGTCGCCGGGCCTCGGTTTCATCATCCCGTGGGTGGATGCGATCGGACGCAAGATGAACATGATGGAGCAGGTGCTGGACGTGCCCAGTCAGGATGTCATCACCCGCGACAACGCGGTGGTGAAGGTGGACGGCGTGGTGTTCTATCAGATTCTCGATGCGGCGAAGGCCGCCTACGAGGTCGCCCAGCTGGAAATCGCCGTGCTCAACCTGACGATGACCAACACCCGCACCGTGCTGGGCTCGATGGACCTCGACGAATCGCTGTCGAAGCGCGACGAGATCAACGCCAAGCTGCTGGCGGTGGTCGATGACGCCACCCACCCCTGGGGCATCAAGGTCAACCGCATCGAGATCAAGGACATCCAGCCGCCGCGCGACCTCATTGATTCGATGGCGCGGCAGATGAAGGCCGAGCGCGAAAAGCGCGCCAATATTCTCGATGCCGAAGGCCATCGCGCCGCCGAAATCCTGCGTGCCGAGGGCGAGAAGCAGGCTGCGATTCTTGAAGCCGAAGGCCGCCGCGAGGCCGCCTATCGCGATGCCGAAGCGCGTGAGCGCCTGGCCGAGGCCGAGGCGCGCGCGACGACGATGGTCAGCCAGGCGATCGCCGAGGGTGATGTGCAGGCGGTGAACTATTTCGTCGCCCAGAAGTACGTCGAGGCGATGAAGGAGTTCGCGCGCTCGCCGAATCAGAAGACCCTGCTGCTGCCGATGGAAAGCTCCGGAATTCTGGGCGCGCTGGCAGGCATCGCCGAGCTCGCCCAGGCTGGTCGCGGCGATACCGCACCGAAGGCGCCGACTCCGCCACCGCGTCCGGCAGGCGCGGCCAACTTCAGGGTTGAGTGATCGACATGAGCGACTGGATGCAGTCTCCCTGGTTCTGGTGGGGCATGGCCTTGGCTCTGTTCGCGGCCGAAGCGCTGCTGCCCGGCGCGTTTCTGCTGTGGCTCGGCTTCGCTGCCGTGGCCACAGCCCTGCTGGCGCTGGCTTTGCCGATCGATCCGGTGACCCAGTGGTTTCTGTTCGGCGTGCTTGGCCTGGTGGCGGTCGGCATCGGCTGGACCCAGCGTCGCCGCATCAATACCCAGCCCGAGGATCATCCGCTGTTGAACCGGCGAGGTGCACAGCTCGTGGGCCAGGTCTTCGCGCTCGAAACCGCGATCGTTGACGGCCGCGGACGACTCAAGATCGGCGATGCGTTCTGGCGCGCCGAAGGGCCGGATCTGCCGGAGGGCGCGCGCGTGCGCATCGTCGCGGTCGATGGCAGTTCGGTGCGGGTCGAGGCGGCGTAGCGGGTTCGCTCGCAGCGCTCAATCCATCCGGAAGGCGAAGGTGCGCGTGCTGCGAATGCTGCGTCCCGGCGCTTCATAGCGCCAATCCTCCATCGCCGCAATGGCGGCCCGATCGAACACGCGCGGCGGGTTGCTGCTGATGACCTGGACATCGCTGACGCGGCCGTCGGCGTTGATCGTGAAGGCGACTTCGACCTGGCCTTCCTGCCGGCGGCGCCCTGCCGCCGGCGGATACTTGGGCGCTACCTGACGCAGCAGGCGCGGCAGTTGGTCGGTCATCGCTGCGGGTGGTGTGCTCGCGGCGGCTTGAACGGAGGCCGCTTGAACGGGTGCAGCGGTTGCGATCGCAGCCGAAGGCGCGGGTGCTGACTCGATCGCCGGTGCTGCCGCGGTGGCCGCTGGCAGGCCTGCGGTATCCGGCGAGGCTCCCGGCTCTCTGATGCCCGCGCTCTCATCGCCGAACTCTGTCGCGCCTGCCTGTAAGGCTGGCGTGGCAGGAGCCGTTGGCAACACCGAAGCAGTGGTGGCGACGCCATTGGGCGCTTCCGGCGCAGCCGCGATCGTTGCGGGCTGCACGGGTGCTTCGACCGCCAGGGCAAGCAGCGCGCGCTGCAGGCGGGGCAGTGACGGAGCTTCGGGTTGGGCCCGCTCCAGCAGATCAAGCACTCGCGTGGCCTGGGCTCGGTCGCGTGCGGCCAGTCGTTGCTCGATGTGCAGTACGGCGTAGGGCACCAGGTCCTGCAGTGCTGTGCGGGCGCGCTCGTCCGCGGGCTGCTCGGCCACCGCCTGCACGAACAGTTCGAAGGCGTTGTCACCGGCAGGTGCGAACAGGCGCTGTGCGCGCAGCGCGGTCTCTGCGCGTCGGGAGGTCGGCTCGCTCTCGGCAGCAGGCTCGCGCGGCGCGTTCTCGACGGGTGCGGGCGCCTGCGACGCGCTCGGTGCGGGAGGCTCGGGATCTGCGCCGCAGCCCGACATCAACCCGAGCGCACTTGCGAGAACCCACACCCGCCAATGCGAGGCTGCCGCGGGTGCTTGAGCCGGTGACTGTGCAGCTTGCCGATCCGCTCGCAGCGTCATGCTTTGACCCCTTCCGAAGACTGCAGTCATCGGATCCCCCGCGCCTGATCTGTACCGCCGGCCCGCAGTGCAAGCCGGCATCGTCTGCGTCGGAAGGACTCCCCGGCGCCGAGCATATGACACCGCGAGACAGGCGCATGCTGCGCCGCGGCGAGACGGATGGCTCAGAGGCTCGTGAAGAGTCCAAATGCCGAAGCGGGGGCGGCGCTGGGCGTTCTTCGCAACGTGCAGTCCATGAAACCAAGGAAACCTGACCAGCTTGAGCCCGCTGAATCCGGACAAGCGCGCCGCCGGCCGGGGTGGCTAGGAGCCTGTCGGACTTTGGATGGCCGGGCTGCAAATCCGTCTGCGCGGTCCATTCTTCCGCCGGTTCTTGGCCGAGAGCCCACTCGGCCTGCGAATCGTCGAAAAACTGTCCTAGCGCAGTCGACAATCGCCTCGACCCCCAAAGCCCGACAGGCTCCTAGCTGCGGCCGCAGCTGGCGGGCGGTTCCTTCACCTGTTTCGAGAGCTTCTGTGGTCTGTGTCGACGGTCACGCGACGGTGCAATAGCGACGACGTAAGCTCCTCGGCCTATGCGAATCCCCGCCTACCGTCTCAGTTCGGCCTTTTTCCTGTCCGGCATGTGGTTCGCATGCGTCGCGCCTGCGGCAGCGGATGAGCTGACCGAGCGTCTGCAGCAGCAGGCTCCTGGTCTGAAGCGTGAAGTGCTCGAACTCGCCCTGTCCGCCCAGGAGTGCGCGCGCGCTTCGGGACAGGCGCCCAAGGCACGCAGGTTGGCGGTCATCGACTACTCGCTGCCCTCGACTGAGACCCGGATGTGGGTGTTCGATCTGCCGCGCAAGCGTCTGTTGTACGCCGAGCACGTGGCCCACGGTCGTGGCAGCGGCGAAAACCTCGCGACCGAGTTCTCGAACGTGGAAGGCAGTCATCAGACCAGCCTGGGCCTGTTTGTTACCGATCAGACCTACTATGGCGCCAACGGGTATTCGCTGCGCATGGACGGACTGGACCCTGGCTTCAACGATCTCGCCCGTCAGCGCGCGATCGTGATGCACGGCGCGCCCTATGTGGACCCGGCCTTCGCGCAGGAGCAGGGGCGACTGGGGCGCAGCCTTGGGTGTCCGGCAGTGCGCGATGAGGTCGCCCGCCCGCTGATCAACCACCTGCGCGATGGGCAACTTCTGTTCGCCTACTATCCGGACCCGCAGCTGCTTTCCGCGGCCAGCAGTCTGTCGTGCCTGCGGCAGGCGCGAGCGGTGCCGTCCACTGCATCTGGCGTGGGAGTCGGCGCGCCGCCTTGACAGTGTCTTCAGGTTCTCGGAGTTCGTTGGGGCGTGGCCTTCGTGGCATGCGAGCGCGCGAAGCTGCTCAGCGCCGCCCTTCGATCACACGGGAGTGAGGTGAAGCGTACTGACCCGTTTGTCCAGCGCATGCACAATGGGCGGCTGGACTTCCCCAGTGCTTCCGCTAGCTGACGCATGAGCTGTTCGATGTCTGTCCGTTGCGCGCTTGGAATTCTGTTGCTCGGCGCTTTTTCACGGGCAGAAGCCCAGCCCCTGCCAGCGCGTGAGAGCGCTGCGCTGCAGGCGCTGCTGGGCGAGCCGGGGCAGGTCCTGCAGGTGCAGGGCCGAACCCTGCATGCGGCCGATGCGGTGCGCGGCTTCTACGCGGCGCGCGATCATCGCCTGGCCTGGGTTGAGGAGCAGGGCTGCGGCCCCGACTACACTGAGTTGCTGCGCGCCATCGAGGCCAGCGCCGCGCACGGCCTGCAACCCGAGGACTACCACGCTGAGCGGCTACTCACCGCCGATGCCTGCACGCTCGCCGAAGAGCTGCTCGCCAGTGACGCCTGGCTGAGCCTGGCCTCGCATCTGCGCGGCGGCCGTCTGGATCCGCTGCGGGTCGAGCCCGACTGGACCGTACAGCGCCCAAGCCTGGATGCGCCGGTCGCGCTTGAGCTCGCGCTGGCGGCGGGTCAGGTCGCTGCTGCGCTCGAAGGCTTGGCGCCGCAGGACGCTTTTTACACCGCGATGCGCGCGGCGCTGGCGACGGAGCGTGCGCAGCTGGATGCCCCGCGCCCGCCCGCGGTGGATTTGGGCGAAGCCTTGAAGCCGGGTGAGCGCAGTGCTCGCGTGGCCCAGCTGCGCGCGGTACTGCGGGCCGAGGGGCTCGCGGCCGAGCCCGAGGTCGAGCCTTGGGTCGAGCCCGCGATCGTGTCGATGGATGCACCGGATGCAGCCCCGCCCCAGCATGCATCGCTGGTGGCGACTGCCGACGTCGAGGCAGCGGCCAGCGAGAACCTCGAAGTGGATGTGGTTGATCCCGACGAGTTTTTCGATTCGGGTCTTGAAGCCGCTCTCAAGGCCTATCAGCAGCGTCTGAATCTGGAGCCCGACGGCGTGGCCGGGCGGATGACGCTGGCCCAGCTCGCGCGCGGCCCGGCCGAGCGGGTGGATCAACTGCGGGTCAACCTCGAGCGCTGGCGCTGGCTGCCGGCGGATCTCGGTACGCGTCATCTGCGCGTCAACATCGCCGACTTCCGTCTTGAGGCATGGAACGCGGGTCAGATCGAGCGCGTGCATCGCGTGGTGGTCGGCACAGGCTATCGCCAGACGCCCAGCTTCTCGGCGCGCATGCGCTACGTGGTGATCAATCCGTGGTGGGAAGTGCCGCGCAGGCTGGCCACGCAGGACAAGCTGCCGCTGTTCCAGCGCGATCCGGCTGCGTTCGCTCGCGGCGGCTACGCGCTGATGGACCCGCAAGGCCAGCCGGTGGATGTGAACACCGTCGACTTCAGCCAGCTCTCGCGCAACCGCTTTCCCTACCGCCTGCGCCAGCAGCCCGGGCCGGTCAATGCGCTGGGCCAGGTCAAGCTGATCCTGCCGAACAAACACGATGTCTACCTGCACGACACCCCCACGCGCGGCCTGTTCGCCAGGGTTCGGCGCAGTTTTTCTTCGGGCTGTATCCGGGTCGAAGATGTTCTGGAATTGACTGATTGGGTGCTGGCTGGCACGCGCGGCTTTGACCGCGCACGCATCGATGCCGTTGTCGCTACGGGCCGTGAAACCCGGGTGGATCTGCCCGAACCCTTGCCGGTGCATCTGCTCTATCTCACTGTGGTCGCCGACGATGGCGGGGTGCGCTTCATCGACGATCTGTATGGCCGCGACGCACGCGTGCTGGATGCGCTGGGGCGTCGGGTGGAGCGTTAGCGCCGACCCTCGCTACCCCGTATCGAGTGTGTGCGGCGGACTGTTACATCCTTCGTTTTCCTTCAAAGCGTACTGCCCGGCCCGATTGATCACGTACTGCAGTACCTCACCGACAGCGGAATGCACCCCTATGGCTGGCTTCTGGCATGACACAGCTCTTGCCAGCCGCGTGGTTGGCGCTGGTCTGGCCTAGCAACGAATTGACTCAACCGCCCGGGCGGCGGCTTTTGGGCTGCCGCTGCGACTTCCGCCGCGCCGCCGTGCTGCTGGATCGCGCCTGATCCTCAACCACGATGTGCGCGGGATGCGTCAATGTCGCCGCAGCCGATAGCGTTCGCGGTAGTCGGCCGGGGTCATCGAGGTGGCGCGCTTGAACAGACGGCGGAAGCTGGAGGTGTCCCGGTAGCCGCAGCGCTCGACGATTTCGTCGAGGCTGAGCAGTGAGGTTTCCAGCAGGGCCTTGGCGCGCTCGACGCGCAGACGCTGCAGGTGTGCCAGCGGCGATTCGCCGTAGTGCTGCTGGAAGTGGCGCAGCAGGCTGCGCTCGCTGGTGTTGAGCTTGGCGGCGAGATCGGCCACGCCCCAGTCCGACTGCACAGCGTCCTGCAGCAGCTTCTCGGCGCGTTCGCCGAGACTGGAGCGCGGGCGCTCGATCAGCGCTTCGCTGATGTAGGGCGCCTGGCTCTGGCGGTCGGGGTCGTGCAGGCGCAGACGCGCGGTCAGCTGCGCCAGCGCTTCGCCGCCGTGGCGTGCGACCAGCCGCAGCAGGAGGTCGGAAACCGCGCTGCCGCCGCCGGCGGTGGTGACTCCTTGGGCTTCCACCAGCATCGCGTCGGCATCGAGACGAATGTCCGGATAACGATGCCGGAAGGCGGCCCCCAGCCACCAGCTGGTGGTCGCCGCCTGGCCGTCGAGTACCCCGGCTTCTGCCAGCAGGAAGGTGCCGCAGCAGGCCGAAGCCAGTGCGGTGCCACGCGCATGCACGCGCCGCAGACACTCGATCTCGGCGCTGTACTCGTGTCGACGCGAGAACAGTTCGCTGGGGCTGCCGTGCATCAGTCCGGGCACCAGCAGAAGGTCCAGATCGGCCGCGTCGGCGGTCTCGGCGGGTGTCAGCGGGGTGCCATCGGCCGTGCGCACCTGCTGCCGCTCTGGCGCGCTCACCAGCACGGCGTCGAAGCGCAGCAGGCCGGGCATCTGGATATCGGCGATGCGCTGCGCGATCAGCAGGGTGTCGACCACGCTGCCATAGGTGGACAGCATCATGCCCTCCAGCGCAAGGACGCCGATCCGCAGCCGCCGCAGGGCACGTGAATCGTGCGCGTCAACCGCGCGCCCGTTGTCGGGCACTGAGTCGGCGTTCGGCGACGGGCTGCGGCGGGCTTGGCGCGACTCAGCGCTGGACGAGGATCGTGCTGGCATGGGCTTCAAGCGTGGCGATCAGGGCGGCGGGTAGCTGCAGGGTGAGGCTCGATTCCGCTTCACCGCAAGCGGCCACCGCGATTTCCCCGGAGTGGTCGCCAGGGAGCGGCGTTGCCGAGGGGGCTACCAGGCGCGCAGCGCCACTGCGATCGCGTGTCATCAGCCACAGCCCCGGCGGAAGGGCGACCTGCGGGCCGCAGCCGGCGATGTCGACCGCGCTGACTGCGCCACTAGCATCGAACAGCTGCAGGCGCTGCCCGGAGCCGCTCAGTACCGCGCTGTAGCTGCCGGCCAGATAGGCCTGATCGACCCCGCGCGACATCGCTTCGACCTGGGAGGGCGAGGCAAAGCTCAAGGCGGCAGCGATCAGCACGAGGGTGAGATTGCGAAGTTTCATGGGGCGACTCCTGTCTGGGGTGAGCACAGGCTGCGCTTCAGCCCTGCTCGTCGGCAGTGGCGGATCAGACGCCTAACAGGCGGAATCCGCCATGCGCCCCAAGAGTCGCGCTCGGACTGTCTCGCGCGTTTCGGCCGTTGAGCCTGCGTGCGTGCCCGAGATTCCTTGCGCGAGTTTCGCCGTCCATTCACAACCAACGGCAGGGGCGCCCGTCGCGCCACAGGTCTAGTCTCGCGTCCCGATACGGGCAGGAGCGCCCGTCCAAAGAGAGGCAGGGATGCTGGCCGAACGAACCGATCTATCCGCGCTGCGCGCGCAATACAAGGCTTCCGGCAGGGCGCGCGTGCATGCCGTGTTTGGCGCTGGGTTCGCGCGTGATGTCGAGTCCGGCCTGCGGCAGTGGCCGCGCTGGAACCTGGTCACGCGTCTGTCCGAGCAACATCGCGCCTTCGATGTCGATGCCTTCGACGCGCTTCCCGAGCTGGCCCGGGCCGAATTCCTGCGGGCCATCCACACCGAAGCCCGTAGCGGTTTTCAGTACTTCTATGAGCGCTATCCGCTGCATGAGGCCAGCGAACGCGGCGCGCTCGACTCGCCGCTGCTGCGTTCCCTGGATGCGCAACTTCGAGACGCGGCGTTCCTGCAGCTGCTGCGCGACATCACCAGTCGCGACGACATCCGCTTTGTAGACAGTCAGCTGACGCGCTATCGACCGGGTCACTTCCTCACCGCCCACGATGACCACGCCGAGGGGCAGGGGCGCATCGCCGCCTATGTGCTCAGCTTCACGCCGGGCTGGAGCGTCGACTTCGGTGGCCTGCTGCAATTCATCGATGCCGACGGACACGTCGAGCAGGCCTGGACGCCGGGTTTCAACACGCTCAGCGTATTCAGCGTGCCGCAAGCGCACGCGGTCAGCGCAGTCGCGCCGTTCGCGCCGGGGCCGCGCTATTCGGTCACCGGCTGGGCGCGAGCCTGAGCGACGGCGCGGCGATCGTCCGGGGTGGCGCGCGAAAGTGAAACGCCCCGGACGAGCCGGGGCGTTTGCGTTTGTAACTCGGTGTGCCAATCAGTCTTCGACTGGCTCCGGCGGCAGGTCGGCGTTGTGGTAGACCTCCTGCACATCATCGAGGCCTTCGAGGCGATCGATCATGTCGAGCAGGTCTTCCAACGCTTCGCCCTCGACCTTCACGCGATTGGCCGGAGCCATCACGATGTCGGCGCTCTCGGGCTTGAGGCCGGCGCCTTCGAGCGACTGTTTGACGGCCTCGAAGTCGGCCGGCGCGCAGATCACAGTGCTGGAGCCTTCCGCACTGGCGACATCTTCGGCGCCGGCTTCCAGCGCGAGCTCCATCAGGCGGTCTTCGCTGGCGCTGTCGGGCGTGGCGAAGACGATCTCGCCGCGGCGGCTGAACTGAAAGGCGACCGAGCCGCTGGTGCCCAGATTGCCGCCGAACTTGGACAGGGCGTGCCGTACGTCAGCCACCGTGCGCACGCTGTTGTCGGTCATGGTGTCGATGATCACGGCGACTCCGCCGGGCCCATAGCCCTCGTAGCGGATCTCCTCCATGTTGTCGGCGCCGTCCGCACCCGAGCCGCGCTTGACCGCGCGCTCGATGGTGTCCTTGTTCATGTTGGCGGCCAGCGCCTTGTCGATGCCCATGCGCAGGCGCGCGTTGGCGGCCGGGTCGGCGCCCCCGCGGGCGGCGATCGTGATTTCTCGGATGAGCTTGGTAAAGACCTTGGCGCGACGCGCGTCTTCCGCGTTCTTGCGGCCTTCGATGCTGGGGCCTCGACCCATGGCGGTTTCCTTGGCGGGGTGTTGAAAGCCGGAAAGCTTGCCAGATGGAAGGCCCGAGTGCAGCCGGCTTGATTTCCGGCGCCTCGGTGGAGGCAGGCGCGCCCTCCCTGGCGCGCCCGCTGCGGTGCTCAGTCAGATCAGCGGAAGGCCGCGACCGTCGGCCCGCGGGTCTTCCAGACCCGGGTGTTGTCGTTGCGGGTCGCGGTGCCGATCGGCACGCCGCCGACGGTGAAGCTTGGCGATGAGAACGCGCCAAGCCGGGTGCAGCTGGAGCAGGGGCCATTGTTCACGGCCATCACGGTACGACGGTTCTGGCTGGCGATCACGTAGCCGTGGCCATAGGCGTACGGGGTCAGCGTCGGGTCGTTGTCATGACGCGCGCCGACCACGTGGGCAGCCTCGTGGACGAAGGTGAAGTTGCCCGACAGGCAGGACGGATTCATCACGAAGTAGGCGTTGGCATTGCTGGTGGCGATGCCGGCGGCCTGTCCGCACAGGCCGGCATTGGCGGGTGCCACATAGGCGACCATGTCGGCGGCGTTGCTGTTGCGCAGGCTGCCGATGGTGTCGTAGAAGCCGTCCGTCAGGCGGGTCAGACGGCTCAACATCGTCGAATAGTTGGTGCTCTCGGCCTGATTGAAATTCTGGATCGCGCCGGCCTGCTGGAGCACGATCTCGGTGCCGGTGGCGGCCAGGGCACGGTTCGATTCGGCGAAGGCCAGATCGATCGCGGCTTGCGGGTTGGACACCGCTGCACGTGCCGCCGGGCCAAACGCCACGAGAACGCGGATCGTTGAAATCGCCTTGGGCGCTGCCAGCGGAGACTGCGAGCGGAAATCCACTGGCTGGCTCTTCGACACCATTTCCTTGTAGGCCTCTTCGTGCTCGTCCGGCGGGAACGCCAGCTGGTCGACCTCGATCAGCGCGTGCGCGCCTTTGTCGACCGGCTGCAACCGGTAGAGCTCGCCAGCGATGCGGATCGTTCCCCACAGCTCTTCGCCTGAGCGCACCAGGATGACCTCGTCCAGCTTGGAGTCGATCGCCTGCAGGCGGGAATAGCTGAGCGCATTTTCCTTCCCTGCGAAGCTGCCGACCCATACCTCATTGCCGCTTTCCATGCGCTGGAAACTGGACTGCTTGGCCTCGACCGCAATGCCGCCGGGTAGGCTCATGCGCAGGCTGGCCTGGCGCGCGTGCACGGCGCTGGCATCCGCGGCGACCAGTTCGATCCGGGCGTTGGTAGGGTCGGCGGCAACCTGCTGCAGCAGTGGCCCGGGTGCGACGAAAGCTTCACGATTTGCAATGGTGGAGAACAGATCCTGTTGAGCCTGCGCGGCCCCCGAAAAGGCGCAGGCGACAGCGAGCATGGCGAGTGCGTGACGATGGAAATTCATCGCTTGAATCCCTCTTGAGTGGTGTGGTGTATCCCCCGTCGCGCAACCCCGGAAAACCCCCGTCTTCAGGGTCGGCGACGATCGGAACCTACTGCATTTTCGAGCGCGCAACACCCTGCGCTGCACGATGCTTGTTCCGAACAGCGAACTGTTCCACCGCATGGCACAGCCGGCCCGCGAAAACACCTGCAAGAGATTGAAATACTGGGTTTTCATGGAAGTGCAGATGCTCGGCGGGCGAGTGCGGTGCGGTTTGTTACGGTGTATCGAAATCAACGCGTGTGGACATCCGGTGCGCGCTGACTGCGCAAACGCTGCCTTGGCCCGCGAGGATTCCCGCCTGCCTGCTGCTCCTGCGTACGATGGAAGCTGATCCGGATGGAGCGGGCAGCGATGATGCGAGAGTCATGCGGTGAAGCGATCCCACCGGCGTTCGTGAAGGCGAAGCCCATTCGCGGGACATCCGCTTGGGCGATGTCTTTCCTTATGTTGAGTACGCTCGCGGCGCTGCCCTCGGTCGCTGTTGCCGTGATGCGCGCGGGCAAGGTCGAAGTCGAGCTCTCCGTGGGGCGTGTTTCGGGTATGGGCGTCGGCGAGGTCAAGGCCTTCCTTGGGATTCCTTACGGCGAAGACACCCGGCCGCGGCGCTTCGAGCGCGCATTGGCGAAGGCGCCCTGGAGCGGCACACTGTCGGCGCTGAGCTTCGGACCGCGCTGCCCGCAGGCCGCGCCGCCCGGCAAAGCCATCGACAGCTCCGGCATGAGCGAGGACTGCCTCAGCCTCAACCTGTGGACACCCGAGTTGGATACGTCCGCACGCCCTGTGCTGGTTTACTTCCACGGCGGCGGCTATGCCAACGGCACCGTGAATGAGGCGGTCTACGATGGCGCGGTGTTGGCGAGTCGCGGCGATGTCGTGGTGGTGACGGTCAATCACCGACTGAACGGTTTTGGCTACCTTTATCTGGGTGCCCTCGACGGCGAGCGCTACGCCGACTCCGGCAACGCCGGTCAGTACGATCTGATCCTGGCCTTGCGCTGGGTTCAGGAGCACATCCACGCGTTCGGCGGCGACCCCGCCAAGGTCACCGTGTTCGGTCAATCGGGCGGCGGTGCCAAGATCGCCACGCTGATGGCGATGCCCGAGGCCAAGGGCCTGCTCCACCGCGCCTGGACGATGAGCGGACAGCAGATCACCGGCCGCATCAAGGCCAATGCCGAGCAGACGGCGCGGGAGGTGATCCAACGCATGGACATTCCTTCGCGCGCGCATGCGGAGGCGCAGCTCGATGCACTGCGTGCGGCGCCGATGGCCGATCTGATGTCAGGGTTTCGCGGTGGCACCTGGACACCCGTGGTCGACGGTCGCGGCCTGCCGCGTGATCCCTTCGCTCCGGATGCCCCGCCGCAGTCCGCGAACATCCCGATGGTGCTCGGCAACACCCACGACGAAACCACCAGTCTGATCGGCCGCGCCGACCCGGCGACCTTCGAGCTCGACTGGAAAGCCGTGGCGCCAGCGCTCGCAAAGCATGTCGGCGCTTTCATCGGCGAGCTTGATCCGCAGTCGATCGTCGACCAGTACCGCGCCTGGTATCCGGACTATTCGCCCGCGCAGGTGTTCTTTTCCGCAAGCACCGCGGCGCGCTCGTGGAAGGGCATGCTGATCGCCAGCGAACGCCGCGCGCAGCAGGGCGCGCCGACCTGGATCTACCACCTGAACTGGCGCTCGCCGCTGCAGGGCGGACGCTACGGTGCACCGCACACGCTCGACATACCGCTCGTGTTCGGCACTCTGCAGGCTGACGCCTGGACTCGGGATGCGGTGGAGGAGGCGCGTCCGGTGTCGGAAGGGATGATGGACGCGCTGATCGCGTTTGCGCGAAACGGCGACCCGAATACAGCCGGGCGGCCTGCCTGGCCGCGCTTCGAGCTGGAGCGTCGGCCGACCCTGATTCTTGACCGCGACACCCGCGTTGAAGACGACCCGCGCGGGCGCGAGCGGCGGCTGTTTGCGCCGATTCCGTACCTGCAGCCGGGCACCTGATCAGGGTCCTGCAGTGGTGGGCGCATGCGTATGTCGTGTGCGAGCGGCACCCGAGCTTCGCCGCATCGCGACCCCCGAAGTGCGGGGGGCGCGGCGGCTCGAATGCCGCGCCCCTTGCTGTGGGATGTCAGGGGCGTCGCGGGAAAAGGTGCGCGAATCGCATCGCTGGCCCTGAATGGCATCGAGCGCGATGCAGCCGCGGCCCCGCGTTCGCGCGGTCTGCACCCGCGCTGGGGGAGTCTCGTGGCCATGAAAACTCTCCTCCGACTGCTGGCACTGCTCGCGCTCGCGCTGTTGATCGCGGCCTGCGCCAGCCAACACAAGGCGCCAGTCATGCCCAGCCCCGCTCTGGCCCAGGTCGATCTGCAGCGCTTCATGGGGCGCTGGTGGGTGATCGCCAACATTCCGTACTTCGCCGAACGCGGCAAGCTCGCCAGCTCGGACAATTACAGCCTGCGCGAAGACGGCCGAATCGACGTGGTTTACGCCTATCGCAAGTCGTTCGATGAGGTGGAGGAACGCACGCTCAACGCGTGGGCGCGGCCTTTGCCGAATACCGGTAACGCGCACTGGCGCCAGCGATTCTTCGGAGTCTTCTCGGTCGATCTTCAGGTGCTGGAGATCGACTCCGAATACCGCTGGGCCTTGATCGGCAACCCGAAGCGGAGTTTGGCGTGGGTGTTCGCACGCGAGGTTCAGATGGATGAGGCTCAATACATCGACGTGGTCGAGCGTCTGCGTCGTTTCGGCTATGAGCCTGATGCTCTGCAGCGTGTGCCGCAGAGTCGGCAGCAGGTCGGCCAGCCGGGTTTCCAGTAGTTCAGCGACGCGCGCGCTGACTGATTGCCACGCTGCCCAGCACCAGCGCGCCGGCCATCAGCATCGGCAAGGTGACCGGCTCGCCCAGCAGCCACCAGGCCCAACCGACCGCGAACAGCGGGATCAGATAGGTCACGGTGGACGTGCGTGCGGGGCCGATGCGCTCGACCAGCCGGTAGTAGCCGACCAGGGCGATGCCCGTGCAGAGCACGCCCAGCGCCAGCGCGGCGGACCACGAAAGCAGTGAGGGTATCTGCGCGGGCCAGTGCCACAGCGCCAGTGGAAGCGTCATCAGCGAGGCGCAGAGCAGGGTCGCTCCCGCCAGCGCTGCAGAGGGCAGGCCGCCCAGATGGCGGCGCACCAGATGCACGCCGAGCCCGTAGCAAAACGCAGCCAGAGTTCCTGCGGCCGCAGCGAGGCCTACGCTCGCGCCGGCAGCACGACCGCTGGCCAGCACCACCACGCCGACGAAGCCCACCGCCAGCGCCGCGGCGCGCGCGGGGCCGATACGTTCGCTGAAGAACAAATGGCCGACCAGCGCGGTGAACGGCACGGTCATCGCGTTGGCGATCGCGCCGATGCCTGCTGGCGCGCGCCCGGCGGCCCAGGCGAACAGCAGGAAGGGCAGGGCGGTATTGATCGCCGCGATCAGCGCAATCACGCCCCAGGTCTTCGCCGCAAAGCGCGCGCGCGCCAGCCACAGGAACGGCAGCAGGACCAGCGCGCCAGAGACCAGCCGTACTTCGACCAGCGCGAACGCGCCGAACTCGGGTGCGGCCACGCGCATGAACAGGAAGGACGCGCCCCAGATCGCACCCAGCACAGCCAGTTCGATCGGTGTCAGCCAGCGCCATTCGGTAGAGCTCGGCGGGCTGTGCGGCAGCCCGGAGACGGCGGCTTCCGGTAGGCCAGGCAAGGTTTGGGGGGAGGACATGTCGAAGCCGCGGCAGGTGGATCGAGGGCGACAGCATGCCTGCAGTCCGCGCCTCCGGCTCGCCAGATCCGGTCGCATGTCTGCATCGGCATGAGCTTGCGCTTAGCTCGCGCTTAGCTTGAAGCTGCGCCGAAGTGCTGCAGGACGTGGCGAGCATGTTCCTTTCGGCAATCGATTCGAGCCGATTCCGGGCGGCGATTCTGTCTGGGTCAGGACTGCAGAAGGTCGCCTGCCGAACGGCTGAGAGCTGGTAGATGCGCTGCGCTTATCTACCCTACAGCCGCGAGCGACGCCGAGTCTCTGCAGAAGCCGAGCACCGATGTGCGCATCAACCGCAGGCGCGTCGGGCCTCTGCCGAGGCCGAGCACCGATGTGCGCATCAACCGCGGGCGACGCCGAGTCTCTGCAGAAGCCGAGCACCGATGTGCGCATCAACCGCGGGCGACGCCGAGCCTCTGCAGAAGCCGAGCGCTGATGTGCGCATCAACCGCGGGCGACGCCGAGTCTCTGCAGAAGCCGAGCGCTGATGTGCGCGTAGGGTAGATACGCGCAGCGCATCTACCAGCAAGTCCCGCGGACGCGTGGACTGCATCGGAGCGTCCACTCGGCCACGCGCATGCGGGATTCCTTACCCTCACGCCCCGGGTCCGCGTCGCCGAGCGACCGCGTCGACGTCACGTCGGGTTGCGTCGGCGCGCGGTCGACGAAATCAAGCGAAGTTTCGGCGCGGTGTGGAGTGAAGTGGCTTTGGCCGTGTCGCTCCCACACCGGTTGACCCCGCGACGTGCCTACAGCCGTCGCGGCTGCGACGATCGGACGAATCTCCAAGGCCCACCGCCTCCGCACGTGTGACAGATACTCCGAGATCGCGCGGGCAGCCGCACAGGAGCCCCTAGATGGGATCCGATCTACTGCGCAGCACGCAGCGCCAGGCTGCCGGTTTCGCGCAGCTGACCGCGGTCGAAGCGCAGCTCCTTCAGCAGCTCACCGCTGAGCGTGAACAGGCGCTCGCCGAAGGCGAAGAAGCGGGCGCTGCCGTAGTAGCCGTAGCAGTCCAGTTCGCATTTGCTGGGCGTGTGCTGCATGTCGACCCTGGCGGCCAGCTGCAGCGCGTCGCCTGCGCGACGGAAGACCAGCAGGTCTTCCACGAGATCCTCGCGGTAATACCTCGAACCCCTCTGAGGATCGGGTGCAAATACCGGCAGCCCAGCCAGCTCGGTGCCGTCGTCGAGCCGTGCGGCATTGAAGCTGTGGCTGCGGGATGTCAGATCCGCGGCCATGCCGGGCCAGTGTCCCAGCGGGCCCACGGCACCACTGTCGCGACGGACCAGAACGGTCTTTAGATCCTGCGGGTCGCCGTGACGGTAGATCGAGCCCATCAGCAGCACATGTTCGGCGAGCAGTTCGATGCGCTCGACCGGGGCCGGCAGGGCCAATGCCTGGATCGGCCCGCCGTCCAGTGGCAGGCGGTAAAGCTGCCGGGGCCCGGAGTTGTCGTGGTCGACTTTGCTGTCTTCGTCAAGCGCTTCTTCGAGCCCCAGCCAAGCCGACTTGTCGTCGAAGCGCAGGAAGGCGATCTCGCCTTCGATGCTGGCGCGGATCTCGGCCGGGGCGCGGCTGGCCGTCCGCGATCGAAAGCGACTGAAGGGGATGTGCTGCAGCAGGTTGCGCTGCGCCTCGTCGCCGATGCGTTCGCTGCCGATCAGGTACAGCCCGTCGGCCGTTTCCTTGAAGCCGAAGCGATCGTTTGGGAGACCCGTGGTGGCGATCACGGCAGGGGCTTCGGCACGGTCCTGCGGCAGACGCAGCACGCGGCTGGCGTAGTCGCCGGGCTCCGGCCGTGTCCAGCGCGCCAGCCATGGATCGAAGTCGCGGCGACGCCAGGCCTGTTGCGTCCAGCCGTAGTCGGCCAGGTAGATGCCGTCGGCGGCGATATAGGTACTGGCCCCGGCATTGGCGACCGCGGCATTGCGCGTGCAGGCCAGACGCTGCTGCAGCAGACCGTCGAGATCGCAGCGCAGGAAGGCGTAGACCTGCGGGTTGACACCCAAACCGCCCAGCACCTGCAGGTCGTCGGGCGCGAGCAGGTCAACACGGGTGGCCTGAATGCGCTCGCCGTCTGCGCCGACGCGCGCCGCGAACGGCCAGTTGTCCTCGAGCAGGCTCTCGGCTGGGAAGCTCAGCGACAGCACAAGCTCGCCGTCGCGGACGCGCGCGCCGGAGTCGTTGCCGGAGAAGTAGTCGTCCACCGCCAGTTGCCAGCGCCCCCGCGGTTCGAGGCCGCCGCTCGCATCAAGCCTGAACACGAACAGCTCGGCGGCGTTCTCGACGAAGTTGAAGCCCAGCAGGATCGCGCCGCCGCTGAAGGTCAGTATCTCGTCGTAGTACAGATCGTCCCGCGAGTCGTCGGCCACCACCGGATGGCTGTGCAGCAGTTCGAAGCGCTCGCGCCCCGGCGCGCCGGTGTCGATCACATGCAGTACGCCCTGTCGCAGCACCAGCAGCAGAGGGCCCATCTTCTTGACGATGCCGCCCTCGTCGACGCCGGCTTCCTGATTGTTGGTGATCAGGTCGGTGTCAACGATTCGGCTGCCGGTAACGGTGATCTGGTCGAGCAGCTGGCATTCCGGCCCCGGATTCTTCTCGCACTCGCGTTGCCGTTTGTGCTCTTCCCTGGACTCCCTCCGGTCTTCCCGGGCTTGCCTGCGCTCCTCGCGTTTGCGCCACGCGATCGCATCGGATGCGGATTGCTCCAGCGCGCGTTCCAGCTGGCTCGTCGAGGCCATTCCGGATCTGATGTGGGGCCGCTGCGCACAGCCAATCAGTAGCAGTACACAGGCAAATGGAAAAAGTGCTTTCATGCATTTCGCTCATTGCATAGCGCGAACAATCACGCCGCCGCAGTGTGCTCTACGCAGCACGCGCACTTCAATCCGCCCGCGAGGTCTCCTGCGAGCGCCGCTCCGCTTCTTCCGCCTCCGCCTGCTTCCACGGCAGCCGGCCTTCGATTTCCAGGTGCAGGGCGAACACCAGAAAGCTACGGATCATGACGATCAGGCCGAGCATCAGCAGGCTGTCCAGGGTGTAGTCGATGATGATGGTGCGGATGATGTCGGCGGCGACCAGGAACTCCAGCCCGAGGATCAGCCCGCGCACGCTGCGGCGCCGGTAGGCGAGGTAGGCGGTATGCGTGTCGATGCGGCCTAGGCTGCGCAGCCAGTAGACCGTGGACACGATGAAGCCGGCGAGGATCACGGCCACGCCCACCAGCTCGATGCCGAGGATGAGGGCACGAATGGCGTCGGAGAACAGGCTGTGCATGGCGGGGTCCAGGCGTTGGAAGGGCGGCTTGCTAAGCTTGCCAGCCATTAGCGAGTCACCGACAGGAGTATCGCCATGGCGACCGGTTGGGCCGGCGACGGCGCCGTCCAGGATCAGATCGACGCGACCGTGAAGGACGCGATCAAGCGCGCGCGAGCGCAGCTGCCGAAAGGGCCGAGCTTGAGCCACTGCGAGGAGTGCGAGGCACCGATTCCCGAAGCGCGCCGGAAGGCTCTGCCTGGCGTGCGCCTGTGTGTGGTCTGCCAGGAGGCGCTGGATCGCGTCAACGGCGCCGCCGGGGGCTTCAACCGCCGCGGCAGCAAGGACAGTCAGCTGCGTTGAGTCGGGTTGCCTCCCATCTGGGGGCGTCGAATCGTGCCGCGGTTGCAGGGTCTCTGCCGGGCCTCAGCGGCCTGCGCCGCGCCGGCGCTCCGCCAGCACTTCCACGCTGCCGACGTGTGCCTCGGGATCCAGCTGCACTTCGGTGCGATCGCGACCGGCGTGCTTGGCCCGATAGAGCGCGGCATCCGCGCGCGCCAGCCAGTCATTCCATGACTCTTCGCTATGCAGCACGGCGGCGCCGATCGAAACGGTCACCGCACCACTGGGGCTGCGTAGTTCAGCGCGCAGGGTGTCCTGCAGCCGCTCCAGCACGATGGCAAGCGAGTTCGGCGCTGTCGCTGGCAGCAGCAGCACGAACTCCTCGCCCCCCAGCCGATACAGGCGATCGAGCTTGCGCAGGCGCTGGCGCACGATCGCGGCGAACTCGGACAGCACGCGATCGCCGGTCTCATGGCCGTGCGCGTCATTGATGCGTTTGAAATGGTCGAGGTCGATGACTGCAAGCGCGGTGGGCCGCGGTCGACGCACGAACTGGCGCACGGCCTCATCCAGTTCGGCTTCCATCAGACGCCGGTTGCCGGCGCCGGTGAGCGGGTCGTGCGAGGCCAGTGCCTCCAGCTGGCGATGCTGCAGGTCGGTGCGATAGGCGAACACGAAGGCGTACAGGCTGACGAGCGTGGCCGTCACGGCGAAGGTCACGCGTTCACTGCCGGCAGGAAACGCGCCGCCGAGGGTGGCGATCGCCAGCACCACCAGCACATTGGCCACCAGCGCCACGCCGCGGCTGACCAGGAAGAAATTCGCGAGCAGCACGCAGTAGGCCCAGAGCATGCCGTTGCGGCCGAGCACCTCGCTGGCGACCACCACCGCCGTGCTGATGACGATGACCTGCGCGATGGCCGCACCATGGGTGCGCCCAGTGCGCCACGCATAGACAACGGGAGCGCTGATCGCCAGCACGATCACGCTGTCCATGATGCCGGCCAGCAGGTCGCCAATCGCGAATCGATAGACGCCGAAGGGCAGGATGCCCAGCACGGCGCAGAGCCCGAACAGGCTCATCACCGCGAAGCGGAAGTCCGAGCGCACGCGCGACAGCACGTTCAAGGCCATTGCGGGCGGAAAATCGTGAGGACAATCACGGAGCGAGGCTCATATGCGGAGGTGAAGTCTCCCGTGCAAGCGCCGTTCCGTGAGCGGCCGGCATTCTACGCCGGCTCCACCCGATCCACCCGCTGGAAGCCGCGCGGCAGCGGATGACCGCGGGTGGCGCGGGCGCCGGCGTAGGCCTGCAGGTCGCGCCAAGTCAGGGTGAGCTTGCGCTGGCCGCAGTGCAGGATCAGCTCGCCGCCCTGACGCACGGCCGTCACCGCCAGCACGCGCTCCTCGCCCGACTTCAGCTTGGCCGGTGGGATCTGCAGGATCTTGTTGCCCTTGCCGCGATCAAGCTCGGGCAGCTCGGCGATCGGGAAGGCCAGCAGCTGGCCGGCCGAAGTCACCGCGACGAGCCAGTCCTGGGCGGGGTCGTTCAAGGCCACCGGCAGCAGCACCTCGGCGCCGGCATCCAGATTCAGCAGCGCCTTGCCGGCCTTGTTGCGGCTGGTGAAGTTCTCGAAGCGGGTGACGAAGCCGTAGCCGAAGGAGCTGGCCAGCAGGAAGCGCTGCTCGGTGTCGCCGATCGCGGCGCTGACGAAGCCGACGCCGCTGGCGGGGGTGAAGCGGCCGGTCAGCGGTTCGCCGTTGCCGCGGGCCGAGGGCAGGGTATGCGCCGCCGCCGAGTACGCGCGCCCGCTCGCATCGAGGAAGGCCGCCTGCTGGGTGCTGCGGCCGCGCACTGCGACCAGCAGACGATCACCCTCGCGGTAGGACAGCCCGGCCGGGTCGACTTCATGGCCCTTGGCCGAGCGCACCCAGCCTTTTTCGGAAACCACCACGGTGACCGGCTCGCTGCTGACCAGCTCGGCCTCGGAGATCGCCTGCGCGGCACCGCGCTCGACCAGCGGCGAGCGACGGGCGTCGCCGAATTTCTTGGCGTCGGCCAGCAGTTCGTCCTTGACCAGCTTCTTCAGCTTGGCCGGCGAGGCGAGGATGCCCTGGATCTTCTCGCGCTCCTTGGCGAGCTCGGCCTGCTCGCCGCGGATCTTCATTTCCTCAAGCCGCGCCAGCTGCTTCAGCTTGGTGTCGAGGATGTACTCGGCCTGGTCCTCGGACAGGCCGAAGCGCGCCATCAAGACCGGCTTGGGCTCGTCCTCGCTGCGGATGATGCGGATCACTTCATCCAGATTCAGGAAGGCGATCAGCAGGCCTTCCAACAGGTGCAGGCGGCGCTCGACCTTGGCCAAGCGATGGTTCAGGCGCCGAACCACCGTGCCCGAACGGAAGGCCAGCCAGTCGCGCAGGAACATCTTCAGGTTCTTGACCTGCGGCTTGCCGTCGAGCCCGATCACATTGAAGTTGACCCGGAAACTGCGCTCCATGTCGGTGGTGGCGAACAGATGCCCGACCAGTTGCTCGGCGTCGACGCGGTTCGAGCGCGGCACCAGCACGATGCGGATCGGGTTCTGGTGGTCGCTCTCGTCGCGGATGTCCTCCAGCCAGGGCAGCTTCTTGGCGCGCATCTGCTGGGCGATCTGCTCCATCACCTTGCCCGGGCTGACCTGGTAGGGCAGGGCAGTGATGACGATGTTGTTTTGCTCGCGGATCCACGCCGAGCGCGCGCGTACGCTGCCGCTGCCGGTTTCGTAGATCTTCTTCAGGTCTGCGGCCGGCGTGATGATCTCGGCCGAGGTGGGGTAGTCCGGACCGCGCACGTGCTCGCAGAGGTCGGCCACGGTCGCATCGGGATCGTCCAGCAGGCGGATGCAGGCGCTGACGACTTCGTTGAGGTTGTGCGGCGGGATGTCGGTGGCCATGCCGACCGCGATGCCGGTGGTGCCGTTCAGCAGCAAATGCGGCAGCCGTGCGGGCATCCAGCTGGGTTCTTCCAGAGTGCCGTCGAAGTTCGGGCTCCAGTCGACCGTGCCCTGGCCGAGCTCGCCCAGCAGCACTTCCGCGATCGGGGTCAGCTTGGATTCGGTGTAGCGCATGGCCGCAAACGACTTCGGGTCGTCGGTCGAGCCGAAGTTGCCTTGGCCTTCGATCAGCGGGTAGCGGTACGAGAAGGGCTGGGCCATCAGCACCAGCGCCTCGTAGCAGGCCGAGTCGCCGTGCGGGTGGAACTTGCCGATCACGTCGCCGACGGTGCGCGCCGACTTCTTCGGCTTGGCCGTCGCGTTCAGACCGAGCTCGCTCATCGCGTAGATGATCCGCCGCTGCACGGGTTTGAGCCCGTCGCCGAGGAAGGGCAGGGCGCGGTCCAGCACCACATACATCGAGTAATCGAGGTAGGCACGTTCGGCGTATTCGTGCAGGGGAATCTGTTCGAAACCGTGGAAGCTCTGGCGGGTCAGGTCGGACATCGGGTTCGCATTCAAGGTCAGCTGCAGCGGGGCGCGAATGCTAGCAGTTGGGTGCCCTGGAGGCCGCATGGCATCGGTGAGCGTGGGCGAGGGTCTCGGCGCACGGCGGCGGGTCAAGGGTGTGTAGGGCGGATCTTGGTCCGCCGCGCGTGGCCTCGTCGTCGTGCCAGCCAGCGTTGGGATGCCTTGCGTCACTTCGTCTCGCCACTTCGGCAAGGTTGGTGATGCGTTTGATGCGCCGGTCCGCCGGGCGGGTCAGGAGCCGATTTGCGCGGTGAATCCGGCGGATCAAGATCCGCCCTACGTGGCTTTCGAAGTCCGCGGGTCAAGACCCGCCCTTCGCGTTCGAATGGCCGGAAACACTGAGCAGCCAAGCCCTCAGGCCCGTGTAGACGTCTGCACCTTGCCGGCCCCGGGCTGGATGCGTCTGCGCTTGCGAAGCTAAACGCGAACGATTAGCATCTGCGTCACTCGACGGGGCGGCCGCGCTCACGTGAATTCAGGTCTGAATCTCGTGGCCCGCCGGCATCTGCGTCGAGCGATTGAGTGGATTGCATCAAACAAGCGATTCGCAGCCCGTACGCGACCCGACACCGGTGCGCGTGCGCCAAGCGACACCCAGATCCTGCCCAGGTCCCTAGAGCCCACCATGTTCAAGCACGTCTCCCCGCTGGCCGCCTCCTCGCGCGCTTCCCTCAACCGCGCGCCCCTGGCGCTGGCGGTATCACTCGCGGTCCTCGCCCTGGGCACGGCAGGCGGCGCACACGCGGCCGCGGCTGCTGCGGTGGGTCTGCCGCGTATCGATGTGGTCGGCAGCAATGACGACGACACCCATCGGATCCCCGGCGCGGTCAGCGTGATCAGCGCCGAGGACATCGACCAGATCCAGCCGCGCTCCACCGAGGATCTGCTGCGGCGGGTCACCGGCATTCATATCAAGCGTGAAGAGGAAAGCGCGGTGGTGACCAACATCGGCGTGCGCGGCCTTACCGCCGGCGACTACAAGACGCTGGTGCTGGAGGATGGCGTTCCGGTTCAGCCGGGCATTTTTGTGGGCAACAGCCGCTACTACAGCCCGCGCGTGCAGCGCATGGACGGTATCGAAGTGCTGAAGGGCGCCGCCTCGCTGCGCTACGGCCCGAACACGATCGGCGGTGTCATCAACTTCCAGACCAAGACGCCGAAAGACGGCGCCCTGGTCGGTCTGCGGGTCGGCTCCTGGAACACCTACGAGGGAACTGCCGAGCTCGGCGCCAGCTCGCGTTCGGGCGACTCGCTGTTCGGCCTCGTCGCCACCCGTTCGGAAAGCGACGGTTTCATGGACAAGGGCTATGGCATGACCGATGTCATGGTCAAGGCCGGCACCACCTTCGGCGACAACCAGCACGTGGGCGTCAAGATCGCGCGCTACCGCAACACCGCCAACATTTCCTACCGCGGCCTGTTTCCGGATGCCTATGAAGCCGGCGCCCAGTTCAATCCGGCGCCCGACGATTTCTTCCTGACCGCGCATACCTCGTTCGATATCAATCACGAGTGGGAGCTGAGCCCGACCGCGCGCCTGAAGACCCTGCTGTATGCGACCGAAACCTACCGCGACTACTGGCGCTTCGACACCGTCAGCGGCAGCCCGCGCACGACCAATGCCGAGGGCTTCACGGTCTGGAACTACGGCAACAACATCAATGGCAACAACCGCGACTTCTCGCGCTTCGGCGTGGATTCGCGTCTGACGTTCGAGCACAGCGCGTTCGGATTCGGCAGCGAAGCCGAGTTCGGCCTGCGCCTGATGCAGGAGGAAATGGACGACGTGACCGTGCTGGCAGTGCGTGGTCGCCCGCGTACCCCGGATGCCGGTCGCGGTGGTATCGCGCAGGACCGGCTGGACTCCGCCGACAGCCTGGCGCTGTTCGCGCAGAACCGGTTCGATGTCAGTGAGCGCCTGTCGATCACCGCCGGCCTGCGCGCGGAAACTTACGAGCAGCAGCGTCGGGACCGTCGTAGCAGCGCGCCCGAGGCCAGCTTTGACAACACCGAGCTGATGCCGGGTGTGGGTGCGGCCTTCGCGATCAATCCTGAGCTGCAGCTCTTCGGCAGCGTCTATCGCGCATTCGCGCCGCCGCTGGTCGGCAGCGTGCTCGGCTCGGGCGACACCCCAACGGAAGCCGAGAAGTCGCTGAACATCGAATTTGGCTTGCGCGGCAGCAAGGGCGGGCTGAGCTACGAGGCCACCGCCTTCCAGATGGACTTTTCCAATCAGGTTGACCCGGGTGTTTCCGGTATCCGCGCGCCCAACGAGGGCGGCGCCCTGCACCAGGGCCTGGAAGGCGCGCTCGGCTACGACTTCGGCAATGGCCTGAAGCTGGACGGCAACCTCACCTGGATCCCCACCGCCGACTTTGAAGAGGACCGCCCCGGCGTCGCGCTGGACGGCAACCGTCTGCCCTACGCGCCAGAGTGGATGGCCAACCTGGCGCTGGCCTACAGCTCGGGCCCGCTGCGTACTGCTCTTCTGCTGAACTACGTCGACGAGCAGTTCGGCGACGGCTTGAACCGCGTCGCATTGACCACGACCTCCACCGGCACCTGGGGTGGTCTGATGCCGAGCTACTACACCGCCGACGCCACCGTGAGCTACGACGTGAACGAGTCGCTTGAGCTGTCCGGCGCGATCAAGAACCTGACCGACCAGCGCTACATCGCCGGCCTGCGTCAGGGCATCTACGTCGGCCCCGAGCGCAGCTTCGAGTTCGGCGTGCGCTATCGGTTCTGAGGCTCCCGGCTAGGAACACGGTACTGGCCTTCCCGCCGCGGCAGACTATCGACTCCGAGTGCTGATGTCGGGGGAGACGCGCACCACGGATGCAAGGCGCGCTCGCCCCTCCTCTGGCGGGCCCGCGCGCTCTTTCCCCTCACCGCCACGCGCAACCCGCGCACTCGCTCCCCTCGCCGCCACGCGCAAGCCGTGCGCTTGCTCCCCTCTCCCCTCGTGGGAGAGGGGCCGGGGGAGAGGGGGGAGGTTTGCCTCAAGCACCGAAAGCCCTCTCGCCCGCCTTAGCTCCTACGCAGCGCAACGCGGCTTGAACGCTAGCCCCCAGCAGGCCCGCCTGCTGGGCTAGGCGCTCCCCCCGCGCCCGTCCGGAGAGCCCCACAGCTGACCAGCCCCTCGACGCGAGGCCGTTGCGCGCCCAAGCTGTTGCGCCCCACGCACGGACCTGTCACCGCATGAGCAAGCGCAGCCTCACCCCTCCCGGCCCCACGCCGGCCGCCGTTGTTGGCTTCTGGCGCGAAGCCGGCCCGCAGCGATGGTTCACCCAAGATCTGAACTTCGACCGCGCGCTGGGTGCGCGCTTCCACGAGGCGCATCTGCTGGCCGCACAGCGCAAGCTGGATGCCTGGAACACCGAGCCCGAGGGCGCGCTGGCCCTGCAGATCGTGCTGGATCAGGTGCCGCGCAACATCTTTCGCGGCAGCGCGCATGCCTACGCCACCGATCCGCTGGCCCGCCACTTCGCGCTGGCCGCGCTGGATGCCGGCCTTGACGCGAAGATCGAGCCGGCGCTGCGGCCGTTCTGCTACATGGCATTGATGCATGCCGAAGACCTCGCGCTGCAGGAGCGCTGCGTGGCCCTGTTCGAAGCACTGGGCGGGCCCTCGCTGCCGCATGCGATCGAGCATCGCGACATCATTCGCCGTTTCGGACGCTTTCCGCACCGCAATCCGCTGTTCGGGCGCGTGACCACCGCTGAAGAGCAAGCCTTTCTCAAGGCGGGCGGCTTCGCCGGCTGACCCGCGCCAGCGGCCCTCGCGAACGGGTGGCCGTTTGGTTCCTGAGGGCCCCAGTCCAATTGGCCGCTTGCCGCCGCCGCCTGCCTCTGCAAGTCTGCCCGCGCCCTCTCACTTCCATGGAGTTCTGCCGTGATCCAACGCTTCGATACCGGCCCGCGCATGTCCGAAATGACCGTCCACGGAGGCGTCGCCTACCTCGCCGGCCAGGTGGCGGAGGACGACTCGCTCGACATCGGCGGCCAGACCCGTGAAGTGCTGGAACAGATCGATGCGCTGCTGGCGCGCGCGGGCAGCGACAAATCGAAGATCCTGCGCGCGCAGATATTCCTCGCTGATCTCTCCGACTTTGCCGGCATGAATTCGGTCTGGGAAAGCTGGGTAGTACCCGGTCATACGCCGGCGCGTGCCACCGTGCAGGCCGCGCTGGCCAACCCCCGCTGGAAGGTCGAGATCGTCGTCACCGCCGCGATTTGATGCGCAGCGACGTGGGCGCGTTCTGGACATGGACGCAGCCTCAAATGCCTTATTGATCCGGCCAGCTGAAGTTTGAACTTTGGTGCGCTCATGCGGCGTACT
>CAZPHV010000068.1:0-28931 GCA_964586455.1 uncultured Aquimonas sp.
CCTTGCCGTGACGCAGAAAAACTGGGGAGACCTCAGGCCCTGGCCCACCATGAGCCGAGGCCTAGCCTCGGTCTTCCCTGGCGGAATCACCCGCACTCCGGTACCTGCCTCCAAACATGAACCACCGAGACAAGCCCCTCGGGACCGCACGATTGCGCTTGATCTGTAATCGGGACCCGCTTGCGGCCGTGCCGCCATCGTGATCGCAGGTACCTCGCGGCGAAGCCTCCTGAGCTCTGAGGCACAAGGACAGCCCCATGGTCGAACCGCAGCTTTCAGTCCGCAGCGCCCGGGCGCGTGACTTGGCACATCGGCTGGCGCAGCGCGTGCAGCGCACACGGTGGTCGACGTCGTCGAGCGCGCGCTGGAAGCCTACGAGGCCGCCCAGGGGGGGCGTGAGCCAGCGGCCAACTTCTATGCGTGACTCAGCCAGAGCTTCGACACCGATTTCGATCTTGAGGCGGTACTGCGCGAGCAGCACCGGGGCCCTTCGCGGCATCGAGCTGTGCCTTCCTCGACACCAGGGTCGTCTCTGAGAGGTGGAAGCACACTCCGGAGCCTAACGTGATGCGCTGGCTGGAGAAACACGACGCCGAGCTGGCGCTGAGCACGGTCGCGATCGCTGAAATCGCTTTCGGCATCGCCAGGATCCGCTCCGACGAACGCGCCCAGCGGCTTTTCGAAGGCCTGGAGACTTGGCACAGCCGCTTCGCCGGGCGAATCTTCGCGTTTACCGAAGAGGCCGCGCTGAGCTACGGCGAGCTGATGGCCGAGGCGGCACGTGCCGGTCGCCCGATGAATGCACCCGCCGGCAGGATCGCCGCCATCGCCCGCGTCTATTCAGCGCCGCTTGACCCTCGCGCCGCTGCGGAACCTCGCGCTGCTGTTGGCCGGCACGCCGAGTGACAGCTGCAGGCTTCAGATCCAGTCGATCTGCACGCCCTCAACCCGCGCGAAGCCGCGATCGCCGGTCAGCATCATGTGCTCGCGCCCCAACTGCAGACAGCAGGCGGCCTGCAGGGCGTCGGGCGTGCGCAGGCCCAGGCGCCCGCGCAGCTCGGTGGCGAGCTCGACCACGCCGCGGTCGAGTTCCAGCCAGATCAGATCCGGCTGCTGGAAGAAGGCATCGAAGCGCGCCAGGCGTTCGGGCGAGCCGGCCTCGATCGGCCCCACGCGGCACTCAAGCCAGCCAAGGCGACTAAGCCCTACGCGCAGATCGGGATGCGCGGCCGCCAGCGACTGCAGCTTCCCGCGCACGCGAGCGGCAAGATCGGCCTCGCCCTCGATCAGATAGATCAGCGCATTGGCATCGAGAAAGGCGATCACCAGTCGCGCCCGGCCTCAAGCTCGGCATCTATCTCCGCGCGGCTGCGCGGGCCCTGCGGCGCCTGCGTCAGCAGCCACTGCAGCGCGCCTTGGCCGGGCACGGCCTTGGGCTGGGCCTGCAGCAGGCGCTCGTACTCGGCCTCGCTCAGCACCACCGCCGCCCGCCGGTTGCGTTTCATCAGATGCACCGGCCCCTGCGCCAAGCGCTCTTCGATCACCGCCAGACCGTGCCGCTTGATCTCGGCGCTGGTGAGGATGTTGTCGGGCATGGCCGCATCTCCGGTTGGGGCGCGGGCGCAGGCTAGCACGGAGATGTACTGCTAACAGTACGGAAGTCAGTGCTGAAGTCAGCAGGCCAGCCGCCAACGCGGCATGGGTGTCGCTGAGACCTTTGCCAGTGTTCGCTGCTGGCGGCGAACAAGATGCCGGAGTTCAGGCGGATGGGGTTGGAGCTTCGGCCAACGTAAGCGCAGGGATGCGCCAACAAATCAAGCCCTGACCTTGGCGCCCCACGACCCTCGTGCCAGTCTTGATCCTGACTGCATGTCGACCATGCTGGTCCTATCGCCTTGCCGGGGGCACGCCATGATCACCGAAACCGGCGCGGTCGCCTTTCGCCAGAACCTCGGCGAGATGCTGAACCAGGTGCAGTACCGACACGACAGCATCGTCATCCACGAGGATGGCAAGCCCGTCGCGGCCTTGGTCGACGCGCGCTTGTTCGCCCGCATCCGCCGCATGCAGGCGCGCTTTGATGCGCTGTCGGCGCGTATCGAAGCGGGCTTTGCAGGCACACCGGAAGCCGAGGGCATGGCCGAGATCGAAGCGGCTGTTCGCGAGGCCCGCGCGCCCAGCGCGAAAGGCTGAGACGCCTGGACAACGCTGGCGCATCGCCATGGCCTGAGTGCAGGCGAGATCGATGACTTGATGGATGCACTGTCGATCCAGGCGGAAGTGATCGAGCCCGCGCCCGGCAGTGAACCCGACTTGCGCGACCCGAAGGACCAGGACGTGCTCGGCACCCTGCTGGCGGCGCTCGAAACCAGCGCCGCCGACTACCTGATCACCGGCGACAAAGACCTGCTCGTGCTCGCCGACAGGCACCCGATCCTGTCGCCTGTCGACTTCTGGGCGAAGCATGCGGGGCCGTGAGGCGGTGGGGAGTTCCCCGTGCAGTTCAGTCTCTGCGGCAAGCGCTGCATCTGTGATTTGGATCAAGGATGCTGCGAAGCTAGACCTGACCCCGTCGCACTGCCCGGGCGCCCGGAGCCGCTGATTGGGGCCGCAGCCATTCGTGCATGCGCGCCGGTGGAATCGAAGCAATGCCCAGCGCCAGTAGCACTGCAGAGCCAAGCAAGTACAACACCGAGCTCCGGAACCCCCACTCGGAAATCGCGACCATGCTGCCGGCGATCCAAGCGATCGTCGCTAAGGAAGCGACCGGCTTCGCACGGTCCCAATAGAGATCGTTGTTAGCTTTCACCTTTCGGTACCGGGCGGACGCTGCCCTTTCCAAGTCCGGAATGTCATCAAGGCGCAGCTGGCCATGATTGCTGCGTCGCGCGACGACTACGGGATCGCCGACGAAATGGTGGACGCTGTAGTTGTGGTTGCCAGAGATTTCCGTCGTCCTCGAGTAGCGCACGTTCACCAGCGCGTTTGCGCCCAAGGACCGGGCATGCTGCACCAGCAAGGCCTCCGCATCGTCCCGACTCTGCTTCGACTTGACGAAGATCGTGTACCGCGTCGAGGCGATCACGTCCCAGTCGGGGACCACCTCTCGCTTCTCCAGCAGCATATCGTCCGGCACTCGATAGTGCGTTTCGAAAGTCGCGTCGCTTGCGCGAACCTGCCGGGCCCGATAACCCTTGGGGGTGACGCCTTCGTCGAAGCTTAGGCGCTGGCCCTCGATCCACTGGATCGACTCGATCGCATCATCGGCGTGGACAAAGTAGTCCGTGCCATCGTCGCCGGCGATAAAGCCCATGCGCTTGCTGGGCAGGTAGGTCTTGAGGGTGCCTTCCACGAACGGCTCCGATTTGACTTCGTGCAAACTCGAATATCTGCCCCTCCAAGCCCTACTCGGTGGCTGGCAGTGCGCGACGTCGCAGGGCGGCCTTGAGCGCCTTGTTGAACGAAGCAGCTACGCGGCAGTTTGGTTCACCCTCGACTAGCGCACCACGTCGGTACATCCGCTGTCCGACGACCGACGGTGCGTGCATTGCGAGGGTATCGCTGTGACTGCATTTGAGCAATCCGAAGCTGCAACTCCATCCGTTTCCACCCACTTCCACGCCGAAATGCAACGCGCGCTGCGGCGGCAGGGCTTGAGCAAATTCACGTGTGACAGCCATGCGTGGGACGTTTGGCGGCTGGAATGCTGGGTCGATGCGCCGCTCCGTGAGGTCGTGCTGCCACACTTCAAGCATTGCTTCTATGCCCTGATCGAGAGCCACTCCTGGAGCACCGTCAAGGTTCTTCGCTGCGGCCTGCAGTTCTTCAACGCGCAGGTGCGCCATCGGCGCCGGCATCGGTGCGTACACTTCGACGCTTAGCGAAGCGTCGGCGGACACCAGAGCCGCGCCGCCGCATGCGCCTCCCGCATAAACAGCTGCAGCGCATCTTCCCGATGGCTGTCCACGCGCAACAGGCCAGATGCGCAAACGGTGGAAACCCAGCCGCCTCACGCTTCGCGAGTTCGAGCTTCGCAAACGCCGGATAGCCACCCGCCAGCAGGGTCGCCAGCAGCGGGTGCTCCGGGTGGCGGGTTTGCAGCAGCACTTCGCCCGGTGCCTGCGCGCGGCCGGCGCGGCCGCTGACCTGGACGAGCAGCTGGGCCAATTTCTCCGCGCGCGGAAGTCGGCGCTGAACAGGCCTTCGTCGATGGTGACGATGATGACCAGTGAGAGCTGGGCCAGGTCGTGGCCCTTGGCCAGCATCTGGATGCCGATCATCAGGCCGGCGCCGTGGCCCAGGGTGGCGAAGTGGCGGGCCAGGTCGGCCTGGTCGCGGGCGGTCTCGCTGTCGATGCGCACCAGGGGCACGTCGGGGAAGCGTTCGACCAGGGCGACTTCAACGCGTTCGGTGCCGGCGCCCTGCGGCATCAGGGCCAGGCTGCTGCAGTCGGGGCAGGCGCTGGGCGCGCGTTCGCGGTGGCCGCAGTGGTGGCAGATCAGGCGGCCGCGGCCGTGCAGGGTCAGGGCGGCATCGCAGCGGCTGCAGTTGGTCTCTGCGGCAAGCGCTGGATCTGTGATTGGGATCAAGGATGCTACGAAGCTAGACCTGACCCCGTTGCTCCTTGACCCCGTTGCTCCTCCGCTTCGATGCGCTGTTCGCGACTGCGTTCGGCTGCCAGCAAGGCCTCATAGCGTTCCGGCGCGACCACCCAGGCCTGGGCCCGGCCATGCGCCAGCACGCGCACCGCCTTGTCCCGATGGGCTTCAGCACGCCGAACCACCGCCACGCAGCTTTCCTTGACCGCGCTCGCAGTGACTTCGGCGACGTCTGCCGGTGCTGTTTCGATCCGCTCGGTTGCCATTGCGTCCGTCCCAAAAGGGCTGTTCTGGCCACAATGTCCCAGGTCTGCGCGCTGCTCAAGCGCTGCGGCGACCCGCGCAAAGCACGCCGGGCTGGAACCGCCAGCGCGGTTCACATTGGTAGCAGGCACGCAGCGCAGCGAGCCTTGACGGGATTGCAGGTTCACCTGATGTGCCCGACCCCACTTGGCGTTCTGCGATCCGAGTCGAGGATGCTACGAAACTCGACCCCGGCGCTCTCGGGCGGCGCAATGGTGACCCAGCTGCCGCTCGCGCTGCAGCTACAAGCGTCAGGGCTCAGCCAGCGCCGCCCAGAAACGCATGATCTGTCTGGAGGTGCAGTACCAGACCAGCGTGGCGCATGCCGCCCCGAGGAGCACCGCATAGCCGTGCTGCAGCGAGTAGAAGACGTCGCCTATCGAATCGATGTGCAGATGGTCGCCCCTCGCAATGCCACCCAGACCTCCGAGTGCTGTGAGCAGCAACAACGGCAGTACCGCAAACAGCGCATGCACAGGACGCCACCGCAAGACCAGCATGAAGGGGACGATGTATAGAGCGCCGCTCAGCACGCTGGGCCAGTCGCTACAGCCCGGGGCCAAAGTCATGAGCCCGCCTGTGGTGCAGCCAGCTGCACAGTCAAACGCACACACGAAGCCATCAAACGGCAGCACCATGCCGATCCATCCAAGTAACAAAGTAAAGGGATACCGAAGCGACGACAGGAACCGCCGAAGGATGCGCGACATGTTCGATCCTCGTTGAATTCCCAAGCCGGTGTGGTTGGGGCGGCAGCGGCGCCTCGCAAGTCATCTGCATTCGTTTAAGCGCATCGCGGCGCGCGCGGCTGAGTCAGTCACTGACCTCGCCTCGGCCGGCTGTCATTTTGAGTGCAGCTCTTGTGCGGCGTAGCCTCGAATGCGACCAAGCTCAGAGGACGACGCCCATGGCCGAACCGCAACTTTCAGTCCGCAGCGCCCGGGCGCGCGATCTGGCGCATCGGCTGGCACGACGCGAGCAGCGCACGGTGGCCGAGGTTGTCGAGCGTGCGTTGGAAGCCTACGAGGCCGCTCAAGCGGGTCCTGAGCCGGCGGCGAGCTTCTATGCGCGACTCAGCCAGAGCTACGGCATCGAAATCGATCTTGAAGCCGTGCTGCGCGAACAGCGCGAGGCCCATCGCGGCATCGAGCTGTGATCTTCCTCGACACCCACGTCGTCTCCGAGACGCTGAAGCGCGCGCAGGAACCAGCCGTGCTGCGCTGGCAGGTGAGTAAGACACCGAGCTGGCGCTGAGCACGGTGGTCATCGCCGATCGGGCCTTCGGCATCAGATCCGCCCCTACGAACGCGCCCAGAGGCTGGCCGATGGGCTGGAGGCCTGGCGCAGCCGCATCTTCGCGTTTACCGAAGCGGCCGCGCTGAGCTGCGGCGACCTGATGGGTGAGGCGGCGGGCGCCGATCGCCCCATGAGCGCACCCGACGGCATGATCGCCGCCATCTCCCGCGTCCACTCGGCGCCGCCGGCGACGCGGAACGTGGCGGACTTTCGGGAGACGGGTGTGGTGTTGGTGGATCCTTGGCGGGGCTGAGCGCGGGGACGTGTCGAAAAAGACCTGATCGTCGCGCCTCGCGAGGATCTGTCTATCGATCTGATTGGAGCCAAGCCGGCCGGCGACGGGTGGCAAGTGCGAAATCTGTGAACCAGAACTTGGATGCTACGAAGCTAGACCTGACATGGGCGGCGCAATGGTGACCCCAGTGCCCCGATCCGTGCCCAAACCGGCGCTTGCACGACCGCCGTCTACCCGGCAGACTGCTTCAGGAGGGCGTTTGAACTTCCTATACTCTCGATTGGGGCAGTTAGGGATAGCAGGGGTAGCATGAGCATTGCAGAAGCCGAGCGTGCGGCGAAAGCGCGCGCCTTTGAGCGCGCACGCGCGCGCGAACATGCCAGTACGCTGGGCGCAGGCGCAACTGCACTGGCGGAGATTGTCGGCAATGACGTTCCTGCCAGTAGCGTTCAGCTAGACGAGTGTGATGTCGGCATCGCTGACGAGCTGGCGACGGTTCAGGACCTCAAAGAAAAAATCACCTCAACGGACAGCCGGCTCGCGGCGCTCCGCGTCGAACTCGCCGCCGCCAAGCATGCCCGCACGAAATTAATTTTGATCCTCGTTGGCGCCGGCGTCGGCCTCGCCGTTGTGGGAATTCTCGTTTTCTTGCAGGCGTTAAAGTAACGTTCGGACTCTGGGGGAGTTCCATGCCACGTTCCATTGCATCGATCGAGGCGGACATAGCGACCGCCCAAGTGGATAGATCGCGCCTCGCCAGTTCCGCGCGCGATTCGCTCGGGCGCATCAAAGGCTTTGCCAGCGCCTCACTGTCGCGCGCGCTCAAGCGTTCCGCGAATGTCGCATCCGCGCTGGCCGCAGCGTGTGAAAAGACCGGCGACCCCAGCGCATTCGGCTGGCAAAACGATCTCTGGCGCGATTACCAGCCGATCCACAGCGAGGCGCCGCTCAATCGTGTCCGTCTTGCCGGCATGGATGAAGGCCAGCTTCTTCCTGGCGAAACTTCGCTCGATCTCCCTCTCACGGTTCCACTCTTCAACGGCGTCGGCGCGATTGTACTCGTCCACGACAACTCCACGCAGAAGGCGGCACGTGCATCGATCCAGAGTCTCGTCCTGCGCATCGCACTGGAGGCGCCTGGTCAGGTGAGGTTTACACTGCTCGACCCCACGGGAATGGGATCGGCCTACCCTTTCCGCGGATTTCTTGGCCGCGATCTCGTGCGCACTGCGGGCCGCACGCCGACCGATGAGCTCGTCGAAGTCCTCGATGACATTCGCCGCATCAACGAGCGCGTAATCGGCCACGCGACGCGCTTCTCGGCGCTCACGCAGGAGCAGCGCTCGGGCGAATCGTTCGAGATCGTCGCCCTTACTGATTTCCCAAAAGCCTATTCGCGCGATCCCCGTGCGGTCGAGTGCCTCGTTAAAATAGCCAACGCCGGCCCGCGCGCAGGCCGCCATCTGATTCTCGAGTGGAATGTCGACGAGCGGATGCCGCACGACTTCAACTCCGAGCAACTTGAGAACGCTACCTGGGTAGATTTCCGCAGCGTGCCACTGCACGTCGACGAGCTTCCGGAAGGCTCGGAGCAGAAACGTCTAATCGAGGTCGCCTTTGCCGGCGCGCGTCGCCGCGAGGGCGGCGATTGGAATGCCATTGTACGTCCGAAGACGCTGATGGAAGAGGACGCATCGGACCGCGTCGCGACTCCTGTCGGCGAACGTTTGCGCTTCTGGCTTGGCGAGAATGAAGAGGGCAAGCCCAGTGCCCATGCGATGGTCGCCGGCCAGACCGGCTCGGGGAAATCCTACCTGCTTCACGTGCTGATCAGCGGGCTTGCGGCGCGCTATTCGCCGAACGAACTTCGTTTCACGCTGATCGACGGCAAGCAGGGCGTCGAGTTCGAAGCCTATCGTAGCCTGCCGCATGTGGATGTCGTCTGCCTGCGCACGGCACCGGCGCTTGCGCGAAGTGTGCTGGCCGACTTCGTCGCGGAAATGGAAGACCGCTACGAGAAGTTTCAGGCCGCCGGTGTCGTTAAGCTGCGCGACTATCGACTCAAGACCGGTGAGAAAATGCCGCGCCGAGTGATGGTGGTGGACGAGTACCAGCAGATTCTCGATGGCGATCCCGAAAGCGGGGCGCTTCTCCTTGGCAAGCTGCTCGAAAAGGGTAGGGCCGCCGGCATGCACGCTGTGCTCGGATCGCAAACGTTCGAGCAACGCGGCCTGCCGCAATCCGCAATGACCCACATTCACACTTGGGCGTCGCTGTCGCTAGTGGAGGCCTACGCCCAGTCGTTACAGGTTTTTGGGGCCGAGGGCAAGCGCCTGATTCGCGATTTGGCCGCAACCGGCGAGGTTGTCCTCAACGATGAGGGTGGTCGAGACGGCGCGAACTCGCGCGGGGCGGTTGCGCGTCTTCGCCGCAAGGACGGCGATGACCTGCTGCCGGGCATCATTCAGGAGATATCAACGGCCGCAGGCGGCACCGGGCGCACCATCGTGCTGTCGGGGCGCGAAGGCGCGCTCCTGAGCGACAACCCTCATATCGCGAAGCCGAGAACCGCAACACCGACGCCGGATGAACTCCAGACGCTGGCACGCACAGCTGTTCGCCAGGGCGGTTTGGGTATCGAGTCTTGGAACAAGGGTGACCGGCCTGTTCCGATGTGGCTTGGCCGTCGTTTCGACGTTCGCGGGCATGCGCTCTGCGTGCTGCGCCGCGCGCCCGGACAGAACATGCTCGTCCTCGGCAGCCAGGCGGAATCGCGCAGTCGGATGCTTGCCTGCTCGCTCGCGGCGCTGGGAACGCTGCTGCAGCCGGCAGGTCTGGAGGTCTACTTCCTTGATGGCCTGCGCGAGGACATGCCCGGCGGCGGCATGGTGGCGGCCGGGATCGACAAGTTGGCCAAATCGGGCGTCAAGGCCACGCGCGTCACAGAGGACACACTCGAGGAGACGCTCGCCACGCTCGACGTTGCGGTGAAGACGCCTGGTCCGGCATCCCCCACACGCCTGCTGGTCATCACGGAGCCAGACTATCTCTACTCGCTGCACGGGGGGGCTGACCGGTTCAGTGCGCCGGCCTCAGGACCCACCGTCCGGATCCGAACTTTACTCCAGCGTGGGCCGCAGGCCGGCATCCATATCATCCTATCGGCATCGGGTCTCACCAGCTTCCAGCTCGTGTTCTCGCCCAGCCGCGAAGCCGCGCAGTTCAACCACCGGGTTGTGCAGCAGATGAATGAGGAGGAATCGATGTCGCTGTTCTCCTCGCTCAGCGCCGCGCGCCTGCAGGAGAAGGCCGACCATCCGTTCGCGGCGCAGTACATCGACCAGATCGCTGGCGTGCGCAATGCCGTTCTGTTCAACAGCTATTGCGCGAACAGTAAGCTGGGCGGAGACCAGAGCCTTGCGGCGCTGCGAGAAGAACTGGCCAACCTGCGCTACCCGGGAAGCTGAGTCATGTCGCTGGATGAGACATACGAGTCGCTTCAGCTGTTCGCCAACGAATTGCACGCGTTTGACGAGCGCCTGCGCACCGGTCACGCCGAGATCAGGCGCCTGCATGCCGCCATCGACACGATCTGGCGGGATTCGCTGCGCAACGAGTATGACCAGTTGATCGGCGAGTTCGAGCAGCAGGTGAACGTGTACGCGGGCAGCAAGAGCGAGCAGTTCGAACAGTTCATGCAAACCAAGCTGGCGCAGCTTCGCGCCTACCTGCACGGGGGCTGACGCAATGGATGCCACCCGCCTTCGCAACGGACTGACCGAGTATGTCACGGCGCTAGACCGGCAGCTGTTCGAGATTCGCGAACAGCGTGAGCGATTGGACGTCGCCTGGCGCCGGACGCGCGACGTCTACCAGGGCTCGGGCGCGGAGGTGTTCGGCGAGGCGTTCGACCGGTCGATGCGGATGCTGCAGTCCTACGTAGAGATGCTTGAACTGGTGGTGCCTATACTCAAGATCCGCATCGAGGCGCTCGAACACTTCAACTCAGCAGCTAATCCAGAACCATAGCGAGAAAGATGACTGTTGATCCCCGCCTTCTGGTCGAACTGTTCGCCGACATCACGCGCTCAATCGTGCGGTGGACATCGGACGTGTCCGAAGTCGAGGAGCGCATGCAGGCCTCGTCCAGTGAGGCGCAGGAATGTGTAGCCCAGATCGATGCGCGCGCGCGCGTGGCGTTTGATCTTGCCGAGCGGGCGATGAGTGCCGCGCAAGTTGCAGAGGAGTCGGTCAACGAGGTCCGGGAGCGGGCCGTTGTCGCCCAAGGCGAAGCCGAGAACGCGTTCTCGCTCAGCCGGACGGCGGCACACGAAGCCGACAACGCGGTTGATGTTTGGACTAGCGGACTCAATCGCGCGGAGGCCCTGCTGAATGCGGCGCGCGAATGGCTGTCGCGTGCGCGCAACGCGCTGGAGATTGCAGAGAACGCGCTGCGCAATGCGCAGTCGGCCTACGACTCGGCCGTCTCGGCCCTGCGCAGATGCGAGAACAACTACACCACCGACAGTCAGGGGCGGCGAACCTATCGCAACTGTTCGGGTGAATCCGCAGCGGTAGGTCGCTGCGCCACACGCGTGAACGAGTGCCGCCACCAGGTCAACCTGGCGATTGCTGAAATCAACCGCGCACAGGCCGAGGTCACGAGATGCGACGACCTTGTAGTGCAGTGCCAGCGAGGTGTTCTCCGGGCCCGCGGCCTTGCTTCTGACGCCGGTGCAAACGTGCACGTTGCCGCCCAGTCGGTCGCCTCGGCCCGTTGCGCGCATGGCGAGACCAATGACGCCGGTGAACTGGCTCAGCGGGCTGCCAAGGATGCAACCCGTGTGCTCGACCTCGCCAACGATATCGTTCGGCTTGCCAACGACATGAAGTTGCGTGTTACCGCAGCGCCCGACGCCGCACGCGCGATGTCCGACCTGGCCACGTGCCAGCGCGAGCTCGATGCAAGCGGTCGGTCCCTGCTGCGCGATCTCGACAACCGCCTGCGCGAGTTTGACTCTTCTGGGGGCATCGGCGAGGCATGAGCCAGACTCACACACTCGGCCGCCTCGCGGCACGAATCCACGATAGCGGGATGGTGATCCGCTTCCGGTCCCGCGAGACCGAAGACGCCATCGACGAGAGTCTTCTAATGTGGCGCGACACGCAGGCCTCGCGCTTTGCCTCGGCCATTCACGATCCGCAGCGCATGGCGTTTCCACAGATACAGCGGCAGCTGATGGAAATGGAGTCATGCCTCAACGATCTCAACCGGACAGGCGAGCGCGTCGAAAGCGGCGCCGCGCGTGTCCGCGCCGACCATGATCCGATAATGAGCCTATGTGCGTCGTGCGAGAACAAGGTACGAAGCGCCCATTACTATATCTCGGACGCCCGGGGGCAGGCCGACATGGCCACCACGCGCGCCAACGGTATCCGGCAGGGCGTCGTTGTCCTCGGCGGCCCGCCTGTGTAGTCGTTTCGCCTAGGGCATGGCCAAGCCGCAGGCGCGCGATGGGTCAGCGAAATGGGCGCGCGTCGATCGGAGCTGTCATGTCGAGCACGAGTACTCGCCAAGCAAATCCCTCGCGGCAGATCGGCGCCTTGCTTCTCGGCGATCTTCGGGACAGACGGGACGCAAGATCGTCTAGAAAACGGCTCCTGCGTGGCTACTTTCAAAGTCCACAGAACAATGCAGCACAATTCTATTTAATACAAATCCCCCGGATCCACATCCAACGACCACCTTACCCCCCGCCCACTCTTCAACTCAAACAACGCTCCATTCCAGGCCCTCAGTACCGCCTGCAGCCCCGGCCTCAACTTCGCCGACAAGAGCATCTGCGCCCGCATCCGTCCCGCCCGTCGCGCCATCGGTGCCGGCATCGGTGCATGCACCTCCACGCTCAAGCTCGGATCTGCCGCAACAACAGCCCGAGCCGCCGCATACGCCTCCCGCATAAACAGCTGCAGCGCATCTTCCCGATGGCTGTCCACGCGCAGTAGTGCCAGATGCGCAAACGGCGGAAACCCAGCCGCCTCCCGCTCCGCCAGTTCGAGTTTCGCAAACGCCGGATAGCCACCCGCCAGCAGGGTTGCCAGCAAGGGATGCTCCGGGTGGTGGGTTTGCAGCAGCACTTCGCCCGGCGCCTGGGCGCGGCCGGCGCGGCCGCTGACTTGAACGAGTAGCTGGGCCAGCTTTTCGGCGGCGCGGAAGTCGGCGCTGAACAGGCCTTCGTCGATGGTGACGATGATGACCAGGGAGAGCTGGGCCAGGTCGTGGCCCTTAGCCAGCATCTGGGTGCCGACCATCAGGCCGGCGCCGTGACCGAGGGTTTCAAAATGGCGGGCCAGGTCGGCCTGGTCGCGGGTGGTCTCGCTGTCGATGCGCACCAGGGGTACGTCGGGGAAGCGTTCGGCCAGTGCCACTTCAACGCGCTCGGTGCCGGCACCCTGCGGCATCAGGGCCAGGCTGCCGCAGTCGGGGCAGGCCGTGGGCGCGCGTTCGCGGTGGCCGCAGTGGTGGCAGATAAGGCGGTCGCGGCCGTGCAGGGTCAGGGCGGCATCGCAGCGGCTGCAGTTGGCGCGGTAGCCGCAGTCGTGGCAGAGCAGGGCGGGGGCGTAGCCACGACGGTTGCGGAAAATCAGTGCCTGTTCGCCGCGCTGCAGGCATTCGCTGATCGCCTGGAAAGCGGGTTCGCTCAGGCCGTGGGTGAGGCGCTGGCGGCGGGCGTCCAGCACGCGTACCCGTGGCGGCTTGGCGGAGGCGGCGCGTTTTTTCAGCTGCAACAGAGCCAACCGGCCGCTGCGCGCCAGCTGCAGGGTTTCCAGCGCGGGCGTGGCGCTGCCGAGTACGACCGGGATGCCCAGCGCCTTGCCGCGCACCAGGGCGAAGTCGCGGGCGTGGTAGCGAAAGCCGTCCTGCTGCTTGTAGCTGCCGTCGTGCTCCTCGTCGATGATGATCAGGCCCGGCTGCGGCAGCGGCGCGAACACCGCCGAGCGGGTGCCGACCAGCACCCGGGCCTCGCCGCGGCGCATCGCGGTCCAGGCGCGCGCGCGCGCGCCTTCGGCCATGCCGGAATGAAAGCTGTGCACCTCCACGCCCAGCCGCTGTTGGAAGCGGCGCAGGGTCTGCGGGGTGAGTCCGATTTCAGGCACCAGAATCAGGGCCTGCTCGCCGCGCGCCAGCGCGGCTTCGATGGCGTCCAGATAGACCTCGGTCTTGCCCGAGCCGGTGACGCCTTCCAGCAGGATCGGGTCGAACTGGCCGAGTGCGGCACGGATGCGCTCGGCGGCGGCGGCCTGCTCGGGGTTCAGCGCGGGCGGCGCGCGCTCCGGTGTGCGCAGCACGCTGGCGCCCAGGCATTCCTCGACGAAGCCGCGGCCCATCAGGCTGCGCAGGGCGGGCCGCCAGTCGGGCAGGCGCTGATTGAGCGCGCTGGCATCGAGCGCGCCGGCTTCGGCCAGCCAATCGGCCAACAGCCGCGGCCGCCCGCCGGATCGCAGCTGGCGCAGATTGGCCGCACCGATCGCAGTCAGCCGCCAGGCCAGCGGCGCAGTGTCGGGCAGGGGCTTGCCCTGGCGCATATCGACCGGCAGCGCGGCCGCCAGCACTTCGCCCAGCGGCCGTTGGTAGTAGCTGGCGGCCCAACGCAGGCTGGCCAGCAGCTCGCCGGCGATCAGCGGCTCGGTATCGAGGCGCTCGATCGCGGGCTTGAGCTTGGCCGGGTCGATCTCGGGCGGGCCGACTTCGGCGACCACGCCGATCGCGGTACTGCGGCCGAAGGGCACGCGCACGCGGCAGCCGATCCAGCCGGGGTCGATCGCGGCGCGGGCGGGCGGGGCGTAGTCGAACAGTCGCGGCAGGGGCACCGGCAGGGCCACGCGCAGGGCGTTCGAAGGGCGGTCGGCGGACATGCGCTCAGTGTAGCCAGCCGCTTGGCGCCGATCGGGGGCACTTGGCGGGCACTCCTCACCCTTCTCTGACGAATCGGCCGCAAGTTGCCGGTCCGCTTGGGATTTCCGGCTTATCCACACAGCCTGTGGATAAGTCGGTGGATGAAGTCCGGATGAGAGCCCCGCCGGGCCGCTGGCGCGGGGCCTGCGTGGATTGTGGCGAAAATTTGACCATGGGTTTCGGGTCAACAAAATCAATGACTTGAAAATGTTCCGACTGGCAAATGTGACAGGTGTCCGCCAGCCCTGAGCCGGCCGGAGGGGCCCATGCGGCGTTTCTGCAGCCTGTGCACAAGTCAAGCCCCGTGGAAGCCAGACGGCAGGCGGGAGAGCACCGACTGCGCGAAAGTCAAGCCGCGCGGCAGCGCGAATTCGGTCGGCTCGAAGCGCCGCTCAAGCCCGGCGTGCACGGGCGCGCGCATCCGCTGCGGCTACACTCCCCGGCTGCCCTGATTCCTCTGTAGCCGCCGATGCCTGATGCCGCCGCTGTCCGCTCCCTTGCACTGCTGCGGGCGTGGCTGGCCTGTGAGGGCGTGACCGGAACCCACGCGGACGACTTCGAAGACGGCTATGCCCGGCTGCAGGCGCTGCCCCTGCCGCGGGCTCACCCGACGCTGGAGGGGGAGTCCTCCTGGCTGCGTCTGTGGTCCGCGCTGCCGGCGGGCGCGCGCGACCTGATCGTGCTGCGCGCGCTGGGCGGGCTGCCGCTGCAGCGAATCGCCGAGCTGCAGGGCCGGCCGCTAGGACGGATCGAACGCGAGTGGCTGCTGCTGGGCCGCCGCTTCACCGCGCGCGACCCCAACTGGCCGGTGGCGCTGCGCGCGGCTTTTCTGGACGTGGCACCCGAAACGCCGCCGGCGCGCAGCGCGCTGCGCATCGTGCTGGCCACGGCCGCGGTGATCTGCTTTGGCGCGGCCCTGTTCGCGCCCGAGCTGCATCGCGCGCTGCTGCTGGACCCGGCCCAGCAGCGCCTGCAGGCGCCGCCGACGGCACCGCCCCCGGTGGTGGAGCAAGTGCCGCTGTCGGCGCCGGAGTTCGAGCTGTGGGCCGATGAAGTCGACTTCGCGACGTTGCATGCGCTCGACTTCCTGCTGTGGCGGCTGCGCGAGTGCGGGGGGGAGGTGGTGTTTGAAAGCCCGGCGTTGTCGGCCCCGCTGGACGCTGATCTGTCCGGCGACGCGGCAATTGGGGGCTTGCCGGAAGCGCTGCCCGGCGTGGGCGAGCTGCTCGACCCGTCAGCGCCCGGTTCGACGCGTCCGGACCTGGTGCCTCTGGCGAGCGACCCCGCCGTGCAGCTGATCGAAGTGTTGGCACCGCCGGCGGATCTGCCGGCGCTAACGCCCTGGGCCCTGCAGTGGCCACGTCTGCTGCCGACACAGCGCGCCCAGCTGCAGCAGCGTGCGCAGCAGTGGGAGCAGTTGGATGAGGCGGCGCGACTGCGTTTCGAGCAGCGCGCGCAGGCCTATCGCGAGCTGGCACCGCTGGCGCGCTCCGAGCTACGCGAACGGCACGCGCGCTGGCGCAGCTTCGATGCCGCCACCCGCTCGACCCTGCGCGCGCTGGAGGCCGGTTTCGCCCGTGCCACGCCGCAGCAGCAGGCTGCGCTGCGCACGCAGCATCAAGCCTTGCCCGAGGCGGTGCGCCGCGGGCTGCTGGCGGGCAAGTCGGCCGAGTTGGCCGAGCTGGCGCGCGATGCCTTCGCCTTCGTGCCGGAGGACGAGCGCGAGCGCACGCTGGATCTGCTGCGCGAGTTGGGCGCGACCGAGCACGGGCTGCTGCAACGGATGGCACGCCGGCTCGACCCAGCCGCCCGTGAGTCGCTGCGCAGCGAGCTGCTGGCGGCCGACCCGGCCGCGCGTGCGAGCCTGATTCGCGAGCGCGCGGCGGCGGTGGGTTTACGCGCGCCGTAGGGCTCGAACGATGCGACGTCGTGCGCTCAGCGCCGCGCCTCGCATAGGCTGAGCCTGCGGCGTACCACACTCTGAGGGGTAGGGCGGGAGAGCTGGTAGATGCGCTGCGCTTATCTACCCTACGACTCGGGTGGCGCTTTGCGTGGATCGAAGTCCGGGGGCATGGGGCGGACTTGGTGCGCGACACGCGCACCCTACGACCTGAGTGAGGCTTCGCGTGGGTCGGTCGCCGTGGCGCTTGGGCTTGAGGAGGCGGGTCAAGACCCGCCCTACGGCTCGGGTGGCGCTTTGCGTGGATCGAAGCTCGGGGGCATGGGGCGGGCTTGGTGCGCGACACGCGCACCCTACGACGTGAGTGAGGCTTCGCGTGGATCGGTCGCCATGGTGCTTGGGCTGAGGAGGCGGCGGGTCAAGACCCGCCCTACGGCTCGGGTGACGGTTTGCGTGGATCGAAGCGAATCGCCTTGGATCGCATAGGGTGCGCCTGTGGCGCACCACGCTCGACTCGAAAGACGCTTTGTGTGGATCGAAGCGAATCGCCTTGGATCGCGTAGGGTGCGCCTGTGGCGCACCACGCTTCCGACAGGTTCCGACGGCTCGGTTCACAACACGCTCTTCCCCGCTGCGACACCGCAACCCCACCGCGGCCGAACGCCACCGCTGGCGAATCCGACCCCGCGACCCAAACAAAGCCTGCGGCCTACATCGCCACCAGGCTGACCAGCAGGGTAAACGTGATGCCGATGGTGATCAGCACGCTGTAGGCGGTGCCGAGCAGGCTGTACTTGAGGAAGCTCATGATCCAGCCCTGCCGGTACACGCGTTTCTGCATGATCAGCAGGTACAGCGGCATCCATACGATCAGGGCGACTTCGATCCAGCCCAGTGCCGAGTGCACGACGCCTGTGCCCAGGGCAGTACGCGCGAGCGTGGCCAGCGCCAACAGCAGTACGGCGAGGCTCAGAAACGCGTGGCTGTGGAGAGCCACGATCAGGTGCTCCATGTACAGCCGGCGCTTGAACAGGTAGGCCAGCTTCAGCATCAGCGCGAACAGCGGCAGCATCACGAACAGGGTCTGCGGCAGAAAATCGAGAAAGGCGTCGGACAGCAGGCGGGGGTTGCTCCTGACGCGCTCGCTGTTCTCGATCGCGCGTGAGACCCAACTGTTCAGGCGCTGGTTCGCGGCCTCCGGCAGCCAGCTGATGCGCAGCGGGTTGGTGTCCGGGTCCCAGGTGCCGTTGCCGAAACTGACCCGCGGGCGTCGCGGTTCGCTGTTCGCGCTGGGGACGGTGTCGCCACCCTCGCCCTGCTGCGCGCGCAGCTCATCGATGCGGCGCGCAGCGGCCTGCTCGACGGCCGTGGCGGCGCTGCGCATGCCGATCGCGAGCCCGGGCACCTCGGCGCCCTCGGTCGCGGCCTTCTCGAACTCGGCCAGGGCCAGATCGCGACGGCGCTCGATCTCCTCGATGCTGTCGAGCCGGTCGAAGTCCTCGGAGTTGCCGATGTTGATCAGCCCGCCACCCTCGCCCGGCGCGCTGCCTTCGCCGGGATCGACGCTGAAGCGTGTCACCAGGAACGCGATCAGACAGGTGAACACGAACAGGCGCACCGGGCTGACATAGCGCACCCGGCGGCCGGCGAAGTATTCGAGGCTAAGAAAACCCGGCTTGAACAGCAGCGGCCCCAGCGTGCGGAAGATGCGGCCGTCGACATTGAATACGGTGTCGGCGAAGTCGCCGAGGATGCTGCTGAAGTGCCGCACCAGACCCTTGGTCGGCTGGCCGCAGGCATAGCAGTGTTCGCCGTGCAGCTCGGCGCCGCAGTTCTCGCAGTGGCGGGTGGCGGGCAGCGGCGGCGGCGGTGCTGCTGCGGCAGTGAGAGTCTCGGCGGGTCGGCTGTCCATGGCACGGTTCGTCGGGGTAGGCAGCAGATACCATAACGCCCCCGCTTCACGGTCCGCCACGCATGCCCCCGCCCAAACCTCCGTTCTTCCGCCGTCTCGGCGCGGAGGTGATCGCCACCACGGTGCTGGCCTTGCCGCTGGTGATGGGGCAGTTGTCGTCGATGATGATGAACGTGATCGACACCGTGCTGGCCGGCCGGCATTCGGCGCTCACCCAGGCCGCCGTGGCGATCGGCACCGCGGTGTGGTCGGTGGCGATCCTGATCGTGATCGGCGTGCTGATGGCGATCCCGCCGTCCGTGGCCCAGCTCGACGGCGCCGGTCGCCGCGCCGAGATCGGCGCGGTGTTCCGTCAGTCTGTGTGGTTGGCACTGGTGCTGGGCTGCAGCCTGGCCGTGTTCGTCGCCAACGCCGGCTGGCTGCTGGAATGGGCGGGCGTCGCCGAGGAGGTGCGTCCACAGGCGCGCGGCTTCCTGCGCGGGGTCGCGGCGGGTGCCCCGGCCTTGGCGCTGTTCTTCTGCTTCCGCTACCTGAGCGAAGGCGTGTCCTTGACCAAGCCGACCATGTTCATCGGCGTGGGTGGCCTGTTCCTGTTGGTGCCGCTGGGTTATGCGCTGATGTTCGGCCGTTTCGGCGCGCCCGAGCTGGGTGCGCTGGGCCTCGGCATCGCCACCGCCAGCACGCTGTGGGTGCAGGCGATCGCCTATGCGCTGACCCTGCGCTACGGCCGCGGCTATGCCGACCTCGGGCTGTTCGACCGTTTCGACTGGCCGCGCTGGGCGCCGATCGCGGATCTGCTGAAGATCGGCCTGCCGATGGGCTTCTCGATCTTCATGGAGGGCAGCCTGTTTGTGGCCACCGCGCTGATCATCGGCAGCCTCGGCACCCTGCAGACCGCGGCGCATCAGGTCGCGATCAATCTGGCTTCAGTGGCCTTCATGATTCCGCTGGGCGTAGCCATGGCCACCACGGTGCGGGTCGGCAACGCGGTTGGCCGGGGCGATCCGCGGGGCGTGGCGTGGGCCGGCGGCGCCGGCTACGCGATCACCGCGTGCACCCAGCTGGCCTCGGCCCTGGTGCTGCTGTTTGGCGCCGGCGCGATCGCCGCGCTCTGGACCAAGGACACCGCCGTTGCGGCACTCGCCGCCCAGCTCATGGTGCTGGCCGCGGCCTTCCAGTTCTCCGACGGCCTGCAGGCGGCCTCAGCGGGCGCCTTGCGCGGGCTCAAGGACACCCGCCTGCCGGCCATCATCACGGTGCTGAGCTACTGGGGCCTGGGCATGCCGCTGGGCTACTGGATGGGCATCGTGCAGGGCCAGGGCGCGCACGGCATGTGGTTCGGGCTGATCCTCGGGCTGTCGGCGGCGGCCTTGATGCTGACGATCCGCTTCGTGATCCTCGCTCGACGGCTGCGGCGCGGTGCGCCGGCCCTTGGCCTGGGGACCTGATCTCGCCCACATGACCTCGCCCACATGACCGCGGGCGCCGAAGCTACTACCCTTGCGCGGCCGTTCGCGTCACATGCGCGAACCCCGGCGCATCCTGCCCGCCGTCTTCACCACTGTTCCCCGACCCGCCCCGGCCGCCCGCGGGCGACTTATCGCAACCGTTGAGAGCCTCCATGACCCAGCCCAAGCGCGGCGCCTTCGTCAACTTCTTCGTTTTTCTGTGGGACGCCCTGAACTTCAGCCGCCGACTGGTACTGAACGGCCTGTTCCTGCTGGTGATCGGCTTGATCCTGTTCGCCGTGTTCAGGGGCGGCCCGAAACTTGAAGAGCGCAACGCCTTCGTGCTGGCGCCCAAGGGCAGCATCGTCGAGCAGTTCAGCAGTGACGCGGCTTCACGCGCGATCGGCCAGCTGACCGGCGACAACGTGTCCGAAGTGCAGCTGCGCGATCTGGTGCGTGCGATCGACGCCGCCGCCAGCGACAAGCGCATCGAGCGCATGGTGATCCGCACCGATCAGCTGTCCGGCGGCGGTTTCGCTGCGCTGCGCGAAGTCGGCGCGGCACTCAAGCGCTTCAAGGAAAGCGGCAAGCAGATCGTGGCCTATTCCGAAAACATGGATCAGCGCGGCTTCTACCTCGCCGCGCACGCCGACGAGGTGTATCTGCATCCGTCGGGCGCCGCGATCATCGAAGGCATCGGCCGCTACCGCGCCTATTACCGCGAGGCACTGGAAGACAAGATCGGCATCAACATCCACCTGTTCCGCGTCGGTGAGTACAAGTCCTTCGCCGAGCCCTACATCCGTGACAACGCCTCGCCCGAGGCCAATGAAGCCGATCTGTATTGGATGACCGACATCTGGCAGCGCTACCTCGGCGAAGTCGCCGAGCTGCGCAAGCTTGACGCGGCCACCCTGCAGGCGCAGATCGACAGCCTCGATGTCGAAGTCGCCGCCGTGAATGGCGATCTCGGCCAGCTGGCCCTGCGCATGGGCCTGGTGGATGAGCTGAAGACTGGCGACGAGTTCCGCGCGCTGATGATCGAGCGTGGCGAGAAGGACGAGAAGAACCACACCTTCCGCCAGGTCGGGCTGGACGCCTATCTGGGCTTTCTCGATCGCGAGAAGCTGCCCTTCGACAGCCGGCCCAAGATCGCGATCGTGGTCGCCCAGGGCGGCATCAGCGACGGCGAACAGCCGCAGGGCAATGTCGGCGGCGTGTCGACCTCGGCGCTGATCCGTCAGGCCCGTGAAGACGAAAAGGTGAAGGCGCTGGTGCTGCGTGTCGATTCGCCCGGCGGCGGCGTGTTCCCCTCCGAGCAGATCCGTCGCGAGGTCGAACTGACCCGAGCCGCCGGCAAGCCGGTGGTGGTGTCGATGGCCAACGTCGCGGCGTCCGGCGGCTACTGGATCTCGATGAACGCGCAGGAGATCTACGCCGACCCCAGCACGATTACGGGTTCGATCGGCATCTTCGGCATGTTCTTCACCGCCGAGCAGCCGCTGGAGCGGATCGGTGTGCGCACCGACGGCGTCGGTACCACTCGCCTGGCCGGTGCCTTCGACATCACCCGGCCGCTGGATCCGATGGTCGGCAACATCATCCAGAGCGTGATCGAAGACGGCTACCGCGACTTCATCAACCGCGTCGCCGAAGCCCGCGGCAAGACCTACGAAGAAGCCGATGCGGTCGGCCGTGGGCGCGTCTGGAGCGGCGCGCAGGCGCTGGAGCTGGGCTTGGTCGACAAGCTGGGCGGCCTGCGCGATGCCATCGAAGCCGCGGCCGGCTATGCCGAGCTGGAGAAGGACGCCTACGCGGTGGCCTACGTCGAGAAGCAGCCGACGCCCTTCGAGCAGTTCCTGGCCAACATGGGCAAGAACGCGACAGCGCGCGCGCTGGCCGGCCAGCTGGGTCTGCCGGCGGGCCTGGCCAAGCAGCCGCTGGTGCGTCAGCTGCGCGAAGAACTCGAACTGATGTCGCCACCGGTGCGCGGTCTGCCCGCACGCGTGCTGGCCCACTGCCTGTGCAGCCCCGAGTAAGCACACGCGCCTCTTGAAATGCACGCGGGGCCGGCCCTGAGGGGCTGGCCCCGCGCGTACTCCCGGTTCAGGTTAAGGACGGGGGTGCATTCATGGATCGCCGCCGTTTGCGCGCACTTCGTCACCGAATGCGCTTACAACCGGCCTTTACGAACTTGCAGCACCGAGCAAAGCCCGGTAGCGTTCGCGGGCTTTGCTGTCTTCTCACGGGATCTGCCCATGCTGTTCCAGCACGTCTCCATCGCCAGCGTCGCGCACATTGATGCGCCGCACGCGCTGAGCTCTGCCGAAATCAATGCTCGGCTGAAGCCCACGCTCGAGCGCCTCAATATTCGCGTCGACGTGCTGCAGGACATCGCAGGCATCCGCTCACGCCGCATGTGGGACGACGATGTACTCGCCTCGGATGCCGCCACCATGGCCGCCGAGAAAGCGCTCTCCGAAGCCGGCGTCGAACGCGCCCGCATCGGTCTGCTGGTGAACACTTCGGTCAGCCGCGATTTTCTTGAGCCCTCGACCGCCAGCATCGTCTCCGGCAACCTCGGCCTGCCCGAGACCTGCCAGAACTTCGACGTGGCGAACGCCTGTCTGGCATTTCTCAACGGCATGGACATCGCCAGCCGCATGATCGAGCGTGGCGAGATCGACTACGCCCTGATCGTCGACGGTGAGACCGCGAATCTGGTCTACAAGCGCACCATCGAGCGCATGCTCAGCCCGACCATCACCGACGAAGAGTTCCGCAGCGAGCTGGCCTCGTTGACGCTGGGTTGCGGTGCTGCCGCCATGGTGCTGGCCCGTCGCGAACTGGCTCCGGATGCACCGCGCTACCGCGGCGGCGTCACCCGCGCTGCCACGCAGTGGAGCCACCTCTGCCGCGGCAACCTCGACCGCATGGTCACCGACACCAAGTCGTTGCTGATCGAAGGCATGAAGCTGGCCCAGGTCACCTTCGGCGCCGCCAAGCAGGCGCTGGGCTGGGTGATCGAAGAGCTCGACGAATTCGTCGTGCACCAGGTCAGCCGCGTGCACACCGAGGCGCTGCTCAAGACCTTCGGCATCGATCCGAAGAAGGTGCACACCATCTTCCAGGAGCACGGCAACATCGGCCCGGCTTCGGTGCCGATCGTGCTGTCCAAGCTCAAGGAGATGGGCCGCTTGCGCAAAGGCCAGCGCATCGCCCTGTTGGGCATTGGTTCCGGCCTGAACTGCTCGATGGCGGAAGTGGTGTGGTGATGCACCGCGCGCGGGATTGAGCCCCGCGCATCGCCGGAGGCCTGCGCCGACGCGGGAGCCAGCGACACGATGTAACCGACCGCCATCCGGCGTCTCGACAAAGCCCGCGCTCTGCGCGGGCTTTGTCGTTTCCGAAGGCGGGAGAGGGTGGGCCCTGGCCCACCATGAGCCCCACACCCGCCTCGGTCCCTCCGCTCGCGATCCACGTAGGGCGGGTCTTGACCCGCCGGAGTTCGACCTCGGTATTCCGATCCCATAGGGTGGGCCCTGGCCCACCATGAGCTCCACACTCGCCTCGGTCTTGTTCCGTCGTTCCGTCGATCCAAGCGAAGATCAAGATCAAGAGCTTTCGGTCCGTCCTTCGGCCGGCCCGACCTACCTTTCTTTGTGTGCCCACTGCGCCGCTCGTTCGGCGCAGTGGCCACGCAAAGTGAGGGAATCGGGCAGCCCGCACGCGGGAATGGCCATGGATGGCCATGCTTCGGGAGTGCGGAAGGGCTGACCGAGAGCTTTTGCTCTTCGCTTCGAGCAGCAACAGAGCTGCGGCGGGTCAAGACCCGCCCTACGCGTCGATCGCGAGTGGATGGACCGGGGCAAGAGCGGAGTCCATGGTGGGCCAGGGCCCACCCTATGCACTCGCGGGACCGAGGCGAGGCCCACCAATGTCCGACAGGCTGCTAGGCCAGCAACCTCTCCAGCATCTCGCCACAGTCGCGCGACAGGTTCGGCCCCCGCAGCCCGCGCAGGCCGGCATCGATCAGGGCGCGGCGGTCGGGATCGAAGCGCTGCCAGGCCTCCAGCGCGCCCAGCAGGCGTGCTGCAACCTGCGGGTTGAGCGCGTCGATTTTCGGCAGCTGTGCGAACAGCAGCGCATAGCCGGCGCCGTCGGCGCGGTGGAGCGCGGCCGGGTTGCTGCGCGCGAAGCTGCCGAGCAGGGCGCGCACGCGGTTCGGGTTGCGCGGGTGCCAGTGTGGGCTGGACAGCAGGTCCTGAACTTCGTCCAGCGCGCCCGACTGCGGGCGGGTGGCGATCGCCGCGATCCACTTGTCATTGAGCAACAGATCGCTGCCGACGCGCTGCTGGAAGGCATCGAGTGCGGCATCGGCCTGGGGCGCGCCGGTGTGGATGAGTGCGGTCAGCGCGCTCAGCCGATCGGTGAGGGTGCCGGCACGCTCGAACTGCGCGGCGGCGCGCGCGCCGTCGGTTTCGACCAGGCTCAGGTACTGCAGGCAGGTGTTCTTCAGGCGCCGCGCCGCGGCAGCCGCGGGGTCGAGCGCATCGACCTTGCCCACTGCCGCCAGCGCTCTGTAGCGCTGCCCCAACGCACGGGCATGGTCATGGGCGAGCTTCAGCCGCAGTGCGCGGCGGGTGCCCAGCAGGCCGTCGATGTCGACCTGCGGGCGCGCGTTCACCAGCACATCGAACTCGGGCAGCTGCCAGCACAGGGCGATGAAACTGGGATCGACGGTTTCGTCGACGAGCAGCAGACCGAGCGCCTCACTCAGCGCCTGCGCATGCGTGGACGACGCATCCAGCAGTGCCGCCTGCCCCAATTGCTGCAGGGCATCCCAACGGCACAGCGGGTCGCGCTCGATGCGCGCCAGCCGCGCCAGCTCGGCCGGGCTGTAGTCGAAGCGCAGTCGCACCGGCGCCGACAGACCCTGCAGAAAACTCGCCAACGGCGCGGCGTCGAGGCCCTCGAACACCACGTGTTGCTGCGCCGACCTCAGTTCGATCAGGCCCGCGCGCGCGGCCAGGGCCGCGCCGTCTTCGCTACGCGGCGAAACGTCGAGCGGCTGATCGTCCGCGCCATACAGCGCATAGGCCAGGGGAATATGCAGCGGCTGCTTGTCAGTCTGGTCGGGCGTCGGCGCGGTGTGCTGGCGGATGTCGAGCGAGTAGCGCCTCGCCTTCGCATCGAAGCGCGCTTCGATCTGCAGCTCGGGCGTGCCGCTCTGCGCGTACCAGCGCTCGAACTGCACGAGGTCGCGGCCGCTGGCCTCGCGCATGCAGTCGAGGAAGGCATCGACGCTGGCGGCCTGGCCGTCCCAGCGCGCGAAGTACACATCAGAGCCGCGCCGGAAGGTGGCCTCACCGAGCAGGGTGTGCAGCATGCGCACCACCTCCGCGCCTTTCTCGTAAACGGTGGCGGTGTAGAAGTTGTTGATCTCGCGGTAGCTGTCCGGCCGCACCGGATGCGCCAGCGCGCCAGAGTCCTCAGGGAACTGGCGCATGCGCAGCATGCGTACGTCCTCGATGCGCTTGACTGCGCGTGAGCGCAAGTCGGCCGTGAACTCCTGGTCGCGGAACACGGTGAAGCCCTCCTTCAGCGACAGCTGGAACCAGTCGCGCACGGTGACCCGATTGCCGCTCCAGTTGTGGAAGTACTCGTGTCCGATCACCGACTCCACCGCCTCGAAGTCGGCGTCGGTGGCGCTGTCGAGGTCGGCCAGGATGTAGCGCGCGTTGAAGATGTTGAGGCCCTTGTTCTCCATCGCGCCCATCGTGAAATCCTGGGCGGCGACGATGTTGAACACATCCAGGTCGTAGCAGCGGCCGAAGCGCTGCTCGTCCCAGCGCATCGCCCGCAGGGTCGCGCCCAGCGCGTACTCGCAGCGTGGCGCGAAGCCGGGTTCGGCCCAGACATTCACCTCGACCGGGCGGCCTTCGGCGCTGGTGAACGGCGCGGACACGCGCTCCATGCGGCCCGCTGCGATCGCGAACAGGTAGCAGGGCTTGGGGTGCGGATCCTGCCAGCGCGCGTAGTGGCGACCCTGGTCCAGATCGCCGCTGCCGGCCGGATTGCCGTTGGCGAGCAACACCGGGTAACGCGCGCGCTCGGCGCGCAGCTCCACCGCATAGACGCTGAGCACGTCCGGACGGTCGATGAAGAACGTGATGCGGCGAAAGCCTTCCGCCTCGCACTGGGTCAGCAGCAGCGCGCCGCTGGTGTAGAGGCCCTCCAGCGCGGTGTTGGCGTTTGGCGCAATCGCGACCCGGCTGCGCAGCAGGCAGGGCTGGCGCAGGCCCTCGATGCGCAGGCAGTGGCCGTCGTAGCTGTAGTCGGCGGGGCTCAGGCGCTTGCCGTCCAGCTCCAGCCACAGCAGTTCCAGATCCTCGCCGTGCAGTTCCAGCGGCTCGCCGCGACGGCTGCGCTCGGGCTCCAGCCACAGCTCGGCTTCGACTTCGGTGCGCTCGGCATCGAGCTCGAACAGCAGGCCGATGCGCGGGATGCGCCAGGCCGGTGGTCGGTAGTCGAGGCGCTGGATTGCCGGGGTAAGTGCCGGGGAATCAGACATGGCAAATCGCAAAGGGAATTGATCGCTTAGCATGAACGGGTCGGGCCGATACGGCGAGCTGCGAAGGTCACGGATACGGCCACACAATCGAATGCCGGCGCGCGCTACGACCAAAGTCGAAGGGGGTTGCATGTATCTGCTGTACGGACGCGAAGGCTGGGGCTCGGCCCTGATCGAAGCCCAGCTCGAGTGGTACTGCCTGCCGTATCGCTTCGAACGCGTGGGTGACCTGCTGGCCGATGCCGATGCACGCGAATCACTTGCCCGGATCAACCCGCTGGCGCAGGTGCCGACCCTGGTCACCGCTGGCGGTGAGGTGCTGGCGGAGAGTCTGGCGATCACGCTGTGGCTGGCCGAGACCAACGACAGCGAGGACTGGGTGCCCCTGCCCACCGAGCACTGCCGTGGCCGCTTTCTGCGCTGGCTGACCTTCTGCGTGTCGACGCTGTATCCCACCTTCACCTATGCCGATATCCCCGCGCGCTTCGTGCCGATGGCCGAGGCGCAGCCTGGCTTCCTGGTGCGCATCGAGGACTGGCGCAACCGCGCCTGGTCGATGATGGAAAACGAGGCCAGCGGCCCCTGGTTCCTCGGTGCGCGGATGAGCGCGATCGACCTCTACATCGGGGTGATGAGTCGCTGGGAGCCGCGTCGGCCGTGGTTCGCCGCGCACGCGCCCCGGCTCGCCGCAATCGCCGCCGCTATCGACGCGCTGCCGCCGATCGACGCGGTGATGGCGCGCAATTTTCCGCCCAAGGCGTCGTGAGAGCCGGGATTGGGGATTGGGGATTGGGGGTTCGTAGAGCGGCCCACGGCAACTGCCACGCGCTGTCCCCCGCTCTTTGCAGGAGCCTGCTTGCAGGCGACCGCAGCTTCGGCCCTGCACCAAGCAGCGGGTCGCGAGCAACTCGCTCCCACAAGAGCCGGGATTCGGGATTCGCAGAGCGGCCCTCGGCAACTGCCACGCGCTGTCCCCGCTCTTTGCAGGAGCCTGCTTGCAGGCGACCGCAGCTTCGGCCCTGCACCAAGCCAGCGGGTCGCGAGCAAGCACGCTCCTCAATCAGTTGGCCTTCGCGGGGGCGACGACAAGCGACTCGCGCCAGTTTCGCTTCTTGAGGGCATCTGAAGCGTGCTCCGCGCCAGCTGCACCAAACGCGCGTGGGGGGCCTCTTTCCCCAAACCCTCCCACGCGAAGGGGGAGGGGCTTCAAAGCGCCGCGCGGCTCGGAGTCGAGCAGCGAGGATCAATTTGCCCCACCATCTCGGCCCGCGCTGCCCAATCGAATCCACTGTGACCATGAACCCCGCCACCACCGTTCCCACCCTCGACGACATCCGCGCTGCCGCCGCGCGCATCGCCCCGCATGCGCAGGTCACGCCGGTGCTGCGCTCGTCCTCGCTCGACCGCATTGCCGGTTGCCGCCTGCACTTCAAGTGCGAGAACTTCCAGCGCATCGGCGCCTTCAAGTTTCGCGGCGCTGCCAATGCCGTTTTCGGGCTGAGCGACGCGCAGGCTGCGCGCGGCGTGCTGACCCAGAGCAGCGGCAACCACGGCGCGGCGATCGCGCTGGCCTGCCGGCTGCGCGGCATTCCTGCGCGCGTGGTGGTGCCGCGCTCGGCGCCGAAGATCAAGCTCGCTGCGATACGCGACTTCGGCGCCGAGATCATTCCTTGCGACACCCACCAGGCCGCGCGCGACGCCGCCATGGCCGAGGTGCTGGCGCAGACCGGCGCCGAGGTCGTTCACCCCTACAACGATGCGCGCGTGATCGCAGGGCAGGGTACCGCCACTCTGGAGCTGCTGCACTGCGTGCCCAACCTGGACACGGTGCTGGCCCCGGTCAGCGGCGGCGGCCTGCTGTCGGGCACGGCGATCGCCGCACAGTCGCTGCAGCCCGGCATCCGTGTGTTCGGTGCCGAGCCCGAGCAGGCCTGCGACGCGCATGACTCGTTGAAGTCCGGCCAGCGCATCACCGGGCGCATCGCCGACACGATCTGCGACGGCCTGCGCGCCGAACTCGGCCCGCTCACCTTTGGCATCCTGAGCGAGCGACTCGACGACATCCTGCTGGCCAGCGAGGCCGAGATCATCGCTGCCATGCGGCTGATCTGGGAGCGGCTGAAAATCGTCATCGAGCCGAGCTGCGCGGTGCCGCTGGCGGTCATTCTCAAGAACCCGACGCTGTTCGAGGGTCGCGAGGTCGGCGTGATCCTGTCGGGTGGGAATGTCGATCTGGATGCCTTGCCTTGGTGAGGGCTGGGCTGGGACGAGCCGGGGCATAGGGTGGGCCCTGGGCCACCATGAGCTCCATACTCGCTTCGGTCCCTCTATGCGTGATCCACGTAGGGCGGGTCTTGACCCGCCGGGGCGCGACGCTTCGTCTTGCCGCTGCGCTGCTAAGCAGTGCGGTGCGGTGCAAAGCGAAGAGCAAGAGCAAGAGCTTTCGGTCAGCCCTTCGGTCTGCCCGAATCACTTTTCTTTGAGTGGCCAAAGAAAAGTAACCAAAAGAAAGGCCACCCCTCGTCCGCGCCCTGCGCGCATCCCTGCGCTCAGGGTTCGCGTGAGTCCGTGGGTGTTCGAGGACAGGCCATCCCTGGCCTGTCACGAACATCGGCCGCATCCCTGCGGCCGCCCCTGCGGGCTGATCCACGAACTCCCGCCGCTCCCCAGGGGCCCCGTGAAGAGCGCGGGCTCCTGCCCGCAAGAGC
>CAZPHV010000069.1:0-28566 GCA_964586455.1 uncultured Aquimonas sp.
GTGATCCGAGCAAACACCCGCTTAAGTTCCAAACAGAATGCAACGCTACACTAGGAGCCTGTCGGACTTTGGATGGCCGGGCTGCAAATCCGTCTGCGCGGTCCACTATCCGCCGGTTCTTGGCCGAGAGCCCACTCGGCCTGCGAATCGTGGAAAAACTGTCCTCTCGCAGTCGACAATCGCCTCGACCCCCAAAGCCCGACAGGCTCCCAGGCGATGCTTCGCATGTAATCGAACGAAGCTGCGACGTCCTTGCGCGGCTGGCGGCGTTGCGCCTCGTCGCCATTGCGCTGCCATGACTCGTCGCCGCGCCTTGAAAGCGACTCAAAGCCGTCCGTAGCCAGGTTCGCCAGGCATGAATCACTGCACGGGTCCGGTCTCGCCCGACCTGGTGTTCGCCGGCCCCATTCAGCGCGAGGGGTCGGGCTCCGGCCGCTTGCGCGGGGCGTACTCGACGCCACCCAGGCCACGCATCGGCTGCGGGTACAGGGCCATCATGTCGAGCACCGATTCCGGCATGTCGGTGCTGACCTTGAGCCCGAGTTCGGTGACCTGTTCCGGCGTGATCGGATAGTCGTGGGTCCAGCGGCCCTCGGTCAGCGCGATTGCGACTTCTTCGACGCGCTCGGCACCCAGTTTCCCGACCAGCAGATCGGTCAGGCTGTCGCGCAGCTGGCGGATCGCCATCTGCGCCTGGTCGGCGAGGATCAGGGTGTCGTCGTCGACGTCCTTGGGGTCCTTCTGCGCCACCGCACGCAGGATCGATGCCGCTGGCACCTCGTCGATGGCCGGGTCGAGCGGGCCCAGCACCGCGTGCGGACTCATCACGATCTCGTCGGCCGCAAGCGCAAGCAGGGTGCCGCCGGACATCGCGTAGTAGGGCACCAGCGCACGCACCGCGCCCGGATGCCGGGCCAGCGCGCGGGCGATCTGCAGCGAGGCCAGCACCAGCCCGCCGGGCGTGTGCAGGATCAGGTCGATGGGCTGATCAGGCTCGGTCTGGTGGATCGCGCGGATCACGCTCTCGGCATCTTCCATGTCGATGTAGCGCAGCAGCGGTGCGCCGAACAGGCTCATCCGCTCCTCGCGATGCACCAGCAGGATTACCCGGCTGCCGCGCTCGGCTTCAATACGGTGGCGCTGGCGGTCGCGCTGTCCGGTCAGCCATCGACGGTGCAGTAGTGGCTGCAGCACCAGCCCGATCAGAATGAACAAAAGCAGGAGAACGAGAGTCAGCAACGGGGTGGGTCCATCAGTCAGGGCCACAGATCAGGCCGGATGCGCGGCCATCGGTCAACCCGGAGGCCATAGGCTCCGTTGGTTAAGGCTGTGCGAGTTCGCGCTCGCCAGACCCGATCGGATCCGCTCAAACGTCGGCAGCAGGCGCACGCGCACCCCGTTCCAGTCTCAGTTCGATCGACTGCTCGGCGGCGTCGTCGAACAGCGGAATCCGGAAGCCGCCGTCCTCCAGAGCTTCAATCCGCAGGCCGCTGTCGCTGTGCCAGGTGCTGGCCAGCCGGCCGAAAGCCGCCGGGTCGAGCTGGCGGAGATGGATGCGATACACACTCGCGCCGAAGCGGTAGTCGATGCGGTAGTCGCTCCACTCGGTCGGAATGCAGGGCCGCAGGATCAGCGCGTCGCCCTCGCGCTGCAGGCCCAGCAGGGATTCGGTCAGCAGTCGGTACATCCAGCTGGCCGAGCCGGTGTACCAGGTCCAGCCGCCACGGCCGACGTGCGGAGCGACGGCGTAGACGTCAGCGGCCAGCACATAGGGTTCGACGCGGTAGATGTGCGCCGCTTCGCTGCTTAGGCTGTGCTGGATCGGGTTGATCATGCGCGCCAGCTGCCAGGCGCGCTCGCGGTCGCCCAGTTTGGCGAAGGCCATCGCCGACCACACTGCGGCATGCGTGTACTGGCCGCCGTTTTCGCGCACGCCGGGCACGTAGCCGCGGATGTAGCCGGGGTCGTGGGTGGTGAGGTCGAAGGGCGGGTCGAGCAGCTGGATCAGGCCGGCCTCTTCCCGGACCAGATGCGTATGCAGCGAATCCATCGCCTGACGCGCCTGGCTCTCACTGGCGGCGCCCGACAGCACGGCCCAGCTCTGCGAGATCGAGTCGATCCGGCATTCATCGCTCTCGGTCGAACCCAAGGGAGTGCCGTCGTCGTACCAGGCGCGGCGGAACCACTGTCCGTCCCAGGCGTGCTGGCCCAGATCCATGCGCAGCAACTCGGCGGCATCGGCGCATTCACCGGCGAAGCCGCTGTCGCCTCGTTGTTGCGCGACCTCGACGAAGCGGTTCAGCACCTCGAACAGGAAGAAGCCGAGCCATACGCTTTCGCCACGGCCTTCGGCGCCGACCCGGTTCATGCCATCGTTCCAGTCGCCGCTGCCGATCAAGGGCAGGCCGCGCGCGCCGAGCAGGCCCATGCCGCGCTTCAGCGCGCGCACGCAGTGCTCGTACAGCGGCTGCTGCAGTGCCGAGGCCAGTGGAAGGTCGTAGTAGGACTCCTCGTCAGCATTCAGCGCACGGCCTTCGAGGTAGCCGACCGTCTCGTCGAGCACGCTGAAGTCGGCGGTCACCGTGAGGTAGCGGCTGGTTGCCAGCGGCAGCCACAGGTAGTCATCGGAACAATGCGTGCGCACGCCGCGACCCTGCGGCGGATGCCACCAGTGCAGCACGTCGCCCTCCACAAACTGCTGGGCCGCGCTGCGCAGCAGATGCTCGCGCGTCAGCGCGGGCAGGGTGTGCAAGCTCGCCATCGTGTCCTGCAGCTGGTCGCGGAAACCGAACGCACCCCCCGACTGGTAGTAGCCGCTGCGGCCCAGGCAGCGGCTGGCCAAGGTCTGGTACAGCAGCCAGCCGTTGGCCAGCAGGTCGAGACTGGGTTCGGGCGTGCTGACCTGCAGCTGGCCGAGGGTCTGCCGCCAGTAGGCACGCACCTCTTGCAGCGCCGCGTGCGCCGCTGCGCTGCCCTGGCTGCGCTGGGCAAGGGCGCTGGCGTCCTGCGCGTCGACGCCGACGCCGAGGCGGAAGCAGGTCTCGAAGCGCTCGTCGGGCGCCAGATGAAACGGAATCTGGATTGCGGCGCAGGGGTCGAGGCCGACGCCGAGCCGCCCCGATAGATGTTCGCGTCGCAGCGCTGCGGGCTCGGCCAGGTCGCCATTGCGACCGATGAACTCGCAGCGATCGGCGGTGTAGCTGCGTTGCTCGGTATCGCCATCGGCATCGAAGAAGGCCACGCGACCGCTCAGGGTTTCGCTGTAGGGATTGTGAGCACGCAGGGCGCCACTGACAGAGTCGAGGTCGCTGCACACATGCATCTGGGTGCGCAGGCGCAGGTCGCCCAGCACCCACTCGACATAGCCTGTCGCCGAAAGGCGGCGCGGTCGGCCGGAGCGGTTGTGCACCTTCAGCAGCGAGAACTTGACGGCATCCTCGCGCGCCACGAACACCCACAGTTCGGTGGCGATGCCGTCCTCTTCATGCGAATACACGCTGTAGCCGAAGCCGTGGCGGGTGCGATAGTCGCCGCGACCGCGCCGCGGCAGCACCATCGGTGACCACACCTCGCCGCTGTCCTCGTCGCGCAGGTAGAAGGCCTCGCCGCTGGCGTCCGCGACCGGATCGTTGTGCCAGGGTGTAAGCCGGAACGCATGCGCATTCTCGAACCAGGTGTAGCCGGGTGCGCTTTCGCTGACCACGCTGCCGAAGACCGGGTTGGCCAGCACATTGCACCAGGGCGCAGGCGTCGGGTGGCCCGCGCGCAGCTGGATCACATACTCGCTGCCGTCGGCGCTGAACGCGCCGAAGCTGTTGTCGAACTGTGCGGCCGCGGAGGCTTCGGGCAGGTCCGGTTCCAGCTCGATCTCGGCAGCGGTATCGGGCTCCGAGGCGCGCTGCAGGGCCTGCGTATGCAGGTCCGAATCGGTGTCGTCCGCCGCGGCATACAGCTGGCCTGTGCGCAGGGGTGGGGGCATGCGTTTCTGCTCGGATCGGCGATCCATCTGCGCAAGCAGGGTGCCGTGCTGGTCGCTGACCATCACCCGCGCGACCGACTGCAGCAGGATGCGTTCTTCCTGCGAGATCTGCTGCACCGGTCGCACGAAAATGCCGCCGGGTTTGTCCAGCACATTGCCTTCGGGGCCCGCCGAGACCAGGGCTACGATCTGGTCCTGCAGCTGCTGCCGATAGCCGGCCTGATCCTCGTTCCAGATCACCAGATCGACCTGGAGGCCTTTCAGGCGCCAATAGGCATGGGCCTGAACCATCTGGCGAACCAGTTCGATGTTGGCGATGTCGGCGATCTGCACCAGTACGATTGGAAGATCGCCGGAAATCGAGTGTCTCCAAAGGCCGGATTGGCCACGCCGGTTTTGGCGAAGTATGGAAGGATCGGCGCGCAGCAGCGGGCTGGTGAACACCATCGGCCCGGCCAGGCGCTCGTACAGCTGGGCGTCGGCCTGCGAGGCATTGATCTGCAGGCGAACCACCTGACTGTGGGTCCAGGCCAGGTCGAACACGCGGTCGGCAAGGGTGCGGTCGCGGTATTTGTCGACCAGCTCAGTACAGGCTGCGCGGTCGGTGCCGACGCCGGTCACCATGTCGATCACAGCGGTCTGTTCCGGCTGCAGCAGCAGCTGACAGCGGATCGCGATGATCGGGTCCAGCACCGAGCCGGCACTGCCGGAAAGGGCGCCGCCCGAGCTGCGCAGGGCGTCCGCGTTCAAGGCCAGCGGCCTGCGCGTGCTGCCGCCGCGGCCGATGAACCTGCTGCGATCGGTTTCGTACGAGACCGCGAGCAGATCGACATCGTGCGCGGCCAGCAGGTGCAGCATCCACGGCGGCACTTCGTCATGCGAACGTGGCCGGCGGGTGCACAGCAGGGCTTGCTTCGCAGCCAGGATCTCGGTTTGCACGAACAGGTTGCTGAAGGCCGGATGCAGCTCATCCGCCAGCGGTGGCGCCAGTGCGACTTCGGCGTAGGTGGTGATCTCGATGCGGCGTGGGTAGCGCGAGCGGTTGCGCAGGTGCAGTCGGCGCAGCTCGATGTTGTCCTCGGGTGACACCGCGATTTCCAGATGCGTGTCGATCCCGTGCAGGCGGGTGCGGTACTCGGCCTTGGCGTCGGAGAAGATCGCCTCGTAGTGCTCGAACTCGGGGCAGGTGGGTTGGTAGGTGGCCGACCAAACCGCGCTGCTGTCGAGGTCGCGCAGGTAGCAGAAGCTGCCCCAGTGGTCGCGGATCGTGTCTTCGCGCCAACGTGTGACCGCGAGGTCGCGCATTCGGCTGTAGCCGCCGCCGGCGCAGCTCAGCAGGGTGTGGTAGCGGCCGTTCGACAGCAGTTGCACGGCGGGGCGGGCGAGGTTTGGGTCGCGAATCACGCGCAGCTGGGTTTCGTCGCTGGCGGGCGCGCTTCGACTGTCGTTGGTTTCAGCGCGGTGTGGATGGAAGAAGGCAGCTCTGGGGATGCGCTCCTGCAGCAGCAGCAGGGTCGCCTGGATCTCGGGGTCGGCGCAGAAGCGCTTCTGCATGGGCTGGTCGTGCAGAAGATGCGACAGCGCGAGCAGGCCCATGCCCTGGTGATGGGCCATGAACGAGCGCACCACCACCGAGTTCTGTCCGCGCGGCAGGCGCGCCGGCGTGTAGTCGATGGCTTCGAACATGCCGAAGCGGCCGCTGAAGCCCTCCGCGCTGAGCCGCTGCAGGTTCTTGCAGGCCTCGGACGGCGCCACCATAAGGGCCATCATGCTGGCGTACGGAGCGATCACTTGGTCCTGGCTCAGGCCGCGTTTCAAGCCGAGGCCGGGCACGCCGAAAGCGCGGTACTGGTAGTTCAGGCGGGCGTCGCGGGCGTTGTAGCCGGATTCCGAAATGCCCCAGGGCAGACCCCGGCGTTCGGCGTACGCGATCTGCGCGTGCACCGCGTGGCGAGCAGTCTGGTCGAGCAGGGTGTCGGGGTAGCTTGGCATCACCAGCTGCGGCATCAGGTACTCGAACATCGAGCCGCTCCACGACAGCAGGGTCGGCTTGCCCTCGGTCGAGGTCAGCAGGCGACCGAGCGCGAACCAGGTCTCCTGCGGCAGCTTGCCTTGGGCGATGGCGACGAAACTGCACAGCCGAGCCTCCGAGGCCAGCAGGTCATAGTGGCCGCCGTCGAGCTTGCGCTCGTCGACGCTGTAGCCAATCGACAGCAGGCGGCGGCCGCGGTCATAGAGGAAGTCGTACTCCAGCAGAGCAAACTGGCCGGCACGATGGGCCAGGCGCGACAGCGCCAGCACGCGCTCACCGGCGCGCTGGCGCACAAGGGTGCTTCGGGACGTGGCAGACAGTTCACGCAGGCTGGGGATACGGCTCGACTGCGGCTCTGCGCTGGCGATCTGATCGGCGAACGCGGTCTGCAGCCACGGTGCCAGCTGCAGCAGCTCGGCGTGCGCACTCGCGCAGGCCTGCTGCAGGGCTCGTGGCCAGTGCGGTTCGACGCCGTCCGCGGCGCCTGCCGGCGGCCGCGGCCATGCGCGGGCGATGTCTGCGGCCAGTACGTCGAGCGCGCTCAATGCCGCTGCGGCTGCCTGCAGGGTTTCCGGTGGCTTGCCGCGCGCCTGCTGCAGACGGATGCGGAACGCCGCGATAGCGCCGTCCAGCAGGGCCGGCAGGGGCTCCGCGGTGACGCGTGCGCGATCTTCTTCGAGTACCCCCAGCGTGTCGGCGAGGCCGTGCAGCGTAGCCGAGGCCAGGATCGGCGCGTCGATCAGGGCGAGCAGCCCCTGGCGCAGGGTCAGCAGATGGCCGGCGAGGTTGCCGCTGTCGACAGTCGAGATGTACAGCGGCTGCAGCGGCTGCAATGTTTCGGTGTCATACCAGTTGTAAAAGTGGCCGCGATGACGCGGCAGGCGATCGAGGGTGTCGAACACCGCCTGGGTGCGCTCGATCAGGCTGCGGGTCTGCAGATAGCCGAAATCGCGTGCAGTCAGGTTGGCCAACAGCGACAGCCCGATATTGGTCGGCGAGGTGCGCCGCGCCACCACCCAGGCTGGGTGCTCCTGCACGTTGTCCGGCGGCAGCCAGTGGTCCTGAGCTTGCACTTGGGTTTCGAAGAAGGCCCAGGTGCGCCGCGCCAGACGGCCAAGAAACGCGAGTTCGGACGTGGTCAGCGGTGCGCGCTGATCCGCCGGTGCTCGGCCCAACCACGCCATCAAGGCCGGGGCCAGCAGCCACGCGCCGAGAATCGGGCCGGCCACCCACAGGGCGCTCGGATTGAGCAGCCACAGCAGCACGGCGCTGAGCACAGCGAAGACTCGCGAGAACGCCATGCTGCGCAACTCGGGGTCAGCCAGGGCGCCCAAGCTGCGTTCGACTTCACTGGAGGGGTTCCACTGCAGCAGTCGACGCCGGCTGACGCCGACCCGCCACAGGCTGCGGGCAGCGGCGCCGAGGCTGTACCAGGCCTCGTAGCAGAGGCAGGCCACGCTGACCAGCGCACTCGCGAGGCGGCTCAGCGTGGCGCGCCCCACATGATTGAAGTGGGGCCGCAGGTTCATGCCTTCGGGCTTGTCGACCAGCGCAGGAATCGCCGGCAGCAGCACCGGCAGCAGGGGGACGCCGAGCAGCCACAGTGTCCACAGCAGGGGCGTGTCGAGCATGCTCCAGCCGATCAGCAGCAGAGCGGTCAGCGCGGCCGGCACCAGGCTGCGGCGCAGGTTGTCCAGCAGCTTGCCCCGAGACAGCAGGCTCAGCGGGCTGCGCTCGAAGCCGCCGCCGGCGCGTGGCACCCAGGGCAGCAGCCAGGGCAGCAGCTGCCAGTCACCGCGAATCCAGCGATAGCGGCGCTTGACGTCGCTGGCGTAGCGTGAGGGCGGCGCCTCGTACAGCCAGACATCACTGACCAGGCCAGCGCGGGCGTAGCAGCCCTCCAGCAGGTCATGGCTGAGGATGCGGTTGTCCGGCAGGCGATCCTGCAGGGCGTATTCGAAGGCATCGACATCGTAGATGCCCTTGCCGACGAAGGATCCCTCGCCGAACAGATCCTGGTACACGTCCGAAGTGGTGCGGGTGTAGGGGTCGATGCCGGCGCTACCGCCGAACAGCTGTGTGTAGCGGGACACCGCGCCACCACCATTGCCACTGCTCCCGACGCTGGGCTGCAGGATGCCGTAGCCGCGCCGGATCTTGCGCTTCTGGCGGTCGAAACGCGCGCGGTTGAGCGGATGTGCAAGCGTGCCGATGAATTCACGCGCACTGTCGCGCGGCAGCGCGGTGTCGGTGTCCAGAGTGATGACATAGCGCACGTTGAACAGCGGCCGGGTGTTGCCGATCACGCGGTCGAACTCCGCCAGCGCGGAGGCATGGGTGGCGCTGCGCAGCAGCCGGTTCAGTGCCAGCAGCTTGCCGCGTTTGCGCTCTGTGCCCATCCATACCGACTCGCGCGGGTTCCATGTGCGCGCCCGGTGAAACAGAAAGAACAGGTCACCGCGGCCATCGGCATAGCGTGCGTTGAGCCCGGCGATGCCCGCCTCGGCCTGCGCCACCAGCGCCGCATCGCCGGGCAGATGCTGCTGCGGCGAATCCAGCAGGTCGGTCAGCAGGGCGAAGTGCAGATGCGCGCTGCGGTTGCCCAGGAAGCGAACCTCCAGGCCTTCGATCAAGGCTGCCACCGCGCGCGGGTTGCTCAGCATGCTCGGTACCACCACGAGGGTGCGGGACGTGCTGGGAATGCCTTTGGAAAAGTCGAGCCGCGGCAGTGGCCGCGGTACCACCAGACGGGTTGCCGCCCAGTTGACCAGCGCGATGCCGAGTTCGCTGAAGGCGATCAAGCCGAGCAGCGCGATCAGCCAGGGCAGGACGCCAAGCTCCTGTGCACCGGGCCACTGCACCAGCAGGGCTGCGGTGAAGGTCGCTGCAATCACGGCGATCGGAAGCAGGTACAGCGGCAGCGGCACTCGCTGCACTTTCAGCCGCAGCGGCCTGCGCAATCCGCCGGCCTCATGCCCGGCATCGGCGATCGCACGCTTGCTTTGCACCTGGCCTTCGTCGATCAGGTAGTAGCCGACGTGGCCTTCGATGCTGTCAGCCGATGCGGCCTCGCCTGCATGCGCCTTCGCCAGCTTCAGCACGATCATGGCGACATCGATTTCGCTCGCCCCGGTTTGCCGGGCCATGCGCTCCACCGCATGCCGGTAGCTGTCGCGGGTGGCGAAGTCCATCTGTGAATAGGTGCCCGCGGGATCCTGGCGCAGAGTCTGCTCGACCGTGCTCAGGGTTTCGACAAACTCGCGCCAGTCCATGTTCGACAGAAACCGCAGGCTGCCGATGCTGTTGCTGATCGCGACTTGATCCACCGCTTGCTGCTGGCTGTCGGCGTGCACCAGGGTCTCGATGCTATGGCCCGCGTCTGCCAGCCACTGTTCGATCCAGCTGATCGCCATGGCCAGCGCGGCGCTGCGACCGTGCAGGCCGCGGCTCAGCTCGGCCACGAAGGCGCCGTTGAGTGGCGGCTCCGAGCGCGCCAGATCCGCAATCACCAGAACGATGTCCTGCGGTCGCAGTGCGCTGGCGGCGTTCAGTCGCACCGCCCATTCGCCGGCCAGGCGGCGATCGTTCGCCGCACTCCTCACGCGGTCACTGACGCAGCGGAGGTTTTCGATCAGCGCCAAGCGCAGCATGATCGGGATCGCCCACAGCTCGCCGAGCTTGAGTGGCGTCACCGTCTGATAGGCCGCGAAAAAGCGGCTGATCGCTTCGGCGTCGATGCGACCATCGGCGTGGCGGATGCTGTCGCTGGCGAGGTCGTAGACCCGCGGCAGGTGGGCTGAGGGGCCGTGACTCAGGGTCGGCAGTTCGCGGCTGTAGCCGGGCGGCAGGTGGCGGCGCGCGGTCTGGATCTGCTCCTGGATCAGATAGTGGTTGTCGAGCAGCCACTCGCCGGCCGGGCTGATCCGCAGTTCGTCCTGCACCATCATCACCAGCAGCGCGCAGCTCGCGTCGATGTGCGCCTCGTTGGCGCGCAGACGGGCCAGCAGGCGATCGGGTCGGCGGCCCGGATGCACGCGGTGCAGACGACCCAGGGCCTGCCCGCGCAGCTCGATCTGCTCGCCAGCCAGCAGGCGCAGCCGCGGCGCGCTGTCGAGTGCGCGCAGGCAGCGGGCCTCGGCTTCGCGGCGCCTCTGCAGGAATCGGCTCAGACGCAAGCGCCACAGTTTTACGAGTGCCGGCACTTTTGGCATCTGGGGTCCTTTTGTTCCCGCCTAGGGCGCGGACGTATGACGAAGCGCCCGGCGCCGCGGCCGGCGACTGCCGAGCGCAGCACGCGGTCGAGATGCAGGCACGCGTAGCAGCTCCGCTCGCGGCCTCGGCCGATCGGGGTTGACCCCGGCCTGCGTGCACCGAGCACCGTATAGCCGCCTGTCGCGGGCGTCTGTGCGGCGGCGGACAGACCACGACGGGTCTGCGCGCGCACAGTTCAGCTTCCGCGGTCTGCCGATGCGCACTGCGTGCCGCTGGCCAATCTGTCTTCGAGTGAACCATGCACGACATGCTGGAACCGCAGGTCCCCGGCCGGCAGCATTGGCGGAACAGCTTCCGCCTGGAGTGTCGGAAGCTGCGCGCCTCAGACTGCGCGCCCGTGAATGATCGAGCTGCCCTGCGCGCAGTGCTTGGCCGGCAGCGGCGGCGCACCCCTGGCGCCGTACCCGCATGAGCGGCCCCGCGCCCCTGCTGGATGTGCCCTCCCTGCAGCGTGCCTACGCCGATCTGCGGCCCGACGCCGCGGTCTCAGCGCAGCGCGTGGCGTTCGGTACTTCGGGGCATCGCGGCAGCGCGTTCAACCGCAGCTTCAATGCCTGGCATGTGCGGGTGATCGTGCAGGCGATCTGCGACTACCGTCGCCTGCAGGGCATTGATGGTCCGCTCTACCTCGGCATCGACACCCACGCCTTGTCGCAGCCGGCGTTCGAGGATGCGCTGGAAGTGCTGGCCGGAAACCGCGTGCACACCCACCTCGCCGCCGGCGGAGGCTTCACTCCGACGCCGGCCATCTCGCATGCCATCCTGGCTCACAACCGTGAACGCCGCTCAGGCTATGCCGATGGCATCGTGCTGACGCCCTCGCACAACCCGCCAGAATCCGGGGGGCTGAAATACAACCCGCCGCATGGCGGCCCGGCCGAAACCGCCGTCACCCGCTGGATCGAAGCGCGCGCCAACGCCCTGCTGGCGGCTTCGACCGCGGGCGTGCGCAAGCTGCCCTACGCGCAGGCTCTGCGCAGCGCTAGGCCGTATGACTTTCTGCGCAGCTACGTCGAGGATCTCGGCGACGTCATTGATTTCGACCTGATCCGCGCTGCCGGCGTGCGCATGGGCGTGGATCCCCTTGGCGGTGCCGGCGTCCAGTACTGGCAGCCGATCGCGGATCACTATCGCATCGACCTCAAGGTTTTGAGCTTGAAGGTCGACCCGCAGTTCGCCTTCATGAGTCGCGATTTCGATGGTCAGATCCGGATGGATCCGTCCTCGCCGCAGGCCATGCAGAGCCTGATCGCGAGGAAGGACGAGTTCGACATCGCTTTCGCCTGCGATACCGATCACGATCGCCACGGCATCGTCACCCCCAGCGCGGGCCTGCTGCCACCAAATCACTACCTCGCCGTGGTGGTCGATTACCTGCTGCGCGCGCGCCCCGAATGGGCGCAGTCGGCGGCGATCGGCAAGACCGTGGTCAGCAGCAGCATGATCGATCGGGTCGCGCACCGTCTGCGCCGTCGGGTCATGGAGGTGCCGGTCGGTTTCAAGTGGTTCGTCGATGGATTGCTGGAAGGGCGCCTGGCCGTGGCCGGCGAGGAAAGTGCCGGCATCAGCTTTCTGCGCCGCAGCGGTGGCGTCTGGACCACTGACAAGGATGGCTTCGCACCCGCCTTGCTGGCGGCTGAGATCACGGCCCGCAGCGGCCGCGATCCTGGCCTCTGCTACCGCGCGTTGACGGACACGCTGGGCTGTCCGCACGCTGATCGCATCAGCGCTCCGGCAACACCCGCGCAGAAGTCGCGGCTGTCGGCGCTGCGCGCATCGCAGCTGGTTGCGGTCGAGCTGGCGGGCGAGCCGGTGACCCAGGTGCTTGAGCGCGCGCCTGGCAACGATGCGCCAATCGGCGGCATCAAGGTCTGCACCGCCAGCGGCTGGTTCGCGGCGCGGCCTTCCGGTACCGAAGACCTGTACAAGATCTACGCCGAGAGCTTCCGCGATGAGGCCCACCTGCGCGCCCTGCTGACGCAAGCACAAAGCGTGGTCGACAGCGCCCTGGCGACAACGGCTACGCACGCATGAGAAGCGCGACGTGGCGGCTGCGGAACGTACCTTGATGCCTTCTCATCCGCCCCGCGGCGCACAGCTGCTGGCAGTCAACGCCGGCTCGTCGAGCATCCGCTTCGCGCTGTATGCGGCGGCCGATGGAGGGCGGTGCACGCTGCGCGGCAGTCTGGAGGCGATCGGAAGCGATGTCGCGACCTTGACCGTGCACCCTCGAGGCGACGCAGACGCGGATGCAGACGTAAATGCGAGCGCGCCGCCCGTTTGCATCGCAGCGCCTGTCCTGGCGAACCCGCCCGCCGCCGCGCGCTTCCTGCTCGACTGGCTGGCGGGGGCGACCGATGTCAGCGCACTGGTCGGGGTCGGTCACCGGCTGGTGCACGGGTTCCAGCATGCCGAGCCGGCGCTGATCGATGCGGCACTGCGCACCGAGCTGGGCGAGATCACCGCGCTCGCGCCCGAGCATCTGCCCGGCGCGCTGGCCCTGATTGATGCCTTCGCCGAACGCTTTCCGAACCTGCGGCAAGTGGCCTGTTTCGATACGGCCTTTCATCGCGATCTGCCGGCGCTGGCTCAGCGGCTGCCGATTCCGCGGCGCTTTGGCGACGCCGGACTCCGTCGCTTCGGTTTTCACGGGCTGTCCTATGCCTACCTCTACGAAGAACTGCTGCGCGTGGCCGGTGCCGATGCGGCACAGGCGCGGGTGGTGCTGGCGCATCTGGGCAACGGCGCGAGCCTGGCCGCGCTGAAGGGCGGCCACAGCGTCGACACCAGCATGGGTTTCAGCCCCAACTCCGGGCTGATGATGGGTACCCGCAGCGGCGACCTCGACCCGGGTTTGCTGGCCTACCTCGCCGTCAGCGAGGGCCTGAGCAGCGCCCAGCTGCAGCATCTATGCAGCCATCAGTCGGGTCTGCTCGGCGTATCCGAAACCAGTGCCGATGTGCGCGAGCTGCTGAGGCTGGAGGCGACCGACCCGCGCGCGGCCGAGGCCCTGGCACTGTTCTGCTACCAGATCCGCAAAGGCATCGGTGCATTCGCTGCGGTGTTGGGCGGCATCGATTGCCTGGTGTTCGCCGGCGGCATCGGTGAGCACGCGGCGCCGATCCGCGAGCGGGTCTGCGATGGCCTGCAGTTTCTCGGCATCGAACTTTGCGCTGAGCGCAATGTGCACAGTGCAGCGGTGATCTCGGCCGACGCCAGCCGCGTCTGCGTGCGGGTGATGCATACCGACGAGGCGCAGATGATTGCGCGCTACACCGCCCGCGTGCTGGGTCTGCAGTGAGGCGTCGGCGCTTGGCGAGCATGCGGATGACCGACCTTGCGTTGCCACGCGCGTTGAGAAGAGACCGCGCCACCGTCCTCGATCTGCGCCGGTCGGCGCTGCCGTCAGGTGGACCGGCGACACCCATCGCCCATCGCGTTGATGGCTGGCGATGGGTGGCGTCGCGACGGGTGGTACGAGTTCTTTCGACACCACTTCCGGTGACCTGGACGTGGCCTACGCGTTGAAGTGAGGTTCCGTGAAGGCACTGCTGCTCACGTACTGGGATCGCCTGAGGACCAGTTTCTGGTTCATGCCAGCAATCATGGTCTGCGTGGCCGCGACGCTGGCCCTTGCGGCGGTCGTGCTCGACGAGGCCGTCGGCAACGACGGGCTGAAAAGCCTGAGCTGGATCTATTCCGGGGGCGCCGAGGGTGCTGGCCTGCTGCTCAGCACGGTAGCCGGGTCGATGATCGCGATCGCGGGCACGGTGTTCTCGATGACGCTTGTGGTGTTGTCGCTCGCGTCATCACAGTTGGGCCCGCGTCTGCTACGCAACTTCATGCGCGACACCACCAACCAGGTCGTCCTGGGCACGTTCGTGGCCACGTTCGTGTATTGCCTGCTGGTGTTGCGCACCATCCGGCGCGCCGACGAGGTGGCCTTCGTGCCGCATCTGTCCGTCAGCATCGGCGTGCTGTTGGGCATGATCAGCGTCGGGGTGCTGATCTACTACATTCATCATGTCTCGGTCTCGATCCAGGCCGATGAGGTTGTGGCACGGGTTGGCAGGGAGCTGGAAGAAGGGATTGACAGACTGTTTCCCAGCCAGTTGGGTCAGCCAGAGTCCGAGGCCACCGCGCCGGCAGGCTCGGCCGACCTGCCGCCCGGGTTCGCGCTTGATGCGCGTCCCGTGGGCGCCAGCGAAGACGGCTACCTCCAGTTGATCGACGCCGCCGTTCTGATGACATTGGCCAGCAAGGAAGACCTGCTGCTGCGGCTGGAGCGCCGGCCCGGGCATTACCTCGTGAAGGGCCAGGCGATGGTCACGGTCTGGCCGGGTGAGCGCATGACTGTAGCGCTGATGGACAAAATTGAAAGCGCCTTCGTGCTCGGCAGCCAGCGCACTGCCAGCCAGGACATCGAGTTCTCGTTCCGCCAATTGGTCGAGATCGCCGTGCGGGCACTGTCTCCTGGCGTCAACGACCCGTTTACCGCGATCGCCTGCGTGGATCGAATCGGTTCGGCCCTGTGCCGCTTGGCCCGACGCGAGATGCCTGCGCCGCTGCGATTCGATCGCGACGGGCGTCTGCGGCTGGTGGCGCCCGGGTCTACATTTGCCGGGATTGTAGACATGGCCCTGAATCAGATCAGACAAAGCGCCCGCGCGAATCCGGCTGTGGCGATCCACATGCTTGATGCCATCGCCCGGATCGCCGCCCACGTGAAGCGCCTGCAAGATGCGGCATGCCTGCAGCGGCACGCTGACATGATTGTCAGGGGCGCGCGCGAGGCTGTCCCCGAACAGGAAGATCGGCTCGCCGTCGAGGCGCGTTTCATGAAGGCTACCCAGGCGTTGCGTGCGAACCCCTGACCATAGCTCGTGCGGTCAAGTGTTCACTTTGGGGGCGAGGAAGAGCGCCAGGTTGAGGCCACTGCCGAACAAATGCTTACAGCGGTTTGGCCGAGTCGTCCTCTGCCCTTGTCAGCAGATTTTCTCCGCTGTTCAACGGCGCATGTCGCGCCTGCGCCTCTATGACCACCGCTTCGCTGTAAAGACCCGCCTCGGCGTGGGTGGATATCGCGTCGCCATCTTCCCCGGGCGCCGCGGCAGGGGGCCCGCGCTGCGGCGCGGCGGTCCCCGTTGCTGCGGCAGGGGCTGGCGCTCGCTCGATCAGGGTGACGGGGACGCCCTGCGGGAAGATGACCTCTCGCGCTTCGTCGGGCATCGCAACCCCATGCTCCTGGAAGGCCCGCTTCACCAGCCGTATGACCGATGAGCGGACTTTCATCCAACTGTGCTCGCGGCCGTCGAGCCAGAAATAGACCCTCAGGTTCACCGACGACGCTCCGAGACTTTCGACCAGCACCGAGGGCTCAGGGTCCTGCAGGACTGCCGGATGCTTGGCCAACACCTGACGCGCGATTTCCTGGGCGTCGGTGATCAGAGCCGTGTAGTCGATGCCGACGATAAAGTCCTCTCGCCGGTTGGCGTTGCTGGTGTAGTTGCGCAAGTTGCTCTTGTAGACGGTAGCGTTCGGGATCTGCACCAGGTTGCCGTCGGGGGTCATCAAGATCGTCGTGCGGACATTGAGCTGCTGAACATAGCCGGTGACGCCCGCGATCTCGACCAGATCACCGGTCTCGAAAGGACGCTGGATACTCAGGAAGACACTGGCCAGAAAGTTCTCCGTGATGTCACGGAAGGCGATGCCCAGCGCCAGTCCCACCAGCCCGGTGCCGCCGAGCACGGTCAGGGCAAGCTGGGTCAGGCCGGCGACCCGCAAGACGACGTAGGTCCCGGCGAGCACGACCAGCACGCCTGCGCCGCGCGCGAGTACGCTACGCAGCAGTCTGGCCTCCACGCGAGATGCCAGAATGGCTGCGACGATCCGCGTGGTGATCGTCGCAGCCCAAACCGACAGCGCCAGGATCACCATTCCGAAGGCCAAGAAGGGCAGGGCGCGGACGAAGTCACGCCACAAGGCGCGCAGCCCGGTCCACGCGGGGCGCATGTCCCACACGGAGTGCTGCGGCACTTCGATCCGGTTGGCAACAGCGACGACGCCCTGGGTGTTGCGCGCCAGGTCACCCGCCCACTTGCGTAGCTCTTCGGTGTCCGCCTGGCCGCTGAGAAAGACGACGCCCTCATCGACCCGCACCCGGGCGTCGGTGAACCAGCCTGTGGCGTCGAGAACATTTTGCAGGCGCCGGCCGATTTCCTCGTCCCGTGCGACGGGCGTGACATCCACGGTGGCAGGCGCCGCGGAGCGCTCTTCGCTACCACCGTTGGCCGGCCTGTGAATCTGCGGGGTCGAATCCGCCGAGTCTTGTGCCCCCTGGGCCACCTGCCCGAGACCGAAACAGGTCAGCGCGCTGCACAAGGCAACACCGCGCAGGATGGTCTCAAGGCAGCGACTCATTGCACCGTGTGTACGGTCGCCAGACGGCAAAACATCTGTCAGTCCAGAAATCATTTCGTCGTCCGCGCCTTGTGGGTTGTTCGGAGAATGGGAAGAAGGGATGGCTGCGGCCAGCACGGAGCCTAGCAGGGTGGCCAGTGGTGCCTCATGCTTGAAATGCCTGGCGGCAGATCGGAGGCCGCTGACTGGCGTTCGTCTGGTTTGGCAACTCTTCATGTCGCCATAGGCCGTCCGGATTCATGGGCGATCGAGCTCCTGCGCCCTTCGCGCGCACCGGTCCGCCGAGACTCCCCTGACCGGAAACGTCTCGCGCGTGGGCGTCACGCGCCCGATTGTCGCGATCTACGTGGGCGCATCTGTACGTTACCGAACGGGTCTGCCCTCGGTCCCTGTCGTCCGCCTTCGCGTCTTCACGCTGGCCGCAGCCCTCGCCGGCACACGCCAGCACACCCACTAGCCGGCTTCCAACGGGCGCCTGGCCGGCCTCGGGCTCAAATTGAACCGGCGCCGGGAAAGACCTGGCATTCAAGCCTCGTGCAGGACGATGGGGCGCAAGGCGTACGTGACTGCGAAAAAATCGAATCAATCAATTCGTGGAACACCTAAGGAGCTAAGGAAACTCTGATTTGTCGGAGCTTCCTGCACGCCATGGATGGCGTGCTGGCGAATCAAGCATGCAAGTGCTTGATCCTTCGCGAGTCAGTCCGGACCTGCGCCGGACTCACGACGTCTGAAGACCCCCAGGACGGGGGGCTTCAGACCTCCCCCAACAAGTGACGATGCTCAGAGCCTCCCCGCGGACTCGGTTCAGTCACAGGTTCTGGGTACGCAGGCGCACCGACAGCGCGGACCCCGGCGTGGATACTGCGAGCTCATGGCCGCTGTCGTTGACGCCGCCTAAACCCGCACCAGCACACGCGGTCTCGCCGCAGGAGCCACCATGCAGATCGATGTGATCAACGTCATCGCCATGAATTCCCCCAGCTGTGCCAGCCGGATCACGCGCGCGCTGCGGGCGGTGCCGGGTGTCGATCGGGCCGGAGTTTCCCTGCTTCGCGCCGAGGCTGTGATCGAGTTCGATGAGGCGCTTTGCACACCGGAGCACCTGCGCAAGGCCGTGGAAGCCGCCGGCTACGGGGTGGAAGGTGGTCACCGGCTGCGCGCGCGCGCGCGGGTTTCGGCCCATGCGTAATCATCGGTTTGGGCCGGCACAGATCGATCAGCTTCCTCCCGCCGAGCTTCCGCCGTATGAGGCTGAAGCGCTCGCGCAAATCAGCAATACCCTGGACGCCGATCTGCTGCGGCGCATCGACGCGTTCTGGCGCGCTGCGAACTATCTGTCCGTTGGGCAGATCTATCTGCTCGCCAACCCACTGCTGCGCGAACCGCTGCGCATCGAACACGTGAAGCCTCGTCTGCTCGGCCACTGGGGCACCACGCCTGGCCTGAACTTCATCTACGTGCATCTGAATCGGGTGATCAAGGCGCTGGATCTGGACATGATCTACATCGCAGGTCCCGGCCACGGAGGCCCGGCCCTGGTCGCCAACACGTATCTCGAGGGCAGCTACAGCGAGGCGTATCCGGCGGTCTCGAAGGATGTCGAGGGTCTGCAGCGATTGTTCAAGCAGTTCTCGTTTCCGGGCGGAATTCCGAGTCACGTCGCGCCGCAGACGCCAGGCTCGATCCACGAAGGCGGTGAGCTGGGCTATGCGCTTTCGCACGCGTTTGGCGCGGCTTTCGACAACCCCGAGCTGATCGTCGCCTGCGTGATCGGCGACGGCGAAGCCGAGACCGGACCACTGGCAACCAGTTGGCATTCGAACAAATTCCTGAACCCGGTACACGACGGCGCCGTGCTGCCGATCCTGCACTTGAACGGCTACAAGATCGCCGGCCCGACGGTGCTGGCGCGGATCCCGCACGCCGAGCTGGAAGCCCTCCTGGTCGGCTATGGCTACACGCCGTACTTCGTCGAAGGCGAGGTGCACGCGGACATGCATCAGCGCATGGCCGCCGCGCTGGATGCTTCGATCGCCGAGATCCGTCGAGTCCAGGCCGATGCGCGCGAACACGGTTTCAGCCTGCGCCCGCGCTGGCCGATGATCGTGCTGCGCTCGCCCAAGGGCTGGACCGGGCCGAAGCAGGTTGATGGCAAAGCCAGCGAAGGCAGCTTCCGCTCGCATCAGGTGCCGATGGGCGACATGCGTGCACCCGGAAGCCTGAAGATCCTTGAGGACTGGCTGCGCAGCTATCGCCCTGACGAATTGTTCGACAGCCGCGGGCGGCTGCGCGCCGAACTCGCCGAGCTCGCACCGGTCGGTACCCGGCGCATGGGAGCCAATCCCCACGCCAATGGCGGTCTGCTGCGGGTGGATCTGGTGATGCCGGACTTCCGCGATTACGCTTTCGAAGTGGATGCGCCGGGTGCCGTGATCAGTGAGGCCACTCGCCAGCAGGGCCAGCTGATCCGCGATGTGATCGCCGGCAACCGCCACAACTTCCGCGTGTTCAGCCCGGACGAGGCCAGCTCCAACCGCTGGGACGCGATGTTCGAGGTCACCGCGCGCTGTTCGACCGCCGAGATCCACGTCGACGACGTGCATGTTGCGCCGGACGGTCGGGTACTGGAGATGCTCAGCGAGCACCAGTGCGAGGGCTGGTTGGAGGGTTATCTGCTGACGGGCCGGCACGGCTTCTTCTCGTGCTACGAGGCCTTCATCCACATCGTCGATTCGATGTTCAACCAGCATGCGAAGTGGCTGGACGTAGCCAATGAGATTCCCTGGCGCGCCCCCGTGCCGTCGCTGAACTACCTGTTGTCCTCGCACGTCTGGCGCCAGGACCACAATGGCTTCAGCCATCAGGATCCGGGCTTCATCGATCTTGTGGCCAACAAAAAGGCTTCGGTCGTCCGCATCTACCTGCCGCCCGACGCCAACACTCTGCTGGTGGTCACCGACATGTGCCTGCGCAGCCTGGATCGGGTCAATGTGATCGTTGCCGGCAAGCAACCGTCGCCGCAGTGGCTGGATATGGATACGGCCATTGAGCACTGCGCCGCCGGCATGGGCATCTGGCACTGGGCCGGCAACTGCGGCGACGAAACGCCTGATGTGGTGCTTGCCTGCTGTGGCGACGTACCGACTATGGAGATTCTGGCTGCGGCTGCGATCCTGCGCGAGGAGCTTCCGGGCCTGCGGGTGCGCGTCGTCAACGTGGTTGATCTGCTGCGCCTTCAGCCACCCAGCGAACATCCGCAGGGCCTGAGTGACGATGCTTTTGATGCGTTGTTTGGCACTACGGTGCCGATCATCTTCGCCTATCACGGCTATCCGCTGTTGATTCACCGCCTGACCTATCGGCGCCGCGGTCATGCGCATCTGCATGTGCGCGGCTTCAAGGAAGAGGGCAGCACCACCACGCCCTTCGACATGGCGGTGCTGAACGACCTGGACCGCTTCCACCTGGTGATCGACACGCTCGAACGCCTGCCGCAGACCAGCGAGCGCACGCGCGCACTGCAACAGCGCCTGCGCCTGAAACTGGAAGAGCATCGACAGCACATCGAGGAGTACGGCGAAGACTTGCCGGAGATCCGCGGCTGGCGCTGGCCGCAGGGGCTTTGAGCCCGCCGCGGCTCAGAGTGCCGGGCAGTACACCAGCTTGGGGACGTCGGCGTAGAACGACCACAGCTGTGAGTAGCCGCTGAGCAGTTCGGCCTGCAGCGCCGCCGACCACAGCTTGTCGCACTGCGCCGTCTGCGCGGCTGCATCGGTGGGGCAGCTGTCGGTGAAGGTGTAGTAATCGGACGCCGTGCTCAGGCTGCAGGTGCAGCTGACCACGCCGTCGGTGACGGTGCATGGCGCATCCAGACAGAACGCCCATTCGCCGGCGTTGGCGCCGGTGCAGCCGAGCGACGACTTGGCCGGCTTGGTCGCAGTGGCGGTGAGGTCCCACAGCGAGAAGGTAGAGGTCAGCTGGGCGGCGCGCTGCTGGCAGGTGGAGTCGCCGACGTTCAGCCCCTGCAGCGGGCCCTCGCAGATGCAGCTGACCTTGCTCGGATCGGTCGCATCCTTGCTGCAGGCCGCCGACGAACACAGCGCATAGCTGCCTTCGCAGATCTGCTGGCCGCCTGAGCTGTCGGCAAACGCGGGCGCAGACAGCACTGCTGCGAACAGCGCCGCGGCGAACTGCAGCACAAGAAACGGTCTGACGTGCAGGGCGCGGCTGGCGAGCATCGACATGGTGCTTCTCCCCGGATGACTGTTCGCTAGGCTAACACTGACTGATCGCGGAGCGAGCCCGCATCCGGCTGCGCTTGATCTGGGAAGGCGCGCTCTGCAGGCGAATGATCCGCAGCGAGCGCTGCGGGCATCACTATCGGCTGTGTCATGCGGGGCGTGCGACCTCGCCTTGCCGTGAGCTTGGAAGTCAGCGCTGCTGCGCCAGGCGCTGCAGCAACCGCGGGTCGAGTCGACGCCGTCCGAACAGCCCCTGCTGGGTACCCGACAGCACGCTCAGGCTTTGGACGCGGCTGCCGGGCAGGCGCGACAGTGGCAGGAACAGCAGGTCGCGCAGGCCGGCGATGAAGTCGTGGTCGGACTGGAACAGCGGGGTCAGCCAGCGCGACCACAGCTGATAGCTGCCGACATGGCGGCGACGCTCGGCGGCGTAGCGGGGCAGGGCGGTTTCGATCGAGCGCTCGGCACGCAGTGCATCGCGAAGCGCGAGTGCATCCAGCAGGGCCATGTTCACGCCCTGACCCAGTTGCGGGCTCATCGCGTGTGCGGCATCGCCGATCGCGCACAGGCGGCCGTGGTGCCAGCGCTTGAGCACGGCGTCGCGGTAGCTGGCGCGGGCCAGTTCGGCGGGGTTTTCGGGCAGGCCTTCAAACACCTCGCGGGCTTCGGGCCAGAGCTCGGCCAACTCGGTACGCCAGGCATCCATGCCGCGCTCACGCCAGGCGTCGAAGTCGGCCGTGGGCAGGCTCCAGAAGAAACTCAACTTCGGGCTGGGCTCGGCGCCGCGCCCGCCCACAGGCAGCAGGCCGATCATGCGGCGAGCGCCGCGATAGCGTTGCCGCAGTTCGTCGACATGCGGCCAGTCACCGGCCGGCAGCAGGCACCACAGGGCGCCCCAGGGGTAGGTTCGATTCATCCGCTGCGCACCCAGGGCATCGCGCAGCTGCGAGTTGGCGCCGTCGGCGGCGATCACCAGATCGAAGGGCCCGTGCTGGCGACCGTCGGCCGTGCTCACGCGGCCGCGCTCGCAGTCAATGGATTTCACCTCTGCATCGAAATGCAGGTGGGTGGCGGTCGAGCGTGCCGCGTGCAACAGCTGGAACAGGGCGGTGCGCTGCATGCCCAAGCCGAACAGCTGCGGCTGCAGTTCGGCGTAGCGCATGTCCATGATGCGGCGACTGTTCTGCAGGTCGCCGAACAGTCGCCGCACCGGCGCGCCAAGCTGCAGGGCGGCATCCAGCAGGCCGAGCTCCAGCAGCACGCCCATCCCGGTCGGCTGCAGCAGGAAGCCGGCGCCGACCGGTCCCGGGTGCGCAACGCGCTCGAACACTTCGACGCGATGGCCGTCGCGGGCCAGCAGCAGGCTGGCGGCCTGGCCCGCGCTGCCGTAGCCGGCGATGGCGATGTGCAGGGGTTTCACTCGGCCACTCTGGGGTTCGCTCGAAGCGCCGAGTCTGCCTGCGCGAAGGCTTCAGTAGTAGCGCAGCTGGGTCGCCTTGCCCCAGAACACGCGGTAGGTGTAGGCCGAATAGGCGAGGATGGCCGGCAGGGTGATGGCCACACCGAACAGGATGATCATCAGCGAACCCGGTGCTGCGGCCGCGTCGTGGATCGTGATGCGATCGACCACCAGATACGGGAACAGGCTGTAGGCGAGGCCAAGGAAGGCGAACACGAACAGGCCGACGGAGCAGACGAAGGGCTGCCAGGGGCTGCGCAGATCGCCGGCGCGCATGCGCTTCAGCGAGCGCAGGGCGATGAAGAACAGCGCCGCGGTGATCAGCGGAATCTGCAGCAGCAGAATGAAGTTGGGCAGGCTGAACCACTTCTCGAAGATGCGCGCGCTGACCATCGGCGTGGCGATCGACACGGCGCCGATGCCGATGCCGGTCAGCCACAGCGCGCGCTGCGCCCAGCGCACCGCCTTCAGCTGCAGCTCGCCTTCGGCCTTCATCAGCAGCCAGGTCGCGCCGAGCAGGGCATAGCCTGCGAGCAGACAGACGCCGATGAAGCTCGCGAAGGCGAAGTTCGCCACGCTCCACTCGAAGCCGAGGATGTAGGCGCCGAGCATGAAGCCCTGCGACAGCGCGGCCAGCGCCGAGCCGACGAAGAAGCTGCGATCCCACAGGTGCTTGTGCTTCGCGCGGGCCTTGACCCGGAAGTCGAAGGCCACGCCGCGCAGGATCAGCGCGATCAGCATGATCGTCACCGGCAGGTAGAGCGAACTCAGGATCACCCCGTGCGCCATCGGGAACGCGATCAGCAGGATGCCCACGCCCAGCACCAGCCAGGTTTCGTTGGCGTCCCAGAAGGGCCCGATCGAGGCGACCATCGTGTCCTTCTGCGCGTCGTCACCGCCGGGCAGCAGGATGCCGACGCCGAGGTCGAAGCCGTCCAGCACGACGTAGGCCAGCATGGCGAGCCCCATCAGGGCGAGGAAGATTTCCGGCAGCCAGGCGCTCATGCGCGTACTCCTTCGTGGGCTTGGCCCTCGGGCAGGACACCGATGCCGCTGTCCAGCTCGCCCTTCGAGGCCTTGTGCATCAGGTGGAACAGCACGCTGATGTAGGCCACCAGCAGAACGGCATAGATCGACAGGTACAGGCCAAGGCTGATGCCGATCAGCGGAGCTGGGACGCTGGAAGCTGCATCCGCCGTGCTCAGTACGCCGTACACGACCCAGGGCTGGCGGCCGATCTCGGTGACGTACCAGCCGGCCAGCGTCGCCACCCAGCCGGCGAACGTCATGCCGACCAGCACCCGCTGCAGCCAGCGCGCGGGCTCGCCACGGCGCTTGATCTGCCAAACCCCGAGCCAGCTCACCGCGAGCATCAGCAGGCCGGTGCCGATCATCACCCGGAACGACCAGAACACCGGCGCCACCGGCGGAACGTGCTCGAATTCGTTCAGGCCCTTTACTTCGCCATCGAGCTCATGGGTGAGGATCAGGCTGGCGAGCTTCGGTATCTGGATCTCGTAGTCGTTGCTGCGGGTCTCCTGATTGGGCAGGGCGAACAGGCGCAGGCCCGCGCCGCGCTCGGTCTCCCAAATGCCTTCCATCGCCGCGACCTTGGCCGGCTGATGCTCCAGCGTGTTCAGCCCGTGCAGGTCGCCGGCAAGGATCTGCAGCGGGATCAGCACCGCGCCCAGCACCAGACCCGTGCGCAGGGTGGCCTGCACTTCGGCGCTGGCATCACCGCGCAGCCGACGCCAGGCAGACAGTCCAGCGACGAGGAAGGCCACGGTCAGTCCCGAGGCCAGCAGCATGTGGCTCAGGCGATACGGAAACGAGGGATTGAAGACGATCGCGGCCCAGTCGGTCGGGTGCGCCTGGCCGTCGATCATCTCGAAGCCGACCGGCGTGTGCATCCACGAGTTCAGCACCAGGATCCAGAAGGCCGAGAGAGTGGTGCCGAACGCCACCAGGAAGGTCGCCAGCGTGTGCACGCGATCGGAAACGCGGCCCTGGCCGAACAGCATGATGCCGAGGAAGGCGGCCTCCAGAAAAAACGCCGTCAGCACTTCGTAGCCCAGCAGCGGGCCGGCGATGTTGCCGACGCGCTCCATGAAGCCCGGCCAGTTGGTACCGAACTGGAAGCTCATGGTGATGCCGCTGACCACGCCCAAGGCGAACGACAGGGCGAACACCTTCACCCAGGTTCGGTAGGCGGCATTCCATTTGTCATCACCGGTGGCGCGCCAGCGCAGCTTGAAGAACAGCAGCAGCCAGCCCAGCGCGATGGTGATCGTGGGGAACAGGATGTGGAAGCTGATGTTGGCCGCGAACTGGATGCGGGCCAGAAGGATCGGGTCGAGGATGTCCATTTTGGAGCCGGGATTTGGGAGTTGGGATTCGGGATTCGTCAGAGCAGGTTGCCGCGAGCTTCGGGCTTCCCGCTCCGAGCCCCTCTCCCCGAGGGAGAGGGGTTGGGGTGAGGGCTGGGTGTTTGCAGACCGCTGTAGCCCAGCGCCCTCGTCAGTCCACCGCCTTCAACGCGCGCTCGCCCGATTCAGGCGGCGCTTTCGCTTCAGGCTCGCTGCGCCGGCCGCCGCCCATCACCCGCTCCTTGAGCTCCAGCAGCTTCACTACCTTGCTGCCCAAGCCCATCAAGCTCTGCAGGGTCTCGGGCGAGAGCTTGCGCACCTCGGCGAACCAGTCGGTGATCTGTTCGATCAGCTCATGCATCTTGCGCATGCGCTCCTGCGCGTACGCGTCTTCGACGCCGCCGGCCGGTTCGAGCAGGGCGTCGCGCAGCATCGACAGGGTCGGGTCGACTTCGCGGCGCTGGCGCTCTTCCGCGAGCGTCTTGAAGATCTGCCAGACGTCTTCGGGTGCCGAGTAGAAGTCGCGGCGGTCGCCGGGGTGGTGCTCGAGCTTGACCAGCCGCCAGCTCTGCAGCTCCTTGAGACCCATGCTGACGTTGCTACGCGACACGCCGAGCTTTTCGACGATGTCGTCGGCGGTCTGGGCGTCGCGGCTGACGTACAGCAGGGCGTAGATCTGCCCGACCGTGCGGTTGATGCCCCAACGGCTGCCCATCTCGCCGAAGTGCAGTACGAAGGACTGGGAAAGCGGGGGGAGCTTCATCGCCATCTCCGAAGTTTCAGTAATTTCTGAAAGTGCGGGCGGGATGATCTGAATCAATGCGTGAACAGGGGGTGTATGGCAGGGCTTGTGAACAGCTGCGAGCAAAGCCCAAGGCCGCTGGTTGTGGATGTGCAGCGCTGCTTGCGACAGATCCCGCGCGTCGACGCTTCGGTTTGACCCGAGCGGCCCCTCCGACGCATCCCCGAGTGCGCGCTGCCGCCTGCCCACGCGAGCGGCACACAAGGCTGGAGAGCGATTGCAGGCAGGCATCGCGGTCGCACGCGAAGCGGAAAAGCGATCGGGCGAGGTGGCTATACTCCGCCGCCATGAATGAATCCCTCTTTGAACCCTCGCTGCAGCAGGTGCGGGCAGAGCGCCCGCTGTATTCGACCACTACGCTTTTCATGTCGGCCTTCTTTGGTGGCGCACTTGCGGCCGCGATCGTGTTCGCGGTCAACGCCTGGCGGGCCTCTCGGCTGTCACGCGACGGCGCGCTCATCGCGCTGGCCGCATTGATCGCACTGGCACTGCCGCTTGCGTTGCTGGCAGCCGCGCCCGACCTCGGCAGCAGCGCCAGCAGGCTGCTGCTTCGGCTGGGTGGGCTGTTGCTGGCCGGAGCCCTGTATCTGCGACATCGCGCCCTGTATCGGGGCCAGGACCTGTTCGCCGCGAATCGTCCGAACGGTTGGCCGCTGGGGCTTGCTGCCATCGCAGTCGCGGTAGCGGTCGGGATGCTCACAACGAAGTGGGCCCCTGCTTTGCTCGATTCGCTTGGGTTAGGTGCATGAACAATCCCGATGAACTCGCCCATGAAGCGCATCGATGGATGGAGCGCGGGCAATGGCAGCGCGCCCGCGAGGCGCTGCGCCGAGGTCTGGAGCAGGCGCCCGAAGACCTCGATCTGCTGTACGCACGCGCGCGCCTGGCTTTCCTGACTGAGAGCCACGACGCGCTCGACAGCGCCCGTGACGTCTTGGCGCTGGCGCCGGAGCACACGGGCGCGCGTCTGCTGATGGCGCGCATCCACGCCGAGCAGGGGCGCCAGGCGGAGGCCGAGCGCCTGCTGCTGGATCTCCTGCGTGAGTCGCCACAGGACACCGGCCTGCTCTGTCACTACGCCTTCCTTCTGCTGCGCGCCGGACAGCTGCCGAAAGCCCGTGCCTTGGCCAGCGAAGCGGCGCGGCTGGCGCCCGAGGATCTGCTGGTGCTGTCCACTCTGGCCCTGCTGGACCTTGCCGAGGGCCGAGCGCCCAAGGACATGGCGGCCTTGGGCAAGATGCTCGATCTGTACCCCGAAGCCGAAGCCACCCTGCGCACGCTCGCCTTCAGTCTGGCCGAGCGCATGCAGCTGGCGGCGGCCCGCGAGGCCGCGGCGTTGCTGGTGCGGCGTAGCCCGCACGACGCCGACGTAGTGCGTCTGGCGGCGCACATCGCCTACCTGGGCCACTGGAGCATGCGACCGATGTATCCGCTGTTGCGCTGGGGCTGGGCCGGCAGCTTCGGCCTGTATGGCGGTTTCATTGCGCTGACGACGCTTGGGCGCGGCCTGCTGCCGCCGCCTCTGCTGTTCGCCGTCACGCTCGCCTGGCTCACCTATGCAATCTACAGCTGGGTGTATCCGCCGATACTCAAGCGGCAGCGTTTCCCGGAGCTCGACTGATGGATACGCCCTTGAACGATCGCGCCGCGCTGGAAGTGGCCCTGCTGAATGCCCCCTTCGATGTCGCCCTGCGCCTGCGCTACGCACAGGCGTTGTTGGACGCCGCTGCAATCGAAGAGGCCCGGCATCAGTTCGAGCTGTGCGCGCAAGGTGATGCCTCGGCACGCCCCCTGCTGGGCCAGGCGCGTGCCTGGCTTGCGGCGGGCGATGCGGTGCGTGCCGGCGCACTGTACGCGCAGGCCCGCGGCCGCGAGGGCTTCGAGAGCATCGCCGCGCTCGAACAGCCCACCGCACCACCAGAGCCAGCCACTGAGCGGGTGCAGCGGCCGCGACTTGGTCTGGTCGATGCCAGCGGTGAGATCCGCGAGGTCTCGGTCGAGCCTGCCGAGATCGAGCAGGAAACCCCTGCGCGCTTCGCCGATGTAGCGGGGCTTGATGACCTGAAGAAGTCCCTGCGTCTGCAGATCATCGAACCCTTCCGCAACCCCGGACTGTTCGCCCGCTTCCGCAAGTCGGCTGGTGGCGGCGTGATGCTGTATGGGCCTCCAGGCTGCGGCAAGACCCTGATCGCACGCGCCTTGGCAGGCGAGGCCGGCGGTAGCTTCATCAGCGTGGGCGTCTCCGAAGTGGTCAGCATGTGGTTCGGCGAAAGCGAGGAGCAGCTGGCTGACGTGTTCGCCCGCGCCCGAGCGCAGCGGCCCTGTGTGCTGTTTTTCGACGAGCTCGACGCGCTCGCGTTTTCGCGCGCCAAGGCCAGCTCCGAGCACAGTCGGCGCATCGTCAACGAGTTCCTGACCCAGCTCGACGGTGTGCTGAGCCAGAATCGCAATGTGCTCGTGCTTGCCGCCAGCAACATGCCCTGGGATGTCGATTCGGCGATGAAGCGCAGCGGTCGCTTCGCCCGCCAGGTGTTTGTGCCGGCGCCCGATCAAGCCGCGCGCGTGCACATGTTCAAGCTGAAGCTTGAGGGTGTGCCGTCCGAGGGGCTGGAAATCGAGGCGTTGGCCAAGGCGACACCTTTCTATTCGGGCGCCGACATCGAGGGTCTGATCGATCTTGCCAAGGAGCGCGTGATCGCGCACGCCATCGACACCGGCGTCGAACGTCCGCTGCGACAGCAGGACTTGCTGCAGGCCGTACAGGAGTACGCCGCCAGCACCCTGGAATGGCTACGCACCGCGCGCAATCTGGTGCGCTACGGTGGGGATGGCGGCTATCGCGAGCTGGAGCAGTATCTGAAGCTGCACAAATTGATCTGAGTGTGATCCGCCACATGTCGGAGTGTTCCGAGGGCGAGTCGAGCGGGGCGTGGATTCGTAATCACATGGACTCACCCCCTCGCTGAGGCGTCGATGCGCCAGAGGTGGT
>CAZPHV010000070.1:0-27358 GCA_964586455.1 uncultured Aquimonas sp.
CTTGGATATGCGTCGGGAACATAAGTTCAATCAAGAATGCAACGCTACACTAGCGGAGGGTGTGGACACGCTTGCAGGCAGCCCGTCAACGAGGTCTGGTTTGTTCTTCCGTTTCTGAGCTGCCTGCGCGGTAGCGAACATTGAGGAAGGGCGCGAGGTCAACTGCGTGGTCTTTCTAAGCTGTCTGCGCGTCAGTCGGCAGGGTGAGAGAACGGCACCTCCTCACTACGCGCTATGGGTTGCAAACCCTCACAGGCTCAACCGTGACGCCGCTCCAGTTCGCGCAGCGAGTCGCGCAGCACCTGTTCCAGCACCGTTGGATCGAGATCGGCGAGCTTCTTGAAGTACAGGCAGGACTTGCCCATTCGATGCTTGCCGAGCTGGGCCAGCTGTGGGTGGTTCGGTTCTTCGCAGCCCATCACGTAGAGCACGATCTCGCGGCCACGAACCGCGAACCCGGCCCGCGGCCATTCGCCGGTATGGCCGCTGCCGTAGACGTAGCGGTAGTTGCCGAAGCCGACGATGCTTGGGCCCCACATGAGGGGCGGCTGGCCGGTGAGGCGCTGTAGCAGAGTGATCAGCTGCGCGCAGTCTTCTTGCTGAGCTAGTGTGGCGCGCTCGGCGAGGTGGGCTTCGACGCTGGCGCCGCTGGGAAGGGTCTTCTGCTCGGCCATGGTGTTCGCCCTTCGCTCGATGCTGAGGGCGTCATGCTCACGCTGCGGGCGAGTTCGAGCAAGGGCGTCTTGTAGGCGCGTGGTCGGAGGTGTTCGGTACAAAACCGCTTGGCTTCTGGCCCTGCGTTTCGGGGCTGAGGCAAAAGGCTGGCAGATGCGCTGCGCATTTCCACCCTACGACTACGAATGACGCCGTGCGCCTGATGAAGCCGAGGTGCCGTAGTCGCGCGTCATGAGCGGCGGGGCCCGCAAAATCGTCTCTCCAATCAGCGGTGCGCGGCACGCGCACCCTACGAAGAAGCGCTACGCCATGCATCAGGCCAAGCCGAACCATTCGGCCGCATAGGGTGCGCCTGCGGCGCACCAACAAAGGCAAAGTGCACCCGCTCTTGGCTCACGCGCGGTTTCGACGCGGCGACAAGGGCCGGTGGATGCGCTGCGCTCATCCACCCTACGACCACGAGGGACGCCGTGCGCCCGTCGAAGCCGATCGCAGTTGTACGCGCTTCGAGGTCATTGAAGCGCTGCGCTGGTCTGCGCCGCAACGAGCGGGACAGCATCACCGTGCAGCCTCGCCCGCCCTGCACTGCCCGGCACTCGCTCAGCGCGCCGCGCGTTCGGCAATCGTCTGCGCCACTTTCTCGCGCAGATACAGCGGCTGCACGTCCTCGGGCAATGCGGGGTATGCGCCCAGTGCATGCGCGCGTGCAGCCAGGCGCGCGAGGTCGGCAGCCGATGGCAATGCACCGGGTTCCAGACGCCAGGCCTGAGCCTGCAGTCGCTGCACAACCTCGCCCTGCCCGGCTGCGAGCCCGGTGCCGCGGGCCCAGCCGTAACTGTCGTCGGGTATTCGCACCGCGCCGGGGGCACCGAGCTGTGGTGCTTCTGTCGGCTCGGGCTGGCCGTCACGATGAATGCGAAACGCGCCGGCATAGACCTCGCCCATGCGTGCGTCGATGCAGGCGAACACGCCATCGCCGGGCTGTGCGCCGCGCGCGCCTGCGGCCAGAATCTGCAGCGTGCTGATGCCGATCAAGGGACACTCCAACGCAAGTGCGAGCCCCTGCCCCATCGCTACCGCAAGCCGCACGCCGGTGAACGCGCCGGGGCCGATGCCGACCGCGATCGCGTCGAGCTGACTGCGGGTGATCCCGGCCTCAGCCAGCAGGGCTTCGGCCCAGGGCAACACCAGTTCTGCATGCCGACGCGGCGCGATCTCGAAACGCTCGATGACGGCGCCGCCTTGCAGCAGGGCCACGCTGCAGGCTTCGGTTGCGGTTTCGATGGCGAGCAGATTCATCGGCCGGGACGCATTGCGGGAAGCCGTTCAGTGTACGGCCTCGATTCCGGCTGTCCAGAAGCCGTGCCCAGATTGTCCGCGCTGATCCGCGAGGGATGGCTTTGTGAGGTAGCAGCGCAGGCGCTGGTGCTGCCTGCGCGCTCGCGCTCAGACGACCTCGGGTTCGTCGATGTCGAAGCTGCTGATGCGGGGCCGATCCTGCATCGCTTCGACCACGGTATCGGGCGCTGGCGGATGGCTGCGGAAGAAGTCGCGCACGTCCTCAATCGCCTGCGTGCGCGGCAGCGGCGGAAGGCTGGCCAAGAAACTGCGACCGTAGCCCTTGCGGGTCAGGCGCGGATCGCACAGCACCAGCACGCCGCGATCTGTTTCGCTGCGTATCAGTCGGCCGACGCCCTGCTTGAAGGCGATCACCGCACTCGGCAGCTGCCAGTCGCGGAACGGGTTTCCGCCGTTGCGGCGGATATGGTCCAACCGTGCTTCCAGGACCGGATCATCGGGCGCCGCGAACGGCAGTTTGTCGATCAGCACCAGCGACAGCGCCTCGCCCGCCACGTCCACACCTTCCCAGAAGCTGGCTGCGCCCAGCAGCAGCCCATTGCCGGATTCGCGAAACGCCTGCAGCAGGAGGTGCCGCGGCTGGTTGCCTTGCACAAACAGCGGAAAGCCGGTGTTCGCCGCCAGCCAGTCGGCCGCTTCTCGCAGCGCGCGATGGCTGGTGAACAGCAGGAAAGCGCGGCCGCCGGAGGCCTCCAGTGCTGGCAGCGCGGTCCGCAGCAGCGTTTCGGTGTAGCCGTGCTCGGCCGGGTCGGGCAGCTCGGGGGGCAGCCAAGCCAAGGACTGCTGGGCGTAGTCGAAGGGGCTGGGCTGCAGCAGAGTCATGGGCTCGGCCAGGCCGAGCTGGCCGGCGAAGTGCGCGAAGCTGCCGGCCACCGCCAAGGTGGCAGAGGTGAAGATCCAGGCGGCATGCGCCTTGGCGCGGAACTCGCTCAGCGGGCCGGCGATGTCCAGCGGCGTGATGTGCAGGCTGAAGCCGCGCCCGGCCAGTTCGTACCAGCGCACGCAGGGCACCGCATCCGCACCGCGCGGATGCAGCTCATCGAGCTTCTGCCGCAGCGCCTGGCCGCGCACATGGCAGGCCTGCAGGCCGGGGCTGCGCTCGGCCTGACCTTCCAACGCATCGACCAGCGCGCGCAGCGCGTCTTCCAGCGCCTCAAGGCTGTCCGCGCAGGGGTCGTGGCGCAGGGCGGGTTCGATCGGGCCGCGCGCGGGCAACGGGTCCCAGGCCAGCCGGAACTCGCGCAGCGCCTTGTCGAGGGCGTCGACCGCAGGCTGCAGCGCACCGGTCGCGGCGGAGGCCTGCAGCGCTTCCTGCAGCGCGTCTCGCCCCAACTCCTGCAGCTGACGCGCGCTCAGGCTGCTGCCAAAGAACCGCGTCGCAAGCTCCGGCAATTGATGCGCCTCATCGATGATGAAAGCGTGCGCGCCGGGCAGGATTTCACCAAAGCCCTCGCGTTTCAGGGCGAGGTCTGCAAACAGCAGATGGTGATTGACCACGACCAGATCCGCGGCCTGCGCCTGCGCACGCGCCTTGGTTACAAAACACTCTCCATAGAACGGGCACTCGCTGCCGAGGCAGTTCTCAGGCGTCGAGGTGATCTGCGGCCAGAGCGTCGAGTCTTCGGCGACGAAATCGATGCCGGCGATATCGCCGTCGCCACTGCCGCCGGCGAAGCTCCAAACGCGCGCCAGCTGCGCGGCCTGCTCACGCGAGGAGAACGCGCGGTCGGTGCGCGCGCGCTCCAATCGATACCAGCACAGGTAGTTGCTGCGACCTTTCAGCAGCGCAGTCTTCAGCCCCACGCCCAAAGCCTCGCGCAGTCGCGGCAGGTCGCGGTGGTAGAGCTGGTCCTGCAGGGCGCGGGTGCCGGTGGATACGATCACACGCAGGCCAGACAACAGCGCGGGGACCAGGTAGGCGTAGGTCTTGCCGGTACCGGTCCCAGCTTCAGCAACCAGCTCGCTGCGCTCCAACATCGCTTTCGCGACCGCCTCGGCAAGCCGCTGCTGCGCTTCGCGGGCGCGAAAGTCGGGCCAGGCCCGCGCCAGCGGGCCCTGCGCAGACAGCGCATCGGCCGTGGCGTCGAATAGATCCATGGGCGCGCATGTTAGCGGGTGCAGGCGGCAAAACGTCTGGCCCCCGCCTGTGCTGGGCGACGATGCGGAGCACGCGTTTGGGAGGCGCTGTCTTCACGTACCCGCGCGATGGTGGCAAGAGCCCTCGAGGAAGCCCCAATCGCTGCAGCCTGGTGTGCGGGACGCGCGTCCTCCAGAAGCACTGGATGCATCATGCCCACGAAGGCGATTGCGCTTGAAGAAACGCGGGATTCATCGTGCCCGCGAAGGCAGGCACCCAGAGGTCGCAGCGGTGAGATGCCACCGCCTCGACTTGGCTACGAAGCTTACGATTCCTTAAGGCTGCTTCGCGCGCATCGCCCGCTCGGGTCGCCGCTGCGACTACATCCGCAGAACCGGCTCCGCCGTGCAGCGCTGCGACTGCACGCGGGCAGTTTCCGCTTCTTCGACATTTCCGCGCACTTCACGGGCGAGCTGGATGGCCGCCCAGTTGCGACGGCAGAGCGGGCCGATTCGTGGGCCGTTTTCGAACGAGGCGATCGCGTACAGCTCGGCCTCGTCCAACAGCTGCAGGCCAAGCGCTACCTCGGCGCGAAGCTGGAGCAGATCCGGCCTGCCAGGGCGAATTTGCAGCGCCTGCGCCAGCGAAGTCGCCGCCTGCTCCAGTTCTCGCAGCGCCATCGAGCGGCTGGCAGCCTCGCGCAGGTCTTCGATTTCCGAATCCGGCAGCGGCTCGATCACGATCGCGTCGTCGCCCTCGACCATGGCGTAAAGCTCGGCAATCAGATCGCGCGAGGGTGCCTGCGGCTCAGGCTGGGCCACCGGTGCGGGCGGAAGACTGGCGCAGCCGGCAAGGCCGAGGCTCAGGCTGGCGACTAGGGCGAAACGCTTCACTGCGCGCGATCTCCACGGCCGAACCAGCCGCGAACCCGCGACACGGTGCAGCCTTCGTAGGTTTCTGGGGTATAGCCCCTGATGAAGGGAAAGCGCCGTGCATCCGGGCAGCCTTCATCGGTGCGGGCGAAAGTGTCAGGCGTCAGCCACGCGAACTCCAGCCCTTCCTCGCCGACGTTCAGCGGGGAGCTGGGTAGCCGCTTGAAAAGCGCGGTCCACACGCGCATCGCCCCGGAGGCGCCATACAGCCCGGTCGAGGCATTGCCGTCGTTGCCTACCCAGACCACCGCGAGATGCGCACCGGTATAGCCGGCGAACCAACTGTCGCGACTGTCGTTGCTGGTGCCGGTCTTGCCGGCTGGCTGCAGGTGGCCCAGGCCATCGGCGTAGAGGCGTCGGCCGGTGCCGCTGCGCGCGGCCTCCTGCAGGGCGATACCGATCAGGCGCGCGGCCAGCGCATCGCCGGGCTGGGCCGGGTCGGAGGCTTTCTCGTAGCGGGTCAGCAGCGCACCTTGCGCATCCAGCACGCCGCGCACGGCGCGCAGCGGCTGCAGGCGTCCACCTGAGGCCACGAACTGGTAGAGCTGGGCGATCTGGTAGGGGCTCATGTCGACGGAGCCCAGCAGTAGCGAAGGGTGTGCGGGCGGGCGCGTGCCGGACAGCGCCTCGATCAGCCGGCTGACTCGGTCCACGCCCAGCTCCATGCCCAGCCGCACCGTCGCCTGGTTGTAGGACTGCGCCAGCGCCTGCTGCAGGGTCACGGTGCCGTGACTGAGGTTGTCGGCATTGGAGGGTGCCCAGGTCTGACCGTTCGGCAGCCGCAGCTCGACCGGCTGATCCTCCACCGGTGTCGCCAAAGCGAAGCGCCCCGGCTGCGCCAGCGCCAGCAGGTAGACAAACGGCTTGATCAGCGATCCCACCGGTCGCTGCGCATCCAGTGCACGGTTGAAACCCGTGCCCTCGCCTGCGCGGTCGCCGACCACGGCCAGCACTTCGCCGCGTTCGCTGTCGGTCACCACCACCGCGGTTTGCAGCTCGGGTCGGCCCTGCGTCTGCAGCTCGGCCAGCTGCTCGCGGGCAGCGCGCTCGGCCAGCGACTGCGCCAATGGAGACAGCGTGGTGTGTATGGTCAGGCCGGCACCGCGCAGATCGTTGGCGGAGTAGTCGCGATCGAGCTGGGTGCGCACGAGCGCCAGAAAGGCCGGCGCGCGGTTTCCGGCCAGCCCCACCTGGCGCTTGATGCCCAGCGGCAGCGAGGCCTCGCGCTCAGCGACCGCCGGTTCGATCAGGCCGGTCTCGGCCATCTGGTTCAGCACCCGATTGCGGCGCGTCAGCGCGCGCTCGGGTTGCCGGCGCGGATCGTAGTACGAAGGCCCGCGGATCATGCCGATGATCAGCGCGATCTCGTGCGGCTTGAGCTGGGAGAGTTCGCGACCGAACCAGAAATCGGCCGCCGCAGCAACGCCGTGAATCGCCTGACCGCCCTGCTGGCCGAGAAAGATCTCGTTGAGGTAGGCCTCGAGGATCTGCGTCTTGCTGAAGCGCCGCTCCATCGCCAGCGCGTGCAGAGCCTCCTTGACCTTGCGCCACAGCGCCTGTTCACGGGTCAGGTACAGATTGCGCGCGAGCTGCTGGGTCAGCGTGCTCGCCCCCTGGCGCACTTCGCCCTCGCGCAGGTTGACCCAGGCCGCACGCACGATGCCGCTGAAGTCGACGCCGATGTGGTGCTTGAAGTCGCGGTCTTCGACCGCCTGCAGGCTCATCACGAACAGCGGGGGCACGTCTTCCAGCCGCACCAGGCGGCGCTCCTCACGCTTTTCGCCGTACAGGGTCGCGATGCGCGCGGGGTCGACACGCAGCTCGCGCACCGCCGTGCCAGAGAGGTCAGTCAGCGCGCGCACCCGCCCCTGCGCCAGATCGACCCGGGCGCTGCGCGAGGGCTGTGGGCCGTCGACGTCGACAAAAGGCCGCGTGCTGAGCTGCACGGTGCTGCCATTGACGCCGTAGCTGCCGGCCTCGCGGCCCTGGCCGTCTTCACGGTAGCCGGCGGCATCCAGCTCGGCACGCAGGCCGGCAAGGTCCATCGGCACACCCGGCGCCAGCCGCAAGGGCCGCGCCATCACCCGCGTCGGCACCTGCCAGCTCAGCGCCGCGAAATCCGCGGCCACGCGCTGATCGATCACGTAGAAGTACGGGACGAGAAATCCGGCGACCAGGCCGAAGCCCAGCAGCAGCAAGGGTTTGGCGATTCCCCACAGCAGCCCCGGCCAGCGACGCTCAGCCTGCGGCGAGGTCGCCTGGCGGGTGGTTTTCTGTCGACTCACGCGGGTGTCTGTATCCACGATCCAATGGGCGGCCGCAGTGTAGCGGCCCCCGTCCGTCAGCGACGATGCCCGCTGGATGACCTGTTCGGGCAAGGTTCTGACGCCTGCTGAGCGTGGGTACGCATGCCGTGCGCTGGCGGGGGCTGCGCCCGGTTGCGATAATCGCCGGCGCGGCCGCCACGGCCCTTTGTATTCCGGAAGCCTCTTGAGCCTCGCAACCCTGACGGACGGTACCCACCCCGTCCTGCTGTGCCTGTACGCCAGCGACCTTGCCCCCGGTCAAACCACCCTGGATGCCCTGCCGCCGCAGCCCTGCCTGGCCGGGCTTGCCGACGGCACGCCGGTGATTCAAGCGAGCGATGCGGGCTCCGTACTGCAGACGGCACTGCTGGCACAGCCAGGCTGCGCGCTGCTGCTGCTTGACCTCGATGCCGATCTGCCGCCCTACGCCGCGCTGCGTCTGCTGCGCTTGCCGCTCAGCGAGCGACTGCTGAGCGTGGCGAACGCGGCCGACCTTCAGCTGCAAGGCCACGACGCAGCGCAGCTCGATCGGCTGTGCTGGCGTGCGGGCGAAGCGCAGCCGCTGCCTTCCAGCACCTTTGACCCGCGCGCCTGCCGCATTCCTGCGCGGCGCATAGCGGCCCTGACTGCCGCGTTGGCCGCCCACCCGCGCCCCGCCTTGCCCGCCGACTGCGAGGCCGAGGTCTATACCCGCCTGTGCCTGTCGGCGACCGCCGTCTCAGCCGAGGCTACGTCGGAGGCCGTCGTATTCGCCGGCCTGCAGGCGCGGCTGTCGGCCTTGCTGGATGAACCCGTGCCCGCCGGCTATCCCGGGCTCGATGGCAAGCCCGTTCTTCTGCACGCCCTGCACGGCTGGGGCGGCGGCAGCGAACGTTTCGTCGCCGACCTGATCGATGGCGACCTGCACGCACACCACCTGCTGCTGCAGGCGCAGAGCGAGCCGGATCTCCAGCGTCCCGGCAACGGTCTCGCATTGCGCATGCGCCCGGGCGGGGCGCCGCTGCGCGAACAGCCCTTGGCCGCGCCGGTGGCAGCGACTGCGCTGCACTCGCGAGAGATCGCGGAATTCCTCGATACCGTCTGCGCCGATTTCGGCGTCGGCGGCGTGCTGGTGTCATCCCTGATCGGGCTCAGCCTCGACCTGCTGCGCAGCGGCCTGCCCACCGCCGTGGTCTGCCACGACTACCACCCGCTGTGGCCCAGCCTGCACGCGGATTTCGGAGCGGCCGATTTCGATGCCTCGGACACCGCCCTGGAGGCCTGTCTGCAGGCGCAGGGCGCGGACTACCCGTTCGGCGAGCGCCGCGCGCAGGCGTGGCAAGCCTTGCGCGAGGCCTACATCGCGGCCCTACTGCAAGCACGCGCGCAGCTGATCGCGCCGACCCGAGCGGTGCTGGCGAATCTGACCCGACTGGCGCCGGCTTTGGCCGAGCTGCCGCAGCACTGCATCGCGCACGGCCTCACGCCCTGGCCGGAACCGCTGCCATCGCCGGTGCCGCGCGCTCAAACAGATCGACTGCGAGTGCTGGTGCCGGGCCGCATCAATGGCGGCAAGGGCGAACACCTGCTTGCCCAGCTGATTCCCCAGCTGCCCGAGGGCGTCGAGCTGGTCCTGCTGGGCTGTGGTGCGGCGGGCATGCGTTTTTTCGGCGCCGATCGCGTGCACGTGCTGCTGGACTACCGCCGCGATGAACTGCCGACGCGCGTGGCCGAGCTCGCGCCCGATCTCGCCCTGCTGCCTGCCAGCGTGGCCGAGACCTTCAGCTACACCCTGAGCGAACTGCGCCTGCTCGGCCTGCCGGTGCTGGCGACGCGCCTCGGCAGTTATGTCGAGCGCATCCAGCACGGCCGCGATGGCCTGCTGGTCGAGCCCGACGCCACCGCGATTGCACGTGCGCTGCAGTTCCTCGCGCGCAGCCCACAGGCACTGCAAAGCCTGCGCGGCCAGCACGTCCCGGTGCAGACCGTAGACAGCATGGCTCAGGCCTACGCCGACACGCTGGGTGTGCAGATCCGCTCAGCGCTGGCGCAGCCGACGCACGGCGTGAACAGCGACGTTGCGCGACTCGCACTGAGCGCGCAGCTGACGCATGCGCTCGCGCTCCAGCAACAGCTGCGTGATTCCAGCCAGCACTGGGAGGCAACGGCCACCGAGCGCGCGCAATGGGCGCGCGATCAGGAAAAACTCGCGCTAGAGCGCACTGCCTGGGCGGAAAGCCTGGATCTGCGGGTGGAGCTACAGGGCGGCCAGATTGAAGGCCTGAAGCTGGACCTTGAGCGCGTCCGCGAGGCTGCGCGCGATGCGCTAGACCAAATGATTGAGGTACTGCGCAGCGCCGGCGAAACCGCCGAGATCGTGCCCGACGGCGCCGAAATCGACAAAATTACGAACGTGCTGCGCGGACGCCTCCATGCGCTCGACGAAGAGGTCGTGCGACTACGTGCCCTGTCCAGCGCAATGGAACAACAGCGCGACCACTTCGAGACCGAGCGCAACCGCATTCTGCAAAGCGCCTCGTGGAAGCTGACCCGCCCGCTGCGCGGCGTGCGTCGGCTTCTGGAACGCGGGCTCGCCAGCTTCGGCTTTCGCCGCCAGCGCGCCGGCTCCCTGCTTGGCCGCGGCCTGCGTAGCCTGCGCTCGCGCGGCGTCAACGGCACGCTCAAGCGGATCCGCCAGGAAGTGCGGCCGGAGCTGCCGCCGACCGTGCTGGATGTACCCGCCAGTGCGCCGTTCTCGCCCTTCTCCCTGCCCTGCCCTGAGACGCCCACCGTCAGCGTGGTGATTCCGGTCTATAACCATCTCGACCACAGTCTGACCTGCCTGCGCTCGATCGCCGCACACCCCTCGCGCATCTCCGCCGAGATCATCGTGGTCGACGACTGCTCTTCCGACGAAACCGCCGAGACGCTGCCGCAGATCGAGGGCCTGCGCTACCAGCGCAACCCTGAGAACCTCGGCTTCATCGGCGCCTGCAATGCGGGTGCCGCCGCCGCGCGCGGCGAGTATCTGGTGTTCCTCAACAACGACACTGCGGTGCAGCCCGGCTGGCTGGATGCACTGATCGATACCTTCGAAACGCAGGACCGCGTGGGCCTGGTCGGCGCCAAGCTGATCTACCCCGACGGACGTCTGCAGGAAGCCGGCGGCATCGTTTTCAACGATGCCTCGGGCTGGAACTACGGCCGCTTTGGCGACCCCGCCGCACCCGAGTACAACTACCTGCGCGAAGTCGACTACTGCTCGGGCGCGGCGATCGCGATCCGCACGGAACTGTTCAATGCGTTCGGCGGCTTCGACCGCCACTACGCGCCGGCCTACTACGAAGACACCGACCTCGCGATGAAGGTCTGGGCCCACGGATTGCGCGTGCTGTACCAGCCAAGGTCAGCGGTGGTGCACTTCGAAGGGGTGAGTTCGGGCACCGACACCTCGACCGGGGTCAAGGCCTACCAGGTCGTCAATCAGCAGAAGTTCCTGGAGCGCTGGGGCGATCGTCTGCAGCAGCATCCAGCGCCGGGCACGCCGATTGAAATCGCGCGTCAGCACCGCGACACGCGTCGCGTGCTGATCATCGACGCCACCACGCCGACACCGGATCAGGATTCAGGCTCGCTGCGCATGGTCAACCTGATGCGCGTGCTGCGCGCGGAGGGTGTCGCGGTGAGCTTCTTCGCCGACAACCGCGCCTTCGTCGAACGCTACACGCCAGAGCTGCAGCAGCTCGGGGTGGAAGTGCTGTGGCATCCATTCCTGTCTGACGTTCCAGGCTGGTTTGCCGAGCATGGCCGCCATTTCGACCTGGTCGTGCTGAGCCGCCACTACATCGCAATCCAGTACGTCGATCTCGTGCGCCTGCACGCCCCGCAGGCGCAGTTGGTGTTCGACACGGTCGACCTGCACTATCTGCGCGAACAGCGCGAAGCCGAGCTGGCCGACCGCGACGACCTGCGCCGCCAGGCCGCGCAGACACGCGAGAAAGAACTGGATCTGATCCGCCGCAGCGACATCACCCTGGTGGTCAGCCCAGTCGAACAGACCCTGCTCGCCAGCGAAGCGCCCTATTCACGTGTCGACATTCTTTCGAACGTGCACGAGGTGTTCGGCTGCCGAAAGCCCTTCGAGCAGCGCCACGACATCGTCTTCATGGGCGGCTACCAGCACACGCCGAACGTCGATGCTGTGATGTGGTTCGCCGACGAAGTGCTGCCGCTGATTCGCGCCGAGGCGCCGGAGATCACCTTCCACGTCGTCGGCAGCAAAGCCCCCGACGAAGTGCGCGCGCTGGGCGAACGCCCCGGCATCATGTTCCAGGGCTTCGTGCCCGACATCGAGCCCTTCATGGACAATTGCCGGCTTGCGGTCGCGCCGCTGCGCTATGGCGCGGGCGTCAAGGGCAAGGTCAACATGAGCATGAGCTACGGGCAGCCGGTCGTGGCCACGCCGATCGCCATCGAAGGCATGCACGCCGAGCCCGGTCAGGACGTGCTGGTGGCGGAGACGCCGGAGGACTTCGCAGCCGCGGTGCTGCGCGCCTATCGCGACCCCGAGCTCTGGCTGCAGCTGTCCGCAGGTGGCCTCGCGAACGTCGAACGCCACTTCGGATTCGAAAGCGCGCGGCAGGCGGTGCGAGGGTTGTTCGAGCGCTGAGGGCTTCCTCAAGCCGGTACCGCGCGTGTGCATCGAGGCGGCAACGTTGGGCCGCGATTCGCCTGGCCCAAGCTACCCGCCGCTTTTGATTTGAAAGCGCGCGACAGGCGGTGCGGGGCTGTTCGAGCGCTGAGGGCTTATCCAGCCCGGCGCCAGACCGGTGCATCGAGGCGGCAACGTTGGGCCGCGATTCGCTTGGCCCAAGCTACCGGAGCGTCTCGCACGCCCTCAGTCTTCGTCCGGCCACTGCCGAAACACCACGCAGACGGTGGTCTTGTCGAGCATCGCGAACTCCAGCGCACCCCAGGGCCGCAACTGCACGTTCGGCAGATTGGGATGCAGGCGCTCCGGCGCGCGCGCAGCCATCTCCGCGTGCACCGCCTCGATGTCGTCCGTCTCGATGGCCAACTCGGGCCGATCCAGCGCCGCCAGCTCGGGGCTTTGCATCAAATACGCCTTCGCGCCATCGCGTTCGACCACAGCCAAGCTGTCATCGCGCCAGGCCAACTCGAACCCGAGCACATCGACGAAGAACGCCAGCCCGTCTTCGAGCTGGCTGTAGAAGATCTTGGGAATCAGGTTCTTGAACATGCCAACGACTTCCAGGGGCCGGCCACTCCCGGCGCGAAGGCGAGAGCATAGCCAAGCTGCCCGATCGCAGGTCAGCACGAAATCAGTTCGCCCGACCGCGGCTTCATCCAAAGTGCCCTCGATAGACGCGCTGTCAATGCTGCCGCCGCCGCCCCCACACGCGCGCCAATACCCAGGCGGTACACCACAGCGCGAAGAGACAGATCAGCGCGGCGACCGCCCAACCCAATAAGCTCGGCGAACACCAGCCCCAACCGCAGGCGCCCGCGTTCTGCAAGAGTCCCGGCACGCCTGCAGCGTGCAGCAGATAGACCAGCAGAAGCGACAGCCGGACCAGCGTGCCCAAGGGTGAGTCCAGCCATGCGGGCCAGATCAGCCCAGGCAGCGCAGCCAAGAAGACGATCGCGAGCATCGCGGCCAGCAGCTTTAACGTTCCTTGATCGAACATTCCACTCCGATTGCTCATCGCGTTTGACCTGCGAGGGACAGGCTGCCGCCACAGGCTGCGGTGTCGGCGAGGCGTTTCTTGAGAAGTGCTGCTCTACGTGCCTCAGCTGCGTGTGAACCGACGCCGGGACGAAGGCCAGCTGCGCCTACGGAAAGCGAGTCCGCGCGATCACCCGGCGCCCGGCGCGGCTGGAGAACTGCGCGCCGATCGCGCGAAGCTTGGGGCCTTCCTGTGCGTTTCTCGTGATCATCGGTGCGCGGCACGCGCACCCTACTAAAGCGCGCGACGCCATGCTTCGGGCCTTCGTGTGCGTCTCTCGCGATCACCGGTGCGCGGCACGCGCACCCTACGAAAGCCGCAACGCCATACCCCAGACCCAGCCGAACTGGTCCGGCCGCGTAGGGTGCGCCTGCGGCGCACCGACAGCGTCGACGAGCACCGCTGGACCACGCAGGCACGCAGGAATCACCCACACTGATTCACGAAGACCCAGAAGTCTAAGCACTGTCCGAAGCCTGCACCGGCGCACCCGCCGAGCCGGCCAGAATGCCGCCGTCGATATTGAACTCCGCCCCGGTGATGTAGCTGGATTCGTCCGAGGCCAACAGCACCGCCACCGCGGCGACGTCCTCCGGCGTGCCGAAACGGCGCAGCGGCGTGTCCTGCACGAACATCGCCATGTTCGCCTCGCGCTCGGGGCCGCTGCCCAGCATCGGCTCCCACATCGGCGTCAGGATGGCCGCCGGGTGGATCGAGTTGCAGCGGATTCGCAGCCCCTGCTGCGCGCAGTACAGGGCAACACTCTTGGTGTGGTTGCGCACGGCGGCCTTGCTCGACGCATACGCTGCAGCCGCGGGAATGCCGACCAGGCCTGAGCGCGAAGAAATGTTGACGATCGAGCCCGTGCCGCGCGGGCGCATGGCGCGGATCGCATGCTTGCAGCCCAGGAACACGCCGTCGAGGTTGGTCGTATGCACCTGGCGCCAGTCGGTCAAAGTCGCGTGCTCCGGATCATGCGCGACGAAGCCGTCTTCGAAGCCGGTAATGCCGGCATTGTTCACCACGATATCCAGTCGCCCATGCGCCTGCAGGACCGCCGCGCAGACCTGCTCCCACTGCGACTCTTCGCGCACATCGAGCGGCTCGAACCGCGCCCGATCGCCCAGCGATTCCGCCACCTGGCGGCCTGACGCGCTATCGATATCGGTGACGAATACGAACGCGCCTTCCGCCGCGAACGCCCGCGCAATCGCCGCGCCGATGCCGCGTCCTGCGCCCGTCACCAGAGCCACCGTGTCCTTTAGTCGCATTGCCAACCTCTCCTTTCCCAACCTGATCACTCTCGAACATTCACCCGTCTCGCGCCTGACAGAAGGCGCGGGTGGATACGCGCGCGGCTGCCGCGTCTTCGACACGCGTAAGCACTAGCGGCCTCACGCAACACGTTCAGGCACCACCCATAGATGCAACTCGCGCGACTGCCCCGAGGCATCGATCATGCGCTGCGTCTGTGCCCCTGCAGCTGATTCAAACGGAAAGCTGTTTGAGACCACACGCGTACCCGGCGCGCACCGCGCCAGCAGCTCGACGGCCAGCAGCTGGGTGGACCAATGCACCAGATACAGCACGACCACGCTGGCGGGCGAGACATCCACGTCCATGGCATCACGCTGCTCGAAGCGCGTGCGTTCAACCACGCCTGCTGCCTGCGCATTGAGTCGCGACTGCTCGACCCACCACGGCTCGATGTCGACGCCATAGGCCTGCGCGCCACGTCGCGCCGCCGCAATCGCCAGCCGACCATCGCCGCAGCCCAGATCAAAAACCACATCGCTCGGCCCCACGCAGGCCAGGTCGAGCATGCGCTCGACCACGTCGTCTGCAGTCGGCAGATACGGCGCCAGGATGTAGCGCGGCGGGGTAAACAACTCAGGGCTTCCCGACTGCGCCGGGCGCTTCGACCAGCTCGAAGCCCTGGCCTTGCGCCCAGTCGATCAGTGCCTGGCGCGCTGCGCTTTCCTCGTGGACATGCCAGGCGTCGAGCAAGTCGTGTCGCTCCAGCAGATTCTTGAAGCGCGGATACGCGCCGCGGCCGCGAAAGAAGCCGCGCACCGTGCCCTCAAGCTGGGGCGCCTTCGCCCGCAGGAAACCGAACACCAACGGCTGGCCCAGATCCAAATTGCGACGGCCTGGAAGACACGCATACAGCGAGTCGTCGCCGAGGCCCTCGGGCGGAGGCTCTTCCTCAAGATCTTCCGGTCCGCGCACGATCACCGCACCGGTGGCCCGACACACAAAGGCCTCGACTTCTCCGGTACTGCTGAAAGACGAGAACATCAGCGCGTCTTCAAGCTGTTTCAGTGAAACCTGGATGGCCATGCAAAACCCCTCTTCGATCACCGGGCACGTGCAGTGATGTTCAACACCATCACGAAGCTCACTCCCCGTAGCGAATCAAGCCTTGTTCGCGGCGAGGCCCTCTAGCGAACGAGCCGTGGAGCCGGGTGCCTCGAAGCCACGAACGCTACCCGCAGATCATGCCGCGAGCATGCGCCTGGCCGCCAGCCCGGCAGCGGGAACTCGTCCGCCCCGCATCGCGGACCTCAGCCCTCCGCGACGAAGCGCGAGGCGAATCAGGCATCCGTCTGAGGAATCAAGGCCAGCAGATCGGTGACGCCGACATCCACGCCCGCTTGGAACAGCAGCGTGGACACCTGCCCACGGTGGTGGGTCTGATGGTTGAAGAAATGCTGCAGCAAGGCACCAAAGTTTCGGCCCGAGCGCAGGCCCGCCATGTTGCTGTAGGCGATGTCGGCCGAAAGATGCTCAGGGCGCAGCTCGGCCACCCAGCGCAGGATGAGATCGTCCAACGTGTCCCGGTAGCCGCGAAGTCCCGCAAGGTCGGGGGCGAGCACTTGGCCCAACGAGGTCGGCCTGGGATAACTCGACAGCTCGTCGAGACTCGCGAACCCTGCCGCGTGCTGCGCGAAGCGAAGCAGCCAGATCGTATCGGCCACCGCGATATGGTTCAGCGTCGCCAGAATCGAACCGAAGAACGCCCCCTTGTCAGCGGCCAGCGTCGTGTCATCCAGTTGCGCGGCGGCATCGAACATCCGCACGTTCATCCAGCGGTTGTAGTCGGCCATCAGGGCTGCAGAGTGTGGGGTCATTGCGATTGTCTTGCCTCGGGAGTCGTGGTGAGAGAACGTGCCGCAGGCCTTGCCTTGCCACGCAAAGCCTTATCCGCAGTCGTAGGGTAGATAAGCGCCGCGCATCTACCCGATCCTCGCCTCACCAAAGCAGCAATTGGAGAGGCCGCTTCAAGCCGAAGAGCGGTCTGCCTTGCGTTGCCCTGCAAACCTTACCTCCCGGTCGCAGGCTAGATAAGCGCAGCGCAACTACCAGCCTCCAGCCTCAGCCCAGCCACGTCTCGCTTCGCTTCGATTCAGTTCAAGGGAACCCGCGAAGCGTTCTGATCGGAAAGCATCAGCACCTTCGGAGTGCCCGAGCGCAAGGCAACAACTGACACGGCAGCACGACACACAATCAACCACCCACGGTGGTTCAGCAGAAAACGATGGCGGCACCCGAGGCAACGCTCTTGCGACAGGCCTCGCGCAGAACGACGCAACTGAAACTCTCGATCCCGTACCGCTGCCAGCCTTCGTCACCCTCACCCTCGCCCTGGCGCTCTGCTGCGTCCCATAGCGCATCCGAGTCGGCGTCCAGATGGTCCGGCAGTCCCAGCAAACTCGCCAGCCGATCAAGCTCTGTCAGCAGCCGCGGGGCCGAGCCCAGCATTCCTCCGGGAAGCGCCTCATCATCAACCACGAGGACCTGGGGAAAGTCCTGAGGCAGGTAGAACCCTTCCGAATCGCTGTGCAGGATCAAATGATCGAAACCCCGAGCGAAGCGCGGCGGACTGTGAAACAGGCGCTTGAGCAGCGAAGGCCGCTTGCCGGTCACGTTGTCGTAGTAAGCCATCAGCACCGGATCATCAGCGCAGGAACGATCACCCGGCGACGGCAAGGGCAAGCCAGCATCCAGATACGCCGCCAGCCGTCGCAGGTAGTGCAGGCCGGAGTAGCCGTACATCTGTCGGCCCCAGGGCTCGCAGTCAACGGGCTCCACATGCCTCGGCAAGCCCGCCGCCGCAAGAACCTCATTGACACTTTCGAAGTGCATTTTCATCGACTGCAGCCCCTCGGGATCGTTCTGGCCGAGATCAGCGAGCATGCCAACTGCGACATCCAGACCCATGAGTATGCCTAAGAACAATGATGATGAAGGGGAGCAGGGTTCCGACCAGACCACACACCGGGCGGAGCGTCCCGCCCTGCCCGCCCGGCAGAGTGTGGGTGTAGCTGCGTCTTCTCAGACCGCAGTTCCATCGAGGGGAATCGATGGCTGTATGCCCGCAAGCAGCTTCCTGAGGTGGGTGATCATGCCGGAGTTTCGACGCAGGCCGTAGCTGGGCGCGGTCTCGAGAACCTCCAGCCAGCGATGCAGGCGGGTGGCGTCCGCACGAAGCTGCTTGCGCTGGTTGGCCCAGGCGGCACGAAAGGCGTACAGCTCACGCTCAAGCCCGCAGCGAACGGCGTAGCAGCCGTCGCACAGAGTCGGCTGCCACTCCAGTCGGCGCTTCAGCACTTCGATCGCGTGCTTTTGATCTTCGGCCGAATACTCACACTGCCGACGGCAGTTCCGACAGGCGTAGGCGAGCGGCAGGTAGAACTCGCGCATGAATGCGATGGGGCTTGCGCGGGCGTCATTCGACCACTTGGAGTAATCGATGCGAGTGCCTCCGGCGGGCCCCCGGCGGCGACGCATCTGCGCTAGCGAGGCAGCCAGCAGGTGGGCAGGAACTTCGTCCATGGCGAGAGCGATCCAGATGGGCGGTGCGCGTGGATCGAGCTACCCGAAAATCGAAGCAAACGCATCCATGATGGCTTCGAGAATCGTCGTGACTCCTTCCGCGAGCAGCTCGAACAGCGCGCCGAGCATTTCCAACACAGAGCCACCCGCGAGCACACAGGGCACCGCCAGACCGGTCAAGGACGCAGCCAGAACAACCCCTGACACCATGCCGAGGCCGGCGATCGCGAACACGGTCAGTGCACCGATCAGGCCCAGGGCGCAAACGCCGCCCAGGATGCGCGCCGGCAACGAGAATCGCTTTTCCTTTCTCACGGTCTGCTCTCAGTGAACGTGGAAGCAAGTGTGCGTCAGGCGAGGGTGTTTCATCCACCCTCGACGCGCAGCGGTTTGGTCGTTCGCGTCGGCCGCGAAGTGGATCCGCACGCGCTGCCGTACCGCTGACATCAAGGCATTCTCACGCGCCAACCTAGTTCAGGCTCGGCCGCACGGCCTGCAGCAAAGGCGCCGAGGACAGACCCAGCCGCAGCGCGACCCTGTCAGATCCGACAGCTGCGCCTGCGCGGACGCTTCAACATACTGGCTGCCGTCGCCGATGCATCGCGTTTGAGCCGCATGCGGAACCGGATGCATCCACCGCGATGGCGCCGAGCAACGGCCACGCAGGTCCAGCGATCGTGCTCTGCAGCTCTCCTCTGTCACTCAAACCGACACCCGAGCAGACAGCCGTGTTGATGCTACTGAACATCTTCAAGTATCCGTCACAGGCTCACTGAGGCACAGCACCCTCGCAATCTTCGCCACTAAAGCGATCGATCCAACCACCAACCAACCCAAGGGGAACACCATGGCCAGCTACATGCGCTCAAACGCCTGGAACCAGGGCGGCACGTTCGATAATCCGGACCTTCTCTGGTACGCGAAGGGCGTCGGCGCGATGATGGCGCGGCCATTGAACGACCGGAACAGCTGGTGGTTCTTCGCCGCGATTCACGGCCAGTACCTGCCCGGCACAGGCAACAAACAGCCTGGCTTTCCCGGCTGGCAGTCGATACCGCCGGCGCCGTCCGTGCCGATCTCCCCAATGCCGACGCAGGCCGACATCGACACCTTCTGGGATCAATGCCAGCACCAGAGCTGGTATTTCCCGCCCTGGCACCGCGGCTATCTGATCGCGCTTGAGGGGCAGATCCGGCAGGCGGTGATCCAGCTGGGTGGGCCGTCAACCTGGGCCCTGCCCTACTGGAACTATCTGGGCCCAAGCAACCAGTACGAGATCCCGCCTGCGTTCACGCAGGCGAAGCTGCCGGACGGTTCGCCCAACCCCCTGTTCGTCACCGCGCGCTACGGCCCCAAGAGCGATGGCAACATCTATATTCCGGTGCCGCCGGTGTCGGGTGCCTGCATGAACAACACCCTCTATACCGGCAGCAACGCAGCCACACCTCGCCCCGGCTTCGGTGGGCCGCAAACGGGTTTCTCCCACGACGGAAGCGTCAACGGAAACCTCGAAAGCAACCCGCACAACCAGGTCCATGTCGATGTCGGCGGCAACGCCCCCGACGGCTCCATCTGGGGCCTGATGAGTGACCCCGGTATCGCCGCGCTCGACCCGGTGTTCTATCTGCACCATGCAAACATCGACCGCCTATGGGCACACTGGAACGCCAGCGGTAACGCCAATCCGACCACGTCCAACTGGCTGGATGGCCCGGCCGCCGCGGGTGAGCGGGCATTCGTAGTACCGATGGCGGACGGCAGCGCCTGGGTGTACACACCACAGCAGGTAGATGATCTGAGCAAGACCGACTACACCTACGACGACCTGCCCACCATCGCCAAGGCAGCGCCGGTCAGCTCGACGCTGGCGATTCGACTGCAGAAGCTGGGAGCCCCCGCGATGGCCGGACAACCGCCCGATTCGAGTCAGGACACCGCCGCCGACTCCGAGCTGGTCGGCACCCACGACGGCACGCTCGACATCAAAAGCTCCGGCGCGCGCGCGCAGGTGCGTTTCGACCCGGGCGTACGCATGAAGCTGTCGAACAGCCTCAGAACGGCGTCGCTGGAGTCGCCCCCCGACCGCGCCTACCTACAGCTTGAGAATGTTCGCGGCACCCGCGACGCGCAGAAGTTGCAGGTCTACGTCAACGAGCATCTGGCAGGCACGGTGGCGCTGTTCGGCCTTCGCCGCGCCAGCATGAAGGACCTCGGCCACGGCGGGTCTGGCCTGACCTTCGAGCTGGACATCACCAGCCTGATCGACGCCCTGTACGTCGAGAACGCGCTGCAGACCGATACCCTCGACGTGAAAATCCTGCCCAGCCACGCGGTGGATTCCGACGCCCCGATCAGCGTTGGGCGCGTGAGCGTCTACCGCGAGACCCACAAGTGACAGAACGCGAGCGCGCGCGCCGGCGCATTGCCGGCAGCGCGCTGCTGGTGAGCGCGCTCGGCTGGGCGGCCTATCTGGCCGTTCCCGCCGATGCGGGCCTGGCGTTCTGCCGCGGGGAAGGCACGGCGTGGTCCTGGTCTTCCCTGCGCGTGCTGCTGGACGTCGCCCCGCTCAGCTCGCTGGCGGCGAGCTGGACGCTAATGTTGATCGCGATGATGGTGCCGACCCTGATCGCGCCGCTGCTGCATGTGCATCAGCGCAGCTTTCGCCAGCGACGCGCACGCTCGATCACCCTGTTCGCAATCGGCTACGCCGTCGTGTGGCTGCTCGCCGGTGCCGTGCTGATCCTGCTGCAGTGGCTGTTGAGCGTGGCAGCACCGCAGTCGCTGTGGCCGGCGGCAGCGGCAGCGCTGATCGCGCTGGCCTGGCAATGTTCACCGGCCAAACAGCTGTGCCTGAATCGCAGCCACAACCACTACGAACTCTCCGCGTTCGGCTTCGCCGCTGACCGCGACGCGTTCGGCTTCGGCCTCAGCCACGGCCTGTGGTGCATCGGCTCCTGCTGGGCCTTGATGCTGCTGCCGATGCTGTTGATCCACGGGCATACCCTCGCGATGGTCGCGGTCACGGTATTGATGGCCGCCGAACGCCTCGAAGGCCCCCGCCCGTTGCGCTGGCAGCTTCGCGGGCTCGGCAAGCTGACGCGGATCGTCTGCGCCCAGGCGCGCGCCGTGCGTGCGCAGCTGCGCCAGACGGAGGCCGCACAGGCTGGGGCACGGACTTCGCATTGACTACGGTGCCCTGAGCCTCCTGACGGCACGTCGCGAAGGCCGCAGGAAACACGTACGCCCGCGCGGCTCAATCAGTCACTCTGCGACCCCGGCGCCGGTTCGTCGCTCACCTACCTTCCACACTTTCCGGCAGCAGATCCGGGCGCTCTTCAAACCAGCTGCGAGCGCGGACAAGTCGGTAGTCGCGATCTTCAGCGTCCAGCTCCACGCCCAGTGCGAGCAGCCCCCACATCAACAGCAGGTCGCCATGGGCCTGCCCTTCTGCCAGCCGCAAGCGCGCCTTCAGGCTGAAACGATCGTTCTCGGCCTCCAGGCGATCCAGCACAACATGCTTGCCCCGCACCTGTGCCTGCCCGTGCACCACCGTCTCGCCCGCGTCGATCAAGCGCGCCGCCCATCGGGGAAAGGGCTTCTTGCGCTCGAACAGGGCCAGCAACAAGCCGACATCCTTCATGACGATGTGCGCATCACCATCAATCTTCAGCGGTCGGCCGCCTTCGGCCCGCGCGTTGGGCAGCTCGATTCGCGCCCACCAGTCCCGGTGCTGCACGCCCTTGGGGTCGCGATAGACGACACGCGCCAATTCGATCTTTGAACCGTCGACCACGACGTGCTGCTGGTCCAGATCGGCGCTGACCAACTGCCCCGCGATTCTCACATCCCCCTGCAGATCGAGGTTGGCCACGCGCAGGGCTGCGCCCTGTGCCTGGATGTCGAAACTCCCCTTCGATATCTGGCCATGTGCGTTCAGGCTGAGGTCGCCGCTGAGCGTCCCACGACCGCCCGTGAAACGCATGGCATGTTCGGGCAGGTACCTGTTGTACCGCGTCAGGTCTTGAACCTCGGCCTGCCCGAACTGCAGACGAGCATTCGCCTCGTCGCGAAAGTTCACCAACTCACCCGCCGAGCTCAGGGTGATACCCAGATCCGCCCCTTGTACGAAGGGCTCATTGGCAGCGTCGACCGGAGCAATCGCGAAGCGCTCTGCCCTCATTTCTATGTGCGTATGTGTGGCACCCGCGGTCTCCTCGATTCGCCCCAGCGCGCGCGTCTCGCCGGTGAAGCGATTGCCCATCACCTGTGCCATCAAAGTGGCCTGCGGAACCTCGAAGCGGCTGCCGGGCAGTAAGCGCCCCTGCTCGATCTGAAGATCGGCCTCAAGCTCGCCGTGACCGTCGAACACCAGCCAATCGCCGCGTACCAGTGATTCTGACAGCCACTGAAGTGAGTCGAAGCGCCAACGCAGGGCGAGCCTGCCCGAGGTGTGCGGCACCAGGCTGCGCCAGGGCTGTGGGTCGAAGCGGCGCTGGTCGATGCGCAAATCGGCATCGAGCAGAAGACTTCCCTCGCGCGAAGGCGGCAGTACCGCACGTAGATGCACGTCCTGATCGAGGCGCAGGTCGAGCTGCAGCCGGTTCTCCTGCACGTGGCCGTCGGCGTATTCCGCCCGCACAGGCAGCTGAAGATCGACGCGACCGCCCGGCAGCCACTCGCCTTGGCGCAGGGTGACGTCGACCTCCACGCGGCCGTCGCCCGGCTGCAGATCAAACATGTCCGCAGAAGCTGCGTCCGGACGCAGTCGCAGACGTGTCGTTCTGCCCTCAAGGCTCACACTGGCCTCGATCAGTTGCAGGCGAGCCGCGCCCGGATAATCGCCGGCAAAGTGCTCGGGCAGCGCGAACAGAATCTGCGCTTCAATCTCGTCCAGCACGGTGTGCTCACCCAGCTGCACGCGCGCGTCTTGCGTCGTCAGCGATGAGGGAAACACCGTCAAGGGCCCACCGCGCAGGCGCTTGAGCATGCCAAAGCTCGCCCGCGCCTGCCCGTCGAGCACCAGCGCTTCCCAGCGCACGCGCCGCAGGCTGTCGGTCTGGACATGCGGCAGCGCCAGTGTCCATGCTCGATCACTCGGCGGCCGCGGCTGCATCTCCTCGACCACGCGCTGCACATCGACACGGACCTCGGCCGCCGTGATCACCGGCCAGCGAAGCTCTCGTTTGAACAACGGCAGCAGGGCCAGCCGCCCGCGCGCGGAAGACGCCTGCGCCTCCCACTTCACGTGGCGAGCATGACCGCGCAGATCGAGACCCCAGGCCCACACCTGGCCGGGATACAGCGACACCGCCGCCGTCCAGTTCAGGGTGAAGCGCTCCGGGAAGCGGTTGATCGCCCAGCCCGCCAGCGGCGTGTTCAGAAACACGCCCGCACAGAGCACATAGAGCACCCAGGCGATCAACAGCCCGCGTGCCCAAGGCTTCAGCCGGGCGCGAAGCGTCTCGTGTTTAGGGGAAGTGTCGGGCATAGGCCGACGTGATAGCACAAAGCGACAGTGATGGAAGCAACTCTCCGCTCATCGACAGGGCGAGTACGCGCTTGAAAGCAGTAGAACCCCCGCGAATTTGCTTCTAGTGCAGTACGAAGGCCCGCGGAGGGGCACACAGCGGCCGAAGCAGGGAGGAAATCGGCCCGGTTACGCTCGTCGAGACAACTCGGGCGGAATGCGCGGGGTTGAAGACAATATCGGAGAAGCTGACGAGAAACAGGGTGGCACTCGCAGAAATCAGGCTTGAGGACGGAGCATTCACTCCGTCCGCATCAGCGCCGTAATCGCACAGGTCACGGCCAAAAAAAGTCTTTCCATAAGAGAGGCCGAAGGCCGCCACCGGGCTCGTTCAAGCGCCGGATCAAATCGCGGCTGCGCGCGGTCCATCCATTTACGCTAGGCCGCACTGCGCTGGCCGAGATCTTGCACAAAACGAAGCAAGAACCCATCAGGATCTTGAACAAGAAACTCGCGCTGCCCCCTTTCGGCATCTGGCGCTACGCGATACCAGGAATCTTTGGGGTTCCGGAACAGGACGAAGTTGAGCGAAAGGAGTGCCGATAGCACCTGCCCGACATCTGGAACCTCAATCTGGAAGTTGATGCCACGGCCGAAAGGTCTGTCCAGGGGCTCCACATTCCAGCCTTGAGCATGCCGCTGCTCAAGCATGAGCTGGGCATGTCCAAGCTCAAGGTACGCGAAAGGCGGAGATTCGCGACGATGTCGAACACTGAAGCCGGCTGCCAGGTAAAAGCGCAGCGACTCTTCAAGTGACGTGACCGTCAGTTCGGGCACCATCGGATTCCAGTACGTTGCTTCTTCCATCTCTAGCGCCACGTGATTCCTATTCGTTCAGTCTAGCGAAACCTAATACTTGAGCTCGTCCGTACTGCGAAGCGTCATTGGCACAGAAGGAGTGTTGGCCAAGATGTAGGCGACTCGGGCTGCCTCCTCATGCAGATGAGGGGAGTCCGCATGCGTCCAACTCTCATCACACCAATCGCAGCAGTTCCATAGGTCACCAAGCCACCACTGACCGTCTGCCGATGTCGACGTCGGCCTTGGAATACCGGCGAGTTCGGTATTGAACGCCAGATCCAGGCGGTTCACCAGAAGGCAAAAGGACTGAACCGACATGGCTTGCGTAACGAATGCGTTCAATGCCTTCTTGAGCGCCTCGGTAGCGAGCGCCTCACCCGCCACGGAAGCGGGTTTGAACCCATTTACCTCGTAGGCGATCGTCAACAGCAGGCCTGTGATCAACTCGGACTTGGGCTGGGGGTACAACTCCCAAATCAGAGGATGGAACTCGCCATCCTCCATAGCAGCCGCGTCCGTCCAGGATGACAGTTCATCCAGATCGCCAACACCACACCAAAAATCCATGGCCAGACGATTCAAACCTTCGCGGAGCTTATCCATCCTGCTCAACCGAACCAAGCACCAGGTTCAATCGCGAAGCGACTGACGTGTCCAACAAGGTGAGAAACCAGGATAACTCTCAAGACCTCCCCTCGCGTCCTGACGGGTCCGCCATAAGCAAGTCTTCGTAGAGTCCTGTCCGCTCCTTTGGCTTAACCCCCGGATCGTCCATAGCATAAAGCGTCGCAAAAACCGCCTCATAGGAAGCGAATCGCATCACCAACGCAAGGTCAGATGCGGAGACACCCAGCTCCAGCATTCTCCTCATGGCCAGACCTGCGGAATAGAACGATTCCGCTGGCGAGGCACACAGCGAAGCAATGACGCGCTCTACCGAGGCCGCATCTCCAACCAGATCAATCGCGCTCTCCCAAAGGTGACGACAGAAATCTTCTCGATGAAGCATGCGCCCTCCTACGCCTAAGGTTGGAAATAGTCGGCTGCCGAGAAATGCAGCGTTCAGACAGTCGCGTTGACCAATCTTTTGAATGAAGCCACTACTGGACACATCGATTCACCCTGAACTCTCGGTCGGGTTGGCGTGTCCGAAACAACCAAGCGCCTCGTAGTAAGCGCACTGCCGATGCGCTACAAATAGAAGAAAACTGCACATTTCGACCCCTGCATGGTCCATTGAAAGTGCACTCTGACCCCTGTTTTCGCCAATTGAACTGTGACGCGCGTCGTGACAACTCGCGTCGAATGGGTGTGGTTGACGAGAAACTCGGCGAGTTCCCGGCGAGAAACACCTCAGCACTCGCAGGAATCAGGCTTAAGGATGGAGAACTCACCCCGTCCGCATCAGCACCGGAATTGCACCGGCCAGAGCCTGAAAATCTCTTTCCATAAGAAAGGTCGAAGACCGCCACCGGGCTTGTTAAACCACGGGATAAGATCGAGCCTGCGCGCGATCTATCCTTTTACGCTAGCCCTCTCTACAGACCCTCAGTTTCTGATGTAACCAGACCCTGATAAGTTACTGAGCACTTCATGCCAAACATAGCCCCTATATAAGACACGCGATTATTTTCCTTTCGATCATACCAACTTACTACATCAACCCCAGCTTTACTTTCGCCCTCACCATATTTTGACGATAGGCTGCCCCGAAGTTGATGGCACTTGGACTGGTTCTTCAATTCCATTGTAACGAATCTTAAGTCATTCCTAGCATTTCCGAACCTGAAGAAGACATCAAATTCGTAGTCTCCTGACCTATAGTCAGCAATAACCGAAGCGGTATCTTCTGCGCTGCCCTTTAACCGCGCTATTTCCGGATCTGAGTTAGAGGCCATTCCTTGGGACGCAGTTATAACCTCCTCCGGCGTTGCTCCCCATTTTGCATACTGCCAGTCCGCGCGCACTGCATGCGAAAGCGAGATGAGCAAAACAGCTATTAGTGCCCTCAGAATCATGTAGGGTTCTCCTTTATCTTTGGAAGGGGCTTCACTCTTGCTAAGCTGCAATGTACGCGCGGCGGGACGGAGCGAAGAGCACGTTCTGCCACTGCATTGAATGCCATGTTGAACGAAACCGCTGCGGTCAGAACGATCCACACTCGAGTCGCGCACCCGGTGGGCGCGTCCGCCGTCTGGCGGTCCTTGCCAGACGAGGTTATCGCCGTAGATGCATCCGATCAATCACAATCCGCGTCCAACTCCGCATCCACCCACTTTCACTCCGAAGTGCAGCGCGCTGCGGCGTCAGGGCTTGAGCGAAATCACGCGCGACAGCTATGCGCGGTCTGCGCGAAGACTTGAGGGCTGGGTCGATGTCCCGCTCGACCAGGTCGGCCTGCCGCAGCTCAGGGACTACTTCTCCGCCCTGATCGAATGCCACTACTGGTGCACCGCCATGGTTGATCGCTGCGGCCTGCAGTTCTTCTACGAGCACGTGCTGGAGCGCGCCTGGGACTGGGTCAAGATCGTGCGTCCTCCGCGCGAGCAGCGCATTCCGGATGTGCTGAGTCAAGCCGAACAGGTGCGGCTGCTGCCCAGGGCGCGGTTTCTGTAGGGCGGGTCTTGACCCGCCGTGCCGCCGAGTGTCCTCGCTCAGCGCGAGGGTGGCTGGGCTGCCTTGGCTCGACTGCAGCTGCGAGGCGTGTTCGGCGCGAACTCAGGTGCCGCAAGCCTGCGGCCATCGCGCCTGTCCGCACTGCCAGCACGACGTCGGTGCGGACTGGCTCGACCAGCAGCGACGCCTGCGCCTGGCGGTCGACGCACCTGCTGACCCTTACCCTGCGGGCGCAGCTGCGCGACCTTGCTCGACGCCGCTCGCGCGAGTTCTACGTCGCGCTGATGCGGTATGCATGGGTGTGACACTGGCGCGCCCCATCGCAGGAAGCCAGATGCTGTTGGCAAGTTGGCGCCGAGCGCAGCGCGGCCCAACACCGTGCGCCCCGACGGCGCGCAGGCGATGTGCCGTCGCGGTTCAGCGATCAGGCGAGCGTGAGGGGCGCGCTGTTGGGGTGCGCCTTTGGCTTACCCCAACCTATGTATGGACTCACCCCCTCCGTC
>CAZPHV010000071.1:0-25830 GCA_964586455.1 uncultured Aquimonas sp.
CGGATCTCGATCCGCCGCTGCCCAACGCCGAGCCTCCCAACGCTCAACCTACACGCAGGGCGGATCCTGATCTGCCGCCGCACCGCAAAGCCCGCGTAGGGCGGATCTCGATCCGCCGCTGCCCAACGCCGAGCCTCCCAACGCTCAACCTACACGCAGGGCGGATCCTGATCTGCCGCCGCACCGCAAAGCCCGCGTAGGGCGGATCTCGATCCGCCGCTGCCCAACGCCGAGCCTCCCAACGCTCAACCTACACGTAGGGCGGATCTTGATCCGCCGCTTGCAAAGCCAAACGCGGCCACCCCACGCGGCCGCTGAAAGCCGGCACTCGCAACACCTTACCCCCCCTTGGTTCGCTGCGTGGCCCCGGTGCGGGCTGCAGCTCAGGCCGACGCCAGCCGCAGCGAGAAATCCACCGCCTGCACATGCTTGGTCAGGCCGCCGATGGAAATGCAGTCGACGCCGGTGTCGGCGATCGCGCGCACGCGCTCCAGGCTGACCCCGCCCGAGACTTCCAGCGGCACCCGACCGGCGGCGAATTCCACCGCTCGACGCATGTCCTCCAGGCTGAAATCGTCGATCAGGATGCGGTCGGCGCGGGCCTCGATGGCCTGCGCCAGCTCCTCGAAATCCTCGACCTCGACGATGACCGGAAGCCCCGGCGACATCCGGCGCGCAAGCTCGACAATTGCAGCGATGCCACCGGCGGCGGCGATATGGTTTTCCTTCACCATCACCGCATCGAACAGGCCGACGCGGTGGTTGTGGCCGCCGCCGCAGCGCACGGCATACTTCTGCGCGAGACGCAGGCCGGGCAGGGTCTTGCGGGTGTCGAGAACGCGCGCGCGGGTGCCGGCGATAGCTTCGACGAAGGCGGCTGTACGCGTGGCGGTGGCCGACAGGGTTTGCAGAAAGTTGATCGCGCTGCGCTCGGCCGACAGCAGCGCCCGGCTCGCGCCTTGAATCACGCAGACTTCCGCATCCGGCTGCAGCCATTCGCCATCGATCGCATGCCAGGTGATGCATGCCTCGGGATCAAGCGCGCGAAAGCAGGTCTCAAACCAATCGCGACCAGCCAGTACAGCGCGCTCGCGACAGAGCAGACGCGCCGTTGAACGCGCGTCGTCGGCAATCAGGGCTGCGGTGACGTCGCCACCGCCGAGGTCTTCTTCGAGCGCGCGCACGACATCGAGCGCGATGCGTGCGCGTTCCTCAGGCTTCAGTTCAGGGCGGGCGGCAAAGTTCGCCATGCGGGTGCGCTCGGGCAGGGGCCGCATAGGGTATGCGCTGCGTGGCCGCGGCGACATTCGTCCCTGCGGCCACGCTGATCGATCACTTGCCGAGTCGCGCCACCAGCGCTTTCAGCACGGCCTGCGTTTCCGGGTGATACCAGCCTTCGATGAAGGGCTCCAGGTCGATCGCATCCGGCGCGCAGATCGCCTGGATCAGGGCCTCGCGCGACATCGCACGGGTGATCAGCATGGCGCGGCGTGGCAGGCTCAGATGCGCTTCCAGCCAGGCGAGTGCGCGCGGCACCACCTGGTCGAGCTCGGCCAGCTCGTCGACCATGCCGATCTCGGCGGCGCGGGTCGATTCGATCATTTCGCCAGCCACCAGCAGGCGCTCGCCGATGCGCTCACCGACCAGACGTTTCAGCGCGTACTGGATCGGCCCTGGCACCACCAGGCCGACCTGGGTTTCATTCAAGCCGATGCGGAAGGGGCCCTTTTCGCCCGCACGCGCCATCACGCGGTAGTCGGCGAACAGGCTGATTACCGCGCCGCCGGCGGGGCTGTGGCCAGTGAGGGCTGCGACCACCGGGATCGGGCAGGCCGCGAGCTTCGCGCAGACCTGCATGAAGGCGCCCCAGGTGGTGAGCACGCCGTCGCGGTCGAGGGTCAGCAGGGTCGGCACGTCGAGCCCGCCCGAGAACAGGCCGGTTCCGCCGGAGATCACCAGACCCTCGGCGCCTTCCGCAGGCGCGGCTTCGATCGCCTCGATCAGGGCCGACAGCAGGGCGTGGTTGAAGGCGTTGGCCGGCGGGCGGTCCAGCCGCAGTTCGAGAATGCGGCCGTGGGGGATCTTCTGCAGCATGCATACGCCTCCGTAGGGTGAGGCCGATAGCATAGCGGCCGCGGGCGGGCTTGGCGCGCTGCACGCCAGCAGGCACCAGAGCGAACGCAAGAGCCGAGTGTGTTGCTTAACGAAGCCGCGAGCTGCGGTGTTCGACAGCGGCGTTGTCGAAGCTGTCTCAGTTCGACGCCGGCAGCCGCTGCAGGGCCAGCTTGATCACCTGTTCGGCCGGCATGGGGCGGGCGAAGTGGTAGCCCTGCATCTGATCCACGCCCATGCGCACCAGCAGGTTGCGCTGGGCGAGGGTCTCGACACCCTCGGCGACGACGGCGATGTCCAGCGAGCGGCACAGGGTGACCATGCCTTCGAGCAGGCGCAGTGCGCGCGCATCGGTGTCGATGTCATCCATGAAGCAGCGGTCGATCTTGATGGTGTTGAAGGGCAGCCGACGCAGGTAGGCGAGAGAGGAAAAACCGGTGCCGAAGTCATCCAGCGCCAGCTTGAAGCCCTGCTCGGAGAGCCGACGCAGAAAGCCGCGTCCGGCCTCGATGTTCTCCAGCAGAGCGGACTCGGTCAGCTCGATCTCGAGCATGTCGTGCGGCAGGCTGCGGCGACGGCAGATTTCGACCAGCTGCACTTCCGTTTCGGGGTCGAAGACCTGACGCGGCGACAGGTTCAAGGCCACCGGCGTGTGCAGCCCCCGGCGCAGAAGCTCGGAGGCGAAGTCGGCGGCGTGCTCCATCGCGATCCTGCCGAGTCGGCCGACCAGGCCGAACTCTTCGGACAGCGGAATGAAGGCGGCCGGCGACACCGGCCCCATGCGTTCGTTATGCCAGCGCAGCAGGATTTCGTAGCCGACCACGAAGCCGGCCGTGCTGACCTTCGGCTGCAGCACGGTGGTCAAAGCGTCGCGCTCGATGTCGCGGCGCAGTTCGGTGATCAGCTCCAGCCGGCGCGCCGCTTCGCTGCTCAACTCGCCGCGATGGAACTCCGCGCGTGCGCGGCCGCGCTGCTTGGCCTTGCGCATGGCGGTCTCGGCCTGCTGCAGCAGCAGGTCGGGTGCCCGTGAATCTTCGGGGTGCAGGGCGATGCCGATACTCGCGCTGACGCTGAGCATGCGTTCACCCATCTGCATCGGCGCGCCGACTACCTCGATCACCTGCCGCGCCAGCGCCGAGGCGCGGCCGCTGATGTCCTCGCCGGTGATGAGGATGGCGAATTCGTCGCCGGAGATCCGCGCCAGCTCGTCGCGCTCGCCCGGCAGGTCCTGCAGGCGCTGCGCCGCCTCATACAGAAACGCGTCGCCGGCTGCGTGGCCCAGCAGATCGTTGATCGCGCGAAAGCCGTCCAGATTGATCCACAGCAAGGCCAGCGGTTCGTCCTCGCTGCGCGCCATCAGCAGCTTCAGCCGGCTCTCGAAATGGGCGCGGTTGGCCAGGCCGGTCAGGCCGTCGTGCAGGGAGGCTCGCTGCACCCGCGCCTGTTCGCTGCGTTTGCGACTCAGGTCCTCGACCGAGGCGACAAGAAGCGGCGGCCCGTCGCTCAGCTCGAACACCCGCGCCACTGCAAGCTCTACAGGCAGCATCGAGCCGTTGCCGTGGCGCAGCTCGAGGCCCTCGCGCCAGCCGGCCGTCGCCTGTTCAAGCAGCAGATTCATCTGGCCGGCCTCGACCAGTACGAGATCGTGCAGGGTCGCCTCTGCGATCAGCGCGGGCAGCCCCAGCAAGTCCAGGAATGCTTGATTGCAGCCGTGCAGGCGGGCCTCACGGTCGAACATCAGCATCGGTTCGCGCGCGTTGTCGAAGGCGTCGCTCAGCAGGCGCAGATCCTCCTCGGCCCGCCGCTGCGCGGTGATGTCGCGAAGGGTGCCGACGATGCGCTCGACGCGACCGCTCGCGCTGCGTTCGACCGTGCGTCCGCGCACGCGTACCCAACACCAGCCGCGTGGAAGATTCATGCGGAAGGCGATGTCGAGTTCGTGGCGCTCGCCGCGCAGATGCTCGCGCCAGGCCGCATGGGCGATCTCGCGGTCGAGCGGGTGAATCGAGTCGGCGTCATCCAGCAGCAGCTGCGGCGCGTTCTCGACTTCGCGCAGGCTCTCGTCGCCGAAATTGCGCACCTCGACCCTGCGTGTGCTGTCGCGCCACTCCCAGATGCTTTCGCCGCTGGCCCATAGCGCCAGGCCCAGCTGGCGTTCGGTTTCCCGTGCCTGCTGCAGGGCGATGAACAGCTCGCGGCTGCGGGTTTCCAGCAGCTGCTCGGCCTGCCTGCGGGCATCGCGTTCACGACCAAGCCGGCGCTCCAGCGCGTCCATCGCGGAGCGCAGGCGCTCCAGCGTATCGGTGCGCGCCTGCGCGTCTTCCGTCGGCGTATTCGACTCGCCTGTGTCAGCGGGCAAATCCGTGCGCGAAGGCTGGTTCGGGCTGGGGCCAGTGGGAGGCAGCATCAGCCTGTGCACGTCGCAAGCAGCAGCAAGAACGGGTTCACGGATGTGCGCTCAGTTCGATCACCAGGCTGTCGGGGCCGAGGGCGGGGTCCTCGACGCAGCGCACCGCCTGGGGTTCACCGAAGTGCTTTGCCGCGCCCTCGATGAGCCCCTCCGCCAGAGCGCTCATTTTCCGCGGCGAGCGATACGCCAGGCGCAGGTGTCGAGCGCCGCGGTCGAGCACTTCGAAGCGCGGCAGGCGCGCTTCGGGGTAGAGCTTGTGCACTTCGACATGAATGTGGGAGTCGATGCTGGCCAGAAAGTCGTACAGCGTCGGCTTGCCGGCGAACAGCTCAGGATACGCGCGGGCAAAACGGCCCAGCAGGTGTTCGCCAAACGTCCGGATCAAGACATCAGGGCTATGCCCGGATTCCTCTGACACCGCCTGCACGATGCGCACGATTTCCTGATGCGGGTAGTAGCCGACCGAGGTGTAGGCGCCGCCGTGCGGCAAGTCGGCACGCTGCAGGGCACGGTCCGCCAGCTCCGGCGAAAACCGGGCTTCGACCATGTCCAGCAGTTCGGTGAACACCATGCCCAGCATCCCGGCCCTCCCCTGTGTGCAGCCGGAGCGGGCTATGCAAGGTCCGGGCCGCTCCGCGGTGCCTGTATGACGAGGGCAGCGCAGTCCGGGCGAACTGCTTGACGCTGGCGCCGCCGGCTGCGACGGTCGGCGGCTGACCCGATCACCCCGAGTACCGCATGCACACGCCCGCCGTCGCCCTGCCGAGCCAGTCTTTCCATCCTCCGCAGCGTTTGCTGCTGGGACCGGGCCCTTCGACCGTGACGCAGCGCGTGCTGGATGCACTGGCGCGGCCCACCTTGGGGCATCTGGATCCGGCTTTCGTCGGCCTGATGGATGAGATCAAGCTGCTGTTGCGCTACGCCTTCCGCACCGAGCACGCGCTGACCTTCCCGATCTCTGCGCCTGGTTCGGCCGGCATGGAGGCCTGCGTGGTCAATCTGGTCGAGCCGGGCGACCGTGTGATCGTCTGCGTCAATGGCGTGTTCGGCGGCCGCATGCGCGAAAACGTCGCTCGCGCGGGCGGCGTGCCGATCGTGGTCGAGGACGCCTTTGGTCAGCCGGTCAGCGTCGACAAGGTCGAGGCCGCGCTGCGTGCGCACCCTGGCGTCAAGGCCTTGGGTTTCGTACATGCCGAGACCTCGACTGGTGCGCGCTCGGACGCGCAGGCGCTGTGTGCGCTGGCGTCCGCGCACGGCGCGCTGAGCATCGTCGACGCGGTGACCAGCCTCGCCGGCATTCCGCTGGAGGTCGACGCCTGGGGCATCGACGCGATCTACTCGGGCTCGCAGAAGTGCCTGTCCTGCCCGCCGGGGTTGTCGCCGGTAAGCTTCTCCGAACGCGCGGTAGCGGCGGTCAAGGCGCGTAAAACGCCGGTGCAGAGCTGGTTCCTCGATCTCTCACTGGTGATGAATTACTGGCAGGGCGAGGGCGGCCGCAGCTACCACCACACCGCGCCGGTGAACATGCTTTACGCCCTGCACGAGAGCTTATTGATGCTGGCCGAAGAAGGGCTTGAGGCCGCTTGGGCGCGGCATCAGGAGAACCATCTGCGCCTCCGCGACGGGCTGAGCGCCATGGGTCTTGAGCTGCTGGTGCCCGAGCACGCGCGCCTGCCGCAACTCAACGCCATCTGCATTCCGGACGGTGTCGATGACCTTGGCGTGCGCCGCGCCCTGCTGAACACCCACGGCATCGAGATCGGCGCAGGGCTTGGCCCACTGGCCGGCAAGGTCTGGCGCATCGGCCTGATGGGCGAGAGCAGCCGGCCGGCCTGCGTGGACCGCGTCCTGGCGGCGCTCGCTGAGGTGCTTGGGCGCTAGCAGCCTGTCGTGCTTCGGGGGGCGAGGCGATAGTCGACTGCGTGAGGACAGTTTTTCGCCGATTCGTGGCCGAGTGGGCGCTCGGCCAAGAATCGGCGGATTGTGGACCGCGCAGGCGGATTTGCAGCCCGGCCGGCCAAAGCCCGACAGGCTGCTCGTCCGACGCAGCGTCGCTGTCCATCACGTGAACTCCATCACGTGTTTTCGACCGGGATTCCCGACAGCATTCGGCCAGTTCAGCGCAGTCAAGGCGGGGCGAGTCCATGGTGGAGTCGAGTTCGGAAGATCTGCTTGAGACCCTGCTCGGTGACTGGCAGGGACAGACCCGACTGCATGCCGGTCATGCCGAAGAAGCCGAACATGCGTCCAGCGCCTGGCTGCGTTGCGCGCGTGCCGGCGGTGTCGGGAGGGTACGGCTGCGCTACGTGTGGAACTTCGAGGAGAGGATCCGCGAAGGCCACCTGTTGATCGCGGTCGATGTCGCCACGGGGCGCGCCAGCGCCGCCTGGATGGACAGTGGACTTGGAGGCGACATCGGCGGCGCCGAGGTGCTGTCGTTGCGCGGCTGGCTGGACCAATCCGGTCTGCTGCGCCTGTCCGGTCAGAGCGGCGAAGACTCCGTAGTCGGTTGGGTCTGGCGACTGGAGCTCGACAGCCCCGAGCCGGCACGACTGGAGCTACGCCTGTACACCACCTCGCCGCAGGGCGAAGAAGAGCTCGCGGCCTCGGCCGAGTATCGACGCTGAGATAACGGTGGCAGTTCGAACCGCGGGGTTCGGGGTGCTGGTTGCCAGATGCGCCGTGCCAGATCCGCAGCGTGGAGTGGAGTGCGGGATGCGACGTGCGGGATGCGAAGTGCGAAGTGCGAAGTGCGAGGTGCGAGGCGAGGTGCGAGGCGAGGTGCGAGGTGCGAGGTGCGAGGTGCGAGGTGCGGGGCGAAGTGCGGGGCGAGGTGCGGGGCGAGGTGTGTGAGGGGCGAGGGGCGAGAAGGGGTGACAGGATGCTGGGCCCGCTTGCGATGTCCGAATCCGTCGCCCGGTCTTCGCTCGTCGCCGCGCGTCATTTGAACTCGCTGGTAGATGCGCTGCGCTTATCTACCCTACAACTGCGAGTGACGCACTGCCCCGAACGAAGCCGCAAGCCGCGGTCCGCGTAAGGTAGATAAGCGCAGCGCATCTACCAGAACCTCGCCGTAGTCGTTGCTACTCGCCAAGAACAACACCGTGGTCGTTGCTACTCGCGACGAACCTCGCCGTAGTCGTTGCTGCTAACGAAGAACCTCGCGGTCGTCGCTGCTACGCGCAAAGCTCGAGCACCCGCTCCGGCGGACGGCCGATCACCGCGCGTGGCCCGCTCACTGCGATCGGTCGCTCAAGCAGGGCAGGGTGCGCGGCCAACAGCCCGATCCACTCGCCGCGCGAGCGCGTGTCCGCGGCCGACAGCCCCAGCGATTTCGCCAGATCATCCTTAAATCGGATCGCAGCCTGCGGCTCAAGGCCGAGGCGTTCGAACAGCGCCGTCAACTCGGAGGTCTTCAACGGATCCTTGAGGTACTCGCGAACCTCCACGGTCTCGCCGCGCTCGGTGAGCAGGGCGAGGGCTTCGCGGGACTTGCTGCAGCGCGGGTTGTGGATCAGGAGCATGAGGTTCGAACTCCGCATTCACTCATCAATGCGGCAACGCCAGATCATCCAGCACTGCGCGCAGGAAGCGCGCCGCTTCGCCGCCAGTGGCGGCGCGATGATCGAACGTCAAGCTGAGCGGGATGATCTTGTGGGTTTCGATTCCGCCCATCACCGGTACGACCTGATGCCGGCCGCGGCCGGCCGCGAGGATCGCCACGCAGGGCGGCACGATGACCGGGGTCGCATACCTGCCAGCGAACATGCCGAAGTTGCTCAGCGAGATCGTGTATCCCGAGAGCTCCGACGAGGGAAGGCTGCGGTCCATGACCTGCGCGCGCAGACGATCCACGGCCTGGCGGACGCCGGCGGCATCCAGCACATCCGCATTGCGCAGGGCCGGCACGAACAGGCCGTCGTCGGTATCGACCGCGATGCCGATGTCGACGTGCGGATGCAGGGTGCGGGTCAGGTTGTCGCCGTCGAACCAGGCGTTCAGGGCCGGAACGGTCTTGCAGGCGCGGACGATGGCGCGGATCAGGCGCACGGTGATGTCGTTGCCCGGGGTCCAGGCGTGGATGTCGGCGTCATCGGTGAGCGTGGTTGGCACCACCTGCGCATGCGCGGCAGCCATCACGCGGGCCATATTGCGGCGCACGCCTTTCAACTGCTCGGGCTGGCCGGTGGCTGCGGTCGCCGCCGGTGGGCGCGTCGCCATAGGTTTGCCGGAGGCCGAGATGGGCGTGCGGGTCGCAGGAGGCTGGGGCTGTGTTTGAGCGGTGGCCGCCTGCCGGGCGAGACCCGGACCCTCTCCCCCGGGGGGGGAGGGGAGCACAGCTTGGTTGTTCGAGCGTGAGGACGCGGGGGCGCTGCCCTCGGCGGCGGCGCGCTTGACGTCGTCCATCGAAACAACGCCCTCGGGCCCAGTTGCACGAACGCGCGACAGATCGACGCCGAGCTTTCTGGCCAGCGCACGCACGGCCGGCATCGCACGCACGCCACCCACGCTGACGGCGGCTTCGCTGCGGACCTGATCGCTGCTCTGCATCGCGCCGACCACCGTTCCGGCATCGGCACGTTCGGCTTTCGCAGGCTGCGAGGCGCTGGCGCCCGCATTGGATACAGTCGCTTCCGACTGCGTTGGACGCTCGGCGGCGGAAGCTGCGGGCTGTGCGGACTTCGACGCGGGCGCAGCGTGATGCCCGTGGCCGGTGTCTTCGGCATCCGCGCGCTGCGGCAGGTTCGGATCGAGTTCGAATTCGGCCAGCACCGCGCCGGTATTGATGACATCGCCTGCCGCGCCGGCCAGCTTGATCACCGTGCCGGAGAACGGCGATGGCACCTCGACGACAGCCTTGGCGGTTTCCATCGACACCAGCGGCTCGTCGAGTTTGACGACATCGCCGACCTTGGCGAACCACTCGACGATCGTCGCGTCGGGAAGGCCTTCGCCGAGGTCAGGCAGGTGGAAAGATTTGTTCGAGCTCATTGCGGACTCCAGCGCGCGCGGCGCGTCTCTGGGTGGTGTGGTGTGTGGCTGCGAAGCGTTGAGCGAGTCCACACTTCGGAGCTTGCGAAAGGTGCTCCCCTCTCCCCTTGAGGGAGAGGGGTTGGGGGAGAGGGGTAGAAAGCCTGCCGCGAGCCTCGTCCCCCTCTCCCCAACCCCTCTCCCTCCAGGGGAGAGGGGCTTGTGCTGCGGCGAGCGTTGCGGGTACAGCGCCGCTTCATCCTGCGTCTCTCCCCTCTCCCCTTGTGGGAAGCGAGGAAGGCTGTTTGTCGGCTGCCGGTGGAAGCCGACAGCCTTTCGAGCCCGAGCGAAGTGAAGGTGGGCGCCGAGATAGGTGGAACACTTGCTAAGAGTGTCGTCCCCCTCTCCCCAACCCCTCTCCCACAAGGGGAGAGGGGCTGTACTGTGGCGAGTGTTCGGGTGGCGGCACCCGCTTCGCACGGTGTGTTCACAGCGCACGGGCGGTGGCGCATCACTGCATCGATCCGCCGTACTGCGCCGATCAGCCGTACTGCATCGCTCTTCGCGCCGCCGCCAAAATCTTCTCCACGCTAGGCAGGAACTTCATTTCAAGCCTGAACAATGGGATGTGGGTGTCGTAGCCGGTGACGCGCTCGACCGGGGCCTTCAGATCGAACATCGAATGCTCGGCCAGCCGTGCTGCGATCTCGGCGCCGAAGCCGGCGGTTTTCGCTGCCTCGTGCACGATCACGCAGCGGCCGGTCTTGGCGACCGACTCGGCGATGGTGTCGAAGTCCAGGGGCTTCAGCGTGGCGACGTCGATCACCTCGGCGCTGATGCCTTCGCGGGCCAGTGCCTCGGCCGCTTCCAGCGTCTCTTTCACCTGCGCGCCCCAGCTGACCAGGGTGATGTCCGAGCCGTCGCGCAGCACGAAGCACACATCCAGCGGCAGGGCCTCGCCATCGTCGGGCACTTCCTCCTTGTACTGCCGGTAGATGCGCTTGGGCTCGAGGTAGATCACCGGGTCGGGGTCGCGGATCGCCGCCAGCAGCAGGCCGTAGGCGCGCTGCGGGCTGCTTGGCATCACCACGCGCAGGCCCGGCACATTGGTGAACATCGACTCGTTCGCTTCGCTGTGGTGCTCGGGCGCGCGGATGCCGCCGCCCCAGGGCACGCGCAGCACCATCGGGCAGCTCAGGCGACCGCGGGTGCGGTTGCGGAAGCGCGCTGCGTGGCAGATCAGATGATCGAGCATCGGATAGACGAAACCGTCGAACTGCACCTCGGCGACGGGCTTCATGCCCTGCGTGGCGAGGCCCACGGTCAGGCCGGCGATGGTGGTTTCGTCCAGCGGTGTGTCCAGCACCTTGTCGGAGCCGAAGCGCTGCTGCAGGCCGGAGGTGGCGCGGAACACACCGCCGTTGACACCGACGTCCTCGCCCAGCACCAGCACGCTGGGGTCGTGTTCGATCTCGTAGGCGAGCGCCTGGGTGATGGCCTCGATCAGGGTGATGGCAGGCGCAGCTGCGGGCGTGCTCATCGGCCGCGGCCCTCCCAGCTCAGCGCATCCTCGCGCTGTGCCACGAGATCGGCCGGCAGTTCGGCATAGAGGTAGTCGAACATGGCTTCCACCGGCTGGCTGCGGGTTGCGAGATAGGCATCCACCTCAACGTCGATCTCGGCGTCGCAGGCGCGCTTCCACTCTGCCTCCTGTTCTGCATCCCAAAGGCCTTTCGCGGTCAGCCAGCCGCGCAGGCGCAGGAAGGGCTCGCGCGCCCAGCCGGCTTTGACTTCTTCCTCGCCGCGGTAGCGGCGGGCATCATCGGCGGTGGTGTGGTCGGAGAGGCGGTAGGTAACCAATTCAAGCACGGTGCCGCCCTCGCCATTGCGGGCGCGCTCCAGCGCGCGCCGCACCGCCTCGTACACCGCGATCACGTCATTGCCGTCGACCTGCAGGCTGTACAGGCCGCCGGCCAGACCCTTTTGCGCCAGCGTCTGCGCACCGGTCTGGGCCGAGCGTGGCACCGAGATCGCCCACTGGTTGTTGACGATGCACAGCACGAAGGGCAGGCCGTAGGCGCCGGCCGAATTGATGGCCGCATAGGTGTCGGACTTCGAGCTGCCGCCGTCGCCGACGCAGGCCACCGCCACCCGTGGCTCGCCGCGCAGCTTGAAGGCCAGCGCCGCACCGGCGGCATGCAGGCACTGGGTTCCGATCGGTACGCACCAGGGGTAGTCGTGCTTGGGCACCGCGAAATCGTTGCCGCGCTCGTCGCCGCCCCAGTACATCAGCACCTCGCGTGGGCGCACGCCGCGCATGAACTGCGCGCCGTATTCGCGGTAGGACGGCGCAAACACATCCTCCGGGCGCATCGCCGCGCCGATGCCGACGTGCGCGGACTCATGCCCAAGGCAGCTGGCATAGGTGCCGAGCTTGCCGGTGCGCTGCAGGGCCACGGCCTTGGTGTCGAAGCTGCGTACGCGCAGCATCTGCTTGAACAGCTCCAGCACCGGTTGGCCGTCGCCAACGAAGTCCGGAAGGGGAGCGACCTCGCGGCCCTCGGGGTCGAGGAACTGCAGGTGCTCGATGGAAAACTGCGCGACAGTGCTCATGCGCGGGCGGCGTCCATGCGAGTGGCGGAATTTGCACAGGAAACGATTTTGCTGCGCTGCAAGCAAGGTGCACTGCCGCAAAATGCTGCGGAATGAACGCTTCACGCAAGCTCTACGCGTCACATCCCGCAGATCGCGCAACAAGCTTCGGATACGACGCCGGCACCTGCTGCGGTATCGTTGCGGGCTTTGGCGCTGCCGAAGACGGCACGCCCCGAGGTCGGGGAGGACCTTCGCATGAACACGGACACCAATCAGCGCGATCTGGAAGCGGGAATCACCCGCGACCTGAAGGACCGCCTGAGCTACGGCGGCTACCTGCAGCTCGACACCCTGCTGTCGGCGCAGCAGCCGCTGTCGACGGCGGGCAACCACGACGAGCTGCTGTTCATCATCCAGCATCAGGTCTCCGAGCTGTGGATGAAGCTGATCATCCACGAGCTGCGTCTGGCGATCGCGCACCTGCAGCGCGACGAGCTGGGCCCGGTGCAGAAGATTCTGGCACGGGTGAAGCAGGTACAGCGCCAGCTGTTCGAACAGTGGTCGGTGCTGGAAACGCTGACTCCATCCGAGTACCTCGGCTTCCGCGATTCGCTGGGCCCGTCCTCGGGCTTCCAGTCGCACCAGTACAGGCTGATCGAGTTCATGCTCGGCAACAAGAATGCCGAGATGCTGGACGTGTTCGAGCACGCGCCGGCGGTCCGCGCCGAACTGTCCGCCGCGCTGGCCGCGCCCAGCCTGTACGACGAGTTCCTTCGCCATCTGGCGCGCAGCGGGCATGCAGTGCCGCCGATCTGCGTCGAGCGCGACTTCAGCCAGACGCATACGCGCGAACCCGGACTGATCCCGGTCTTCAAGCGCATCTACGAAGACACCGATACGCACTGGGCGGCCTATGCCCTGTGCGAGCAATTGGTCGACGTGGAAGAGAGCTTCCAGCTCTGGCGCTTCCGCCATATGAAGACGGTGGAGCGCATCATCGGCTACCGTCGCGGCACCGGTGGCAGCTCGGGGGTCGGCTTTCTCAAGCAGGCGCTGGAGTTGACCTTCTTTCCCGAGTTGCTGGATGTGCGCACCGTGCTGGGGCGCTGAAGCCGCGGCCCGAATTCTGCTTCAAAGCCCAAGGAGACCCGAATGTCCCAAGCCCCTGAACTGCAAGCCCCGCGCGGGATGCTTGCGCGCGCGCTCGATATGGTCGAACGCGTCGGCAACAAGCTGCCTGATCCAGCGGTGCTGTTCCTGCTGCTGATGTTCGTGGTGTGGGTGCTGAGCTGGCTGTTGTCGGGGGTGAGTTTCACCGAGCTCGATCCGCGCAGCGGTCAGCCGATCCAGGTGCTCAGCCTGCTGGACGGTTCGTCGCTGACGGCCTTCATGTCGCGCATGGTCAATACCTTCGTCACCTTCCACCCGCTGGGCGTGGTGCTGGTGGCCATGCTGGGTCTTGGCGTCGCCGAGCACACCGGCTTCATCAACGCCGGCCTGCGCAAGATCCTCTCGTTTACGCCGCGGATGCTGCTGACTCCCGTGCTGATCGCGGTCGGCGTGCTCAGCCACGTCGCGGTCGACGCCGGCTACGTGCTGGTCATTCCGCTCGGTGCGGTAATTTTCTATGCGGCCGGGCGGCATCCGCTGGCCGGTATCGCCGCTGCTTTCGCCGGCGTATCGGGCGGCTTCTCGGCCACCTTCTTCGTGCCGAGCAGTCTTGACCCGCTGTTGGCTGGCATCACCCAGGTCGCGGCGAACATCACCGACCCTTCGGTCGAGATCAACCCACTCAACAACTACTTTTTCACCACCGCGTCGACCTTCCTGATCGTGCTGGTCGGCTGGTTCCTCACCGACAAGGTGATCGAGCCGCGCCTGCAAGCCACCCAGGTCGATGGCGACACCAGCGAGATGCCGACCATGGCGCCGCTGCGTCCAGAAGAGTCGCGCGGCCTCGTCGCCGCCCTGGTGTCGATGTTGATTGCGATCGCGCTGCTGGCGGCCACCCTGATGATCGAAGGCACGCCGTGGGCGGCGCCGGCCGACCAGGTGCCTGAGGGCGGTCATCCGCTGCTGGTGGGCGCGGCCCCGCTGATGCAGTCCATCGTCGCCTTGATCTTCGTGTTCTTCCTGATCCCCGGCATGGTCTACGGCTATGTCGCGGGCACGGTGAAGACCCATCGCGATATTGTTCAGGGCATGAGCAAGGCGATGAGCGGAATGGGCTACTACATCGTGATGGCCTTCTTCTGCGCGCAGTTCATCTACGCCTTCAGTCAGTCCAACCTCGGCGTGCTGATGGCGATCAAGGGCGCGAACGCGCTGAAGGCCATGGGCCTGCCGATGTCGATGACCCTGGTCGGCATCGTGTTCCTGTCTGGCTTCGTGAATCTTGTCGTCGGTTCGGCCTCGGCGAAGTGGGCGCTGATCGGCGCGATCATGGTGCCGATGCTGATGGAGCTCGGCGTGTCGCCCGACCTGACCCAGGCCGCGTACCGCGTCGGCGATTCCTCAACCAACATCATCACGCCGCTGTTGCCCTACTTCCCGTTGATCGTGGTGTTCTGCCAGAAGTATGTGAGGTCCGCGGGTATCGGCACTCTGGTCGCATTGATGCTGCCGTACTCGGTGAGTCTGCTGATCATCTGGACCAGCTTCCTGCTCGGCTTCTGGGCCCTGGACATCCCGCTCGGCATCGGCGCCAGCTATGACTACCTGCCGGCCGCTGCTGCCGCCGCCGGTCAGTAGTCTCCCGCGGCTCCGTTGAATGACCGCCCCCACGCTGCCGACGCTGTTCCACGTCGCCGCGTGGGGGCTTTCGTTTATGGGGCTTGCGATCGCAGCGCGGCAGCTGCCCTGGTTCAAACTGCGGGGCGACAGTGAAGCCCAGCACGTGCTGTTCGCGGCGGTGCTGGCGGTCTGCATGCTGCGCTTTGCGGTGTTCGACCGCATCCCCGGCCTGCACCTGCATTTTCTCGGCGCGGGCCTCGTCTGCCTGATGTTCGGCACCGCCTTCGCGCTGTGGGTGATGGCATTGGCCACGCTCGCAGCAGCGCTGTCGCCGGCCGGCGTGTGGCTGGGCGTCGGCCCCGATTTCCTGGCATGCGGCCTGATCCCCGTGCTGTTACTGCACGTCGTGCGCGTGCAGATCGAGCGTCGGCTGCCCGGCAACCCCTTTGTCTACGTATTCCTGATCGCCTTTTTCGGCGCGGGTGCGGCAGTGCTACTCGGCCAGCTGTTCAAGGCCGCTGTCACCGCCTGGTTGGTCGCCGGCGCGGCACGCGACGCAGCCATGGGCTATCTGGTCTCCGCCCCGCTGATGGTGTTCGGCGAGGCCTTCCTCACCGGCGGTGCACTGGCGCTGATGGTGGCGTACCGGCCGCAGTGGGTGGCGAGCTTTGAAGACGCACGCTGGCTCAGTCGGCCGCCCGAGGATCCGCCGGCCGAGCGCTGAGTCCTCGCTTTCGATCGTGGGCAGCGGAAACGACGGCAGCCCCGAAGGACTGCAGTCGCATGCACCTGTCACGGTAAAACGAGCGCGCGTCGGGCGGGTCTGTGTCCAATCCGCTCGGCCGCTACGGGTACGCCGCAGAACATGCTTCACGCTGCCGGTTTTCAGGGCAGTGCTGAAGCGCCGAGCCGAGCCGAGCGAGCACGGCAGCCTGATGTCGCTACTGGTAGCCGAACATCACCGCGCCGACCAGGGCCAGCGATGACATCACAAGCAGCTTCACCATCAGCGGCCAGACGAAGCGGAACCAGCGGTCGTAGGGGATGCCGGCCACACCGAGAATCGCCATCAGCACGATGTTGGTCGGGATGATGATGTTCGACAGGCCGTCGCCGAACTGGAAGGCCAGCACTGCCACCTGCCGCTCGATGCCGACGACATCGGCCAGCGGGGCCATGATCGGCATCGTCGCGAAGGCCTGGCCGGAGCCCGAGGGGATGAAGAAATTCATCACCGTCTGCATCAGCAGCATGCCTACCGCCGACAGCTCGGGCCCCACCCAGCCGAGCGGGATGGAGGCGCCGTGGATGATCGTATGCAGCACCTGGCCGTCTTCGAGGATCAGCGCGATCGAACGCGCGAAGCCCACCAGCAGCGCCACGATGGCGAGTTCGGCGGCGCCAGCGCCGAAACGCTTGGCGGTTCCGTCGGCGCCGAGCCCACCGATCAGTCCGGCCAGCAGTGCGACGCCGAGCCAGATCGCGCCGAGTTCGGTCAGGTACCAGCGATACATCGCGATGCCCCAGACCATGGCGATCAGCGCCAGCACGGTGATGCCGAGCACGGCGAGGCGGCGGCCGTCGAGCGGCGGATAGGATTCTGTGGCGCGATGACGATCATCCTGGATGTCCGCCAGCAGGCTGGCCTGCGGGTCGGCCTTGACACGCATGGCGTAGCGCCAGACGTGATGCGCGGTGACCGCAACAAACGGCAGGAACAACGCGAGTCGGTACTCCCAGCCCGAGGTGGGCGGTAGCTCCGCGATGTTCTGCGCGACCATCACCGTGTAGGGGTTGGTCCAGGCGATACCGAAGCCGACCCCGTAGCCGCAGATCATGACCCCCATCGCGGTCATCGCGTCCAGGCGCATCGCCGCGCATAGCGAGACCAGCACCAGCGCGAACGGGATGTATTCGGTCGAGACGCCCAGGCTGGCCGAGCCTGCGGCAAAGATGCCGGTGCCGAAGATGATCAGCAGCGCCGGCGAATGGCCGATCAGCTGCAGCAAGCGACCGAGCACCGCGTCGATCATGCCGGTGGCACGCAGCACCGAGATGGCGCCGCCGACGATCAGCAGGAAGAAGATGATGTCCTGCGCGAAGGCCAGCGAGCGCGGGATCGCGGTGAACAGGCTCAACGGCGACAGCCAGACCCGCTCGGCGTGCTCGCTGTAGGTGCCCGGCACCACCATCATCCGTCCCTGCTCGTTCGGCGCGGTCTGGAAGCTGCCCTGCGGCAGCAGCCAGGTGGCGAGCAGGGCCAACACCATGATCAGGAACAGCAGGACGAGAGTGTCGGGTACGCGGAGGCGGCTGGTCATGGGCAGGCGTCGGGCAAGTGCGGAGACCGCGCATCCTAACCCGTGCAGATCCTGAGTCCGCAGGCCTGCCGCCCACGATGGCGAAGCGGTTAAAGTGCGGGTCCTCCTCGCCCGGCTGGAACCGCGACCCACCATGAGCCCGTACACGACCTCCGGACTGCCCCGCCCGACGCCCCTGCAGCGCTGGTCGGTGCTGGTGTTCATCAGCCTTGCGATGTTCGGCAACTACTACCTGTACGACGCGCTCGGCCCGGTGGTTGACCTGATGCGCGACCAGCTGGGTTTCAGCTACCAGCAAATCGGCATGCTGTCCTCGGCCTACAACTGGGCAGCGATTCTGGTGCTGCTGGCGGGCGGCGTGATCATCGACCGGTTCGGTACCAAGATCGCGATCACGGTGTTTGCGGTGGTCTGCCTGATCGGTGGCGCCTTGACCGCGCTGACCTCGCACTTTGAAGTCATCCTCGCCGGTCGCTTTGTTCTCGGCTTGGGCGCCGAGCCGCTGATTGTTGCGGCCACTACCGTGCTGGCCAAGTGGTTCAAGGGCAAGGAGCTCAGCCTCGCCTTCGGCATGAACCTCTCGATCTCGCGGCTGGGCTCTGCCTCGGCCGACTGGTCGACCGGCTTTGCGGCACCGCTGTATTCCAACTGGCAGGATCCGCTGTGGCTGGCGACCGGTGTGGCAGGCGTGTCGGTCGCCGCGGCGATGCTGTACTGGATGCTGGAAAAACGCGCCGAAGGCCGGATCGACCTGGGCCCCGGCGGTGACAGCGAGCGGCTCGATTTCAAGCGCCTGTTCGCGTTCGGCCGAAGCTACTGGTTCATCGTCGCCCTGTGCGTGGTGTTCTATTCAACCGTGTTTCCGTTCCGCACCTTCGCCATCGACTACTTCCAGCAGGCCCACGGCCTGGAGCGCGAGGCTGCGGGCCTGCTGAGCAGCCTGCTGCCGGTGGCGGCGATCTTCGCGACCCCGCTGTTCGGCCTGTGGGTGGACCGGGTCGGACGACGCTCGCTGTTCATGATTGCCGGCACCCTGGTGATGCTGCCTTTGTTCCTCGCCGTTACCTATTTGCCACCGGGGCCGCTGGTGGGCATCGCGATTCCCTTTATCGGCAGCGGCGAAGTGCCGCTGACCTTGCTGGTGGTGATGCTGGTGCTGGGTGGCGTGTTCTCGCTGATTCCGGCGGTCATGTGGCCGTCGGTGGCCTACATCGTCGACCAGCGCAGATTGGGCTCGGCCTACGCGATGATGACCCTGTGCCAGCAGCTCGGCTGGGCGGCGGTACCGCCGGTGGTGGGCTTCCTCAACGATCGCGCGGGCGCGGGCCCCGACAACCCCGCCGGCTATGCCGGCAGCATGTGGTTCTACAGCGCCCTGTGCGCACTCGGGCTGTTCTTCGCCTGGAAGCTTTGGCGGGCAGAGGGCGGCCCGAATGGGCAGGGTTTGGACACCATCACGGTGCGCAATTCGTCGGGAACGTCCGGCTGAGTTGACGCGCGTTGGCCCTGCCATCGCTGGCGCGCCGAGTCGGGCGCGCCTCTACCTCAACGGCGTTGTCGCGATGAGGTTGCACCGCGCGCGCCTTGACGGCGGCGGGTCGAGACCCGCCCTACGCGGGTTCGCGCCGTATCGATGGTGCTAGCCGCGGGTTCGCGCCGCCCGGTTGGTGGCGACCGCGGGTCAGCGCTCACCGTAGGGCGGATCTTGATCCGCTGTCCGCGCCCCGCTACCGCCGCGTGCGAAACCGATTGCGTCCTCACGCGACTTGACGGCGGCAGGTCAAGACCCGCCCTATGCGGGTTCTCGCTTTCTGGTTGTTGACGACCGCGAGTTAGCGCGCTGCCCGGCTGTGGGGGGCGATGCGACCTGACGGCTTCCGATCGATCCGGAGGCGCAGCCCAGCTGTAGGGCGGATCTTGATCCGCCGCCCACGCTACCGCGGCGTGCGAAACCGGTTGCGTCCTCACGCGTATCGACGGCGGCGGGTCGAGACCCGCCCTACGCGGGTTCGCGCGGTATCGATGGTGATGACCGCGGATTCGCGCGCTCCGGTGGGTGACGACGGCGGGTCAGCGCTCACCGTAGGGCGGATCTTGATCCGCCGTGCTCGCCGTCCGCGCCATCCCCGCAATCGCGGCGCGCGAATCCGCTTGTACCGTCAGGTGCCTTCGCCGAGACCAGGCGAGCCATGTTGCGGCCGGATCAACGGAGCTCAATCAGCCGCAGCTCATACGCATCGGCACCATCCTCGCGCTGCAACACACGCAGCGGGGCGGGCGGCAGGCTGGGGTCGATCCACAGGGTGATTTCGCGGTCCTTGTCGGTGCGGCGGTGGTGCAGGGCGATGGCCTCGCGGTCGCCCATCGGCACCTTGACCTGCTCGCTGCCGCGCACGCGGTACTCGACCGCGTCGCTGTCGCCGCGGTTGACCAGATCCAAGCGAATGGAGCCCTCGGCACCTGCGCGTAGACGCTGTGCCAATGCGAGGTTCAGGATCTGCGGGTTGACCGTGTCCGCGCCCAGCGCCGCGGGGCCGCGGTGCTCCGGCTTGGCGTCGCCCGTCCAGCGCACTTCGTTCGACGTCCAATCAAACACCGTGTCGATGCTGCGCCGCCTCAGGCTGACGCCGCCGGATGCGCTGGCCGACAGTGGCTTCAGGCGGCCATCGGCAAGCGTTTCAAACTCGGTGGTCTCGCTCATCTCGAAGCCCGCCAGCCGGGCCATGCCGGAGGTGCCGCGAACGTCGCTGACGAAGCGCCAGCGTGCGCCGTCGATGCGCTCCAGGCGCATCACGGCCTCACCCTGCGACTTGCCGTCGCGCAGCACCTCGTAGCGTGCGGTGAAAGGCTCCAGCGAGTCGGTTTGCGCATGGCCTGCACCTGCGCCCAATGCGAGCACCGCGAGTGCACCGAAGCGGGTCAAGCCGACTCGGGCCAATCCAAAATTGTTCAGGAAGCTGCGCATGCGAACACCTCGTCGTCCTGCAGTTCAAAACGCGCGTCGAGATAACGCGTGGCGTCGCCGTGTCGGATGTGGCCCGAAGCGAGTGCGCTCACCGCCGACAACAGCAGAGGACGTTCGACGCCACGCACACGCGCTTCCAGCGTGGCCTCATCGTCGTCGCCGAGCACCGGCACTCGCGCCTGCGCGATCACCGGCCCGCCATCGAGTTCGGCGGTGACCCAGTGCACGCTGGCGCCATGTACGGCATCACCGGCGGCGAGGCACTGACGATGCGTGTGCAGTCCACGGAACCTGGGCAGCAGGGAAGGGTGCAGGTTGATCATGCGGCTCTCGAATCGCTGCGCCACTTCGGCGCTGATGATGCGCATGTATCCGGCACAGACGATGAGTTCGGGCTGAACTTGCTCGACGCGAGCGAACAGCGCGCGGTCGTGTTCGATGCGCGAACCGAAGCCTTTGGGGCTGAGCGCGCAGATCGGCATGCCCGCCTGCAGTGCGCGCTCGATCGCGCGCGCGCCCGGCTTGTCGGAGAACAAACCCACGAAATCGATCGACAGCGCGCCCGCATCGCGGGCGTCGATCAGGGTCTGCAGGGTGCTGCCCTCGCCCGAGGCCAGCACGGCCACGCGCAGGGCCATCGGGGTCAGACGATCTGAACGCGGTGTTCGCCGCTGGCCGGGACCACTTCGCCGATGCGCCAGTGCTGCAACCCAAGACGGTCGAGGTCGGACTCGATCGCGCTGGCCTGGGCGGGATCCACCAGCAGGGTGTAGCCGATGCCGCAGTTGAAGGTGCGCCACATCTCCGTCTGCGGCACCGCGCCCTCGCGCTGCAGCCAGTCGAACAGGGCGGGCAGGGCCCAGCTGCTGCTGTCGAGGTGCAGGCCCAGACCCTCGGGCACCACGCGGATGATGTTTTCCTCCAGCCCGCCGCCGGTGATGTGCGCCATTGCGTGGATGGCCTCGGCGCGCGCCTCGGGGTTGTGCTTTGCGAGCAGCTCCAGCACCGGCTTCACGTAGATCTCGGTCGGCGCCATCAGCGCATCGACCAGCGGGGTGCCGCCGAGATCCAGATCGAAGGGCCGGCCGGCGCGATCGACGATGCGGCGGATCAGCGAGTAGCCATTCGAATGCGCGCCGCTGGAGGCGATGCCGATGACCAGATCGCCGGCTTTGACTGCCGCGCCATCGAGCAGCGCCGATTTCTCGACCGCGCCGACGCAGAAGCCGGCGAGGTCGTATTCGCCAGGCGGATACATGTCGGGCATCTCGGCGGTCTCGCCGCCGATCAGGGCGCAGCCGGCCAGCTCGCAGCCGCGAGCGATACCACCCACCACGCTGACCGTCGTCTCGACATCCAGCTTGCCGGTGGCGAAGTAGTCGAGGAAGAACAGCGACTCGGCCCCCTGCACCAGCACATCGTTGACGCACATGCCGACCAGATCGATGCCGATCGTGTCGTGGCGGTTCAACTGCTGCGCCAATTTGAGCTTGGTGCCCACGCCGTCGGTGCCCGAGACCAGCACCGGCTCGCGGTACTTGCCGGACAGGTTGAACAGGGCGCCAAAGCCGCCCAGACCCCCCATCACTTCGGGCCGGAAGGTGCGCTTGACCAGCGGCTTGATACGTTCGACAACGGTGTTGCCTGCGTCGATGTCGACGCCCGCATCGCGGTAAGTAAGGGGCTGCTGGGGGGTGCTCACGAGGGGTGTCCTGGGGCGGGCAGGAAAGCCGCGCATGATAGCAGGGGCGTTCCGGGAGACGGCCGTGCGGGCGCGGCATCGGGCCTCGGTTACCATGCGCCCCTGTTCTTCTGCCGACCTCCGGGGCCCCCCGTGCGCCTGCCTGTCCCGTTCCGCCCGCTGTTCCTGATTCTGCTCGGGCTGGCCGCCCTGTCTACCGCCGCAAGCGCCCAGACCATCGACCCCGCGGCCCTGTACGAGGGCGAGGCGGCGGTTCCCGATCAATCCGAGGAGGCGCGTGTCGCTGCGCTGCCGCAGGCGCTGGCGGAGGTCTTGGTCAAACTGTCGGGCAGCTCCGACGCGCCACTGCACCCGGGCATACGCGATCAGCTCAATGGCGCGGCCGACCTGCTGCAGCACTATCGCTACCGCAGCGACGTGGTCGTGGTCGACGGCCAGCCCGCGCAGCGCGCGGTGCTGGTGGCGCGCTTCGAACGTAGCAAGGTCGATGCCCTGCTCGGCGGAGCAGGCATTGCGTTCTGGCCGGGCCCGCGACCGCCGCTGATGCTGTGGATGGGCATCGATGACGGACGCGGTCCGCGTCTGGTCAGCGAAGCGCAGTCGCAGGCGGTCTCGGCGCTCACCAATCGCGCCGCGGCCGAAGGCGTCGGCGTGATCTTTCCGCTGCTCGACCTCGAAGATCAGGCCGCGGTCGATGCTTCATCCGTCTGGTCCGAGAGCGCGGACGCGCTGATTGCTGGCAGCTCCCGCTACGCCAGTCAGAGCGTGCTGTCCGGTCGGCTGGAGCGCGCCGGTGCTGGCTGGCGCGTGAGCTGGCTGGTGATTGACGGCGGCGAAGTGCTGCGTCGCTGGAGCGACGCCGGCGGCGATGCGCAGGCTTTGCTCGCCAATGGCGCCAGCCAAGCGGTGTCGGCGCTGACCCAGCGCTATGCGGGCCTCGCGGCCCTGGGCGAGCCCGGCCGCTACGCGGTGCGCATCCAGGGTGTGCGCTCGGGTACCGACTACGCCCGCGCCATGTCGTATCTCAGTTCGCTGAGCCTGGTGCGCGGTCTGGAAGTGCGTTCGGCGCAGAACGACTCGCTGGTGCTGATGCTCGACCTCGGCGCCGGCGTCGAGGCCCTGCAGCGGCTCGCCAGCTTCGGCCAGGTGCTGCGTCCGATGGGCAGCAGCCCCAGCGGCGCCGCCGAGTTCCAGCTGGAACCGTGATGTCCGGCTGCCGCCGATGACCGCTCTGCGCCATCTGCCGAATGCGCTGACGATCCTGCGCCTGTTGCTGGTGCCGCCCTTGGCGGTGCTGCTGCTGCGCGGCGACTACACGACTGCGCTGTGGGTGGCGGCGATCGCCGGCTTCACCGACGCCCTCGATGGCGCGCTGGCGCGGGTCTTCGGCTGGCAGAGCTGGCTGGGTGGCGTGCTGGATCCACTCGCCGACAAGCTCCTGCTGGTGACCGGCTACGCCTGCCTGTGGTGGCAGGGCGTGATTCCCGACTGGCTGGCCGCCCTGGTAGCGCTGCGCGACCTCGTCATCGTCGTCGGCGCCACGATCTGGCATCGGCGCATCGCGCGCCTGCAGCCGGAGCCCAGTCTGCTGGGCAAGTTGACGACCTTCCTGCAGCTGGTGTTCCTGCTGGCCTGCCTTGTCCACCTGGGGTCACGCGCCGAGCTTGGCGCCGTCCTGCCCGCGCTGGCCCTGCTCACAGGGCTGCTGACCCTGTTGAGCGGCATCGATTACGTCTGGCGCTATGGCCGTCGCGCCCGCGCATCGCTTGGAGTACCGCATGACTGATACCCATAAATGGCAGTTGCTCGCATTGACCGTGCTGCTGGGCGCGTTGTTGTACTTGTTGGCGCCGGTGCTGACGCCGTTCGCCGCAGCCGCCCTGTTCGCCTACCTCGGCGACCCCCTCGTCGATCGCCTGGAGGCCCGCAAGCTGTCGCGCAGCACGGCGGTCAGCATCGTGTTCCTGCTGATGACCCTGATCGTGGTTGGCGCCGTACTGCTGCTGATCCCGATGCTGCGCACCCAGATGGTGTCGTTCGGCGAGAAGCTGCCGGTGTTCGCCGAATGGGTGCAGGGCACGGCACTGCCCTGGGTGGAGGCGCAGACCGGCTTCGGCCTTGATCATCTGAAGACCGAAAACCTGGTTGAACTGGCCAAGAACTACTGGCAAGAGGCCGGCACCGCCGCCGGTCAGGTGTTCGCGCATCTCTCCAAGTCGAGCATCGCGGTGTTGGGATTTCTGGCCAACCTCGCCCTGATTCCCGTCGTCACCTTCTACCTGCTGCGCGACTGGGACGTTCTGGTCGGTCGCGTGCGCGGCTTGCTGCCGCGCTCGGTCGAGCCGACCGTCGCCCAGCTGGCCAAGGACGCCGACGCGGTGCTGGGCGGCTTCCTGCGCGGCCAGCTCAGCGTGATGATCTCCTTGGGCGCGATCTACTCGATCGGCCTGTGGCTGGTGGGCGTCGACCTGGCGCTTCTGATCGGCATGCTGGCCGGTGTGGTCAGCTTTGTGCCCTACCTCGGCATGGTCATCGGCCTCGGCGCCGCACTGATCGCGACCCTGGTCCAGCATGGCGATCTGTTCCACATCGTGCTGGTCTGCGCGGTGTTCGGCGGCGGCCAGATGATCGAGAGCTTCCTGCTGACGCCCTGGTTGGTTGGCGACAAGATCGGCATGCATCCGGTCGCGGTGATCTTCGCGATCATGGCCGGCGGACAGCTGTTCGGTTTCCTCGGCGTGCTGCTGGCACTGCCGGTAGCGGCGGTGGTGATGGTGGTGCTGCGCTGGCTGCACGCGCGCTATACCGAAAGCTCGCTGTACGCCGGTGACGAGAGCTCGGGCCGGGGGCGCAGACGCGGTGGCCCGCCGCCGGCCGCCAGCGGCCGCGAGGGGGCACTGGCGACTGCGGGCGGTGCGGTGCGGGTCGATGACCGCGCTCCGGTGTCCCACGCACACCGCGCTTCCGAACAGAAGCCATCACGCGCTTCCGAAACCGACGTGCACCCTCATGGCGAGGACGAAGCGGGCGCGAACGGTCCCAATGAAGGCAGCGGCAAGCGTCGTCGTCGCCGACGCGGCCCGCGCGGAGGCGGAGAACGCCCGGCGTGAGCGTGCCGCAGCTGCCGCTGAACCTGCGCTCTGCGCAGCCGGCAGGCTTCGAGGATTACGCAGGCAGTGCCGCCGCGGTGGCCCAGCTTCGCGCCTGCGCCCGCGGTGAGGCCGAAGGCCACGTATTTCTGGACGGCCCTTCCGGCAGCGGCCGCAGCCATCTGCTGCTCGCCGCGGTTGCCGAAGCGCGCCGCGGCGGCCGCGAGGTGCAGTACCTGCCCCTGGCCTTGCTGGGCGAGCGTGCCGCGGAGGCATTGCAAGCGGTCGAGGGCGTCGGCCTGATCGCGCTCGACGATCTGCAGGCGGTGCTGGGTGACCCCGAGATCGAGCTTGCCCTGTTCGCCTTGCACAACCGCGCCCATGATCGGGGCGGGCAGCTGCTGTACACCGCTGACGCGGCACCCTTGGGCCTCGCACTGCAGTTGCCTGATCTGCGCTCACGCCTGCAGCAGTGCAGCCGCTTTTCGCTTGACGTGCTCGACGATGAAGGCCGCCGCAGCGTGTTGAAGCACCGCGCCCACGCGCGCGGGCTGGAGCTCGAAGAGGCCGTGCTCGATTACCTGTTCCGCCGCCACTCGCGTGACCTGCAAACGCTGACCCGCTTGCTCGACCGTCTGGACCGCGAAAGCCTCGCCGCCCAGCGCCGCATCACCGTGCCCTTCCTGCGCGGGCTGCTGGAGTCCGACGACGCGAAGTAGCCTGCTGGCTCGCATCAGCACGGCGGATCAAGATCCGCCCTACGGGTGTTTCCTTCACGTGGAGGTAGCGGCGGGCACAGCGAGCAGCGCGCCCGTGGTGTTCCTGTCAAGTGGGCCGGATTGACCCGGCGCACCCTTCACGTAGGGCGGATCTTGACCCGCCGCATCCGTGCGACCGGGTTTGTTGGAGCCTGCCGAGTCCTGCACGTAGGG
>CAZPHV010000072.1:0-24976 GCA_964586455.1 uncultured Aquimonas sp.
GCTTGTTCAACCACCGGATCAGATCGCGGCTGCGCGCGATCTATCCTTTTACGTTCCGCGGGCCACCCTTGGCATAGCGCGCATGAAACGCCGAGAGATCAAGCGCCTCCACCGTGTCAGCAATGAAGTACGCCAGATGCCCCCCGGGAAGCCAGTCCGCCGCTGACACCGGCAGAAGGTGGGCTTGGTTCGGCTGGTAGGGCAAGTACGAAGTCGTCATGCCCCAAGTGTCGCGCAATTAAACAAGGGGTTGGGCTCTGCCGCGCAGGCTCCTAGCTCAGTCTCATGGCGAGCGCCGCAACCATCGGGCTCAGCGGGATCCCCGAGCGCGAATAGAGCGCGCCGGCGGCGGCCGGAACCAGCTTCAGGCTGATCGCTCGTCCGGGTACCCAGCCTCACTGAGCGCTGAGAGGAACGCGCCCCCGTCCATGTCGCTATCGACCCTCACCTGACGCGTCGGTGGGTCGGTTTCGATGCGGGCTTGGGGGTCCACACTGAGCAGTGCCTTCTTGACGGACTTGGCGCAGCCGCCGCATGTCATGTTTGGAATGTGGAAACGAAGCATCTTGATCTCCTGATCGACTGTGGTGTCGGATCAATATGGGGTTTGACAGCGTGGCAAGGTCAATCGGCTATCAGCAGAATGTTTGCAAGCTGCTCACGGCTGGCCGACAACGGCGCCGAGAACTCTTGCGAATGCACGTCCGACCACGAATGAGTCATCTGACGCCGCGGTTACGCGAGGAGGCGGGCGTGTCGGCCCCAAACCGAGGCGTCCTATGTGGACCCTGCGAACGCGACTCCGCCGCTGTTGGCTCGGCCAGATCCGCAAGGATCGGGCATTCCGGTCGGTCATCCCCGTGGCAGTGGTCGGCCAGATGCTCGAGCGTTTGCACCATTGCCTGCAGCTCGGCGATTCTCGTCTTCAGTCCGGCGGCATGGGAAAGCGCCATCGCCTTGACGTCGGCGCTTGCGCGCTCACGGTCGCGCCACAAGACCAGCAGTTCTGCGATCTGTTCGACAGAGAAGCCAAGGTCTCGTGCGCGACGGATAAAGCGAAGGCTATAAGCGTCAGGCGTGCTGTAGTGTCGGTAGCCGGCCTCAGAGCGCGCAGCTTTGGGGATCAAGCCGATCTGTTCGTAGTAGCGGATCATCTTCGCCGACACGCCTGAAAACTTGGCTGCTTCACCGATATTCATCATTCTCTTTTCCTGGTCACCCAAGGATGCTTGGTTCGACACGCTAGGCCGGCGTCCGCCACATCGATCCTGTCTTGGTGTTCAGTCAGGCGGCACCGTGTCTTGGGATCAATGTTCGATTTGCCTGGCGCGGATTGGGCAATGCCGCCCCGCTCTGGGGCATCCCCGTACGGGTTTCGATCGTTATGGGAGCCTGGAAACGCTTGAGCCGGAGCGCATTGCCGAGCACGAAGACACTGGAGAGCGCCATCGCCGCCGCAGCGAAGATCGGCGAAAGCAACATGCCGTTTAGCGGGTAGAGCACTCCCGCCGCCACCGGGATCAGCAGGGCGTTGTAGGCAAAAGCCCAGAACAGGTTCTGCTTGATGTTGCGGATCGTCGCTCGGCTGAGCGCGATGGCATTCGTCACGCCGCGCAGGTCACCCGACATCAGCACCACGTCAGCGGCCTCGATCGCGACATCGGTTCCCGTGCCGATGGCGAGCCCGACGTCCGCTTCGGCCAGGGCCGGCGCGTCGTTGATGCCGTCGCCCACGAAGGCGACCCGCGCGCCATTGGTCCGGAACTTCTTCAGCGCCGCGACCTTGCCGTCGGGCAAGACCTCGGCCGCGACTTCATCGATGCCAAGCTGCCTGGCGATCGCCGCGGCCGTCGCGGCATTGTCGCCGGTGATCATCGCGACCTTGAGTCCCAGCGCATGCAACGCCTTGATCGCCTCGGGCGTGGTCTCCCTGATCGGGTCGGCCACCGCGATCACCGCCGCCAGCCGGCCGTCGATCGCGGCATAGAGCGGACTCTTGCCTTGGTCGCCGAGACGCTGGGCGACAGGCAGGAAGTCCGACACATCGATACCGATCTGCGTCATGAACCGGTCCGCGCCGACGGCGACGGTGCGACCGGCGACCTTGGCCGACACGCCGAAACCCGGCGTGGCCTCGAAGCCCCCGACGGGTGCGAGCGTGATGTCCCGCTGCTTGGCGGCGTCGACGATCGCTTCGGCGATCGGGTGCTCGGAGCGGGTCTCGACCGCCGCGACAAGCGCCAGGATTTCGTTGTATTCGAAGCCTTCGGCAGGCACCAGGTCGGTCAGCTCCGGGCGCCCCTTGGTCAGCGTGCCGGTCTTGTCGAGCGCGATGACACTTACATCGCGCAGCGCCTGCAAGGCTTCGCCCTTGCGAAAGAGAACGCCGAGCTCGGCCGCACGGCCCGTCCCGACCATGATGGATGTCGGCGTGGCCAGCCCCATGGCGCAGGGACAGGCGATGATGAGCACCGCGACCGCATTGACGAGCGCGAAGGTCAGCGCCGGCTCCGGACCGAAGACCAGCCAGACCAGGAAGGTCAGCGCGGCTCCTGCCATCACTGCCGGGACGAACCACATGGTGACCTTGTCGACCAGCGCCTGGATCGGCAGCTTGGAACCCTGCGCTTCCTCGACCAGGCGGATGATCTGCGCGAGCACCGTATTCGCGCCGATCCTGGTGACGCGGAAACTGAAAGCGCCGGTCTTGTTGATCGTGCCACCGACGACCTCGGCACCCCCCCCCTTCGATACGGGGACCGGTTCGCCGGTGATCATGCTTTCGTCTACATAAGAAGCGCCCTCGACGACCTCGCCGTCGACCGGAATCTTCTCGCCCGGACGAACCAGCACGACGTCACCGGTCGTCACCTGATCGAGCGGAATCTCGACCGTATCGCCGTTGCGCTCGACGCGCGCAGTCTTGGCCTGGAGTCCGACCAAGCGCTTGATCGCCTGCGAGGTTCGCCCCTTGGCGCGCGCCTCCAGCGAGCGTCCGAGCAGGATCAGGGTCACGATGACCACGGCGGCCTCGAAATAGACGTTGGCGGTGCCCGGGGGCAGCACGTCGGGGACGAAGGTCGCGATGACCGAATAGCCGTAGGCCGCGGCCGTACCAACCGCGACGAGCGAGTTCATGTCGGGGGCAGCGCGCAGCAACGCCGGTACGCCCTTGCGGAAGAAGCGCAGGCCCGGACCGAACAGCACCAGGGTGGCGAGCGCGAATTGGATATACCAGCTCGTCTGCTGACCCACGACCCCCATCACCCAATGATGCATGGCGGGAATCAGGTGCGAGCCCATCTCGAGGATGAAGACCGGCAACGTGAGGACGGCGGCAATGATCAAGGCTCGCTGCAGCCCCCGTGCCTCGCTGTCACGACGCTCGGCGTCCTGATCGCCTGCACTCCCCGTATCGGCGGACAAGCGGCGGGACTTGTAACCCGCCTGTTCGACCGCTGCTTCAAGGTCGGCCGTGGAAACGACCCCGGCAAGGTGGCGCACCCGCGCGCGCTCTGTCGCCAGGTTGACGTTGGCGTCGAGCACACCCGGGATCTGAGCGAGCGCCTTCTCGACCCGGCCCACGCACGACGCACAGGTCATGTCCTCGATCGCGAGCTCGGTGGTTTCTTCCCGCACGGTGTAGCCGGCACTCTCGATGGCGCGGACCGCCGCCTGCGGATCGACCAGGCCAATGAAGGTGAGGTCGGCACGTTCGGTGGCGAGATTGACCGCGGCTGTCTGGACGTGAGGGATGGTTTTCAACGCGCGCTCGACGCGGCCGACGCACGAGGCACAGGTCATGCCCTCGATCGGCAGGCTCAAACGGGTGGCGACGCGCTTCGGTGGATCGAGGACCGCGTGGATGGGAGCGGAGGTCATGGAACTAGCTCTTCAGCGAGGACGTGGTACCAAGCTTAAAGATTGCCACGATGGCAAGGTCAAGGACTGAGGCGGCCCGACAGCTCGGCACGTGCTACCCGCGCGGCCAGGCCGCTGCGTTCCTCGCGCGCCTGACTCAGGCTGCGCCGGAGCTCCTCTTCGCCCAGTTCGCGCTCCAGCTCGGACTTCACCGAATGCCATTGCGCGCGCGCGCGCCGGACCCACAGGCCGGCGAACCTTGCAGCGTTCGGCAGGCGCTTGGGGCCCAGCACCACCAGAGCGACCACCGCGATGACGAACGACGAACAGCTCGGAAAAGCCAATGTCGAACATGCCTTGAGTCGGGCTCGGACCGGAGTCGCGTGCTCAGCGCGGGACACTTCCCTCGTGGTGGCTGCGCTCGGCGTCATGGCTGCCAGCGTTTCGCGTGTCGATGCTCAACCGGGCTGGCGGCGTCGCTTGATCGTCGCTGACACCCTGCTTGAAGCCCCTGATCGCCTGGCCGATGTCGTGCCCCGCGTGCTTCAGCCGCTTGGTACCAAACACGAGCACCACGACCGCCAGCACGATCAGCCAGTGCCAAATACTGAAACTTCCCATAAAAAAAGGGTATCCGGATTTTAGTGTGGGAAGACCGCACTAGCCCTTCTTGTCTGACAGCTCTCGTTCGGTAGGTTTCTGGTATCGCAAGGCTTACGCGCTTTTAGCCTTCAGTGTGGGCTTTGTCTGGCGCATGTCGGTGCAAGGAAACAATCAGTGGCAGGTCACCTTGCCCCCGGCTCGAACTGGGGTTTGAGGCGCAGTGGAACGGAAAACCGGGTTAAGCCACGCGCCTTGGGAAGCTCTGAACAACGCCACCCGATGAGTCCTTGGTGTCCCACGAACCGATTTTTTCGATTTCTCCACACGAGATTTCGCATCTGCTGTGACCCATCAACTTGCCCGAGGCTCTTTCGAACCCCTTTTCGCCGCGGGTCGGGTGTTTCCCGGTTCGCGGACGCACTCATCCCGCCGCCACCACTCGGTGACGCGCCATGCTCAGGTTCACCAGCGCGAACAGCGTTTGCAGCTGCACCGTGTTCTTCTCCAGGCTGCGATAGCGCACCTTGGTGAAGCCGAATTGGCACTTCAGCACTCGGAACGGGTGCTCGACCCGTGCCCGCAGCTGAGCCTTCAGGCGCTCCAAAGCGACCGTTGCGTCCTTCAGCACACCTTCCGCCATGGCCTGGATCTTCCCCCGCTTCTCCGCGATGTGCAGCTCCGCTTGGCCTTTTACGTACTTCTGCGCGCCGGTGTAGCCCGAGTCGCCGTGCACCGATTTCTCATCACCGGTCAGCAGCTTGTCGATCTGGGTGACGTCGGCGGTGTTCGCCGCCGTACCGACCACCACGCGCACCAGGCCCGAGTGAGAGTCCACGCCGATGTGTGCCTTCATGCCGAAGTACCACTGGTTGCCCTTCTTGGTTTGGTGCATCTCAGGGTCGCGCTTGCCGGTGCTGTTCTTTGTCGAGCTCGGGGCGTGGATGATCGTTGCGTCTACCAGCGTGCCCGCGCGCATCTGCATGCCGCGCGCCGCCAGATCGGCGTTCACCGTCTCCAGGATCTTCGGCGCCAACGCGTGCTTCTCCAAGAACCGGCGGAACTTCAAGATCGTGGTCTCATCTGGGATCGCATCGACGTTGAGTTCCAAGCCCGCGAAGCGCCGCATCGACTCGATCTCGTACAGCGCATCCTCCATCGCGGGGTCGCTCAGCGCGTACCACTGCTGCAGGAAGTGGATCCGCAGCATCATCTCCGGCGACATCGGCGGGCGTCCGGCCTTGCCGCCCTTGGGGTAGTGTTCCTCGATCAAGGTCAGCAACGCTCCCCAGGGCACCACCCGCTCCATCTCCGCGAGAAACTTCTCACGTCGCGTCTGCTTCTTCTTCGCCGTGTAGGCCAGGGAGTCGAAGGTCGTCTGCTTCATGGGGGGCTGTCATGTGGGCGATGCACGCATTCTAGCGGCCGCGGGATAAATCAGAGGTTCCCTAGCTCCCGTGTAGAGAATCGATCAGCGGGCACGACACAGTGCCTCGCTGCGCATGGCACTCGTTGACCAACCGTGACAGCACCGTTTCGATTCGCGCCAAGTCCCCCAGCTTGGCGCGCACGTCGGCCAGCCGGAGCGCAGCCAACTCGGCGGCCTCGCTGCAGTGAGTGCCGTCTTCCAGCTGCAGGAGCTGGCCGACTTCGTCCAAGTTGAACCCCAGCCGCTGGGCGGATTTCACGAAACGCACCCGCGCCACGTCCGCCGATCCGTAGCGGCGAATACTGCCGACGGGCCGACCTGGTTCTGGCAATAACCCCTTGCGCTGATAGAACCGGATGGTCTCCACGTTGACCCCAGCGGCCTTGGCGAAAGCCCCGATGGTCAGTGTTTGCGGATCGTTCACCATCGCGCTTGACTCCGTACTTGACTACGGAAGTAACCTTAGCGCATCACGCAACGTCTCGGAAGGAGATCCCTCACATGGCAGACCCCAGCAACGGCCGCGGTGCACTGGCCGCCGGTGGCCTCGCCGCCATCCTCGCCTCGACCTGCTGCCTCGGTCCGCTGGTGCTGATCACGCTGGGTTTCTCCGGCGCCTGGATCGGCAACTTGACCGCGCTGGAACCGTACCGGCCGATCTTCATTGGCGTGGCGCTCGTGGCGCTGTTCTTCGCGTGGCGTCGCATCTTCCGGCCGGCTCGCGCCTGCGCGCCGGACGACGCATGCGCCGTGCCCCAGGTGCGGACGGCCTACAAGGTGATCTTCTGGATCGTCACCGCCCTGGTGCTGATCGCGCTCGTGTTCCCCTACCTCATGCCCCTGTTCTACTGAAAGGAGATTGCCATGAAGAAACTCGTCGCATTGCTCGCTCTGACCGTTGCCCTCAGCGCTCCCGCCTGGGCCGCCACCAAAACCGTCACGCTGTCGGTGCCGAGCATGACCTGCGCCACCTGTCCGATCACGGTCAAGAAGGCGCTGACCAAGGTCGAAGGCGTCATCGAGGCCAAGGTGACCTGGGAGCCCAAGGAGGCGGTGGTAACCTACGACGATGCCAAGACCACTCCGGCCGCGTTGACCAAAGCCACCGAGAACGCCGGCTACCCGTCTACCGTCAAGAAGTGAGCACACGCTCATGACCGAGGCGATCACGCTGCACATCGATGGCATGACCTGCGGGTCGTGCGCCGAGCACGTCAAGCAGACCTTGGAAAAGGTGCCCGGCGTGCGTTCGGCCTCAGTGTCCTACCCACAGCGCCGGGCCGAGATTGAGGCCAGCGTAGGTACCGCCGCGGACGTGACCTCGCTGGTCGCGGCGGTATCCGCACTCGGTTACCGAGCGCAGCTTGCCGATGCGCCGGGGCAACCCAGCGACCTGCTGAACAATGCACAAGAGCGGCTGGGCGGCGAACCAAAGCGCGAGGACGATGAGGCTGCACTGCACGTGGCCGTGATCGGCAGCGGCGGCGCGGCGATGGCGGCGGCGTTGAAGGCCGTCGAGCAAGGGGCGCGTGTGACGCTGATCGAGCGCAGCACTCTCGGCGGCACCTGCGTCAACGTCGGATGTGTGCCGTCCAAGATCATGATCCGCGCTGCCCACATTGCGCATCTGCGTCGCGAGAGTCCGTTCGATGACGGCATTGCCGCCGCCTCGCCGAAGATTCTGCGTAAGCGCTTGCTGGCTCAGCAGCAGGGGCGCGTCGATGAACTGCGCCACGCCAAGTACGAAGGCATCCTGACGAGCACCCCGACCATCACCGTGCTGCGCGGCGATGCCCGATTCAAGGATGCGCACACGCTGACCGTGGCAACCGCTGACGACGGGATGCGCGAGGTGAGTTTCGACCGCTGCCTCATCGCCACCGGGGCCAGTCCGGCGATTCCACCGATCCCGGGCTTGAAAGACACGCCCTTCTGGACGTCGACCGAAGCGCTGGCCAGCGACACGATCCCCGATCGGCTGGCCGTGATCGGCTCGTCGGTGGTGGCCGTCGAACTCGCGCAGGCCTTTGCCCGGCTGGGCAGCAAGGTGACCATGCTGGCGCGCAGCACACTGTTCTTTCGCGAAGACCCCGCCATTGGCGAGGCCATCACGGCCGTGTTCCGCGCCGAAGGCATCGAAGTGCTGGACCACACCCAGGCCAGCCAGGTCGCCTATGAGGATGGGGAATTCGTGCTCACCACCGAACGCGGCGAACTGCATGCCGACCGGCTGTTGTTCGCCACCGGCCGCACCCCAAACACCCGCACGCTCAACCTCGACGCGGCCGGTGTGGTGGTCAATGCGCAAGGCGCCATCACCATCGACCACGCGATGCGCACTACCGTGCCGCACATCTATGCCGCCGGCGACTGCACTGACCAGCCGCAGTTCGTCTACGTCGCGGCGGCGGCCGGCACCCGCGCTGCAATCAACATGACGGGTGGCAACGCGACGCTGGATCTGACGGCGATGCCGGCGGTGGTGTTCACCGACCCGCAGGTCGCCACCGTGGGCTACAGCGAAGCCGAAGCGCACCACGACGGTATCGAGACCGACAGCCGCACGCTGACGCTCGACAACGTGCCCCGGGCGCTGGTCAACTTCGACACGCGCGGTTTCATCAAGCTGGTTTCGGAGGCCGGTTCGGGACGACTGATCGGCGTGCAAGCGGTAGCCCCGGAAGCAGGCGAGCTGATCCAAACCGCAGTACTGGCGATTCGCAACCGCATGACGGTGCGAGAGTTGGCCGACCAGTTATTCCCCTACCTGACGATGGTCGAGGGGCTGAAACTCGCGGCACAAACCTTCACCAAGGACGTAAAGCAACTGTCCTGTTGCGCGGGGTAGTGGCTGGGCCTCTTACCTATGCTTCATCGGCTGAATCACAAATTCAGGCTGAAGCGCCGCCTCTTGCACAATGGGCTGAGGACTATTCGAAATACCCCTCTTCGAGTAGCCGCGCCAGCGTCGGGAGATAGGGGCCGTACTCGACCACGCGCGTGATCTTCTTCTTGCGCGTTGCCGCCGTGGTCATCCGCTGGAACACGAAGTCCGTGGTCATTGGGTCGTCGTCATCGACCAACACGGTTTCGATAACCGAGCCATCCTTGCGCGCCTTCTTGTCGTAGAGCATGCGCGCCCGAAGCACCTCGAAGCTGTAACCCCTGCCCATGCGGTTCATGTCTTTGGCCACTCGGTTGACTGACTCAGTATAGGCATTGGTAATCGGCTGCTCGAAGTAGGCGAAGATTTCGTCGTGCCAGTTGTGCACGGCGGTGGTCAGGTCCTTGAACGTGGCCGCCAATTCGGTCGGAATATTGGCCTGCCACTTCGCGCAGGCGGCTTCTGCTGCTGGGCGGGTCTTCTGATCCCAGATCGACAGAAATCCTTCCTTGAGCGCGTGGGCTTCGCTTAGGAGCGGGAACTGTTGGAACCATTCCCGCATCCGGTCCATATCTCTCCCTGTCAGGTCGTGCTGCCGCTTGAGCAGCAGGAACCGCTCGTCCTTGAGTTTGAGGCGCTGCCGGGTGGACAAATCCTTGCGAATGCGCTTGCGCAGCTTCTCCAGCGCGTCGTTCGCCATGCGCTGGATATGGAATCGATCGACCACGATCCGGGCCTGTGGCAGCGTGGCGCGCACCACCTGCCGATAAACGTGGTACATGTCCATCGCCACCCACTCGACCGAGTCCTTGTCCCGCAGGTCGCGGAAATAGGGCATCAACTCGGCTTTGGCCCGGCTGGGGCGGATATCGAACACGGTCTTGCGCTCGACGTTGGTGATCATGGCCCGGTACTGGCCGATGATCTTGAGCTCGTCGATACCCAGCACCCGCGGCGTCCGGAACTGGGTCTTGGCCTCGACCTCCTCGATGAAATCGTCGAAGACGTGGCGGACCGTCTTTTCGTCCACGGCTACTTCCCGGGCAAGGGCCGCAAAGGTCTTGGAGAAGGACTGGTCGCGGATATAACGCACCAGACGCGCCGTGGCTTGGCGTTTTCCATCAAGGTCCGCCACAGGCTCAAACAAGGTCTTGGTGCAGCTTGTACAGCGATAGCGACGGCGCTGGATGAAGATCACGACGGGTTTGCCGTGCGTCGGTGTGTCCTGAAACGACTGTTCCTGTGAGCCGTGACCATGCAGGCGTCCGGTCTTGCACAGCGGGCAGGTCACCCACTGATTGACGCCTTCGGCCTTGACGACGTAACTGTCCTCGCTGGTCAGGATTTCAAGCGTCTTCAGGCTTCGCAGCTGGAGAAAGTCCGTCACTCAGCACCTTGGGCGAACCCACACTGAAATCCGACTTTTACTCTAGCACATCCGCTCAGCCGTCCAACACCAAAATCCATTCTTTGAAAGTGATAGCTACAAAGACCCAAGGAGCCAGAACCCACACCAGATTCCGGATACCCTAAAAAAACCCGCCTCAATGGTTGATAGGAACGCGCGCTCCGAGACGATGAATGATGGTAGCTGCGGAACGCCTGGATAATCAGTGACGCACAACAGTTGCCGTACTACATGGGACTGAGGGTCCCAAGCACTGAAACAACGATCACGATCAACGTGGCCAGTACGGCTTCCGCCGCCACACTCTGTCGCAGGGCGCGCACCTCCTGCGCAGGATCTCCGCTGGCCAACGCCCGTCCCAGACGTGGCACCAGCGTCCAACGATGCAGCGCTCCCAGGCCGAGCATTCCGCCGAACAGAGCGAGCTTGACCAGCAACAGGTTGCCGTAGGTGCTTTGCACCAGCGTCGGCAAGGACCAGGCGGTGAGATCACCGTAGTGCGCGATGCCGGTCACGATGAGCGCAGCCACGAAAATCGTGCCCAGCGTCGAAAAACCATGCAGAAAATCATGCGTGGATCGCAGACGGTCGTTGCTTGAGGCCTCCTTGCCTTGCAGGAGCATCCCCAGGAACATCAGTACCGCTGCAACCCAGCCGCCTGCTGCGAGAAGATGGACGAGACCCGCGGCAAGCCGGACCGCACCCGCCATGCCCTCGCCAGCGGCGGCGTGGCCGTTCCATGCCAGCGAAGCCAGTGCGCCGCCCGCCAGCGTCGCCGCCAGCGGAAAAGCGGATTCCACCTTCCCGCGGCGACGATGCCACCGGAGCACGAACGCCATGGCGATCAGCAGCACGCCTCTCGCCATGGCTGCGCGGCCCGCGGACGTTTCGAGCAGATACCAGCCAAGCGATTCGCGATCAACGTCGGCAATCGGCATTCCCATGATGCCGGCGGTCTTGAATACGACATCGGCCCCGGTGAGCACGAGCCCGACGGCGGCACTCACCAACAGAATGCCCATGAAGGGCCATCCGGCCAGGGCGTCGGCGAGTGCCGGTCGCCGCAAACCATACCAGCCGAACAGCGGAACCCCGAAAAGAACCATGAGAACCATGTATTCCAGGAATCTCAGTGCGTAGGCCGACAGGTCGAACATCCTCGACTCCTCAACGCACCGTGAAGCTGAAGCTGCCCGGCATGGGGTGGTTGTCACCTCCAACAGCGCGGTATTCCACCGTGTAGAGACCTGGAGCCAACGGACGAGGCAACTTGGCACGCAGGGTCTTGCCGTTGTTGACGATCTCGGTCGTGACGTTCTCGATCGGCATAGTGGAACTGCCGTGCTTCATGAGCAGGTTGAGACGCGACGCGCGCGGAATCAGCGTCTCGTTGAACACGAGATCGATCTGGCTTGGGGAGGCCACGACCGCATTTGCTGCCGGTGTGGACTGCTGTAACGCCGCGTGGGCGCGCGCGACCTGCAGCGAAAACTGCCCTGCCGCGATTGCGAGTACGAGCGCGAAAGAGCGAAAAACGCTTGAAGACTTCATATGGACCTCTTTGTGAACTGATGCAAAGCCCCGTTGGTGGGCGCCGTGCCTTGTGAAATCGGAGGTGAGGATCCCGCCATCGCAGGCGGGACCCTCGATGCATCAAGCTGCCATGGCGCTGCAGCTTTCCGCGCATCGACGACACGCTTCAGCGCAACGCGTCATCTCGGGGTCGTTCATGGCATCGCATGCATCCGCGCATTGGCGGCAGATCTCCGCGCAGGCACCGCAAATGACGTTATGAACGCTCGTACCGCGCAGCATCGCGTCGGCGCTGGTGGCACAGATATCGGCACACGTCGCCAGCAGGGCGATGTGCTCCGGTGCTGCGTGTGCACCTCCCTTGGTCAGGCAATAGTTGATGGTCTCCAGGCAAATCGCATGGCATTGCGTGCAGTTGTCGATGCACGTGTTCATGGCCTGGGACCGGTGGTCTTCGGAATGGTGAGTCATGTGGATCTCCTGCTTCATCGCGGACGAGAATCGGCGCGCCCGCAACACCGCCCCCTCTTGCTCTTGCGGATCAATGCTGTGCGAAGGATTCGGTGGTTCCGTCGTGATGGACCAGCTCGACCGTATACGGCTGCTGGCGTCCTTCCGGGACCTCCATGCCCGGCGAACCGAGCGGCATTCCGGGCAGGACCAGGCCGCGTGCGTCCGGCTTTTCTTCGAGGAGGCGCTTGATGTCCTCGGCCGGGACATGGCCTTCGATGACGTATCCGTCGACCTCGGCCGTGTGGCAGGAGCCCTTTGCATAGGGGACACCCAGGCGCTCCTTGACCGGACCCAGGTCATCCATGTCATGCACATCCACGGTGAACCCCGCCTTCTTCACGTGGTCGATCCAGCTACCGCAGCACCCGCAGGTCGGGGTCTTGTGGACGGTCATGCGTGGCAGGGCGGCTGGAGTCGCGTCGGCTGTTTCCGGGACGACCTGTGCAGTGGGCGCGATGGTGGATTGCGCGGGTGTAGCCGCTTGGGTGCAGGCACCCAGGCCGGCGACCGCAAAAGCCGCCCACGCCAGTCGGTTCAATCTGCAGGTTTTCATTTCTGGTTCTCCGCTCAGCGCTTGGTCCGCGAAGACCAGTGGATGTGGGCGATCCGCCAACCGTCGGTGGTCTGCTTCAGCACCATGGTCTCGGTGCTCTGGACGGTCAGTGGCTTACCGTCTTTCTGGGCGTGCAGCTCGCTTTCGGTTCCGACCCATGCGAACTCACCAGCGGTGCGTGCACGCTGACGGAGCAGCTGGCGATGGGCGCCCTTGAGGAATGCCGCATCGCTGACTGCGTGATGACCCAGATATTCCTCGCGGCTGCGCTCGGCACCCCCGGACTCGAGGATGAGGACGTCGGGAGCGAGCAGGGATCCGACCGTGGCCAGGTCGCCGCTGGAGAGGGCGGCGTTGAAGCGCTCCGCCACGTCGACGGCGGCCTTCGCGGCGGCCGGCACGTCTACGTCCGCCGCTGCCGCAGCGGCGGGGTGATGTGCATGCGACTGTGCCGTCTGCGCCATTGCGGGCGACACCATTGCCAGCATCAGCGCGAGGCCAGACGAAATTGCTGTTGCATTCATTGTTCAACTCCAGGTTTTCAGTGAGTGTGCGCAGGGCCGTCTTCGGCCTCGGTCATATGGGGTGAAGGTGGAGACTGCACTTTGCCATCGGCATGGCGATGCTCTACCGCGCGGACTTCTGTGTCGGTAACACGCTTTCCGTGGTCATCGTCCATACCCGGCGACTGCGCGTGCGGCATCGCGTCGCTCCCGGCTGTGGGCTGGGCAGGGTGATCCTCCGTCGCCGCCTCGTCATGGTCGTCGTCGTGTGTCTCGCCGCCGCCATGCGCGTGGCCTTCGCTGCTGTCGACCAGTTCCGTGTATGCAGCCGCGTCGAGCGTGGGCAGCACCTGCAGGAACGCGGCCATGTTCCATATGTACTCGTCCTCCATGTTCTTGCCCCAGGCGGGCATGCCGCTTGCTTTGATCCCGTGCTTGATCACCCAGAACGCTTTTGGCGCATCGACCTCGTACTGGCTGAGGTTGGGCGGGGCTGGATACAGGCCTTGGCTCATCTCTGTTTCGGCCATCGATGGAGCCAGGTGGCACCCGGCGCACATCGCTGCGTAGTTGCCCGCGCCCTGCACGATTCTCGCTGGATCGTCCAGGCCCGGCGGGACGTCCAACCTTCCCGCACGCGCCAGGATGGAGCGCTCGCGTGCGGTCTGGAGCACAAAGTGCACGGGCCTGGTGTGCATGTCATCCGCGGCGACGTTGTATACGCCGCCCCAGATAAAGCCCGCCGCGCCCACTGCGGCAACCAGGGGAACTCCGATCAGCCAAACACGCTTGCGAGTCTTCGGTTGCATACGAGTACTCCGATCAGAACCAGATCCTCACGCCCGCCACGATACGGGTGTCGTCGACATCACCGGACTCCGCGCGACGGAAGTCTGCGGTTCCGCCGTAGGCACGCTCCCAGACCACGCCGACATACGGCGCGAACTGTCGATGGAACTCGTAGCGCAGCCGGAAACCGGCTTCGACCTTGCTGAGTCCACTGCCGATTCCAACCGCCGGATCATCCTTGCTCCAGGCTTCGCCTTCGACCAGCCACTGGCCGATCAGCCGGTTGGTGAACAGCATTTCGTATTCGGCTTCCGCACCTACCCCGAGCTGACCGGACTCGCCTAGGTAGGCCGTCGCGGAGACTTCGAATTTGTACGGCGCAAGACCGATCACACCGAGCGCGGCATAGGTGCGCGACGGCCCGCCGCCGAAGGCGAAGTCATGGCGGACACCGGCGACTGCGTCCCACCATCGGGCGATCGCTCGGCCGTACAGCACTTCCACATCCGCCGACTCGGTGGATCCACCTGCACGCTCGCCCTCGCTGCGCAGCCAGAGCCGGTTCAAGTCGGAACCCACCCAGCCTTGTGCTTCCCAGGCCATGCCGGTGCCGTCCTCGTCCGCGTCCCACGCCTCTAGCCGGTCAAGCGCCCAGTAGGAATTGATCGATTCACCATGCATCAGGTGCTCGTCGAGGTCCGGGAACGCCGCAGCCCGATCTGTCGGCGTGACAACCGGGATTGGCTCGCGCGGCTCGGCCGTCGGCGGCAGGTCCTCGCTGACACCAGGTTGATGGCCCATGGAAGCGTGATCCATGCCCGAGTGATCCATGCCGGAGTGATCCATTCCGGAGTGATCCATCCCGGAGTGATCCATCGTGGAGTGGTCCATCGTGGAGTGGTCCATCCCGGTGTGTTCGCTGTCGGCAGGATTCGCAGCTCCGTGCCGCATGTTCCCGTGGTTCATCGTCCCGTGATCGTCGGAACTCTTGTCCGGTGAAGTCGGTAGATGGCCGGCGTGCGGATCCGCGGGCCTTGGCGACGATGGTGACGCAGCCGGCTTGGCTGCCGGATGGTGTGCGGCGTGGTCCGTCTCCTGCGCCCACGCCGGGGCGCAACCAGTTGCAAGAACGAGTACGGACGTCAGGCCGATGGCTAGGGAGTGACGATTGGAACGGCTCATGGCGTTCATTCCTCCACCCGCACTTCGCGGAACATGCCGGCTTCCATGTGGTAAAGCAGGTGGCAATGGAACGCCCAGCGACCCAGCGCGTCGGCGCGCACGCGAAAGGCCCGCTTCGTACCAGGCGGCATGTCGATGGTGTGCTTGCGCACCATGAAGTTGCCGGACTCGTCCTCGAGGTCGCTCCACACGCCGTGCAGATGGATCGGGTGCGACATCATCGTGTCGTTGACCAAGACGACTCGCATGCGCTCGCCGTACTTCAGACGCAGGGGTTCGGCGTCAGCGAACTTCACTCCATCGAACGACCATGCAAAGCGCTCCATGTGACCGGTCAGGTGCAGCTCGACCGTGCGGCCGGGCGCGCGCCCGTCGGGGTCGGGGAACGTGCTGCGCAGATCGCCGTAGGTCAGTACGCGTCGGCCGTTGTCGCGTAAGCCAATGCCCGGATCATCGAGTCTCGGCACAGGGGCCATCGTCTGCATGTCGACCAGCGGGTTGCCGGTTTCGGTGGCTGGATGCTCCTGCATCCCGCCGGCACCGTGGTCCATCCCGGCCATGCTCCCTCCGGCGGCCGTGCCTGCTGCCATCGACGACATGTCGTGACCGCTGTGGTCCATTCCGGCCATGGCACCGCCGGCCATCGCACCGTGCGACATCGAAGACATGTCGTGACCGCCGCCACCCATCCCGCCGTGGCCCATGTCGTCCATGGTGAGGAGTGGCTTGGGGTCGACGTCCGGCACCGGCGCCCGCAAGCCTTCCCTGACGGCGAGTGTTCCGCTGATGTATCCCGTGCGGCCGCTGTCCTGGGCAAAAATGGTGAACGCATCCTGCCCGGTCGGCTCGACAATGACGTCGAACGTTTCAGCGGTGGCGATGCGGAACTCATCGACCGTGACCGGGCGGACGTACTGTCCATCGGCCGCGACCACCGTCATCTTCAGGCCCGGGATGCGCACATCGAAGTACGTCATTGCCGACCCGTTGATGAAACGGAGGCGGACCTTCTCGCCCGACCGGAACAGCCCGGTCCAGTTGCCGAGCGAGGTCGTGCCGTTCATGAGGAAGGTATAGGTGTTGCCGTTGACGTCCGACAGGTCGGTCGGGGTCATCCGCATCTGGCCCCACATCTTGCGGTCTTCGACCGTGGCGGCCAGGCCGTGCTGCTTCACGTCATCGAAGAAGTCGCCAACCGTCTGCTTGGAGAAGTTGTCGAAGTCCGACCGCTTCTTGAGCCGGGCGAACAGGCGCTTCGGATCGAGGTCGGTCCAGTCGCTGAGCATGACCACGTAATCGCGGTCATACGCGAACGGCTCGGGATCGATTGGATCGATCACCAATGGCCCGTACAGGCCCGCCTGCTCTTGGAAACCGGAGTGGCTGTGATACCAGTACGTACCGCCTTGCACCACATTGAAGCGGTACTGGTAAGTCTCGCCGCGGTTGATGCCGTCGAAGCTCAAACCGGGCACGCCGTCCATGTTGGCGGGCAGCAGGATGCCGTGCCAGTGGATCGATGTCTGGTCGCCATGGATGGAACCGGGGGGCAGGGCATTGCGGACCCGCAGGTTGACGGTCGTGCCCTCGCGCCAGCGCAGCAGCGGCGCCGGAACGGATCCGTTGACCGTGATCGCGGGGCGCGTGGCGCCGGTGAAGTTCATCGGCGTCTCGCCGATGGTCAGATCGAAGTCGGTGCCCGAGAGCACGTTGGGCAGGCCCTCGGCCTTGACGGCCCAGCTGGAACGGGGCCATAGGCCGAGGGCTGCAACGGCGCCTCCGGCGGCAAGGCCTTGGACAAAGTGGCGGCGCGACGGGGCGGACAGCCCCTCGGCGCGGCCGAAAAGATCGGATGACATGGAAACTCCGGGAAAGGTCGAGGGCTCGCGAGGCGAGCGTTACCCTGTCGGTGCGGAGCAGCGAACAGGGTCCATCAGCGCCTTGAAAGGCGCATAGCGACACTTAGCCGATCGGAGGTCGGAAGAGATTGGTCAGTGCAGCGGACGCGTGCACCGACAGGAACGATTCGGCAGTTTGCCGGTACCGGACGGTGAAGTCGGCGAGTGCCGACTCGGCGAGTGCTGCAGAACAATGATGCATGCACGCACAGCAGTTGTCCGTCTCACAGCAGTCGTCCAACGGCGGTGCTGTCCCGGTCTGGTCAGCGGCCTGCGGGTGATGGTCGTCGTCGGCCACCGGAGCGATCGCTCCGGCCCCATGGCAGGCGGCCGTAGCCTCGGACACTGTCTGCGACGCCGTCACAAGGTCGGCGTCGCCCGTCGAGTCGCGCAGGTGCTCCATGTGCATGGACGCACCAGCGATGCCCGGACCGTTGGCCAGCAGGGCAACGATCAGGAACAACCGCATCAGGAGTGCGCGGAGAGGCATGCACTCAATTATACAGGCACATGTAAACTGCAGATGAATACACTCGGCAACGCGTGCGTATAGATAGCGGGTCGGCAGTATTCGTGGGATGCCGTGTTCGATAACTAAGCCGCTGGCGGCGACGTTTATTTCGCCGTCGTGCGCGGTGGCTTGCGGCGCTGCGGCTCGGCCGCCGGGCTGAAGCGCTCGAGCAGCTCTTGCGTCGCTTCCAAGCGTGCGCTGACTCGCGCAGCCTCGGCCTGGACCTGCTGCCGATGGGTGCGTTCCTGCTCCAATGCGTCGCGTGCGCCGGTTAATTCGCCCCGCAGCGTGTCCAGGCGGTGTGTGTCGTCGGCCCAGCGGGTCTGCAGCGCGGTGTGTTCGGCGGCCAGCAGCTTCAGGCCGTCCAGCGCCTGCTGCTGCCCTGTAGCGTCTTCGCGGGCTTGGCGCAGGTCCTGTTCCAGCCGCCCGTTGAGCTCGAGCAGGCGCCCGGCGTCGCGGTTGAGCTGCAGCAGCTCGTGGTTCTTTGCGGTCAGTGTCTCGTTGGCCTGGCGCAACGCGACCTGCAGTTCCTGCACCTGCTGCTCGTGCCGACGCTGCTCCTGCTCGCGCTGCTCCCGCACCGAGGTGCGGTAGTGCTCCAGCGCCTCACGTGCGTGCTGGTGCTTCTCCTCCAGCGAGCGGGCGTGCGCCTCGTGCTCGGCCACCCGGGTGGTCAGCCCGGCGACGCGTTCCTCCAACTGCCGCACCGTGGTGTTCGCCTCGGCGAGGGTCTCCCGTGCCTGCGCGTGCGCCTCGGTCTCGGCCTGCAACGCAGTTTCGGTGCGTTGCAATTGCGTGCTCAACGCGACCGCCTCCTGCCGCGAGGCTTCCAAGGCGGTCTCGCGCTCCTGTAGCTGCGCCTGGAAGCGTTCCTGGGCGGCGGCGATGGCGGCTTCGGCCTCCTCGTGCAGGCGCGCCGCAAGCCGGCCGACCAGATCCTGCAGCGCCTCGCTGACCGCGACCTTGGCGCCCACGCCTTGGCCGTCCTCTTCCTCTAGCTCCTTGAGGTATCGGTGAATCGTGGTCTTGGAGCCGGTGTTGCCCAGCGCCACCCGCACTGCATCGACGGAGGGGTGCTTGCCCTGCGCAACCAAGGCATCACGGGCCCGCTGCACATCGGATTTGTAGAGCCCACTTCGCGCCATGATCGTCTCCCGGTTATTTCGTAATGTATTACATACCATGTAATTACATACTATTTTGTACTCGGCGACAAGGGTCAACAAGCGCGCTTCTAAGGCGGGATAATGTGGAATTATCCCGCCTTAGCCCCGAAACTGGGGTACAGTCGGGAGCAGGCGGTACGAAATGGCGCTTTCGAGCGATTTCAAACGACAGCGCCAAGCAAGCTGTCAGCGCGAATCCGACTGGGGAACCCATGCGATGAGCACGGTCGAGCAGTACCTGGACGCGGCCACCCGCGCCAACACCGAGCGCGCGTACGCCGGCGCGACCCGTCACTTCGAGGTCGACTGGGGCGGTCATCTGCCCGCGACCGCCGATCAGGTGGCCCGCTACTTGGCCGCCTACGCCGGGCAACTCGCACTCAACACGCTCAAGCACCGGCTCGCAGCCTTGGCCCAGTGGCACCACGCAAACGGCTTTGCCGACCCGACGCGGGCCCCGGTCGTGCGCAAGGTGCTCAAGGGCATCCAGACCTTGCACCCGAGCCAGGAGAAGCGCGCCACACCGCTGCAGCTCACGCAACTGGGTCAGGCGGTGGATTGGCTCGACGGCGCCGCGGCCGCGGCCGGCACGCGCGGCGATCCGGCCGGCCGGCTCCGGCACCTGCGCGATCGCGCCCTGGTGCTGCTGGGCTTCTGGCGCGGCTTCCGCGGCGACGAACTGGTTCGCCTGCAGGTGCAGGACCTGCGCCTGGTACCCGGCGAAGGCATGACCTGCTTCCTGCCGCACAGCAAGGGCGACCGCCAGCACACCGGGCGCACCTACAAGGTGCCGGCGCTGTCGCGCTGGTGCCCGGTGGCGGCGACCTCGGCGTGGGTGGACGCGGCCGACCTGCACGAAGGGCCGCTGTTCCGCGCGGTCGACCAGTGGGCCGGAATCGCCACCACGCCGCTGCACCCCAACAGCCTGGTGCGCCTGCTGCGGCGAATCTTCCGCGAGGCCGGACTGGCCTCGCCCGACAACTACAGCAGCCACTCGCTGCGCCGGGGTTTCGCCGGCTGGGCCAACGCCAACGGTTGGGACGTGAAGGCGCTGATGGAGTACGTCGGCTGGCGCGACGTGCAGTCGGCGATGCGCTACCTCGACGGCGCCGATCCGTTCGCCCGTCAGCGCATCGAAGCCAGTCTGCCGCCGATCGCGCCCTCGCGCCTGGCGCTGCCGGCGCCGGCGGTCGAGCCGGTGCCGACCACGACGGTGGAGGCGACCATCACGCTGACCCGGTTCACCCCGCGCGTGCGCGGCCTGGCCAAGGCCCATCGGTTGATCGAGCAGATTTGCCTGCACCCCCACCAGGCGCAGCGGCTCGACGCCGATGGCACCCGCTACCGCCTGGCGATCGCCGCACCTGACGACGCGACGCTGGAAGAAACCATCGCGATGCTGCTCGACGAGATGCACCGGATCGCCGACAACCACCAGTGCTTCCTCGCCGTCGGGTTGCGCGACGAAGCGGGCGGCCGCCATTGGGATTGAGCTGCGCATGACGACGCTGCACGAAACCGCCTATCCGCGCCTCAAGCCCGATCCCACCGCCAAAGAACTCCAGGAGATCTACACGCCCACTGAGGCGGAGCGGCTGTGCGTGGCCGCCATTGCCACCGGCTCGGCCACGCGGTTGGCGCTGCTGCTGCACCTGAAGCTGTTCCAGCGCCTGGGGTACTTCACGCCGTTGGCCGAGGTGCCCGAACGCATCGTGCAGCACATCGCTCAGGCGGTGGGCATGCGCCGCGTGCCGGCCGACCGATTGGCGAGCTACGACGCTTCGGGTAGCCAGCGCAAGCACCTGGCCCAGCTGCGCGCGTTCCTCAATGTCCGCCCGCTTGATGCCGGCGGGCGCGACTGGCTCACTACCGTGGCCGAAACGGCGGCGCAGACCAAGCACATCGTGCCCGACATCGTGAACGTGGTGCTCGAAGAGCTGGTGCATCACCGCTACGAGTTGCCGGCATTCAGCACGCTCGAACGCCTCGCGATCGCCGCCCGCGAACAGGTTCATGACACGCACTACCGCCAGATCACGAACGCGCTGACGCCGGCGATGCGGGCGCTGATCGATGACCTGCTGCTGACCCCGCCGGGCAGCCACCACAGCGGCTGGCACGCGCTCAAGCGCGAACCCAAGCGGCCGACCAACAAGGAAGTGCGCCATTACCTGCAGCACATCCAGCGGCTACGCACCTTGGCCGAGCAACTGCCGCCGATCGATGTCTCGGTGCCCAAGCTCAAGCAGTTCCGCGCGATGGCCCGCGCGCTCGATGCCAGCGAGCTGGCCGAACTGGTCCCGGTCAAACGCTACGCACTGGCCGCGATCTTCATCCGTTCGCAGTACCGCAAGACGCTCGACGATGCCGCCGACCTGTTCAACCGCCTGATCCAGAACCTGGAGAACACCGCGCAGCAGAGGCTGATCGCCTACCAGCTCGAACACAGCAAGCGCGCCGATGCCCTGATCGGCCAACTCCGGGAGATCCTGCAGGCCTACCAGGTCGAGGGCACCGACACCCAGCGCGTGGACGCGATCGAGGGCGTGTTGGTCGCCGACATCGGCCTGCTGATGGCCGAGTGCGATGAGCACATGGCCTACGCCGGCCGCAACTACCTGCCATTCCTACTGGCGCCGTACGGGACACTGCGTCCGCTGTTGTTCAACTGCCTGGAGATCATGGGCCTGCGGGCTGCCAGCCAGGACCCGAGCATGGAGCGCATGATCAGCGCCGTACTCGCGCTGCGCAGCCAGCGTCGCGAGGCGGTCGACGCGGCCGGGTTGGGGCTGGACGTGACCACCGACCTGACCTGGCTGTCGGCCGCCTGGCGCAAGCACGTGCTGCCCAAGGCCTTGGCTGCTGCCAGCCCCGGCTGGATCCACCGCAAGTACTTCGAGCTGGCGGTGCTGGCGCAGGTCAAGGACGAACTCAAATCCGGCGACCTGTACATTCCGCACGGCGAGCGCTACGACGACTATCGCGAGCAGCTGGTCGACGAGGCGACGTTCGCGCAGGAACTGGACGCCTACGGCGAGGTATCGGGGATCGCCACCGACGCGTCCGACTTTGTGCAGGGTTTGCGCACCGAGCTGACGACATTGGCCGATGCCGTCGATGCCCGGTTTCCGGACAACCTGCACGCCAGTGTGGTCGACGGGCGGTTGGTGCTCAGGCGCCTGCAGGGCGCCCAGGTGACGCAGGCGATCGCCGCGGTGGATAGCGCGATCACGGAGCGCCTGCCGCCGACCAGCATCGTCGATGTGCTGGTTGACACCACCCGCTGGCTCGACCTGCACGTGCACTTCCGTCCGATCGCCGGCACCGACGCGCGCGTCGACGATCTGCTGCGGCGGGTGATCACCACGCTGTTCTGCTACGGCTGCAATCTGGGGCCGACCCAGACCGCGCGCTCGGTCAAGGGTTTCAGCCGGCGTCAGATCTCCTGGTTGAACCTGAAGTACGTCACCGACGAGACGCTCGACAAGGCGATCGTCGAGGTGATCAACCTGTACAACAAGTTCGAGCTGCCCGGCTATTGGGGCAGCGGCAAGAGTGCCTCGGCCGACGGCACCAAGTGGAGCGTGTACGAGCAGAACCTGTTATCGGAGTACCACATCCGCTACGGCGGCTATGGCGGCATCGGTTATTACCACGTGTCGGACAAGTACATCGCGTTGTTCAGCCACTTCATCCCGTGCGGCGTGCACGAGGCGGTCTACATCCTCGACGGGCTGCTGGCCAACCGGTCCGACATCCAGCCCGATATCGTGCACGGCGACACCCAGGCGCAGAGCTTCCCGGTGTTCGGCCTGGCGCACCTGCTGGGCATCAACCTCATGCCGCGCATCCGCAACATCAAGGACCTGGTGTTCTCCCGGCCGGAGCCGGGTCGGGCGTACGAGAACATCCAGGCGCTGTTCGGCGACAGCATCGACTGGAAGCTGATCGAGACCCACCTGCACGACATGCTGCGGGTCGCGATTTCCATCAAAGTGGGCAAAATCACCGCCTCGACGATCCTGCGCCGGCTCGGCACCTACAGCCGCAAGAACAAGCTGTACTGGGCATTCCGCGAGCTGGGCAAGGCGGTGCGCACGTTGTTTCTGCTGCGCTACATCGACGATGTCGAAGTGCGCAAAACCATCCACGCCGCCACCAACAAGAGCGAGGAGTTCAACGGCTTCGTCAAGTGGGCGTTCTTCGGCGGCGAAGGCATCATCGCCGAGAATGTCCAGCACGAGCAGCGCAAGATCGTGCGTTACAACCAGTTGGTGGCCAACCTGGTCATCCTGCACAACGTGGAGCAGATGACCCGGGTGCTGGCGGAGCTGCGGCAAGATGGCGCCAACATCAGCCCGGAAGTGCTGGCCGGGTTGTCGCCGTACCGGACCAGCCACATCAACCGGTTCGGCGACTACACGCTGGACCTCAAGCGCGAGGTCGCACCGATCGACTTCTCTCGGCGGATTCTGGAGCGCTTGGCCAGTTAGGAGAGTCAACAGATGGAAGAGTCGCGCTGTGTGAACTGCGATGCGGCCTTATACGAGCCGATAGGCGAGCCGCGCAGCCCTGTCCGCTGTGTAAGGGCACGCGCCGGCGCTTTGATGTCGTCCTGCGGGACACCATCGCGTTCCATGAGCACAGTGGCCGAGCCGCTGACCGATCACGTCGGGCATGGCAGCGACCGTCACCGGGAGCCCAAGCCCGCGGTCGGCACCACCGAAGACTGACTGCATCCGATTCCATCCGCCCGAGGGGAGGCGCACCATGCCAATGCATTCCAAGCACACCATCCAGAAGCTGCAAAACACCCTGCAGACACGGCTCGACCGTCTGCTGGAGGCTATCCAGGGCACCGACGTAACCAGTGAGGAAGAGCGCATGCATGGGTTGCATGGACCGCACGCCAGGGTCCGCTCCGACGACGTGCGGATCGCGGTCGATGACTTCCAGACCATCCTCAAAGAGATCAAGGCGACGCTGGGCAAACGCTGAGCCAGCGCACATTCAAGGACTCCCATGCTCTCGTATCAACTGCTCAAGAACCACGCCGGCCTGCTGCTGGTGGGGGATTACACGTCGCTGAGGTGGCTCCATGAGGTTGTCCACGATGTCAATGAACGTTCGCCGCTGATCAAGGACGACGAAAGTCCATTTCTGGGCTTGGCTTACGGCGCGCGTAAGGCCTACCAGTCGGAGCGGGAAATCCTGCCTGCACCTCAAGGCTACGAGGAGATGGGGACGCGATACGGCGTGCAGATCCTGTGGCCGGTGCTGATGGTACAGCACCGCATGCTGCGAGTGTCGCTTGGATACCTCGACCACGCCAAGCGGCACCAGGCGATCACCTATGCGCTGGAGGCCGTCATCGAGGAGGGATTACGGGAGGACTTCGGCTCCCAAGGGCAGTCCGTAATCGAACTGTGGCAGCGGTTGGATCCCGTCGATCCGGCAACGTTCGACCGGCTGGACAGTCGCACGGCGATCTTCTGCTCGTGGAGCAAGGCTGAGCGCCGGCGCCGGTTCGCGCCATTGCTGGCCAGCTTCGATCGCATGTACGAGTCCATCTATGCATTCCGAGCCGGCCGCGGGGAGCACGGGCTGCTCAGCCCAGAGGAACTGGCGCAGTGGGAGAACAAGGAGTGGCCGGATCCCCGCTGGTAGCCTCGACGTCCAGCCCAGTCCCGCATCTCGTTTGAAAACATCAACTTAGGTAGGATTCGGCCCGTTTTTACACGAATCCCTGCCGACCCTCATATTGCCTGCTGGCCGATTATGGCCTGCAGTTGGGAATGGCCTGTAACCCAGCGCGAGCGCGATGCGAGCGCCCGCCACTGGATTGAGCTCTCGGCTGAGCTGCGCGGGCACCTCGGCGATCAGCTGAGGAGCCGCGTTTACTGACGCAAGGTTGCTCCATGCCCCATGCGGCAGAACCCATACGGCGCGTTGCTGGCGATGAGCTCAACGCGTGGGCGACGGCAAGCCACCCCGCTTTTGCTGAAGGGCGCTGTAGATCAGCCACATGCCGAGCCCCCAGAAACTGTAGACCAGGGGCGCTACGACGACGCCGGGCATCCGGAAACCTCCCCCTAGTGTAGCGTTGCATTCTTGATTGAACTTATGTTCCCGACGCATATCCAAGG
>CAZPHV010000073.1:0-24038 GCA_964586455.1 uncultured Aquimonas sp.
ACGGAATCGAAAAGAGAAATTCTGGGGAGACCTCAGGCCAGGGCCCACCCTATGGGTTCGAAGGACCGAGGCGAGGGTGGAGCTCATGGTGGGCCAGGGCCCACCCTATAGGCGAAGCGGCGTGCGCCCGCGTGCGGGCATCCCATCGCTCACGTTAGTGCGCCGCCATTCCTCTCAACACCGCCTTGAGCGCTGCATCCTCTGCAGGCAGCGCTTCGGCCTGCGCCGGCCGCGCGAGCAGCGCCGCCAGGGCCGGCGGCACCGGCACCGCGTGGCCGACCAGGGGCTCGACCACGCTTTCGAACTTGGCGGGGTGCGCGGTCGCCACCGCGATGAAGCGGCCGTCATCACCGGCCGCGCGGCGGTCTTCGATCACGGCGACCGCGGCTGCGGTGTGTGGACACAGGGTGTGGCCATAGCGCGACTCCGCCGCGCGCATCACCGCCGACAGCCGCGCATCGTCAATTGATTCCGCGCTGACCGCAGTCCGCAGCGTATCGATCTGTGGCAGCCAGTGACGCAGGCGTTCGAGATTGCTCGGCGCGCCGACGTCCATCGCATTCGCCAGGGTCGACACACTGGGGCCCGGCCGATACTCACCGCTGCCGATGAAGTCCGGCAGCACCCGGTTCGCATTGGTCGCCAGCAGAACTTCAGCGATCGGCAGGCCCAGCCGCCGCGCCCACAGGCAGGCCAGGGCATTGCCGAGGTTGCCGGTCGGGATCACAAAGCGCGCCGGCTCGCCGTAGCGGGCTTGATGCGCGAGCGAGGAATGCGCGTAGTAGCTCATCTGCGGCAGCAGGCGCCCAAGGCTGATGCTGTTCGCCGACGACAAGGGGATCGCCGCGCGCAGGGCGGCGTCGGAGAACGCCGCCTTCACCATGCGCTGGCAGTCATCGAAGCTGCCCTGCACGCGATAGGTGTGGATGTTGTCCCCAAAACAGCTGAGCTGATGCGCCTGACGCGGGCTGACCCGGCCGTCGGGGTAGAGCACCACCACCCGGAAGCCGGGCCGACCGTGAAAGGCAGCAGCCACCGCGCCGCCGGTGTCGCCCGAGGTCGCGACCAGAATGGTCAGTGGCGGAGCATTCGGCTCACGCGGCAGGCGCGCGAAGCAGGCTGCGAGAAAGCGTGCGCCGACGTCCTTGAAGGCCGCCGTGGGGCCGTGGAAAAGTTCGAGCACCTCGGTGTTCGGATCGTGCGTGGCGACCACGGGCACCGGGAAGTCCAGCGCCTCGGCGCAGATCTCCGGCAACTCGGATTCCAGCGGATCGCCCGCGAAGAAGGGGGCGATCAGCGCACTCGCGGTCTGTGCCAGCTCAAGGCCGGCCGGCGGCAAGTTCGCGGGCACCGGAAACTGCTCGGGCACGAACAACCCGCCGTCTTCCGCGAGGCCCAGAGCGAGTGCGTTGGACAGGGTCTGCGGCGATCCGCCGCCGCGAGTGGAGACATAGCGCATGGTGTTTCAGTCCTCCAGCAGGCGCGCGCCGGGCGCGTCCAAAGGCGAGATGTAGATCTGGCTGTCGAGGTCGTGGGCGGCGAACGCGGCACGCATGGTTTCGCCCGCGCGCTCGGCGACATCGCGTCCGACGCACCACGCGAACACGCTGGGCCCGGCACCAGAGATGCTGGCGCCAAGCGCCCCGGCATCCAGCGCGGCCTGCTTCACCTCGGCGAAGCCTGGAATGAGCGCGGCGCGGCGCGGCTCGACCAGCTCGTCGCGCAGGCCGGCTCGGATCAGATCGAGATCGTTACGGTACAGACCCGCGATGAAGCGCGCGAGGTGGCCGTTCTGGACCACGAATTCATGCAGCGCATAGGGCGTGGCGAGCGCGGCGCGCGCGCGCCGCGTTTCGAGGATGCAGTCCGGATGTACCAGTACCGAGTACACGCCCACAGGCGTCGGAAGCTTGAGCGGCGGCGCATCGCCGACCGTGAGCACCAGTCCGCCGAGCAGCATCGGCGCGACGTTGTCGCCATGGCGGCCACCGCTGGCCACGGCTTCGCCGTCGAGCGCACAGGCGTATAGGGCATCTGCGTCCAGCGGCAGATCGAGCAGCGCATTTGCGGCGACCACGGCCGCCACGGCAGAAGCGGCCGAGCCGCCCATGCCGGAACCGTAGGCGATGCCCTTGTCGATTTCGACCTCCAGCCCGAAGCCCGGCTGCGCGCGTTCCAGCAGCGACAGCAGGGCGCGGCCAGCAGTGTTGTGCTCGGGCTCCAGGGGCAGCTCGACTTCCGAGCCGCGGATCGCGGCGAGATGCACGCCGGGCGCGGCGCGGCGGACTACCGTGACCGTGTCGCCGGCACCTTCGATCACCAGACCCAGCAGATCGAAGCCGACGCCGACATTGCCGATGCTGGCCGGCGCGAAGGCGCGCGCGCGGGTTCGACTCACAGGCGCGTCCCCAGGCCTTGCGCCACCCGCAGCAAATCGGCAAACACGCCGGCAGCGGTGACCTCAGGCCCGGCGCCCGGGCCCTGCACGATCAGCGGGTTGCCGCTGTAGCGGGCGCTGGTGAACTGGATGATGTTGTCGGTGGGCTTGAGATGAGCGAAAGCGTGATCCTTCGGCAGCTCGACCAGGCCTACCGAGGCGGAGTCGGCATCGACGTGGGCGACGAAGCGCAGCACGCAGCCGCGCGCCTGGGCCGCCTGGAAACGCTCCAGCATCGGCGCATCCAGTTCAGCTGCGCGGGCGAGGAATTCTTCACGCTCGATCTCGGTGAGTTCAGGCGGCACCAGGCCGATCAGATCGACCTCGGCCAGCTCCATTTCGCGGCCCCATTCGCGCGCCAGGATCACCAGCTTCCGGGCGACATCCAGACCCGACAGGTCGTCACGGGGATCCGGCTCGGTATAGCCGAGCTGACGCGCTTCGAGCAGAAGCTCCGAAAACGGGCGGCTGCCGTCGTAGGCATTGAACAGGTAGGACAAGGTGCCCGACAGGATGCCATCGATCGCGCGCACCTCATCACCGGTGTCGATCAGATCGCGCAGGGTCGAGATCACCGGCAGGCCCGCACCGACCGTGGCCTCGTAGCGCCAGTGCCCGTGCCCGTGGCGCGCGGCTTCGCGCACGCGCCGGTACAGTTCCAGCGGCGCCGCGCCCGCCTGCTTGTTGGGGGTGATGATGTGGATGCCGGCGGCCAGCCAGCGCGGGTAGTGCGCGGCTACCGTGGCGCTGGCGCTGCAGTCGATGATCAGTGCATGCGGCAGATGCGGAGCGCGCACGTGGCGGCTGAAATGTTCGAAGTCGAAGTGCTCTTCGCTGGCCGCGTACTGGGCGCGCCAGTCGGCCAGGTCGAGCCCGCTGTCGGAATGCAGCCAGCGCTGGCTGCCGGCGATTGCCCGCACGCGCAGATCCAGATTGTTCTGGGTCCGCAGCTTCGGCGCCACCGCGGCAAGCTGATCGAGCAAGGTCGCGCCGACGTTGCCGGGGCCGATGACACCGATGCTCACGGTCTGCGGCGACAGATAGAAGCCCGCGTGTACGGCACGCAATGCGCGCGCGGCGTCGGCGTCGCGCACGGCTACCGAGATGTTGCGTTCGGTGCCGCCCTGGGCGATGGCGCGCACATTGACCTCGGCGCGCGCCAGCTCGGAGAACAGGCGACTGGCAATGCCGGTATGCCCACTCATGCCGTCGCCCACCGCAGCCAGAACGGCGATGCCGCTTTCGACATCGACCGCCTGCAGCAGGCCGGCGTCGAGCTCACGTGCGAACGCCCGCCGCAGCACCTCGGCCGCGCGCGCGGCGTCAAGCTCGCGCACCACGCAGCAGATCGAATGCTCGGAGCTGGCCTGGGCAATCATCACCACCGATACGTTGGCGTCGCGCAGTGCGCCGAACACGCGCTCGGCGGTGCCAGGCACGCCGATCATGCCGGTGCCTTCGACCTCGACCAGCGCCATCTCGCGGGCGATGGTCAGGCCCTTGACCGGTCCGGCGCCGACTTCGTGCTCAGGCCCGATACGGGTGCCCGCACACGTGGGGTTGAAGGTGTTGCGCACCCACACGGGAATGCCGGCTTCAAGCACCGGGCCCATGGTGCGCGGGTGCACCACCTTGGCGCCGAAGTAGGCCAGTTCGAAGGCTTCGTCGTAGCTCATGCGCGGCAGCAGCACCGCCTCGGGCACCAGCCGGGGGTCGGCGCTGAGCACGCCGTCGACGTCAGTCCAGATGTGCAGCTCGGCGGCGGCGAACAGGCGCGCAAAGATCGCGCCGGAGTAGTCGCTGCCGTTACGGCCGAGCGTGGTGATGCGGCCTTCGGAGTCGCGCGCCACGAAGCCGGTAACGATCACGCGTGCTGCGCTGTGGCTGGCCCGCCACGCCGCGAGTCGACGCCCGGACTCGGCCCAATCGACCACCGCGCCCAAGGCCGAGGGGCTGACCACCAGCACGGCGCGCGCGTCCAGCCAGTCAACGGTTTCGCCTTCCGCGCTCAGTCGCGAGGCCAGCAGCTGGGCCGACCAGACCTCACCCAGACCCTGCACGTACTCCAGCAGATCCGCCGCCGGGTGACCCAGCAGGGCGACCGCGCGCAGCAGGGCGTGCAGGTCTTCCCAGTCACGCTCCAAGGGTGCCAGGGCGCTGTCGGCGGCTTCACCCAGCAAGGCACGCGCCGCCTCACGGTGACGCGCGGACAGCGCATCGAGCTCGGCCTGCGCCTGCGCGGGGTCACGGCTGGCCGCGTGCACCAGAGCGATCAGCGCATCGGTGACCCCGCCCATGGCCGAGACCACGGTGACCTGGCAGCGCTCGCTTCGACCTCGCAGCAGACCGGCCACGAGAGCGATGCGCTCAGCGGTCTTGAGGCTGGAACCCCCGAACTTGTGCGCGACACAGGTCTGCTGTTGGTCTACCGACACGACGATTCGCCTCGTGAAATTTGAGTGGTGGGCGAGCATAGCAGCGGCATCGCCGCGTGCTGCAGCGCGACAGTGGGCTTGTGCCTAGGCGGACTGGAAGAGCCTCAATCCGTCGCCGAGGGCGCCGCGGCGCTTCGCCGGAAGTCTGAAAACAGAGACAGGCTCCACGGCCGCTGCGCCAGCACCAGGCTGAGACCCACGCGCTGGGCGGCGGGCAGCGCGGCGTCCTGAGCCATCAGACGATCGAACTCGGCGGCGACTTCCTCCAGCCGACGCTGCAGCTGCAGTGCCGAGCCCTCCGACACCATTCCGCTCAGCAGCAGCAGGCGCTCACGCTCTCCTTCGAAGCCACGGCCGAAGTACTCCGGCAGCAGTTGCTGCTGGAAGAAGCATTGCATCGGGCCCTCTCGACGCCAACGAAAGTTGCGGGCGGTGCGGGTGCGTGCGCGGTTGCCGGGCTGCAGCTCGATGATGCCGAGCCGATCCAGGCGCGTCAGCAGCAGGGTCCATTCGGCTTCGCTGAAACGGTAGCGGCCCATCGCTTCGGCCTGGGTCCACCGGTTCAGCACCAAATACAGGGCCAACAGCAGGGCCGGATCCTCAACCAGCGCCTGCTCCTGGGCGACGCTGAGTTCGGCCAGCGGCGGCGCGCCGCGCTGGGATTCCTCGGCCAGCTCGGCAAGGCCGATATGCAACACGCCGCAGATCTGCTCAAGTCGCTCCAGGGTCAAACGACGTCGCGAAAACATGCGTTTGACGGTCGGTTCGCTCAAGCCCAACCGAATGGCGAGCGCCGCATAGGTCAGGCCCTGTGTTTTCAGCAAGCGCTTGAGGGCGTCGACGAGTTCGAGGGTCAGCGCCATGGTTATGTCCACAGGTGGTATCGGGAAACGATACCAAAGGCGCCTCTTCACGCTACTTGGTCGATCCGGGTTGCACTGCATGAGGACGAGCGGGAGTCTTCGTCAACCCCAAGCCCGGAGCCCCCCATGCCTCGTCCTTTGACACATTGCTTGATCTCCACCCTGCTCATGCTGACTCCGGCGCTGCAGGCCGACGCCCAGAGCGAAGCCAGTCGAGCATCCGCGCGGCTTTCCGAAAGCCTCATCGCCCTGCCCGCGGCCAGCGTCGATCTCGCCGCCGCCGGTGGCCACTTCAGCGTGGCCGCGCTGCGTCCGGTGGGGGACAGCGTCGAAGTGGTGCTGGCCGGCGCGGTCGACGGCGCGCGTGTCAGCTTCACCGTCGGACGCGAAACCCTGCGTGCCAGCGGTGTCGTGGTTGGCACCAGCCTGTACGCGAGTGCGGTGGTCGGCGGTCATCTGCTGTGGTCGGGCTCGGAGGCCGTAGCCTTCGTTGCCGATGCCAGCCTGGCACCGCACATCCACCGCAGCGAGCTGCGCCGATGAACGCGCTGCGCTGGCTTTGCGTCTTCTGGCTGCTGTGCGTCGCGCTGCCCGCGCAGGGCGGACGCAGCTGCGAAGCACACACGCTGACGCCGCAACAGTGGGCCGCGGCCGCCGCAAGCGCGTTGACGACTGCCAACGCGCTCGATGAACGCGATGCCGAAGTCGCCCTGCTCGCCCGTGCCGGTACCGATCTGTCGAAGCACGGCCTGCACTACAGCCACGTTGGCTTCGTGCTGCGTGATCATCCACGCGGTCGCTGGACAGTCGTGCATCTGCTGAACTATTGCGCCAGCGGCGACTCAGCGCTGTTCGCGGAAGGTCTGGTCAATTTCTTCGCCGATGATCTGCACCGACAGGATGCGCGAATCGTCTGGCTGCTGCCCGAGCAGGCCGCACGCTTGGCGCAGCTGCTCGGATCCGACCACATTCACACCCTGCACGAACGCCGCTACAACCTGATCGCCCGGCCCGACAGCCGCCGCACGCAGAACTCCACCGCCTGGGCGCTCGAACTGTTGGCAGCTGCCGACTTCGGCGCGGCCCTCGACCGTCGCGCCGCGCAGGCCCACGCGCTGGCCAGCGGCTTCGAGCCCGACCACGTGCGCATCGCGTACTCGAAGCGCGTGGCCGGCGGCCTGCTTGCCGACAATCTGGTCTTCACCGACCACCCGGTGGCCACGCGGCTGTCCGGTCGCTATCCGGTGGTCACCGTGCGCGCGATCCTGCGCCACCTGGAGCAGCGCGGACTCGTCGAACACGAGCGCGAATGGCGGGGTGGTATCGAGAGTGTGCGGATGGGGCCGGCATGAGTTCACCCAAGAATTCCCGTTCACGAAATCAGCAGACGGAGACTTCGCGGAGCGCAAGACGGACACCGGGCACGCTGGGGCATCCCTGCCCGCTCTGCCACATGATGAGGAGCTTCCAACAGCTTGGGACCTTCATAGCGAGGTCGGAGCTGAACTGAAGCACGGAAGGCGCGATGGCCCTACCATGACCGACCGCAACCTCATGCCCTTCACCCGACATGACAGAACGCTTTCCGGACGGAGACGCGCCGCCGGGCGACTCCTCGCGTCTTTTTAGGTCGGTCTACGACGACCTCAAGCTACGAGCTAGCCGGATGCGTCGCGGTCATGGTGACTCGACCCTGGACACGACAGCTCTCGTGCACGAGTCCTTCTTGAAGATCCTCGATGTGCTGCCCGGTGTTCGTGATCGAGAGCATCTCTACCGTCTAGCCTCGCTCGCCATGCGCCAGCTGCTAGTCGACAACCTGAGGGAGCGAAACACCGAAAAGCGGGGTGGGGCGCTCCATCGGGTGGATCTTGATGCAGTCGAGGTTCCAGTCGCGGACTCGGGGCTGGAATGGGCCAGCACTTATGAAGCCATCATGCGACTGGACAAGATCAACCCGCGCATGGCTGACGTGTTCCTGCTGAGAACGTTCGGGGACCTTGGTTTCGGAGACATCTCGGTGCTTCTGGATTGCTCGAAGTCGAGCGCTCACCGAGACTTCGAAGCCGCACGCGCGTTTCTGCTCAGCGTTGTTCGGTCGTGAGCATGCTTCGAGGAAGCGTGATTCGACTTGCACAGCATGCGCGGCGCGGCCGCCGTCTATCTTGTTGCGCTTAGTCAACCTTTTCCAGCGATAGACTCTTTCGTCCGTTGCCCCACACTTCAAGAGTGAACCGTGGATACCCAGATCGAGCGCGAAGCGCTAAGTGCATTTCGGAGATTGCTCGACACTGATCCCTCGTTGCAGGGTGATTTCGATGTAGAGATCACCAGCCTCGCACCAGCAGTTGCTTCTCGCGTGAGGTCCATGTTGGCTGCGCTCCGATCGCACAGCGCCGAGCTGCCGGCTACCCTTGACCCTTCGCGCATCTCTCCGCCGCACCATCTTGGCGAATTCGTGCTTGGCGAGCGCTTGGGCCAAGGGGGAATGGGCGTGCTCTTTGCCGCAGAGAAGCGGCAGGGCGAGGTGGTGCTCGCAGCGGCGGTCAAGTGGCTGCCTGCCGCGGGATCAGACCCTTCCAGGCGGGCTCGATTTTTATTCGAACAGCAGGTGGTGGCGCGTCTATCGCATCCCGCGATTGCTCGGTTGATCGATGCCGGGGAGACGCCTTCGGGCGACCTGTGGTACGCCATGGAACGGATCCACGGCCAGCAGATCGATGCCTATTGCAGTACGCAGAAGCTCAATCTCGCAAGCCGCCTGGCGCTGATACTGCAAACCGCTGAAGGCCTCTCCTACGCACATCGCAACCTCGTTCTGCATCGGGACATCAAGCCCGGTAACGTGCTCGTCACCGACGACGGCAATGCCAAGCTGATCGACTTTGGCATTGCCAAGACCCTCCGGCAGGACGTTACTGCACTCACTCAGGAACATGCGCCGTTGACGCTGCGCTATGCGTCGCCTGAACAGCTTGCTCAGCAGACTCTGACAACGCGCAGCGACGTTTGGCAGCTGGCGGCACTCACCTTCGAGCTCCTGTCGGGTCGGCCGGTGCGCATGAGTCTGGGAGGCGATACCACCATTCGAGTCAGCGTGGCCGCATCCGAATCGGGTGAAGCGCATGCAGCTAAGCTCGGCCTCAAATGTCAGCAGCTGGTCAAAGCCTTGCGGGGCGATATCGACGCTGTTCTGACCAAGGCGCTTCGCCAAAGGCCAGAAGAGCGCTACTCGAACATCGAAGAGTTCCGCGACGACCTGCGAGCGGTCCTCGATGGTATGCCTGTGGCAGCCCGACGCGCTGAGGCTTGGTACCTCGGCCTGGCTTTCGTACGTCGGCATCGAGTCAGTTTGGGTCTTGCTGCAGCGGTGGTCGCTCTGGGCGTGAGCTTGAGTTGGTTGGCTGTCGATAGAGCCCGCGAGGAGGCGCAGGCGGCGGAGCGCACGGTGGCTTTGCTGTCGAGGATTCTGCTGTCGATCCCGGAGAACGAAGAAGGAGGGGACGGCAACACCATGACCGTGCCGATTCTGCTCGCGCGCGCCAACGCGCAGATTCTTGAGAACCCGGAACTGCAGCCCGCGCATCGCAAGAACTTGGCGAGTCAGATCGCGCGCCGTGCGCTCGACCTTGGTGCGGAGCACGCCGCGCTCGAGGCAGCGACCGCCAACCTCTCACTCGCCGAGTCGCTGTTCGGTTCCGGGTCGATCGAGGCTGCAGAGGCACTGGATCTCCTTGCGGAGGTCCAGGCGGTCGGTCTCGGCGACACCGCTGAGGCCCTCAGACTCATCGAGAAGTCTGCCGACCTTCATGGTCGACTCGGCGACACAAAAACCGCCGCGTTCCTGGATCACCTCGTCACCCGCGGATGGGTGCAGAACCAGGCGGGGGCTGGCGACGCTGCGCTTGAATCCATTCGTTTGGCCGCGGAGCTTTCGGCACAGTTGCCTGACGCGGATCCCGGCACACACGAGCTGCACCTTTCCATGTACTCCATGTTCCTGCGCAGCTACGGCCACTGGGAACGAGCAGAGGAGGTGATCAACGACGCTTTGTCGCGACTGGATTCACTGGGAGACGCTGCCCCCGCCGCGACCATCGCCGATCTTGAGTCGGAAGCGTGCATCGTGCACAGCAATCAGGCCACCCCGAACGCCATCGAGATCTGTCGTCGGCGCGTCGACTCCATCGATCGCGCGGGAGCCCTGGAGAGCCTCGGGGGTTCAACAGCCTTGCTGGGGCTTGCCATCGCGCAGAACAACCTCGACAAGTCTGATGAAGCCCTCAAGACCATCGAGCGCGCTGAGGCGGTCACCCTGGCCTTCGAAGGCCGTAATCCGCGATCCCAGAACATGCGCCACATCCAGTTGAACCGAGCCCGCATCCTGAGGCGCCTTTCGCGCTGGGACGAGTCGGCGAACGCCTTTCGTGAAGCCATTCGGCTCTTCGCCGAGCGCGACCCGGAGACTTCAGTTCGACGCGTCAACCGCACCCGCCTGGAACTGCTGGAAGTGCTAGTGGAGGCCGACCGACCTGAAGATGCCCGCGAGCTCGCCCTGGGGGGCATTGAGCTCAGTGCTGAAGATGAAGAGTATCGGGAGCGCTACCAAACAGCGGTGGCTAGACTCGGGTTGGCGGTGCCCTCGGGGGGATCGGAAGATCCGCAGGCTCACGATCAAAACCGCTGATGCTCGCCTCTGTGTTTGCACCGGAACCGCCGCCGTGCTCTCGGTGAAGCGAGAACACGGCGGCGCCGCTGCGCTACAGCATCCAGAGCCCGAAGAAGCGCGCAATACGCAAAGGTCCAACGGAACGCCTCGAAGTGGCCTTAGTAGTAACGAGATGGTGAGCGGTTTTTTCCCAGCGTCTTCAAAACGCCCCGAGATGGATCCCGTTCGGCGGGTTGTGCGTCTGCGGAACGCCCTGGCACGCCGCCTGACTGAGAAGGGTTCAGCTCAAGGTCGCAGCTGTGGTAGCTCGGACCGGAGCGGGTGAGAGGGGGCAGTCCTGGCTCTACAGTATCGAGTGAGCACGCGACCCTACACGTTGAGCTTGAGGGTCGCCGCTCCAAGTGCACCGAAGTCGGATCCAGGTAAGGCGATGGCATGTGCCAAACACGCCTATCGGCATCTCGCGCCCTACAGAATCGGCGCCAGCCCCGCCCCGAACGCGGTGAGGATGCGGGTGTTGATGGCCTTGAACGGAATCTCGACCTGCGGAAAGTCGCCGACCGGGGTGTGGCAGTCAGCGAAGCGCGGGTCAAAGGGCGACATCGGCGCACAGCCTGGGCCACCGGTGTAGTCCCAGCTGGTGGCGTATCGCCAAGGCCAGACATCGAACAGCGGCAGGAACTCGAAGGCCTTGCCGAGACTGTAGTTCAGCCCGCGAACAAGCCGCGGTGCGCGTGGCCGCGGTGCGATCACCCAGGCGTTGCCGGGGCTCATGTCCTCCAGCAGGGTGTCGCGCAGCTCCTGCGCAAAGCCGACATCGTGGATGACCACCAGCGATTCGGTGTTGAGCCGGTCCGAGCGCGGGTCGAAGTTGTGGCTTCCGATCACGGCGAGCTTGCCGTCAATGACCATCGATTTCGAGTGCAGTCCGATGCGCATGCCCATGGTCTGCAGGGGCAGCGCGCCGCGCAGGGCACGGCGGCTGGGGGTATCGGCGCCGGAGCGCACCGCCGAACCGAATACCCGGGTCGACTCGCTGCGCAGGAAGCGCGGCGGCAAGCTGATGGCATCGTCCTCAGGATCTAGGTTGAGAGCGATCGGCGCGTTTTCCGGGTGCGGCTTGTACTCGTGGATTTCGAATCGGAACTCGCGCAGGTAGGTTCGCTTGTACTTGTGGCTGAGCGCATAGACCGGGAATGCATCGGTCGAAGCCAGGCTGTTGGTGCTGATTCGCACTCGCGGCGGCGACTCGCGCTGCTGGAGCTGGCGGAAGGTCGTTTGCGCTTCCCTTGAAAGCACCAGATACGGTGTCTGCAGAACGATCTCCTCGCGTGCTCGCTGCACGGCTCGACGCAAGCTGTCGCTGCTGTCGCGGCGTCCGGGTTCGATCCGACCCAGCTGCTTTTCTGGGCCGTCAGAATGGAAATCCACCCGGCCGACCCGGTGCAAGGGTTCAATCAGAACCGCATCCAATCGCTCTCGATCGTTCAACTCGCGACGCATTGCTTCACTGCGTGCGGGCTGGCGCAGCGGCAGCTCGGCCAGCACGGCGCGGCCACGTGGCGCCTCGTCAAGCAAGCGCCTGACATCGCGCAGCCCGGCCGCGGGCAGGCTGCGCTCGGCGTTCCAGAACTGTTCAAAACTGCGCTGCATCGCCAGCGCCACCGGGCCGCCGATCACCACATCGCGATCGCGGTAGTTGAAGCCAGGGTCGAGGTCGAAATAGCGCTCCTGGTAGTTACGCCCGCCGGTGATGCCGACCAGACCATCCACCAGCAACAGCTTGTTGTGCATGCGCTGGTTGAACTGGGTGAAGCAGCAGAGAATGCCGCCGACGAACTCGAACTTGTTGGTGGCGCCCTTTCCGAACGTGGGGTTGTAGAGGCGCAGCTCGAAGTTGACGTGGGCCTGGGAAAGCTGCGCCAGCAGCTCGACATTCTCGAACGAGAACAATTGATCGAGAAGTACGCGTACCCGCACGCCACGACGCGCAGCACGCAGCAGTTCGTCGAGCACAAGGAACCCGGCATCGTCTTCGGCGTAGATGAAGCTCTGCAGCTCGATGCTGTGGCGGGCGGCGCGGATCAGGTGCAGACGCGCGAGCAGTGCGTCGTGGCCGCTTTCCAGGTTCAGGGCGATGTGGCGCGGCGAACCGGGGCTGGAGTCGCGTACGGCCTCCGCGGCCGCGACGCGCAGCTGTGACCATTCGGCGCAGCTGTCAGCGCGTGCGCAATCGAGACTGTGGTCCTGATGCGCCACCGCTCGCGCAACATCCACACGAACCCGTTCGCGCGACGGCGTGCAGGCGCCCAGCAGCAGGCAGAGCAGGGCGCAAAGCAGGGCGGACAACAGGCGCGGGTGCATGGGCGAGGCTCGTGAATCAGCCGAGGTCAGGCTGGACAGCAGCAGGATCGTGCAGCCGGATATCGAAGCTGAGCTTCACGCGGTCGCTGACGAACAGGCGGCGCGCGTTCATGCCGAATTCGCTGCGGTCGACTTCGCCGCGCGCCTGCACGGGACAGTCAAGGCCAGGCTTGGCGCAGTCGGCCGCGAGCAGCTCGAAGCTGACCGGACGACTGATGCCACGCAAGGTCAGCACGCCGTCGATCGCGCCGCCGGAGCGCAGCAGCTCGGAGGCGAGGCCGGCTGCACGGAATTCGATCCACGGGTGGCGCTCGGCGTCGAAAAAATCCTCCGAGCGCGCCCAGACCTCGTGGCTTTCGCGGCCCATCAGCACGCTGCCCGAGGCCACCCTAACTTCCAGCACGTAACGATCCTGAGCTTCGGACCGCACCACGCCTTCGATATGGGCAAACCGACCGTCAATGCGTTTGACCCAGGCCGCGCGTACCGAGAAACCGGCCATGGACTGCGCGGTATCGATGCGCAGACCAGGCTCAGCGGCAGCGGCTGTCGCAAACAGGGGCGCGGCCATCAGAGCAAGGACCACGCGCCGCACGGCTGCCACGCTTCGACGTTCGGGCATGGCAGCGCAGTCGTGGCTCAAGGCGCCCAGAACGCCGACAGGCGGGCAGCGCCGGGTTCGATCTCGGCGTCAGGCTCGAAATCGAGTACGGCGATGCCGGCGGGAGGCATGCCGCGGTGGTCACCGCTCTGGCCGGTCGAGAGCAAGGCCGCCAGCGATTCGAATGCGGGGTTGTGTCCAACCAGCATCAGCACTTCCACCTCGGCGTGGCTGACCACCACCTCGAACAGGTCGCCAGGGCTCGCTTCGTAGATACGCTCGTCGCTGCGCTGATCGATGTAGCCGGTCTGGGCGAGCACGCGCTGGGCGGTGGCCTGGGCGCGCTGCGCAGGAGAGGCCACCAGTCGCTGCGGCAGGGGGCCGTGCTGCTGCAGCCAGCGGCCGGCGGCATCGGCCTCGGCTTCGCCGGTGCTGGACAGGGCGCGTTCGCGGTCGTGCTGACCCGGCTGCTGCGGCTGGGCGTGGGCATGGCGCAGCAGGATCAGGCGGCGCAGGCGGCGTTCACTCATGGGTTGTTGTCTCCAAAGGCCTGGATTTCGACGTTGGTGCGGTTCCACGTGCCCGACAGTGGCGCGGGCAGTGTGATCGCGGTGCTCATCTGGGCGCGGATGCGCGAGGTGTAGCTGCGGTTGAGAGTACCGCCCGGCGTGGCCAAGGTGGCGTAGTCCGGATAGAACGGACAGCCGGGGCAGTGGGTGCGCTGGCTGGACAGCTCGACGCTGCCGCTGCTGGCGCTGCGGCTGGTTCCGGTCAGCCAGCGCGACTGGCCGGTCGCGTCGAACAGGTAGACGCCGAAGAATTCCAGTGGGCCGTCAGCCAACTGCAGGCCTTCGACGGCGAGCCCCCAGCCACCCTGTCCGGTCTGCACCCAGGCATTCGTGTGGTCCGGGTTGGCGTAGGGCAGGGTGCTCGCGGTACTGGTCAACAGCTCGGCACCACGCTCGCCGTTGCCGAAGTCCCAGGCGTAGAGCTGGGTGCGAGCGTCCACACTGGCCAGCCAGGTGCGGCCGATCTCGGTGGTCACCGGCGCGAACCCGCTGGGCTGGCTGTTGCGGGTGCGGAACAGCGGGCTTTCCATCAGGCCGCCGCGCAGCGGGCCGGCCAGGTTGTACCAGTCGCTCTGGTAGCCGCGGTCGCCGGTGTACCAGATCGCGCCCACGACCGGGTTGGCAGTGTCGCCGTAGGTATACACGGCCAAACCGTTGCCGCCACGAGCCGGATCGCTGAAGAAGCCGCGGCGCGGCAGCGGCCGGCTGTTGGCCGCAGGGCAGCTGGTCACCGTGCTGCAGTTGCCCGCCAGCTGGGCCGCGAACACGGTGCTCGGCTGCGTGCTGTGCTGGCCTGGCAGGGCCGTGGCCAGATAGTCGATACCGACAGCCGCGCCGCAGGCACTGCCTTCGGGCACGCGCAGACTGAGCTCGACGCTGGCGCTGGCGCCGGGTGCCAGTGCCGGAACCGGCACGGTCGGCGTTTCGATCAGCAGCGAGGTCGAGGCCACCGGCAGGTTCTGCGGGTCGAAGATGCAGATCGCCGACTCCGCGGGCGCTGCGTTCACGGCATCGCAGGCAGCCAGCAGCTGGGTGCTGCCATTGGCATTGATCACGCCAATCGTTGCGCCCGCGCCGGAGTTGGTATTTGCGCGGCGGTACTGGTAGACCACCTGTCCGTTGCCGGGATAGGCAATGGCCTGGAACGAGGCATTGCCGGTAGGCGCGGTTTGCGACCAGACCTGGATCGTATCCCACTGGAACACATGGCAGGACTGGTCGGCGCCTCCGATCGGCGCGCGCGGGCAGCTGGCGTAGTAGCGATAGCGCAGCGCGCCACCAGGGCCGACCACCAGATCATCATGCAGCACATGCAAGCGCGGGCCCGCGCCGCCGCTGTCGATCTGCCCCGTGCAGCTGTTGTCGTAGTCACCGCCGTTGTCGTTGGTCGAGAACGACACATAGCCATTGGTCGACATGATGGCCTGCGCATAGTTCTGGCCGTACAGCCGGAAGCCGCTGCCACCGAGGTTGATGATGCTGCTGCGGCCATCATCGGCCGCAGGGAAGTTGCCGGCAGCCGTAAGCGCGAGTGCTGGCGAATCGCCAATATCAACAAAGCCGTAGCCGCAGGCACCGGGGTCGGTGGCGCTGTTGGTGCCGCGATAGCCGAACGCATCTGGCCCGAACAGACTTGCGGCGCCGCCGTCCGCTGCGTTCGCGAATAGTGCGTGGGCACCGGCGGGCAGAGGGGCGTTGCCGCTGTTGGTCAGCGTCACCGGCACCCGCCAGCGCTCGCCGGGGTCGAGGCCCGCATTGCCATTGCCACAGACCTGCTGCGCCGCGCCTGCGGTCGCTGTGATGCGTGCCGCCTGTACGTCCAGCGCGCGGCTGGCGATGCTTGCGCATCCGGCGCTGTCGGTGACGCGTACGCGCACCTGGCCGCTCTGGGCGCGGGCATAGCGCAGGCTGACGCTACTGGCGCTGCCGCGGCGCTCGAAGCCACCGTCGCCATCGAGGTCCCATTCGTAGACGTAGCCGGAACCGCTGCCGCCGCTGGCGGTCGCGCTGAAGACAATGTCTTCGCCGACGCGGGCCGCACTGCCGAAGGCGGCCGAGTTCAGGCTGAGCGCAGGTGCATTGCAGGTACCGTAACCATCCTGCAGCTGCGGGCTGCCGCCACCGCGAACCAGCCAGTCGCTCATGCGGGTCGCAGCGCTGCCGCCTCCGGTCCAGGCCTTGTCGAGCGCGCCGTAGCAGTCGAACTGGTCGGGGGCAGCACAGGATGCCTGGCCACCGCTCAGCACACCAATCAATCGCCCGGTATCGCGACGCCACAGACCCGAGCCTGACGAACCTTGCTCGGTGGTGCCGTCTTCCCAGGCGCCCACGAACCAGTGGGTGGTCGCGGTGGCGCCGCTGATGATGCAGTTCGGGCCGGTGGTGAGCGCATCGTTATCGATGCTGATGCGCTTCTCGTGGCCGGCCGGGTGATGGATGCCGACTGCGCCGATGGGCACGCTGCCGCTGCGGTCCCAGCCGGTAAACCAGGGCTCGGCAGCGGCAGGCACGGCGGAGTTCAGGGCGACCACTGTGAAGTCGGTCTCGCGGTGCGCCGCCAGCAGGGTAGCGCCACTCTGGGTCGCGGCGGTGTTGCTCGCTCGGGAAATCGATTGGCCGCTGGCGGTGCTGCCGGGGGCGCGGCAGATCGGACTCTCATAGCGCCAGTAGAAGGTCATCGACTGCACCTCCGAAGCCGTACTGACGCAGTGGTGTGCGGTCAGAAAGCGCGGGCTGGCGACATCCTGCGACTGGCTGCCGGTGGCCACCAGCTGTCCGGTGCAGACAAAGCTGCCGGAACCTTGATTGAACGTGTAGTGCGCCACTGAACGGCTTTGCTGACGCCAGGCATCGCCCTGCGGGCAGGCTACGTCGATGTTGCAGCTGCCGGACTTCATCTGCGCCATCGCCACGAAGGGGTCACGATAGCCCTGCACCACGCTGCCAAGGCTCAACCGCGCGAACTCGCGAAGCTCGGCGGGCAGCACGAGCTCCAGCTTCACGCTGGTGGCCTCGATCATCGGCGTGCGCAGGTCGCCCTGGACGCTATTGTCGGCATCCGTGATCACCAGGCGGGGCTGCTTTTCGCCATCGGCGAACAGCTTGAGCTCGGCGCCCGCGGGCAGGCGGAACTCCTTGAAGTGCAGCGCGAGATTGCGCGCCTGAGCGGCTTCCAGCTGCAGCCACCAGCGGCTCGATCCATCCTTTGCCTGCGACCAACTTCCGCCGGAGCCAAGATGCTTTTCTGGCAGACCCTGCGCCTTGTCGCCGAAGACCTGCACCTGGCCGTAGCGCAATGGCACGCCGACCTTGCCGTCCAGCGCTCGGTCTTCAGCCGCCAATTTGGCGATGTCGAGGGCCGGCAGATTGAGGCGCTCGGCATGCGCAAGCGGCGTCAGGGCCACACCACACAGGGCCAGCAGCAGGCCACGGGGGCGGGCGAGGAAATGGGGATTCATGATGTTCGCTCCGGGGCTGGCAAGCCCGCTCACACGGGAATGTTCGACGGTCGGGCGAGGATACACCGCCCCATGCAAGCGTCCGTTCATCGCGCCGCGGGCATGGCCTCGCCCTTGTGGCCGCTACACTTGCGGCCCTTGCCGATTGCAGTGATGCCCGTAGCGCATGTTCGAACCCCGAGATCTGGCCGTCCTGCTGCGCTCCGGCGCGCCGCTGGTGGTGGTGGAAACCCACGAGGAAGGGCTGCTGCTGGAGGCCTTCCGGCATGTGGTCGCCGAACTGCTGCGGCCTTTGTTCAGCTGGAGCATCACCCAGGGTCTGCGGCGCCTGGACATGGACGAAGACGGCTTGCCGGCCTGCAACGACTCCAGCCAGTTGCTGGAGCTGATGCACGGCGATCCGCGGCGTTCGATCTGGCTGCTGTTCGATTTCGGCCCCTACCTGCGCTACGCGATGAGCATCCGCCGCCTGCGCGAAGTGATGCTGGGACAGTCGGCCGCGCCGCACAGCGTGGTGCTGGTCGGCGCCAAGGTGGAATTGCCGGAGGAGCTTGAGTCGCTGGCGACGCGCTTCGAGGTGCGTCTGCCGGATGAAGCACGGCTGGGCCAGATGCTGCGGGAAGAAGCCTTCGCCTATTCGCGCGAGCACGGCGGCAAGCGCGTGCAGGTCGAGGCCGCCGCGCAGCGCCAACTGCTGCGCCATTTGCGCGGGCTGTCGCTGCTGGACGCGCGCAAGATCGTGCGTCAGTTGATCCATGACGACGGCGCGATCCGCGACGACGACATCGCCAAGGCGCAGCAGGCCAAGTTCAAGCTGCTCGGCTCGGGCGGCGTGCTGCATTTTGAGCCCGACGTGGCCCGCTTCGACGAGGTCGCCGGGCTTGCGCGGCTGAAGCGCTGGATCGAACAGCGCCGTCGCATCTTCATCGAGGGCAAGGGCCCGCCCGGCCTGGACCCGCCGCGCGGGCTGCTGCTGCTGGGCGTGCAGGGCGCCGGCAAGTCACTGGCCGCCAAGGCCTGCGCGGGCGGCTTCGGCGTGCCCCTGCTGCGGCTGGATTTCGGTGCGCTCTACAACAAGTACCACGGCGAAACCGAGCGCAATCTGCGCGACAGCCTGCGCGCGGCGGAGTCGATGGCGCCCTGCGTGCTGTGGTGCGATGAGATCGAGAAGGGCCTGGCCACCTCGAACAGCGACGACGGTGTCAGTCGTCGCGTGCTGGGCGCGCTGCTGACCTGGATGTCCGAGCGCAAGCAGCCAGTGTTTCTGGTGGCCACCGCCAACAGCATCGAGCAGCTGCCGCCGGAGCTGCTGCGCAAGGGCCGTTTCGACGAGATCTTCTTCGTCGACTTGCCGGGCGCGGCCGCGCGCGCGCAAGCCTTCGAGATCCATCTGCGTCGGCGTGAGCAGACGCTGGAAGACTTCGATCTGTCTGAGCTCGCCGGCGCCAGCGCGGGCTTTTCAGGTGCCGAAATCGAGCAAGCCGTGGTCGCTGCGCTGTACGACAGTCATGCCGAGGGCCAGCGCCTCGGCCAGTCGCATCTGCTGTCGGCGCTGCGCGACACCCGCCCGATCTCGGTGGTGATGGCCGAAAATGTCGCGCGCCTGCGCCAATGGGCCGCCGAGCGCTGCGTGCCCGCCGATGATCCCGAACCCGTGTGAACTGATCCGGCTGCCGGCTCTTCACCCGCGTTGATTCAAAGCGCTAGCCACGTGGCTCGCCACGCCCTGCTCCAAACGAATCCCGAATCACCAATCCCGAATCCCATGCTCATAGACATCGGCGCCAACCTGACCCACGAATCCTTCGCCCACGACCTCGACGCCGTACTGGCGCGCGCGGCCGCGCAGGGCGTCGCACAGATGGTGGTGACCGGCGCCAGCCGCGAAGGCAGCGCGCAGGCGCTGGAACTGGCGCGCGCGTATCCGGGCCGGTTGTTCGCCACCGCCGGTGTGCATCCACACCACGCGAGCGAGTACACCGAAGAGGCCGACCGCGAGCTGCGCGCCCTGCATGCGCATGCAGAAGTGCGCGCAGTGGGCGAGACCGGGCTCGACTACCACCGCGATTTCTCGCCGCGGCCCGCCCAGCGCCGCGCCTTCGAGCGCCAGTTGGAGATCGCGGTCGAACTCGGCAAGCCGCTGTTCCTGCACCAGCGCGATGCACATGGCGATTTTCTGGCAATCCTGAAACAGGTGCGCGACCGCGTGCCGGCAGCGGTGGTGCATTGCTTCACCGATACCCGCGAGGCGCTGTACGACTACCTCGACCTCGACTGCCACATCGGCATCACCGGCTGGCTCTGCGACGAGCGCCGCGGCCAGCACCTGCGCGAATTCGTGCGCGAGATTCCGGCGAACCGACTGATGATCGAAACCGATTCGCCCTATCTGCTGCCGCGCAACCTGAAGCCGATGCCCTCGCATCGCCGCAACGAGCCCATGTACCTGCAGCACATCGCCGAAGAGCTGGCGCGGGATCGTGAGGTCAGCTATGCACAGGTCGAGGCCGATACTACGGCGACCGCACGTGCCTTCTTCCACCTGCCCGAAGTAGCCGTTGGCGCGTACGCTCGCGTCTCCTGACACTGATCTTGAACGCCCCGAGCACCCCTATGTCCGAGTCCGCCGCCCGCACCAATCCACTGCTTGCCCTGGGCGGTCAGGCACTCGAGTTCGCGCTCAACCGGGCCGCCGCACTCGACCCGGACCTGCCTGCGCAGCTGCGCGCGCTGGAAGGTCGCAGCATCGAGCTCGAGCTGGCCGCGCCGCGGCTGGCGGCGCGGATCGACGTGCGGGAGGGGCGTCTGTGCGTCGGCCCGGCGCGCCCCGATCACGAGCCTGATCTCAGCCTGAAGGCAACGCTGGGGGCGGTGCTGTCGCGGGTGCTACCGGGCGCGTCCTCGGCCACGCCCGGGCGCATGAAGATCGCAGGCGACGTCGAGCTCGCCCAGGCCCTGCAGCGCATCGCCCAGCGCTACAGCCCCGACCTGGAAGCCGCGCTGTCTTCGCGGCTGGGCGACGTACTGGGGGTTCAGGTCGCCAAGGGCTTCAAGGCGACATTCGACGGCCTGCGCCGCGGCTCGCGCGAACTGGCCGAAGCCGGCGCCGACTACCTGCGGGATGAGGCCGGCGTGCTGGTGGGCCGCGCCGAACTCGACGCGTTCTGTGAGGACGTCGATGCGCTGCGCGACGGCGTGGAGCGCAGCGAACGCAAGCTGCAGCGGCTGCAGCAGCGGCTCGGTTCCTGAGACGACTGCAGCCCCGCCGGCACTGCGCTGCGCAGTGTCGACGGCCTGCACGCCTCTCACACCCGAAAGCCCTCTCGGCCCGGAGGCTGAACGCAGCTGAGCGGACCCATGCGGGTCTGAGCGATCCAGCTCTGAACGATGAAGACCGGGGAACCCCCTCCCGCGGACCCTCCAGACCGAGTGAACCCGACCCGTGGCCGCGGACACACCCGCCGGCTGCGGCATCGCGTGACCGGTCCGTCGGCGCGACAGGAGTGCCACGCGAGCGGCTCGGTCGGGGCCGCTGCGCGATGTGACCCTCACCGCCCCAGCTTGAACTCCAGCGTGCGCCGGGCGCGCATTGGCGCATCCGGCGCCGCGAAGCGCCAGCGCTCCATCGCGGCGAGCGCTTCGCGATCAAATATGCCCTCGGGCTCGCTGCGCAGCACTTCCACTTGCGAGACGGTGCCGTCGGCGCCGATGGTGAATTCCATTTCCACAAAGCCCTCGATGCGCCTGCGCTCAGCCATGGACGGATAGCGCAGCGCCGGGCGGAACACCACGTCGGGTACGCGCGGCGCCGCCGTAGCACGAACGGGTGCGGGCGCCTCGGCGAGGGGAGCGGGCGCGGGTCGATCGGGAACAGGCTCAGGCGGCGGCGCAGCGGGCGTCACCGGGGCTGGCGTAGGCAGTGGCGGCGCGCCTGCGCTTGTTGTCGGTTCTACCGGCGCTGCCACCGTCACCGGTGCAGGCGCCGCGGCCCGTGCAGCGGCGGCGTCGGCCATGGCGCGCGCGCTCGCGAGTCGGGTCTGCAGGCTTTCCAGCCCCGCTTGCAGACGCGGTAGCGCCGGGGCTTCACCCTCGGCCCGCGCCAGGAGGGCGATCACGCGCGTCGCATCCTCGACATCCTCGGCGGCCAGCCGCTGTTCGATGTGCAGCACGGCATAGGGAACGAGGTCCTGCAGGGCGAGGCGCGAGCGTTCATCGCCCGGGTTCGCTTCTACAGCAGCCAGGAACAGTTCGAAGGCGTTGTCTGCAGCCGGCAGGAACAGCCGCTGCTCGCGTAGCGCCACTTCACCGCGTGCAGCGGCGTTGACGCCATCCGTCGTCGCCGCGACCTCGGAAGTCTGCGCCGAGGCCGCAGGGCTGGCGGCCGGTACCGCGCCCGTAGATTCCGACGGTGCTTCCCCGCCGCCGCAGCCACTCAGCAGCACAGCCAGAAACACGGCAGTTAGACATGCACCCGGACTACAGCTTCTTCGAGCGACCGCCGACGGCGGTCGCGACAGATACACATGCATTGGTCAGCCCCTGTTTGAGCCGCGCAGCGGCGCGACTAGCCGTTCAGGATGCCAAACACCCATTGCGGTTTGGTGATCTTGGCTTCGCCAAATTCGGTGTCTGCGAAGTCGCGCACAGTTACCGGGTTCTTCGGGGGTTCATCGAAAACAAAGCCCCCACACGTCCCGCTGCGAGGCGCGTGCGCTTAAGACCGCTGCCCACAGATCAGTTGTTCAGAGTGAACCCAATCGTGCGGCGCGCGCGGGTAGGTTCCGGTGGAGGCTCGAAGCGGGTGCGACGAACCACCGAAATCGCCTCGCGCTCGAAAATGCCTTGCGGCGTTGCCTCAACCACGCGCACATCGGATACGCCACCGTCGGCATCGATCTGGAAATCCAGTGTGACCTGGCCTTCAATGCCTTGGCGCATGGCCTGATCCGGATAGCGCAGCGAAGGCTGCCGCAGAACCCTCGGAAGACCGGTCGAAGCGGCTGCGCGCGGCGGTGTCGCTGCTGCGACCGGCGCGGGTGCTGCGGGTTGCAAGGGCGCGGGTGCTGGCGGAGGCGTCGACACCACCGGCGCGGGTGCGGGCTGCACAGGCTCCGGAACGGGTACGGCCACAGGTTCCACCGGGGCTGGAGCAGGTGTCGGTGCTGGCGGCGGAGTGGCGGCGGCTGTCGCCGCACGGGCTGCCGCGGCTTGTTGCTGGGCTGCTTCGGTGGCGATGCGCCGCTCCAGCCGCTCGAGCTCCTGATCCAGCCGACCCAGCGCCGGCGCGTTGGGCTGCGCACGCGTCATCAGGTCCAGCACACGCCGTGCGTCTTCCGCATCGCGAGCGGCCGTCCGCTGCTCAACATGCAGCACCGCATAGGGAAAAAGATCGGTCAACGCGTCGCGCACCCGCTGCGAGCTCGGGTCACGCTCCATCGCCAGCAAGAACAGCTCGAAAGCGTTGTCGCCCGCCGGCGTGAACAGGCGCTGGTCGCGCAGTGCGGCCTCCGCTACCTCGATGCTGCCGGCACCTTCGACCAGAACCGGCGCGGGTGGTGGAGTCGGCGCGACTTCCGCGACTGGCGGCGCAGCGGTCGGCGCTGGGGGTTCAGACCCTCCACAGCCGGCCAGAATCGACGCCGCAAACAACCATGCCGCGCCCCCGCGCAGTCTTGCCTTACTCATTGCAGATCCCCCAAAACGAAACCGAGCCGCCGCGCGCGTCCGTGCGCACCCTGTTCACAAACCCAGCGGAAGTGTGATTGGTGGCATACGCCAGCGTGTGTGCGCAAGTCGGGGCGTGTCAGCGTTGCAAAAAGTGTTGATGGAGGTGCGATTCCGCGATGGGCATCACTTTCCGATGCAGAAGGGGCCTCGCGTCCGAAGGGCTTGCACCACGCGCGGACTAGGTTGCGCCAGCATGTCCATGGACTCAGGCAAGAACTCAATACGTGCCTGCTGGTAGCAGGAATGCTGCCGTCGTTCCACTTGCTGCTGGTCAGTAGTCTTCGAAGCCGTCCCCAAACATGGATACCGGAAACGGCGTTCCCGCTACCGGCCGAGGCTGATCGTAGAAGCTCGCTTCACCGTTACCGAGTTGGCCATGTTCGTTCCGGCCCCAGCACAAGGACATGCCGTCGACTCTGGCGGCACACGAGTGACTTGAACCAGCAGCTAGGGCGAAAGCGTCTGAAAGCCCCAGGACGGGAGCCGGCAAGGGGCGAGACATCCCCGTTGTGCCGTCCCCCAGCTCACCTGAGCTGTTCCTTCCCCAGCACATTCCTCGACCGTCCGAAGTGAGCGCGCAGGAATGCTCGGCGCCTACTGCGACCGCCGTGGCCGCTTCGATCCCGACCACCCGAGTCGGCCGCGACCGGCTGAGCATGCTCCCGTCACCCAGTTGCCCGGAGGAATTGAATCCCCAGCAGAACAAGTGTCCGTTCGTGAGGAGTGCGCAGGTGTGGTTGTTCGAGGCGACTATCTCGACCGCCGAGGATGGAAGCACAGCGGTCACCGGCACGCGCCTCGTCGCGCTGGTGCCATCTCCTAGCTGTCCGTGGAGGTTGGAGCCCCAGCATCTGACTTCACCGCTAGTGTAGCGTTGCATTCTGTTTGGAACTTAAGCGGCAGTTTGCTCGGATC
>CAZPHV010000074.1:0-23271 GCA_964586455.1 uncultured Aquimonas sp.
GGTTACTTTCTCTTGGCCACGCAAGAGAAAGTGACTCGGGCAGCCCGAAGGGCTGTCCGAAAGCTCTTGATCTTGATCTTGATCTTGCTCTTGATCTTCGCTTCGAGCGGCAGGCGCCAGGCGCCAGGCATCGAGCACGAGCTCCGGCGGGTCAAGACCCGCCCTACGTGGATCGCGGGTGGATCGGCCGAGGCGAGCGTCGAGCTCATGGTGGGTCTTGACCCACCCTATGCAGGCCGCAGCGAAGGGCCCGGAAAGCGCGAAGGGTGAACAGAAGCTCCTGCTCTCCCCTCCATGCAGCGCGCTTCTAGCGCCTGGCGCGATGCGTCACACGGCGACCCAAGAGAAAGGGCCCCGAAGGGCCCCTCTCAATTCACAGCGATGTCGCAGACCGGGCGCGATCAATCGTCGCCAGAGAAGAACGCAAACAGTCGCAGCAGATGCGAGAACAGCACCACGATGCTGCCGAACAGGGCGACCGTGATCATCACCGGGTTGACGTTGGGCTCGTGGATCAGCTGGCTCGTCTCCCAAAGGATGCAGCCGCACATCAGTAGCACGGCCACGCCGGAAATCACCAGCGAGAGCATCGGGATCTGCAGGAACAGGTTGGCGACGATGGCGATGAGCACCATGATCAGCCCGGCCACCAGGAAGCCACCCATGAAGCTGAAGTTCTTGCGCGAGACCACCGCATAACCGGCCAGCGCGGTGAACAGCACGGCGGTGGTGGCGAGCGCGTTCAGCACGATGCCGGAGCCACCGGGGAAGCTGAGGTAGATCGCAATCATCGGGCTCAGCAGCAGGCCAACCGCGAACGCCCAAGCGAAGGTGACGCCGATTTGCGCCTGGCCGTTGCCGATGCGCGAAATGACGAAGGGGCCACCAATGAACACGACCATGAAGACCAGCCACATGCCCAGGCCCGTCGGCATGTTGAGCGTCAGGCCCACGCCGGCGCCGACCGCAGCCGTGCCCAGCACCAGGCTCAGAAGAATGAAGGTGTTGCGAATCAGGGTGTTGCTGGCAGTGGCGGGAAGCGCCTCTGCGACGGGTACTGCAGGACGGTCATTCATTGAATCAACTCCCAGCCGGACAAAGAGCGCTGATGGTACCCAATGCGGGGCCGCGGGTCTCTAGTCAGTGAGGGCGACGCACAGGCGACATCGGCCCCGCTGTCCGGTTTTTTCGAGCTGCGGCGTCGCGCGCTGAGCTCCGCGCGGGTGCAGGCGCTGCGGGCGTGGGGTCGAGCACGCGCAGTTCGCCAGGCTGCAGGCCGTCCAGTGCATGCGGGCCGATCGCCACCCGCAGCAGGCGGAGGGTCGGCAGGCCGACCGCTGCGGTCATCCGGCGCAGCTGACGATTGCGGCCCTCGCGCAGCACCACACGCAGCCAGCAGTCCGGCACCGACTTGCGGTAGCGCACAGGCGGGTCGCGCGGCCACAGCCAGTCCGGCGGCCCTTCCAGGAGCTCGACTTCGCAAGGCAGGCAAGGCCCGTCCTTGAGTGCCGGGCCCGCAGCCAGCGCCTGCAGTTGGGCGACATCGGCGTCACCTTCGACCTGCACCAGATAGGTCTTGGGCCATTTGTGGCGGGGCTGGGTGATCCGAGCGATCAGGCCGCCATCGTCGCTGAGCAGCAGCAGGCCTTCGGAGTCCGCGTCCAGCCGCCCGGCCGGATAAACCCCGGCCTGCTCGACCAAGGCCGCGAGGGTCGGTCGTCCCTCGGCGTCGGTGAACTGGCAGAGCACGCCATAGGGTTTGTTCAGCGCGATCAACATGCGGGAAGGCCTTGATGACGGGCCGCGATGGGTCCCCTGCGGCCGCGGGCCGAAGGATGTCATGCATCGCTGGCCGATCTCCAGAAACGACAGCGGCCGCGCAAGGCGGCCGCTGTGTTCAACGCAAACACGGTCACCCGTGCGGAACGTGGATCAGCCCTCCGCTGGGGGCTCGCCCTCACCTGCCGGAACTTCCTCGGCAGGCGCTGCCGGTTTTACGAAGCGAAGGGTCATGCGGTCGGACTCGCCGATCGCCACAAACTTCTCGCGGTCCTCGTCACCGCCGCGCAGCACCGGAGGCAGCGACCACACGCCATTGGCATGGTCACGGGTGTCCTTCGGGTTGGCGTTGATCTCGGACTTCTCGACCAGTTGGAAGCCCGCGGCCTCGGCCAGTGCGATGACCTGCGCCTCGGTCACGTAGCCGCCGCGGCCATCGGGCTCGGTGCCTTCGGCGGCGCGGTGTTCGACCACGCCGAGCGTGCCGCCTTCGCGCAGTACGTCATGGAAGGCCTTGAAGTAGCCCGGTGCCGCACCTGAAGGCATCCAGTTGTGCACGTTGCGGAAGGTCAGCACGGTGTCGACCGAGCCGGGCGCACCGAAGGCGGGGTTGGCGGGGTCGAACTGTACGACCTGGGCCTGGCCGTAGACCTCGGCATTGCCGGCCAGCTTTTCCTGATAGCTCTTCAGCGCATTGCCGTAGTACTCGGCGGCGCGCTCATTGGCGGCCTTGGCCGGGTCGACCACGGCAGCGATGTAACGGCCGCCGTCGCGCAGCAGCGGGGCCAGAATCTCGGTGTACCAGCCGCCGCCCGGGGTGATTTCAAGCACGGTCTGGCCGGCATCGACGCCGAAGAAGCCCAGCGTCTGCACGGGGTTGCGGAAGGCATCGCGAGCGACGTTGTCGGGACTGCGCCAGGCGCCGGCGACGGCCTGCTCGATCGGCGACTTGACCGGCTCGGCGGGTGCAGGCGGCGGTGGCGGGGCCACCTCGGCGGGCTTGGCCGCTTCGGCAGGGGCGGCGGCCGGAGGCGTTTCGGACTGCGAGCAGGCGGCCAGCGACAGCACGATCAGCAGGGGCAGGGTCTTCTTCAACATGGGCGGCATTCCTCGTAGGGGCTGCAATGTCCACGCGCTGCCGGGTCGGCCGCGCGACCTGAATCAGCCCATCACGCTAGCACAGCGGCGTGATGGCAGAGAAAAAAACCGGCGGCAGGGACCACGCCGCCGGCATGCGCTGGCGCTGCGTCGGGCGACGCGCGCGCGAAGAGTTTCAGTTGCAGACCGACTGATAGACGCAGGCCACCCACTGCGGTTGGTCGACAAAGGGGTTGCGGTTGCCCTGATAGGTCTGGATCAAAGCATTGCGGAGGCGCTCGGCCTCGTCTGGCGGATCCTGCTGGTGCCACTGGATCAGGGTCGACAGCCGGCCCATATAGCCCACCGCAGCATTGCCCGAGGTGCCGGTCACCAGGGCAAGGTTGTCGGTGAGGCGCAGGTCGGGCTCAGCCGCACCGGTGAGGCCGTGCGTGCCGCCTTCGTAGCGGATGTCCATGTAAAACATCGCCCGCGCCACATTGCCTTTCAGCTTGGCCCAGACCTCGAACACGCTGCCATTGGTCCAGTTGGAATTGCCCGGATACACACCGCTGCCGCCACCCCGACCCGCGTGCGCCGTGGTCGGATACTCGGTGCAGCCGCTGGGACAGTTGTCGTAGGGCTTGTTGCCGCGCGCCGCGTTGTAGGCGATGTCGGAGGCCATCAGCATGTGCAGGTCGGTGTAGGCCGAGTTGGTCGGGCCGTCGTTCGGAAAGCCCAGCGAGTTCGGCCAGGTGTGCTCGCGGTTGTAGAAGGTGTTGCCGCCGGCCACCTTGGCGTAGGGCGCGTTTTTGTAGACGTCGAGAATACGTCCGCTGTTCAGTGGGTCCTGCTCGGCCTGGTTCAGCACATCCCAGGTGTCTGTGCTGGTGGCGGTGTAAGGAATGCGCGTGTGGTCGTCGATCAGCGCATGCAGGCTGGCGCGCAGGGCACTGGCGCTGCCGGTCTGCACACCACTGTAGTAGCCCGAAGGCGGCGCGCTGACACTGGAAAAGCTTGGCGTCAGGCTGACACCGCTGAAGCTGGTGTAGGCGCGGATCGACACATGCCAGGTGCCCGCCTGCGGGCTGGCGAACGCGCAGGTTTCGGCATTGCCCGTCTGGAAGGGACGGCAGTCGTAGGTCGTGGTGGTCGGCGCACTGCCGAAGCGCACGTACAGATCGCCATCGCCGGTGCCGCCGCTCATCGCGAAGCGCAGGTTGCTGGCGCCGGCCGGCACGCTGAGGGTGAAGGCTAGGCTGCTGCCTGCGCTGGCGGACAGCCCTGTGCGGGCCACGCCATTGCTGAGCGCGCTGCTGCTTCCACCACTGCCCGCAGCAACCAGGGTCTGACCGCTGTTGCAAGCACCGAAGCTGGCCGCACGTGGTGCCTGCCAGGTGAAGTCGCTGGCGCGGCTGCCGCTGCCGGCGAGCTGCAGCGAATGCCCCACCGGCGTCGTGCTGGTCTCTGAAGTCGGAATGGGCGTCGAAGCCTGGCCCGCTGCCGGCCCATCAATCGCCGTGAAGCCGCCTTCGTAGCTCAGGAACTGCACCACCGCGCCACCGGCATTGACCAGCGCCAAGCCATCCGGCGCACCGTTCTGCAGCCCCGGCGTGTTGACCACCACGGTGCCGTGGCCGCCGCACTGGTTGGCAGTGGTGCCGGCCAGATTGAAGCTTGCGTACTGGCGCCCGTCGCCACCGTTGTACGCGACGATTCTCCAGCCGCTCAGCGAGGTGCCCGCGGGCGCGATCACTTCGACCCGCTCACCCGTATCGGTGCCGCTGTTGTCGTAGTGAAATTCGTTGATGAAGACATCGGCGCGGGCGGCACCGGCGGCGATCAGGCACAGCGACGCCAGCGCGCTGCAGGCAGGCGCCAAACGTCCACGCAGGGACAGAAACATGGGAACTCCGTAAGCCGCGGGCCGCGGCATCCGGCCACAGGCGCGCTGCGGAAGCGATCATTCCGCGAAGATGCGCGCGCCCTCCCCGGCTCGGCACCCGGCGGTGGCGGCCACCGTGGCCACCCCGTACTGCGTGCTGCGGGGTCGTTCCCGCGGCACGGCGCGCAGAGTCTGCGGCTTGCGTGTGACGCTGAAAAGTCTCCGGACTGGCTACACCCGCAGCCGCGACGGGTATGGCGGCACATCAACCATCGCGCCCGCACGGATGTTCTGCTGCAGCTCCAACCACCAGCCAACGGTGAAAATCTCGCCGTGCGCTGCCAGCAGGGCTGTCCGCAGCTCATCCGACAACCCGAGGAACTGCGGAAACTGCTCGGGGAACACATCGCTGTCGTCGACGTGGTACCAGGCGCCGGCATGCATCTCTTCGTCGTCCGTGCGCGCCGTGGGCAAGGCCCGGAAGCGGCAGTCGGTGACAAAGCAGAGCTCGTCGTAGTCATAGAAGATCGCCCGGCCTGCACGGCTGATGCCGAAGTTCTTCAGCAGCAGGTCGCCGGGAAAGATATTGCTGCGCGCGAGGTCCTTGATGGCCTGGCCGTAGTCGATGATCGCAGCGACCGCCAGCGCATCCGAAACCTCGCGCAGGTACAGGTTCAAGGGGCGCAGGCGCCGCTCGATGTAGCAGTGCGAGAACACCAGATCGTCGCCGTCCTGCTGCACGGTCTCGCGACAGCCTTGCAGCAGCTCGTCAAGCAGGGCCGGGGCGAACTGCCGCTGCGGAAAGCGCAGGTGGCGGAACAACTGCGCGTCGACCAGGCGGCCGACGCGGTCGTGGTGAAAGACCAGCCGGTACTTCTGCTCGACTTCAGCGCGGGCCATGTTCTTCGGATACGCGAAGCGGTCGCGGATCAGCTTGAACACCACCGGATAGCTGGGCAGGGTGAACACTGCCATGACCATTCCACGCTCGCCGTCGGCGTGCACGAAGGCCTCGTCGGTCTGGCGCTGCAGGTGCGCGAAGAAATGCCGATAGCGCTCGGTCTTGCCCTGCTTGGCGCGCCCCAGCACCGTGTACAGCTCGTCCACCGGCTTGTGCGGCAGCAGGGTGCGAAGGAACACCACCGCGTCGCCGACCGTTTCAAGATCGGCGTGGAAGTAGCTGCGGGTATAGCCGAACAAGACCGCGACCTGGGCGCGGTCGGTGATCAGCGCGTCCACCCGCAGCCCGCCTTCGCCGTGCATCAGCGCGATCACGATCGGCGCGAACCGGCTTTCGCCGTAGACGCGCCCGACAAGATAGGCGCGGCGCTCCCGGTAGAACACGGTCTCCATCAGCTCCAGCCCGCGCACTGCGGGCTGCTCCCAGTCGGCGAGCTGCTCGCCCACGCGCAGCGCGAGCCGCTGCGCGCAGTCCTGCGGATGCGCGTAGTCCACGGCGAACGGGTAGTCATCGAGCACGCGCGCGAATACCTGCGCCAGCCCACCGGCGACCGCATAGCTACGCCGCGCGACCGGATGGGTGATGCGGTCGGTGGGCGCGATCGAGAGAGCCACGAACTCGATCGCCGCATCGACGCCGCGGGTTGAGAAGAAACGCCGCGTCAAGGTGTTGAAGAAGGTCTTGTAGAGCTCCTGATCGAGCAGGCCGTGTACCAACTGGGCGTAGCGCGCATGCACGCTCGCCCACAGGGTCTTGTCGCGCGCCTGCGTCTCCAGCTGCGCTTCCAGCCGAGCGCCGGCGGCGGCCACGCAGCGGTCGTAGAGCTCGATGCGTTCCACCGCATCGGAGCGGGCACCAAGCCAGTCGCCCTGCTCGAAGCGTCCGCGCGCGCGTTGGGTAATCGCGCGGAAATGGGCGTTGTAGCCCTCGAAGGCATCGCGGATCGAAGCCGCGGCGAGCTCGACGCGGGCGTCCTGCGCGGCACGGGTGTCTGCGACTTCGTTCAAAGGGTCGGCCATGGGTCGCTCCGTTCGGGCGCGTTGTTCAGGGTTGGACGGTTCTTCTTCGCGTGGAAGCGCGGCGCGAGTCATCTTCAGCCTGACATGCGGCGCCTGGTGTCGGGAAACTCCTGACCCCGCATGCGACGGATCAGACGTATTTCTTCACGCGCCATGCCGATAATGAACCTGTGCCCGCGTTGTCATGCGAGGCGCTCCGGACCGGCTCGCCGACCTCCCCCACGGCCCCGGTCCCATGCTCTCCCCGAAGCACACAGCCGGATCGCAGGATGCGATTCGGCTGTTTCGTTTCTGATCTCCGGAATTCCTTGCACAACTTCTGCCCAGACCCTCAAGTCCAGGTCGCTCGCGCCGTTATCCCTCGCGTGCCGCAGTCTCAACGTGCGACTGCGGCCCGCACCGGCCCCGGTGCGGCGGACCATGGGTTGCCGCCTTGTTCCGTCGCACCGGGGTCAATTCCGGATCCGAGTCAGCTGTGCCGCGCCCACAGCCGTTCGAACTCGGCGCGGAACTCCGCCACCAGCTGTGCGTGCTCGATCACCAGCAGATTCTCTTCGTTTGACGTGGTGGCGCTGCGCGTCCAGTTGAAACTGCCGTTCAAGAGCTGACGGCCATCGAAGATCGCGAACTTGTGGTGCATGTGGTATTCGCTGCGATCCACCCGCACCGGCACGCCCTGCTCGCGCAGCCACGGCACATCACTGCCGGCGTCAAACTCCTTGTCGTTGTCCGTCAGCAGCCGCACCGCCACGCCGCGGCGATGACAGGCGAGCAGGGCCTCGGCCAACGCGTCGTCGGTCAAGGTGAACACACAGACATCGATCTGACTGCGCGCGCCCCTGCACAGCGCCAGGATCTTCTGCCGGCAGCTCTCGCCTGGGCTGAAGTGCGCGCTGGCCGGCTCGCGCGCGACTTGCGCCTTGAGGTCAAGCGTCTTGACCACCTGCTCCAGCCACTTCAACGCCGACAGCGCCTGCTGCGGATCGAGCACCAGCTCGCGCACCAAGGCGAAGGCGCGATTGCGCAGGTAGCGGACGGCGTCCGGCGACAGGGACTCGCCGAGCTCGCGCAGCTCGTCGCGCTCCTCCACGCTGAGGCGCAGATCGGCGAGGCTGTCGCGCAGTTTCTGGTCGAGCTGGTGGAAGTCCATGCATGGGCTCCTGGGCTGGGTCGGCATGATCGGCGGGCGCAGGCATCGGCGTCGAGCCTCCGCAGGGCTTGCCGCGGCGCGCTCGATTCGCCAGCCTGCTGTTCATCCTTCACGCACCTGCGAAGCGCCCGATGACGCAGCACCCGATCGACCGCGAATTCCTGCACGCCTGGCGCGCGGTCGGCGCACAGGGCGAGGCCGAGGCCGAGATCTGCCTTGATGCCTTGCGCCGCGCCTGGCGCGAGCCGCAGCGGCACTACCACGGCCTGCAGCATCTGTCGGAATGCCTGGACCTGCTGCGCGCGCACCGCAACCTGGCCGAACGGCCTGACGAACTCGTGCTGGCGCTGTGGTTCCACGATGCCATCTACGACCCGCGCGCCAAGGACAATGAGGCGCGCAGCGCCGACTGGGCCGCCCATGTACTGCAGGACGCCGATGTCGATCCCGCGGCGGTCGCACGCATCCGAGGGCTTGTTCTCGACACCGCACACGCGGCGGAACCTGCGCCCGGCGACTCCAGCCTGCTGGTCGACATCGACCTCGCCATCCTCGGTGCAGCGCCCGCCCGTTTCGCCGAGTACGAGCAGCAGGTGCGCGCCGAGTACGCCTGGGTGCCGGGTTTCCTCTACCGCTACAAGCGTCGCCAGCTGCTGCGCGAGTTCGCGAAGCGCGATCCGCTGTACCGCACACCGGCCCTGCGCGATCGGCTGGAGGCGCAGGCGCGGAGCAATCTGGCGCAGGCGACCGGCTGAAATCTCAAACGCTCAACGCCCGAGGCTGAAACGCAGAGCGAAGCCCTCGCGCCGCCATACCCAGGCCAGCAGCAGATACCAGGCCGTCATCAGCGCACCGATGTGCCACTCGAGCAGGTTCTCCATGCGGTCCTTGAGCTCGGGGTCTTCGAAGCCGTTGGCCACCGCGGTATAGCCGAGACCCAGCGCCAGCATCACCAGCGAGATCGCCAGCCAAGCGGCGCCAATGCGATCCCAGCGCATGTGCCGCCGGTGCCAGTGCCGCACCACCACCAGCTGCGCCAGATACACCGATGCGAAGTAGAGCTGTGCACCGTAGCGGCGCAGAAAGCGATACGCCTCGCCATCGGTGCCGAGAAAGGTGACATACACCGCCAGAGCCAACCCCGCAAACGGCGCAAGCAGCCACAGGCTGTGCCCGGCGCGCGGGTCGCCCGTGCTCTGCCGCAGCCAGACGATCGTCGCCAGCCAATGCAGCGCGAGCAGCAGCGCCGAGGGCAGCATCAGCAGCCGGAACAGGTGATTGCCCAGGCCATGCCGCGCCGCCCGGCTGATCGAGGTGCAGCCTTCGAGGTAGGGCACGCAGGCTGGCACGTGGCCGGCCTCGATCGACAGCGCGTAGGCGAGGTGCGCGGCGGCGACGGGCACCAGGGCCACGACGAGCGGGAGTGGCCAGAGGGCGAAAGTGGATGTGCGCGGGATCATCGTGGGGAAACCGTGCAGGGCGACGTGGGCAGAGTTCGCGCCCTTGGGAGCATGATCAGCGGCCCAGGGCACTGCACCCGAGAGTACCCCTTGCTCCGGTGCCCGGGACAAGCAGCTTTTCCCTGAGCTTTCCGAAGCTTGGGTCGCAGCAATGGAGAAGCGAACAGGGACGCAGACACTCCGCGCGATCTCTCGCGCTTCGTGTATCAAGAGGTGCTGCGCCAGGGGTTGCTGTAGCCCAATCCGAGCAAAGCGATTGGCGTTTCACCAGCGTTATAACCATATTTGTGTTACTAACATTATAATTGTTAGTGTTGCTAAGGGGTGTTAGATTGAGCCGATGGAGCCGCCTTCCGCCCGCTTCGCAAGCTATGTCCAAGCCGTCGCCGGCCGCAGAGTCGTGTGGGGTGAGCCCGCGCGCGCCGCCTTGCCGGCCTATCTGGACCGTGGCTACGCCGGCCACTGGCTGGATGTGGAAGGCGAGGCCTGGCTCGCCGTGCTGTTGAAAGGTGCGGAACCTCCAGCGCCTCTGGTCTTGAGCAAGCAGTTGGCGCAGCTGGCCGAGCGCTTGGGTGCGACACCGGAACGCACCTGCCTGGTGGCAGAGCAGCTGCCCGTGTATCTGCGCCGACGGCTGGTGGAGCTCGGCCAGACCTTTGTCATCCCCGGCCGCCAGCTGTTCTGGCCCTCCCTCGGCAGCGCTGAAACCGTGCAGCGGCCGCGTAGGTTGAAGCCGGCGCCCGTAACGCAATTCAGTCCAGTGGCTCAGCAACTGCTGCTGGCGCTTCTGCTTGGGCGGCTGCCGCAGGCAAACACGGTCAGGCTAGCCGCGCAGGCCCTTGGCTATACCGAAATGAGCCTGAGCCGTGCGGTCAAGGAGCTGGAGGCCACCCGGATGATCGAAATCCGGGCCCACGGCAAGTCGCGCAGCTTCGCCCTGCAGGACTCCGCCGAGGCCACCTGGGAGCGCGCTCAGCCGCTGCTGCGCAGCCCAGTGCTGCGCACCATCTGCGTGCGCGAAGTGAGCCTGCCTAAGGGAGGGCTGGCCTTGGCCGGCGAGACGGCACTGGCCGAGTTCAGCAACCTCGCCGCGCCTTCCACTGCGGTGTACGCCGCCTGCAGTCGCCACTGGCAGCGGGACTTTCCCGACGCCATCGAAGTGCCACTGCACGACGAAGGCTGCTGCTGGGTGCAGCTGTGGCGCTATCCCCCAGAATCCCTGGCAAAGCGCGGTCTGGCCGACCCCCTCTCGCTGCAGCTCAGCCTGCGCGATGAGCAAGACATGCGCGTTCAAATCGCGCTGGACGAATTGATGGAGCACATCCAGTGGTGAGAGGGCTCGATACCTTTGCCGAGTACTTCGCGGGCGACGAAGCCTGCTACGTGTTGATCGGCGGCGTTGCCACGCAGCTCGCGCTGGACAACGCCGATATGCCGGCGCGCCGCACCCGCGACCTCGACATCGTGCTCTGCGTGGAGGTGCTGGATGCGCAGTTTGCGCAGAAGCTGTGGGCCTTCATTGACGCTGGCGGGTATCAGGTACACCAACACGGCGCAGAGCCACGTTGCTTTCATCGCTTCGCCAAACCTGAGGCCGCGCACTTTCCAGAGCAGCTGGAGCTGTTCGCGCGCGCGCCGGATGCGTTCCCACTGAAGCCGGGCAGCCATCGCACGCCGGTACCGGTCGATGAAGACATGCTCAGCCTGTCGGCGATTCTCCTGGATGACGCCTATTACGGCTTTCTGCAAGCACACACCCAAATGTTGGCAGGAGTTCGGGTAGTCACCGAGTACGCGTTGATCCCACTCAAGGCGCGGGCGTGGCTGGACCTCAGCGAGCGCAAGGCGGGCGGCATCGGCAGCGTCGACAGCAAGCAGATCAAGAAGCATCGCAACGATGTGCTGGCGCTCGCGCAGCTACTCACCGAAAAGCAGGGCACGGAGATCGCACCTGCCATCCGCGACGATGTGGCCCGATTCATCGAAGCGGTGGGCAGCGAGGTCACTGCCTCCCTCCTGGCCGACCTGCGTACCAACGACACGCCTGAGGACTTGTGGGCCCGGCTACGCGCAGCCTACGGAGCCCCCGCGTGAGCTACATCGAAGCCAATACTCCACTGGCCCAGGCGCTTCGCGGCGCGACCGACCGACCAGTGACGCAGGGATGATCCTCAGGCGCATCGCGGTCACGAGGCAACACCTTGAGTCGCTCACGCAGCCGGAGCGCGCGCTCTTCTTCCTGATCGGCCACGCGCTGAACGAGCTGTCGATGCTCTGGAAGCTCTGGCAGGCGAGTTCCAGCGTCGACGAAGCGGTCTCGAAGGAGGAGCGCCAAGCGAGGGATTTTCAGCACTTCGCGCTTGGGCGCCTGCTTGCCAGCAAGATCTATGAAGCTTGGCTTGAATTTGGCAAGGTTTGGGGACTGCTTCAAAAGGGCTCGACAGACCCGCGCCCTCAACTATGCGCGGCCGGCGCTGCAAGCCACAAGGTCGTAAATGGGTACTTTGGCCGGGCAGAGAATGCGCTGAACCAAGTTCGGAACAACGGCGGATTCCACTACACCGGAGAGAGATATGAAGCCTGTTGGCGAGAGGCAGAAGACGGGCCTGGCTTCGACTTGCTCTTTGGAGGCACGGTCTACAACAACTTGAACGCGGCTGCCGAACGCGCGGCCGTTATCAGCCAGCTGCAACTGACTGCCGCGGAGGGCATGGAGGCACAAGCGAACAAATTTCTGGACGAGCTTTTCGACGTGTCGTTCCACATGTTCAATGTCCTTGAGTCCGCCCAGAACCTCCTGCTTGCGCGAATGCTCGGACCCGCCTGGGCCACGCTCGGTGTCGATGAGCACATCCAGCCCGAGGCCTCTCTCGCCACGCAGAAGATTTCCTACTTCGTGCGAGTTGCACCCGAAGACTGACGCCCCACAACGCACAAGGCCGCCCGAAGGCGGCCTTGTGCTTTTCAGCGCATAGCAGCGACCGCTTACATCGCCTTGATCAGCGCGTCCGCGAACTCCGAGCACTTCACTTCCGTCGCGCCGTCCATCAGGCGGGCGAAGTCGTAGGTGACGGTCTTGGCGGCGATGGCGGCGTCCATGGCGTTGATGATCGCGTCCGCCGCTTCGGTCCAGCCCATGTAGCGCAGCATCATCTCGCCGGACAGGATCACCGAGCCCGGGTTGACCTTGTCGAGGTTGGCGTACTTCGGTGCGGTGCCGTGGGTGGCCTCGAACACGGCGTGGCCGGTCATGTAGTTGACGTTGCCACCCGGGGCGATGCCGATGCCGCCGACCTGTGCGGCCAGCGCGTCGCTGAGGTAATCGCCGTTCAAGTTCAGCGTGGCGATCACGTCGAATTCGTTCGGCCGCGTCAGCACCTGCTGCAGGGTGATGTCGGCGATCGCGTCCTTGATGATGATCTTGCCGGCGGCCACAGCCGCGGCCTGCTCGTCATTCGCAGCCTTCTCGCCGCTGGCAGCCTTGGTGCGCTCCCACTGGTCCCAGGTGTAGGTCTTGTCCGCGAATTCGCGTTCCGCCAGGGCGTAGCCCCAGTTGCGGAAGGCGCCTTCGGTGAACTTCATGATGTTGCCCTTGTGCACGATCGTCACCGACTTGCGGCTGTTGGCGATGGCGTACTCGATGGCAGCGCGGATCAGGCGCTCGGAGCCGTCCTTCGAGACCGGCTTGATACCGATGCCCGAGGTCTCGGGGAAGCGGATCTTGCCGTAGCTCTTCGGGAAGTGCTCCTTGAGAAGGTTCAGGAACTTCGCATTTTCGTCCGAACCCTGTTCGAACTCGATGCCGGCGTAAATGTCCTCGCAGTTCTCGCGGAAGATCACCATGTCGACCTGATCCGGGCGCTTGACCGGGCTCGGCACGCCCTTGAACCAGCGCACGGGGCGCAGGCAGACGTAGAGGTCCAGCATCTGCCGCAGGGCGACGTTGAGTGAGCGGATGCCGCCGCCGATCGGCGTGGTCAGCGGGCCCTTGATCGACACCAGATAGTCACGGCAGGCCTGCACGGTGGACTCCGGCAGCCAGGTGCCGTACTGGTTGTTGGCCTTCTCGCCGGCGTAGATCTCCAGCCAGTGGATCTTGCGCTGGCCGCCATAGGCCTTCTCGACCGCCGCGTCGAGCGCGCGCACCGAGGCGCGCCAGATGTCCGGGCCGGTGCCGTCGCCTTCGATGAAGGGGATGATCGGGTTGTTCGGCACCTGCAGCTTGCCGTTCTCGATGGTGATCTTGGCGCCGCCGGCGGGCGGGGTGAGGATGGGTTCTGCCATGGGGAGCCTCCCGGTTGCGGCCGCCGTCGCGATGGACGGGGCCTTTGGATGAAAGGGGTTGCGTGAAGCGAAACAGTCTTGCGCGCGGCCTGGGCGCCACGTACGCGCAGCGCGCCATTGTGGCCCGCTTGCAGGTAGTCGTGAAGTGCGACCTTCGGCAGGCGCAGTCAGAGACCGCGCCTTCCAAGGGTTTCGATGCCTCAGCCGCGCGGTCGGCCGGCTGCCGGTTCGGGGCCCATCCGCGCAAGATCGATACCGCCGACCTCGTAGCGCAAGGCGCGCTTGCCGCCTCGGATGGGCACCTCGATCTCGATCCAGCGCGCGGTCTTCAGCGCCTCGAAGAAGCGCCTGTGCTCCTCGATGAACATGGCCGGCACCGGCGCGCCTTCGGGCTGGCTGGCTTCGAAGCGCACGGGATTGGCATCGTCGATCTTGAGGTTGATGTTGCAGCGCGCGCCGCAGGCGATTCGAGCGCCGGGCAGCAGGATGTAGACGTTCTGCCCCCACTCCGGGTGGCGCCGCAGCACCAGCTGTGGCCGCTCTTCGCGCGGCAGCTGGTTGCTCTCGGTCTCGTACATGAAGGCGGTATAGGTGGTGCCTTTGACCTCACCGACGGCGTGGTAGATCCACATGTTCGCCAGCCGGGTGCGTTCGCGGTCCGCCGCAGCCATCACTTCGACCTCGGGCATCGCAGCCTGCACCTTGGCCGCAGCCCGGGTGCCCGGGTACTTCGCAAGAATGTCCTCGGCGTAGGCACGCGCCAGCTGGCCACGGCCATCGGCGAGCGCCTGGTCAAACAGAACCACCGCTTCGTTCGCGGCCGCACTGTTCAGTGTAGGTCCAGTCGGCGGCGGCGGTGGCGGCTCGGAGCAGGCGACCAAGGCCGCACACAGGGCTAGGGCGCTCAGGATTCGAGGTGTCAGGCGCATGGCATCGGCTCCGGTTCGTAGGCTGCCGCAGGGTTCACATTGGCGTGATCGGGGGCGTACGGCAGCTCAGGCCGCCGCCATGTCGGGGTACAGGTGTTCGGCGCGTCGGAACAGCAGCCAGCTGGTGGCGATGTACTTGTCGCCCCGCTGCGGGCGGTTGCCGCGGTGGGTGTGGGTGAAGGCCGCCGGTGCGAGCAACAGGCTGCCGGTGCGAGGTTTGACCTTGCGCCCCTGGTAGAGGAACTCGGTTTCTCCCTCGTCGAATTCGTCGTTGAGGTACAGCGTCCACAGCAGGGTGCGGTGCAGGCATTCGGCGTCACGGTCGCGCGGGTAGAGCTCGCAGTGCCAATAGGGGTAGCCGCCTTCGCCGGCACGGTAGCGCTGCAGGTTGATCGCACCGGGGCGGAACACCTGCTGCACCACCGGCCCGAGCTGGGCCGCATCCATGCGCTCGACGTCGTCGGCGTCGACCCGGCGCAACTGGCCGCTCGCGGCATCCTGCATCTGCAGCATCAGCGGCGCGATCAAGGTGTGCGGATAGCGCCGCAGGTAGGCCAGCAGGCCGCTGAACATGGCGCCGTTCAGGGCCATTTCCGCCTCCAGCCATTCGGGCCGGCCGGAAATCGTGAGGTCGCTGCTGTGCTTCAGCTCGGGGTAGATGCCGCCACCGACGGCACCGGGCTGCAGCTGGTTCGAGTGCTCGAAGCGCTGGATCAGGGCCGCGCACTGCTCGCGGCTCAGTGCATTGTCGTAGACCTCGATGAAGTCGTTCTGGCTGTGGCTCATTGGGCAGTCCGTACGGCGCGATGGGCGATTCTACGCACAGGCCGCGACTCCGCGGCGACACCGTTTGACAGGTGCTCGCGTACACTGCGCGCCCTCATGGATCCCCGCCTCGACCTGCGCCAGGTGCGCCGCGCCTTCGGCCGCGCCGCTTCCGACTACGCCGCCATCGCCGTGCTGCAGCGCGAGGTGGAGGCGCGACTGCTCGAACAGGTGGTCTACGCGAAGCAGCCGCCGACCCGGATCCTCGACCTGGGCTGCGGGCCTGGACGCGCCAGCGCCGAGCTTCGTCAGCGTTTTCCGAAGGCCGAGCTGGTAGCGCTCGACCTTGCACTGCCGATGCTCAAGCAAGCTGGACGCAGCTGGCGCTGGTACACGCCCAGAGCAAGTCGCTTTCATCGCATCTGTGCCGATGCGCGCGCGCTGCCGTTTGCCGAGCAGAGCTTCGATCTGGTGTTTTCCAGTCTGTGCCTGCAGTGGATCGAGGATCTTCCGACCCTGCTCGACGGCCTGCGTGGCCTGCTGCGGCCCGGCGGCCTGCTGCTGTTTTCGAGCTTCGGCCCCGACACCTTGTTCGAACTGCGCGAATCCTTCGCCGCCGCCGACAGCGCGCCGCACGTGTCGAGCTTCGCGCCGATGCAGGCCGTCGGCGACGCGCTGATGGGTGCGGGCTTTCGCGACCCGGTGCTGGACACCGATCGCTTCACCCTGACCTATCCCGACGCACGCGCCCTGATGCGCGAGCTGCGCGGTATCGGCGCCGGCAATGCCTGGTCCGATCGACGCCGCAGCCTGACCGGCAAGGCGCGCATGCAGCGCGTGTTCGAGGCCTATGAGCTGCACCGCCAGGGCGAGGCGCTGCCGGCCACCTACGAGGTGTTCTACGCGCAGGCCTTCGCGCCCGAACCCGGCCAGCCGCGACGCCGCGAGGGCGGGGGCGAGATCGCGAGTTTCCCGGCCAGTGGACTCAAGATTCGGCGCAAGCAGTAGCCCCTCGCAATGGGCCTGAAGCCAGAGCCCAGGCCGGTGGCCAGTGGATGCCCAGCAGGGTAGTGGCACCGGGCAGCCAACTGTCGCCATTTCCGCTTGACTGCCGCATCCACGGGGCGCGCCTGTCGCGGGGCAGGATTCGAACGGCGCCTTGGCCGGGTGAGTCCTGGCCCGCCCACGCCATTCGACTGCGGCGGCCGCGCTCACGCGGAAGGGACGCGCAGCTCACGCGCGTTTTCGCACTCAGCGGTGACACTCTGCCCATGCTCAACACACTTGCCAGCCTGTTTTTTTATGCGCGCTTCCTGCCCAGCTTTTCCCGACTGGGCTACCTGAGGCGATCCCGCGGGTTCGAGGCGGGTGCTTTCGATTTTCGCAACCAGCGCTGGGTCGTCAGCGGCGCCACCGGCGGTATTGGTCGCGCCATCGCGCTTGCGGCAGCCGCGTCAGGGGCTGAGGTGATCGCACTGGGCCGCAATAGAACCCAGCTCGATGCACTGGAGCAGCTGGGCTCGGGCCGCTTGCAGGGCTTCTGCGTCGATCTCTCCAGCGTCGGCGCGACCCGCAGCGCCGCGACGGCCATCGCCCGACAGGGCCGTGTCGATGTGCTGGTGAACAATGTCGGCTTGATGCTGCACGCGTTCCAGCGCACGTCGGAGGGCGTGGAAGCGGGCTTCGCGACCAACCTGCTCAATCATTTCGTGCTTACCGAAGGCCTGCGGTCAGCGCAGGCGCTGGTCGCTGACAGCGTAATCGTGTCGATGAGCTCCGGCGGCATGTACGGCGCCCGACTGGACCTGGCCGCGCTTGAAGCTGCGGATGCCGGGAGCCACAACGGGCTGGCCGCCTACGCCCAGCACAAGCGTGCCCAGGTCGAGCTGACGCGCTGGTGGAACAGCCGGGGCGAGGGCGCGCCGCGCGCCTATGCAATGCACCCAGGCTGGGTGGACACTGAAGGCGTGCGCACGGCGCTGCCGCTGTTCAGGCGCAGCCTGCGGCCGCTGCTGCGCAGCGCCGCCGAAGGTGCGGACACCGCCCTGTGGCTGGCGGCCGCACGTCCGGCGCTGCCTTCTGAAGGTGGCATCTGGCTCGATCGCGCGCGGCACACCGAGCACGCGTTCGGCTTTACCCGCGATGGCGCCGAAGCGAGCGCACTGGTCGATAGGCTCGACGCCCGTCTGGCGGGGCTCGGCTTAGGCCTCTAGTTCCAGCAAGAAGCACACGTGGCAACCCAGCGGATTCGCAGCAGGTCTGACTTCGGCATTCGCGCACCTGACGGTATGTCTGCGCGATGGGAGCCGTTGCCCCGACCTACAGTGCGCACTCCCGCTGTTTAGCCGCGTGACTGTCTCGACATGACGTGTGTGCGCGCTCCTCTTGAGGGCTTCTCAGCCCTGCGCTGCGGACCAGGTGTTCTCGAAGAAACATGGGTTCTTCATCCCCGCGAAGGCGGGATCCAGGGCTCTCGCGACCGAGGCCAGCATTTCCTGGGGGGCTGTGCGGCCGTGCAGCCGACCGGCGCGAGGGCGACGAATGCAGTGGGCGCGAGACTTGCCTTCGACTTCCCAGGCTTCGTTCGCTGTCCGGCTTCCAAAGGACGTACTGGTGGATGCGCTGCGCTTCTCCACCCTACACGAGCGGAGCTTCTCAGCGCCTCATTGCAGCGAGAGTTCTGTGGGTAAAACAAGCACATACGCTCTGGCTTCTTGAGAGGCTTCCTGCGCCCTTGGCCGTACCTGCGCGCGCGTCGCTTCAGTTCAACCGCGCCGACTGCTCGGGCTGCAGGCTGCGCGCGCCCTGGCTGATGAAGGCGGCGATACTGCTTGCGAGTTCGGCATCCGCCAGCAGTCGTCCATGCCCCAGACCCTGGGTGCTGAGCAGCGGCGCTCGCGCAGCAGCGGCGATGCGAGCGCCATCCGCATGCGGAACGATGCGGTCATTGCGGTCGTGGACGACCAGCAGTTCGCCGCCGAAGTCCGCAGCCAGCCCGGCGATGTCGAGCGCGCTGGCGGGCACGCCGGTGAGCCGTTCCATGCGCGCCACGAAGGCTGCTTCGGCGCGCTCGGGCAAGGCCAGACGTCGACTGGTCCGCTGCAGCACTTCGGCGTAGTGGGCCGGCGCCGAGACCACCACCGCGCGATCGGCCCGCAGACCCGAGGCCAATGCGTACAGCACCGCACCGCCGCCCATGGAGTGGCCGATCACCGCTTCGATCGGGCCGAGTTCGGGGCGGCTTTCCAGCAGCGCGTCCGAAAACACCGTGGGCGAGGCGAATTCACCGGGCGAGCGACCGTGCGCGGGAGCGTCCAGCGCCAGCACCTGCATTCCGCGGGCAACCAGCGCGCGCGCGATTGGGGCGAACTGGTCGGCGCAGCCCTGCCAGCCGTGCAGCGCCAGCACGCGCGGGCCGCGCTGGCCCCAGCGCAGGCCGGCCAGTCCGAAGCGCAGGGTGAAGGGTTCGGCGTCCGCCGGCAACGGACGCGCCATCAGACTGCGCGGACGCGTCGCGAAACCGGCGACCAGCTCGGCGGTGAACTCGGGAAACAGCCGGCCCAAGGTCGAGCCGAGGGGGCGGAAGGTGGCAGGCGACATGGCGGGCTCCTTGGACCTCGGTCCAGATAGGTTGCAATGTGCAACTGCCGCAGACGCTAGCGCGATCAGTTGCAGTATGCAACCCAAATCCGCATGCTGCGTGGCATGCCCAATCCCCTGCCTCCCAGCCCGCTGTCTACGCGCTCCGCCGACCCCACTTCGCCCTGTCCGATCGCGCGCGCGCTCGAAATCGTGGGCGAACGCTGGTCGTTGCTGATTCTGCGCGAGGCCTTCATGGGCCAGCGCCGATTCAACGATTTCGAGCGCCACCTGGGCATCGCCCGCAACATCCTTTCCTCACGCCTCAAACATCTGGTCGAGCGCGGCGTGCTCTCGCGCGAACCCTCCCGCGAGGACGCGCGCCAGGTCGAGTACCGGCTGACGCCGATGGGCAAGGCCCTGTTTCCGGTGCTGGTGTCGATGGCGCAATGGGGTACGCAGTGGGCGCCCTGCGATGAAACCGCACTGGAGCTGCGCAATGCCGAGTCGGGCGCGATGCTGTCGACGCTGCGCGCCTTCGATGCCGACGGCGTCGAACTGACCCCGCGCAATCTGCGACTGCACTGGCGCGACCCGGCCTGAGGCCACACGAGGCCCCCCGCCATGCGCCGCATCGTCCACGTCGACATGGACGCTTTCTACGCCTCGGTCGAGCAGCGCGACGATCCCTCCCTGCGCGGCCGCCCGGTGGTGGTGGCCTGGAAGGGCGCGCGCTCGGTGGTCTGCGCGGCCAGCTACGAGGCCCGCGTGTTCGGCATCCGCTCGGCGATGCCGGCGATCCGCGCTGAACGTCTGTGCCCCGATGCGGTGTTCGTGCCGCCGGATTTCGCCCGCTACAAGGTGGTGTCGACCCAGGTGCGGGCGATCTTTGCGAAGCACACCGCCCTGATCGAACCGCTGTCGCTGGACGAGGCCTATCTGGATGTCAGCACCGATCTGCAGGGCCTGGGCTCGGGCACGGCCGTGGCCAAGGCCATTCGCGCCGAAATCCGCGAGACCACTCAGCTGACCGCGAGCGCGGGCGTCGCGCCGAACAAGTTCCTGGCCAAGATCGCCTCCGACTGGCGCAAGCCGGACGGCCTGTTCGTGATCCGGCCCGAGCAGGCCCATGATTTCCTCACCCCGCTGCCGGTCGGCAAGCTGCCGGGCGTTGGCAAGGTGATGCAGGCCAAGCTGGCCGAGTTCGGCATCACCCGCGTCGGCGAGCTGAGGGCCTTGGGCATCGAGGCGCTGGGCGCGCGCTTTGGCCGCTGGGGACGGCGCCTGCATGAGCTTTCAATGGGCATCGACGCGCATGCGGTCGAACCCGAGCGCCCCAGCCTGCAGATCTCGGCTGAGGACACCTTCGCAGTGGATCTGGATCTCGATGCCATCGGCGCCGAGCTGGAGCCGCTGGCGCGCAAGGTCTGGGCAGCCGCCGAGCGCTCTCAGCGAATCGGCCGAACGGTGGTGCTGAAGCTCAAGACCACCGACTTCCGCATCCTGACCCGCAGCCTGAGCCCGGAATCACCGCCGGCCTCGTGGCAGGAGCTGCTGGAGGTCGCGCGCGGGCTGCGTGCACGAGTGCATCTTGCAAAACGCACGCGCTACCGTCTGGCCGGCATCGGCCTGTCGAACCTGGTGGAGGCGGAAAGTTTTCCGCGGCAGGGCAGCCTGTTCAGCGGCAGCGCGGATTGAGCATTGCGGATTGATCGGCGACGGCGCAGTCAACGCGCCATCGCGAGGAAGCGAAGCTCAGCGACGCAGCAGCAGGTAGGCAGCGCCGTCGCAGAGCGCCAGGCTCCAGTACCACGCCGGCACCAGCACTTCGTGGCGAACGCGATCCAGCGTGTGCAGCAAGGTCAGGGCGAACATGGGGAGCTCCGTGGGCTGCGCAATGGCAACCGGGATGGCCGTGGGCGATACCTGTGACCAGCAGCTTTCGTGCCAAAGGGTGGAACGTGAGGGTCCTCACACTCTGTCGGCTGCTGGGTGCAGCCTCGCCTCCGGTCACACCGGAAATCGGTCCGCCGATCGGTTTTGGCGGAAAGCCCGAAACACTTCCTCACAGTCGAAGGACAAGCGCGGGCCCCGAACGGCACTAGCTGACGCGGCTTGACAGGGCGCGCTGGCGACCGCTCACACTCGCGCCCACCGCACCGCATGGAAGCCCCGGATGTCCGACGCCCCGCAGACCTCGCAGTTCGCCCTGCTGACCCAGCGCCGCTTCTTGCCGTTTTTCCTGACCCAGGCGCTGGGAGCGTTCAACGACAACCTGTTCCGCAACGCCCTGATCGGCCTGGTCATCTATCGAGTCGGCACCAGCCAGGAACAGAGCCTGCTGTACTCGAACATCGCGGCGGCGTTGTTCATCCTGCCGTTCTTCCTGTTCTCGGCCAGCGCCGGCCAGATTGCCGAGAAGTTCGAAAAGGCCAGGCTGATCCGGGTCATCAAGTTCGCCGAGATCCTGATCATGGGCGCGGCGGCGGTGGGCTTCGCGCTGGGCTCGGTCGAGTTCCTGCTCGGTGTGCTGTTCCTGATGGGCACGCAGTCGGCCTTCTTCGGCCCATTGAAATACTCGCTGATGCCGCAGCACCTGAAACCCTGGGAACTGGTCGGCGGCAATGCGTGGGTGGAAGCCGCGACTTTCATGGCGATCCTGCTCGGCTTCCTTGCCGGCGGCCCGCTGATGCAGCTGCCGAACGCTGATCTATGGGTGTCGGTCTGCGTGATCGGGCTCGCCATCGTCGGCTGGCTGGTGAGCCTGGCGATTCCGCCGGCGCCGCCGACCGCGCCGGAGCTCAAGTTCAATTGGAACGCGATCAGCGAGATCGGCCACACGCTCGCCACCCTGCGCGGTCGCACCGCGGTGCTGAACTCGGTGCTGGGCATCAGCTGGTTCTGGTTCTACGGCTCACTGGTGCTGGCCCAGCTGCCGGTGTACGCGCGGGACACACTGGGCGGCGAAGCGGCCGTGATGTCGGTGCTGCTGGCAGTGTTCGCCGCCGGCATTGGCGTGGGCTCGCTGCTGTGCGAGAAGCTCTCGGGCCACAAGATCGAAATCGGCCTGGTCCCGCTGGGCGCGATCGGCCTGTCGGTGTTCGGGATCGACCTCTACTTCGCCCAGCCCGCCGATGTGGGTGCGCTGGGGCAATCGGTCAGCGAGGTGTTCAGCCAGCCCGGTCGCTGGCGGGTGTTGATGGATCTCGCCCTGATCGGTCTGTTCGGTGGCTTCTTTATCGTGCCCCTGTTCGCCCTGATCCAGTCGCGCACCCCGCGCGAGGAAGTCTCGCGCGTCATCGCCGCCAACAACATTCTCAACGCCATCTTCATGGTGCTGGCCGCCGCACTGGCGATCGGCTTGGCCGCGCTGGGCCTGAACATTCCGCAGATCCTGCTGGTGACCGCGCTGCTGAACGCACTGGTAGCCTGGCACATCTTCCGGCTGGTGCCGGAGTTCCTGATGCGCTTCCTGGTCTGGCTGCTGATCAGCGTGCTGTACCGGCTGCGCGTGCGCGGGGTGGAGCAGGTGCCGGACGAGGGCGCGGCGCTGGTGGTCTGCAACCACGTCAGCTTCGTCGATGCACTGCTGATCTCCGCCTCGGTGCGGCGGCCGATCCGCTTCGTCATGTACTACAAGATCTTCAATATTCCGGTGCTGAGCTGGGTGTTCCGCACCGCCAAGGCGATCCCGATCGCTGGCGCCAAGGAAGACCCGGCGCTGATGGAGAAAGCCTTCGCAGACATCGACGCGGCGCTGGCAGCCGGCGAACTGGTGGGCATCTTCCCGGAAGGCCAGATCACCCGCGACGGCGCGATCAACCCGTTCCGTTCCGGCGTCGAACGTATCCTCGCAGCGCGATCGGTGCCGGTTGTACCGATGGCCTTGCGCGGCATGTGGGGCAGCCTGTTCAGTCGCAGCGATTCCGCCCTGCGCCGCATGCGCCTGCCGCGCCGCTTTCGCGCGCGCATCGAGCTGGCGATCGCACCCGCCCTGCTGCCCGATCAGGCGACGGCCGCGGAGCTGCAGGAGCAGGTGCAGACACTGCGAGGGGAATGGGCATAGGGTGGGCCCTGGCCCACCATGAGCTTCACACTCGCCTCGGTCCCGCGAGTGCATAGGGTGGGCCCTGGCTCACCATGGGCTCCATACTCGCGTCGGTCCCTCCGCTCGCGATCCACGTAGGGCGGGTCTTGACCCGCCGGAGCTCGTGCTCTCTGCCTTGTCGCTGTGCGGGGCGAACAGCAAGATCAAGATCAAGAGCTTTCGGTCAGCCCTTCGGGCTGCCCGACCTACCTTTCTTTGAGTGGCCAAAGAAAGGTAGGCCAAAGAAAGGCCACCCCTCGTCCGCGCCCTTCGCGCATCCCTGCGCTCAGGGTTCG
>CAZPHV010000075.1:0-6223 GCA_964586455.1 uncultured Aquimonas sp.
CGGAATCGAAAAGAGAAATTCTGGGGAGACCTCAGGCCCTGGCCCACCGTGAGCTTCACCCTCGCCTCGGTCGACCTGCATGCCGAGCAAATGAAGGCGCACGCCCGGGCGAGCGGGCGCCTCGTCAGAGACGCGCTTGTGTCACCCCGACGATGTCCGCAGCGGCACCTCCGATCGAACTCGCGCTTCCGCGCCAGCGGACCGCTCTCGGAGGTCGCAGGAACATGCAGCGGCCACGCGTGCGCCCACTGGAACGCGTTCGTCGAGCGCCCGGCGCCTGATCACGCGATGCAACCCCCGCGACAGCGGGCAAAGTCCTTGTTTCAAACGGCGAAGTGGCGCCGGCCGCAAGGATCGGGTCAGAGAAGCCCCTGCCGAAGGTCGACCGGCGCCCACGGCACCCGCTCTCCAATGGCTCCGCTGTCTCCATCCAGGCATGAGCTCACGCGATGTCCAGCACGTCAACGCGATCCTCGTTGATCGCCAGCTTGCCGCGAACAACGCTGCGCAGGCGCCGCCATGCGCGGGGCCTGCACGTCGCGCCGCACAGCGGGCAGCTGTCTTCACCGGTGCGCCACCAGACATCGTTCCAGCGCGCGCCGCAGCCACAGCGGTACTCGCTCTCGATACGCTCAAGCTGAATGCGCAGCGCGTGCTCGATGCCCCAGTCGCCAGCGATCACCGCTGCGACCTCCCAGTCGAGCTCGCGCAGCGCTATCGCCAGCAGGCTGCCGGTGACTGGCAGTGAATCCGCCACCGGAACCTCCTGTCCCGCCACCAGCTGGATCACGCACACGCGCACGGTCTCGCACACCTCCAGGGGACGCTGGAAACGCAGAGACTCGAACTCGGGAACGCAAGACGCGCTGGCGCCGCTGTCCGTCGCCGCGATCACGCGAAGCAGCATGGCCAGCTTCCGCGACATGGAGAACGATCGAGCCCCTTGGTCAACTGCAGTTTCATCCCGCGCTCCGCGATCGCCAGTGCACCTGTCGCGCAGTCTTGATGCGCGCGCGCAGAGGCAAAACCCCGCGGAGCCAGCGTTGGGCCCCATCGAAAGTGAGTGGAAGCGCGACTCAGCCCGGCACCGAGCTGCACCGGGACAGGGGCCTCGGCGACGGGCCGCGTGCAGGCGCGGGGTTCCGCAACCCCGCCGGGGCGGCGAGCACCGACGCATCCGACGAGATTCAGCGAGCCTTGCGCGCGCGATTGAACAGCAAAGCCGCCTGCGTGCGATCGGCGACACCGAGCTTGTCGAGTACCGCGCTGACGTATCCCTTCACCGTCCCCTCGGTCAAGGCGAGGCTTGCAGCTATCCGCCGATTGTTCATCCCCTGCCCTATCAGCTCCAGCACGCTGCGCTCACGCGGTGTGAGCACGGCCAACGGATCCTCGGGCTCCGGGCGACGCATCATTTCCAGCAGCTGCCGCTGCATCGATTCGTTGAGCCAAGGCCGACCCTGCGCTACCGAGTAGACGGCGCTCAGGAGATCCTCGCGCGAGGCGTCCTTGAGCAGGTAACCGATTGCACCGGCCTGCAGGGTCGCGCGCAGGGCGTCTTCTTCGCCGAAGCTGGTGAACACGATGACATTGCAGTCCGGCAGCCGCGCTCGCAGACGCTGGATGGTCTCTGCAGCGCTGAGCCCCGGCATCCTGAGATCCATCAGAACCACATCGGGCTGCGCCGCATCGAGCAGCCGCAAGGCCTCATCGCCCGAGCTGGCCTCTGCGACCACGCGGCAGCGGCTGGAGCCGAAGAACACCGCGCGCAGCCCTTCCCGGACCACCGCGTGGTCATCCACCAGCATCAATCGAAGTTCGGTCGTGTTCATGGCCTCTCGATGTTCCGATCCTTGCGCGGCAGGCTGGCCCAGAGGTCCACGCCGCGAGGGCTTCCGGGGCGCAGTTCCAGCTCGCCACCGAGGCGGGCCAGACGCTCCTTCATGCTCTTGAGGCCAATGCCTGCACGCATGTTGATGGGCAGGCCACCACCGTCATCGGCAACTCTGAGCCAGACGCGCTGATCGTCCACCCGCGCCTCGACCACCAGTGCGTCCGCTCCCAAATGCCGGATCGCGTTGGAGACCGCCTCCTGGCAGACGCGGTACAGCGTCTCCTCGTGGGCGAGATCCTGGGTGCGATACAGGTCGAAGTGATAACGCCGCGCCATGCCAGCGGGAATCATCGCTTCGAGCAGCCGCACCAGCGCAGGGACAAGGCCGGCATGCCGCATGGTTTCGATCCCCGAACGCACGCGCTGCGAGCAGGGGTCGGCCGTGGTCGTGGAGTCCGGCTCAAGGTCGCGCAGCAAGGCGCGCATTTCCGCAAAGGCCGTCTGCGCCAGTTCCGCAAGACGCGCGGCCGCCGCCGTGCCGTCCTTCGGGCTGCGCTGCCACGCCGACGGCAGGGCCTGCGCCAGCAGGCTGATGCTCGACAGGATCTGGGTCACCGAATCGTGCAGCTCGCGGCGCAGGCGCAAGCGTTCCTGCCACACCGCCGCATCGCGGTTCTGCTGATGCAGGCGCGCATTGAGAATCGCCACGCCAAGATGATCGGCGATGATCTCCAGGGTCAGCTGATCCAGCTCGTCATAGGGCTGCTCGCCCTCCACATTGACCACGCCCAGCACCTCGCCGGCGCCCATGATCGGTACCGCCAGCTCGGCCCGTGCACCGTGGGTATTGGGCGGACGCACGTAGCGCGGGTCGTCGTAGACGTTGTCGATACGCTGGGTACGGCGCTCGCGCACCGCGGCCCCCATGACCCCCTGATGGATCGACTGCCGGTCCACGCCGGAAATCGCCAGCTTGTAGCCACCGCCGCGTACGGCCACGACCAGCACGTTGGGATCATTGGGATCCACCAACGGGATATCGACGTTCGGGTACTCCAGCACCTCATGCAGGGCGTCTGCGGTCTGCTGCAGCATGCTGGCGAGCTCTGAACCCGCATTGATGCAGCGGGCGACCCGGGCGATCAGGGCAAAGCGAACCGTGCGCTTGCGCGCCTTTTCGTAGCGTCGCGCGTTGGCGATTGCCACGCCGGCGTGGCGAGCGAACACCCTGAGGGATTCCAGCGCCGTCTCGGGCATACGCTGCGGCGGCTCGAAGCCGATGCCAAAGACGCCGATCAGCTCGTCGTTCCAGACGATCGGCATGCCGATGACTTCGTTGTCAGCGAACTCGGGAAACTGAAAGCCCGGAAGATCGCCGTAGCGGATGACCACGGGCTTGCCGGTCAGCAGCACGCGCCCGCCGAGGCCGACACCGGGACCGGTCTCAGCGCCCAGGGCACGCTGCGGCATGCGATAGGCGGCAGCCGTGCGAACAACCCGCTGACGCGCATCGTGCAGACCGATCACTCCATGGTCGGCACCGATCAGACTGCAGGCCAGCTCCACCAGGCGCGACAGCAGTGGCTCCAGCTGCAGTTCACCGCTCATCTCCTCGATGTAGCGGTTGAGCAGGATCTGCGGGGGCTCGTGCGTGCTCAATCGTGCCGCCGGACCATGCGTCGGAGAGCTTCTCGCAACTGCCTTGAACGCAGTTGCGCAGGGGTCACCGCTGCCGCTCTATCGATGTTCATCCACGTTCACCCTTGGCTCCCCTGACCCTCATCAATGCAGTGCGGCTTCCGACCTTGCGCAAACGACCACTCCAGCGCACGCCGCCCTGCAGAAGCGCATCGAAGATCCGCATGTGCCCGATGCCGGCTGCGGAGACGCCTCCGTCGCGACGCGCAGGATCGCGCTACGCCGGTCAGGTGTCGAGCCTGATGCGCCGACCCAGGGGCCGAATCCGCCGCCGAGTTCGCGCCACCTGCACCCGCTGGAAGACATCAGCGAACGCGACAGTGTCAACCGTGTGCAGCATCCGCAACACCCACTTAGGAGAGTGGCCCCACGCGCCCTGATGAAGTAGGCGCTCGCGAGATGGTGAACGCCCCATCTCAAGCAGCGTGCGTAGGCAGGTTCGCGCGCTCGGACCTTTAGGCCTGAGCCTCAACGCTGCGCCGAGAGCAAGCACCGTAGGCACGATCGAAACCCGGAAAACCACCCAGCCCCCTCCTGCGAAGACGCCGATTGAGCGGAGCTTGGCTCGATACCCCTGACTTTGGTCAGTGTCGCCTGCCCTCCCAGGTGAGTTCAGCCGCCCTCGCATGCGCACTAGGGTGTCGGTCGCACTCACCAACCAGGATCCAGCATGCTCGGCGCACAGCGCTCCAACATCGTTCTTCTCATCGTGTTTCTTGGCTTCGCACCGATCGCTTCGAACGCGCAGACAACGGGGACTGGCCATGGCGGCATCCAGGGCTGCAACGCAACTGCACAGGTGCTCAACGCGAATGACAGCGGCGACGGCTCGCTGCGCGCGGCCATCACCGACCTCTGCCCAGAAGGCACGATCACCTTCGCCAACCGCTTCGTGATCGCCCTGCAGAGCGAGATCGTGGTCGACAAAGCCTTGACTCTCGACGGCAGCAGCCAGTCGCTGGACGCCTCCACCGGCGACGCCAACCTGGTGCAGATTCTGGGTGGCGCGAGCCATCGGATCTTCCGCGTGGACGCAGCCGGACAGCTCAGCATCAAGCGCTTGCGGCTGAGCAATGGCACCGCCAACGGCACTTCTCTGGCTGGATTCGGCGGAGCAATCCGGAATCGCGGGCGGCTTGAACTTCGCGACTGCAGAATCGACGGCAACTCGGCCACCAATGCCGGGGGGCTTGGAGGCGGCGCGATCTTCAACGACGTCGGCGCCAACCTCCGGATGGAAAGCTGCACCTTGACCGGCAACGACGCCGTGCGAGGCTCAGCGCTCTTCAACACCGGAACAGCCGAGTTGATCAACAGCACCTTCAGCGAGAATCGCGGGAGCACGAACGAGGGCGCGATCCAGAACCGTGGCGCGCTCACCGCCCTGCATATCACGGTGGCCAACAACGGTCGCACCGATGGCACGCCGACCGCAGGAGGGCTATTCGCGTTCGAAACGAGCACCACCCTGATCAACAGCATCCTCGCCGACAATCAGGGGCGTGACTGTTTCATCTCGGGCGGCACCCTGGATGCCGTCGCCCTGCTGGCGGAAAGCCGAGCAAACTGCACGGCGCAGCTGACCGCCGACCCGGCCCTGGGCGAGCTGGGCGCCAACGGTGGAGTCACCGCGACACAGGCTCCCGCAGCCGACAGTCCGGCTGTCGATGCGGCCGATCCGGAGTTCTGTATGCACACGGACCAGCGAGGCTTCCAGCGCCCGCGCGTGTCCGCCTGTGACCTGGGCGCGCTGGAGCTCGAAGGGATAGAGGTGGTGATCTTCAGCGACGGCTTTGAGGCGCCGTAGGGCTGCAGCGGAGCTGCTCTGGGCTTCACCCCGATTCCTTCCGCAAGCGTAAAGGCTTCAGCCGAGCAAGCTCGGCTCTACGGGCCTGCACCGATCCGCGGACTACCAAATCACCTCGACCTTGTAGAGCGGAGCTTGCTCCGCTGCTCTTCCTCGCCCTTGTAGAGCGGAGCTTGCTCCGCTGCTCGTCCCCGCCCTTGTAGAGCGGAGCTTGCTCCGCTGCTCTTCTCGCCCTTGTAGAGCGGAGCTTGCTCCGCTGCTCGTCCCCGCCCTTGTAGCTCCGCTGCTCTTTCGCATGACTGTTTGCTAGCATCGGATTCCAACAGTACAGACCATGTGCCGTGCCAAGTCCACGCCTGCAAATCGGTCGACGTTCCGAAGCCGGGGCGTGGTACGTGGTCACCACGGTCACGCACAGACGCGAACCGACCTTTGGGAACTTCATTGCCGCGACTGAGGTGCGGCGACTACTTGCAGAGCTGCCGGACCAACATGCATGCACCCACGCGTGGGTGCTGATGCCAGACCATCTGCAGTGGCTGCTTGAACTGGGCGCGGAGACATCCTTGAGCGCACTGGTACAGAGCTTGAAGTCGCGCACCGCCATCGCGATCAATCGCGCCTTGGGCGGCAGCGGCCCGATATGGCAAGCGGGGTTCTACGATCACCGAGTACGCGAGCAGGACGACTTGATCAAGCAAGCTCGATACCTGATCGAAAACCCACTGCGCAAGAAGCTCGTCGACCGAGTGGAGGACTATCCACATTGGTGGTGCCGATGGTGTGCGCGAGGTGACCGCACGTTCTAGACGCTGCGCGGGCCAAGCCCGAGGGCTTCAGCCGAGCAAGCTCGGCTCTACGGACGTGCGCCGAACCGCTACGCA
>CAZPHV010000075.1:6323-22634 GCA_964586455.1 uncultured Aquimonas sp.
TCGAATCGCCTCGCCCTTGTAGAGCGGAGCTTGCTCCGCTGCTGTTCCGACCTCTGCGACAAGCCTGCCCCACCCTCACCGCAAGCGCGAGGGTTTCAGCCGAGCAAGCTCGGCTCTACGGACGTGCGCAAAACTCGCAGCGCATCGAATCGCCTCGCCCTTGTAGAGCGGAGCTTGCTCCGCTGCTGTTCCGACCTCTACGGCAAGCTGCCCCACCCTAATCGCAAGCGCGAGGGTTTCAGCCGAGCAAGCTCGGCTCTACGGTCGTGCGCCGAACCGCTACAGATCGCATCAGTTTCAGCCGAGCAAGCTCGGCTCTACGGACGTGCGCCGAACTGCTACAGATCGCATCAGCCAACCGAATTCGCAGCCGACACGGTGCGCTCCAGCCGCATCGGCGCGGCATCTCCGTCGCGACGCTGACGCATCGCCACCACTGACTTTCGGGGGGTATCCGACCCCTCTGCAGACAGCGGACGCAGCAGAACAAATCGGCTCCACTGAGCGGGCTGCAGAAACCTCCGAGCCAAGGCCGGAGCTTCAGACCCCTACCCAGGAGCACCCGATGAGATCCTTCCTGTTGCGCGGCGCCCTGTGCGCCTCGACTGCAGCCTGCCTGCTCGGCGCGCCGTTGCTGCATGCGGCCACCAGCACGAGTTTTGTTGACGGCAGGCTGTCTGTCTCAAGTGATGCCGATGATGCGCTTGTCGTCGACTGCAACGCAGGCGCTGTCCGACTGAACGGCACGCCGGTGCCTGGCCCTGTCACCTGCGCCAGCGTGCTGCAGGTCCAGGCAAGCGGAGGGCCGGGCGCCAACCTGATCGACCTGTCCGGCATGCAGCCGACCGACTTCACCAACCTGCTGGAGACCAGCATCGTCGGTGCCGCAGGTGCTGACACGGTCGTCGGCTCGTTCGCGGCTGACGTGATCATCTGGAACCCGGGCGACGGCTCCGACACCAACGATGGCGGCGCCGGCAACGATCGCATCATTGTCAACGGCAGCGACACCACCAACACCTTCACCGTCGGCACTGCGGGCGCGGCGCCAGGCTTCGACCTGCGCGTCATCGGCCCCTTCACCATCGATATCCGCAACGCTGAAGTGCTGGAGATCAATGGCCGCGGTGGCGACGACAGCATCAATGCCAGCGCCCTGCCTGCAGGCTTGATCGCACTCGCAATCACCGGCGGCCCTGGCACCGACACCATCGTCGGCAGCGCCGGCGATGATCTGATCATCTGGAACCCGGGCGATGGCTCGGACACCAATGACGGTGGCCCTGGTAACGACCGCATCGTGGTCAACGGCAGCGAGGGCAACAACACGTTCACCATCGGTACGGCTGGCGTGGCACCGGGCTTTGATCTGCGCTTCGTCGGCCCCTTCACCATAGACATCCGCAATGCCGAAGTGCTGGAGGTCAACGGCAACGGTGGCGACGATGTCATCAATGCCAGTGGCTTGCCTGCCGGACTCATCAGCCTGCAGCTCAACGGCGGCGACGGCAACGACACCATCACCGGCAGTGCGGGCGACGACATCCTGCGCGGTGGCCTGGGCAACGACACCTTGATCGGCTTTCTCGGCACCGATCAAGTGTTCGGCGACGAGGGCGATGACATCCTGATCTGGAACCCGGGCGACGGCACCGACTTCAACGATGGCGGCCCAGGCAACGACATCAGCCGGGTGCTGGCTGCCGGTGTCGGCGAGACCTTCACGATCGCGCCACTGACCTGCAGTGCAGGCGCGCCTTGCGCTCGCCTGCGTCGCACTCTGCCTTCCGTCTTCGACGTCGACATCGTGCGCATCGAGCGCCTTGAACTGCTGACCGGCGGCGGCCGCGACACGGTGTCGACCGAGTTCCTGCCGGGCGTGCTGCAGGTGCTGGACGGCGGCAGCCCGACGCTGGGCGCGGCCGGCGTGGATTTCTTCCCGGTCGATGAGCTGCGCGTGGCGGGCGTCAGTGACGCGAGTGCATCGCCGGTCGTGCGCCCCGACTTCGGCAACATCGAGCACAACGGCTTCGAGTTCGCGCCGACCATGGCGCTGGCGGCCCTGGGCGGCGAGACCGGCCATACCGCGTCGCCAAGCGGAGCTCAGGAAGTGCCGCCGGTCAACACCTCCGCAGAAGCGCGCGGCAGCGTGGTGCTGAGCCGCGACGGCAGTCGGATCACGGTCCGGCTCGCGTTCTCGGGTTTGAGCAGCGCCAACACCATGAGTCATATCCACGGGCCCGCGGCTGCCGGCAGCAATGGCCCCGTGATCTTCAACCTGGGCAACAGCGGAAGCACCTCGGGTGCGTTCGGGCCGATCGAGTTCGCGATCAACGAACAGCAGCGCGCGCAGCTGCTGGAGGGCCTCTGGTACTTCAACGTTCACTCCAGCAACCATCCGACCGGCGAGATCCGCGGTCAGATCCTGATGGACCAGGTGTTCGAAGCCCAACTGAGCCCGCAGCAGGTGGTGGGCGATGCCGTGGTGTCGCAGGCGACCGGCAGCGCCAAGCTGACGCTCGCGGGCACCCAGGACAACGTGGTGATCTCGCTGAACTATGCCGGCCTTACCGGCGAAGGCGTGCCGGGGGTGAGCACCTCCGTCGTACTGCGAGGCCCGGCGCCGCGCGGCAGCAACGGCCCGGTGCTGGCGGACTTCCCGCTGCGACTGTCCGGCACTGCCAGCGACAGCTTCATCACCCAGGAGTACCCGATCACCGCCGACGAGGCCCAGCAGCTGAGAGCCGGCCAGTGGTACATCGAGGTGAGCTCGCAGGAGTTCCCGAACGGCGAGCTGCGCGGACAGCTCGACAACATCCTGTTCTGCAGCGGCTTCGAGGTGGCTGGCTGCTGAAGCCACGGCAGCCTGCACGGACGCGGGAGCCCGCCGGCGCATCCCTGGCCTGCGGGCTCAGCCGAGCCCCAACTCCCCACTACCGACCTGCGCCATGGCCGAACCCTTGTGGCGGGGCAGAAGCAGAACCCACACTTTCCACCCTTCGAGTACCGACTGGTGCCCGGTCGAAGGATCGACGGCGTGATCAGCGGCCTCGTCGCGCGATGCGTCAACGCCTCGCGCCGGCAGCCGTTCTCTCCCGTCTGCCAGGCGGTGGAACTCTGCGTTGTCGGGCGCCATGGAGGGCGCGCGCGGATCGAGCGCGCACGCGCTCGATCCGGCGAAAGTGGGTCCGGACCTGTACCGGACTCGCGACCCCGGACCGAGGCCGGGCGAGACTTGACCCGTGTTGCCCCAAATCCGGGCAGGCCCGGCGCGAGACCCGGATGGAAGCAATGCCGCGCCCGGTGGAACGGCGCGCTGTACGCCAGGGCAACCCGCTCAGCCCTGGCCGAACAGACCCTGCACCACCGGCAGCGCAAGGCTCCAGATCACGCCGGCCACGGCGGTCACGAAGGACGGCAGCGAAAGCACGACCGTCCCGAGCACCTCCATCCAGCGCGCGGGCGGCGCGTCCTCTCCGTCCGCACCCTCCCCGCCGATCGCCTCGGCGAGCTCTTCCGCATCTCTCTCGCCGAACAGCGACTCGCCCAGCGACCACAGCATCAGCCCGGCCAGTGTGGCCGACGCGATCGCATAGACCCATTGCAGTGCCGGTGACTGGATGACAAAGAAGCCGCCGATGAGCACGGCGCCCGTCAGCCAGACCGACAGGTGAAAGCTCCAGTTCTCGGTTGCCCAGCGCTGTTCGCCCATCGCGCGATTCATGTAGCGATAGGACACCAGCAGCCAAAGCAGCAGCGGCAGCGCCCACCAGCGCAGCGGCGTGTAGGCGAGCAGCAGGCCACCCACCACCAGGCTGCCCAGCACCCACGCCGCCATTCGCAGCAGTCGCTGCATCAGGCTCGCCGCCTGCAGCAGTTCGAGCGGATGAGTGCCACTCTCGCGCGCCGCCTTGAACAGATCGCGCATCGCTTCGACTGCTTCTTCGGCGTCTCGACGACTGCGCTCTCGTGCTTCGATCAGCGCAGCGATCGGCCGCGGCGAGTCGGGGGCGAGTACGGGCTCGCCATCCTCGTCCTCGTCCATCAACTCACCCAGCGCATCGATCACCGGCGCCAGCTCGGGCCGGCGTGCTTTCAGGTGATCGGGGCTGACCTGATGACCGTCGTCGAACAGCAGGGCACTGCTCTCGCCCACCTGATCGTGAAAGGTGCTGAGCACAACGCCGCCCAGCAGACGGCGCCCGTACAGCCGCTGCAGCAGACGCAGCGGCGGCCCACCCGATGTGCGCGTGTCATAGGACACCACGAAGCAGACCCCATCGGCCTGACTCTCGACGTTGAACCACTCGTCCGCAGCCAGCTCATCGCCCTGCAGGCCGAGCATGCGCCCCCAGCGCTGCTGCGCTTCGCTATCACCGCCGGTGTAGGCGGCGAGCCAGCGCTCGAACAGACGCTGCGGCGCGTCGGTGGTGAACTGCAGATGCAGCGTCTGGCTGTCCTGGGACATCGGGGCTCCGGCGGATTTGTTGGGGCGCGCACTTTGGACGTGCGCCCCGCCCTGGGCAACCCTCTGATCCGTCAACCGACTCTTGCGCATGGTTGACACGGATACGGTCGCGACGCTCTACCCCTCAGGCGGCATCGAAGTGCCCGTGGAAGCCCAGCGGAAAGCTGCGCTGCAGCCAAGCCATGACGATCGGGCCGTCTTCGATGTGCTGGGCGTCGAGCACCGCGAGCCCGGTGCGATCGCGGGCGCTGACGAGCACGGTGCCGAGCAGCCAGCCGTCGTCGGCGCGAAGGCTGCCCGGCCTGGGTACGAAAATCGGCTCTTCGGCCAGCACGCGCGCGCCGTAGCGATGCTGCTGGCGGCGGCCGCGCTGCAGGTCGATCGCCGCCACACCGTTGAAATTCGGTATCTGGCGCACGCCTGCGTTGACCGGGGCATACAGGCGCGCGCCACGCTCGCCAGACGTGCGCGGATCGAACTGCGGGAGCTCCAGCCCGCGCTGGCCGTGATCGACCCAGTCGGTGCTGCCGCGCTTCAGGTCGATGCGCAGGCTGCACAGACGCGCATGTTCGCCTTCGACCACCGGCATCGCCTCGCCCCGCATCGCCGCCGCCATCGGCGACACCGCCTCGGCCATGTCCTCGTGCAGCACGGCGCGCAGCTCGATCACGCCATGGCGCTCGAAGGCGTCGCCGAAGTGGTAGGCCATGCCGAATTCGGCTTCGAACCGGCGCGGTGCGTCCAGCGCGTCCTTGGGCACCACCGCAATCCTGCACGGCAGGTCGGGCGCAAACTTCAGGCGCTCGAAGAAGGGCCCGCTGTCGCCCATGCGATAAGGCGTGAGCACGAACACCCGGTGTCGCTCGGTCATCGCGAAGTCATGCAGATAGCCGGGTGCGGGGGTGGGCAGGATCTGCTGCTTGAGCAGCCGGCCGTCGGCGCCAATCCGCCAGATCAACAGGCCGCTGCCGCCCAGCACCCGCGACCACTCCCGAGCTTGGGCTTGGGCTTGGGGCTTGGAGAAGCGACCGTGGTGGCGCATAGGGTGGGCACTGGCCCACCAAAGCCCCGATCCCGCCTCGGCCCGCTCTCCATGCCGACAGCTGCGCACTCCCGATGGGATGCTTGGCGAGAAGCCTGCGCGAGCGGTGGCGCGTGCGTGGGCTCGCGGGCAGGCGATGGACCGGGGCAAGAGGGTGCTCAGGGTGGGCCGGGGCCCACCCTATGGCGGCGGATCCCGCTTCGCGAGCCCTGTCGCCTACAATTGGCGCCCCCTTACGACCCCGGAGCGGGCGCCGCGCGCATGCATGCGCTGTCGGCCCCATCGAACGCGCGCATGGACAAGAGCTTCAACCCGCAGGATTTCGAGACCAGCTGGTACGCCCGCTGGGAACAGAGCGGCTGCTTCAAGCCGACCGGCACCGGCCCGGCCTACAGCATCCTGCTGCCGCCGCCGAACGTCACCGGCACCCTGCACATGGGTCACGCGTTCCAGCACACGCTGATGGACACTCTCGTGCGCTACCACCGCATGCGCGGCTTCGACACCCTGTGGCAGATGGGCACCGACCATGCCGGCATCGCCACCGAGATGGTGGTCAGCCGCAATCTCGCGCTTGAGGGCCGTGGCGACACCCGCGACAGCCTGGGCCGCGACGGTTTCATCGAAAAGGTCTGGGCCTGGAAGCAGGAATCCGGCGACACCATCGAGCGCCAGATGCGCCGCATGGGCACCTCGGGCGACTGGTCGCGCAGCAGCTTCACGATGGACCCGATGCCGTCGAAAGCGGTGATCGAATGCTTCGTGAAGTTGTACGAAGAGGGGCTGATCTACCGCGGCAAGAAGCTCGTCAACTGGGATCCGGTGCTGAAGACGGCTATCTCCGACCTCGAAGTGGTCAGCGAGGAAGAGGAAGGCCGGCTGTGGTCGATCCGCTACCCGCTGGCGGAAGGGCTGAGCTACGAGCACATCGAAGTCGACGCCGAGGGCAACGAGATCCTGCGCGAGACGCGCGACTATCTGGTGGTTGCGACGACGCGCCCCGAGACGATGCTCGGCGACACCGCGGTGATGGTGCACCCCGAAGACGCGCGCTACGCTAGCCTGATCGGCAAGGCCGTGCGCCTGCCGCTGTCGAACCGCGAGATTCCGATCATCGCGGATGCCTATGTCGACAAGGCGTTTGGCACCGGCTGCGTCAAGGTCACGCCGGCGCATGACGCTAACGATGACGCTGTGGCGAAGCGCCACAAGCTCATGCATGTCCGACTTTTCACAGACGCTGCGCGTCTTTGGAGTCGAGACGACGCGCCGGAGGTTCACGAGGTGATCTACGACTTCTGCGCCGAAAACAAAACAGTTCCCCTAGCAGGCCCCCGCTCTCCGTACGCGGAGATCTATAGCCAATACGCCGTTGCGGAAAATCGCGAGGGCGTCAAATTTGTTATCGATCACTACATCCCCCGTAAGTACCAGGGCCTAGATCGATTCGAAGCCCGCAATACGATGCTTGCCGACCTTGACGCGCAAGGGCTGCTAATCGAAGCGAAGAAGCACAAGCTGATGGTCCCGCGCGGTGATCGCAGCGGCCAGATCATCGAGCCGCACCTTACAGATCAGTGGTTCGTGTCCATGAATGCGATGGGCAAACGCGGGCTGGAGCTCGTTGAGAACGGCAGTATCGAGTTCGTGCCGTCCAATTGGGTCAACACCTACCGTCATTGGATGGAGAACATCCAAGACTGGTGTATCAGCCGCCAGCTCTGGTGGGGCCATCGGATTCCTGCGTGGTACGTGCGCTCCGGCGAGACATCGTTGACGCCGATACTCGGCGAAATAGTGGCGCGTTCGTCTGAGGAAGCAGAAGCAACTGCCATCGAAAGAGCAAGGGCAAAGTTCCCCGGCGCCGAGTTCCAATCAATGATTGAGAATTTGGTCGTCGAGCAGGACAAGGACGTGCTGGAAACCTGGTTCAGCTCGGCACTCTGGCCCTTCTCCACCCAAGGCTGGCCGGATGCCGAGGCCATGGCTGAGCGCGGTTTCGAGCGCTATCTGCCCTCCTCGGTGCTGGTGACCGGCTTCGACATCATCTTCTTCTGGGTCGCCCGGATGGTGATGATGACTGACCACTTCACCGGCCAGATTCCGTTCAAGCACGTCTACATCACCGGCCTGGTGCGCGATGCGCAGGGCCAGAAGATGTCGAAGTCCAAGGGCAATGTTCTGGACCCGATCGATCTGATCGACGGCATCAGCGCCGATGATCTGGTCGCCAAGCGCACCTCGGGCCTGATGAAGCCGCAGGACGCGCCGAAGATCGAGAAGGCCACCCGCAAGGAGTTTCCCGAGGGCATCCCCGCCTTCGGCGCCGATGCGCTGCGCTTCACCTTCGCCAGCCTCGCCACCCACGGTCGAGACATCAAGTTCGACCTCAATCGCTGCGAGGGCTACAAGAACTTCTGCAACAAGCTGTGGAACGCAGCGCGCTTCGCGCTGATGAATGTCGGCGAGGCCCACTTCGACGGCCAGCCACAGCCGCGCACCGACGCCGAGCGCTGGATCCTGGCCAAGTTGGATCGCATGGTCGCCGAGGTGCACACGCACTTCGCCGGCTATCGCTTCGATCTGGCCTCGCAGGCGATGTACGAGTTCACCTGGAACGAGTTCTGCGATTGGTTCCTCGAACTCGCCAAGCCCGCGCTCAGCGGTGACGACGCCGAAGCGGCCAACAGCACCCGCCACACCCTGCTGCACGTGCTGGAAACCCTGCTGCGCGCGCTGCATCCGCTGATCCCGTTTGTCACCGAAGAAATCTGGCAGCACGTCGCGCCAAAGCTCGGCCGCGGCGCCGAGAGCATCAGCCGCGCCGCCTATCCGGAAGCAGGCACCGCCACGGCCTACGCGCAGTCCGAAGCCGACATCGAATGGCTGAAGCGCGTGGTCAGCGCGCTCCGCCAGATCCGCAGCGAGCTGCAGCTCTCGCCCGGCAAGCCGGTGCCGCTGCTGCTGGCCGGCGGCGATGCCGCTGACCGTTCGCGCTTTGAACGCTTTGGCCGCCAGATCGCGTTTCTGTGCAAGCTGGAATCGCAGAGCTGGCTGGTCAGCGAGGCCGATGCGCCGGCCTCGGCGCCGGCCGTGCTGGGCGAGCTGACCCTGCTGATTCCGCTGGAAGGTCTGGTCGATCTGGACGCCGAGCGGACGCGCCTGGACAAGGAGATCAAGCGCATCCAGGCCGAGATCGGCAAGTGCGAAGGCAAGCTTGGCAACGCCAACTTCGTCGCCAATGCACCGGCCGAGGTGGTGACGCAGGAGCGTCAGCGCATCGCCGACTTCAACACCCAGCTGAAAGGCCTGACCTCGCAGCGCTCGCGTCTGTAGTCGCGATCAGTGGGTGGATCCTTGACCTGATCCTTGGCGGGCTCACTCGACGGGCGCGGCGACATCCGCGCCCGCCGGCGGCAGTGCGGTTACCACGCGATTTCGCCCCTGCGCCTTGGCGGCGAGCAGATGGCGATCCGCCGCCTCCATCAGCAGCTCGGGCGTGCCCTCGCCGGCCAGCGAAGCGACCGCTCCAATCGACACGTGGATCGGAAACCGCTCTCTCTCGAATTGCACAGGATCAGCCGCAATCCGGCGCCGGATGCGCTCCGCCACTTCGGCTGCCGCCTGCAGGCTGCAGCCCGGCAGCAGCACACCGAACTCCTCGCCGCCAAGGCGCGCCAGGCTGTCTTCCGGGCGCAGCGCGGCTTGGATTCGCTGGCAGACTTCGACCAGCACACCGTCGCCAGCAGCATGTCCGGCGGCCTCATTGACGCGCTTGAAATGGTCAAGGTCGAGCTTCAGCAAGGCCAAGGGAGCGTGGTGTCGGCGCGCACTGGCCAGCCCCCGCTGGACCGCTTCGATGTAGGCGCTGCGGTTCGGCACACCCGTCAAACTGTCGTTCAAGCTGGCGGTATGCAAGCGATGCGCGAGGCGCTCAGCGCAGGCCAGTACGAGGGCGAATGAGCCCAGCACCGGCCCCAGCGAGCCCAGTACAACCAACCAGGCGCGAGGCGCGCTGCCGAAGCCGGTCGGCACCTCCGCCTGCAGGCCGGACAACAGCAGACCCAGCTCGATCAGCGCCACCACGGCCAGCAGGCCCAGCACGGCTGCCAGCAGACCGCGACCGATCGAGTGCGGGGGCTCGGAGATCTTCAGTGCCTGCAGGGCAGCGCCCGCATACAGCAGCGCGAACATGCCCTGCATCAGCAGCGCGTTCGCGGAAAGGCGATCGCCCAGCAGCAGAATCAGGCCTGTGAGCAGGCTCAGTGCATAGGGCCACAGCAGGCGTCGCGTCTCGCCGCGGTACAGGCGCAGCGCGCGTATCCATTCGGCGATGCCAAGCCCAGTGATCACAGTCAACAGCGCGGTCAGCGAGGCCGACCCGATGCCCAACAGGAGCCCGATGTCGCCGGCAAGCACCAGGCTGGCACCGATCAGCCACGCCCGTAGGCTGGCGCGAACTTCGCCGCCCAGCCGCCGATGCGTCATCGCAAGAGCCGCCACGCTCAACAGGCCGACCACCAGCATGGCCAGGGCGAGCGACTGCAGAGGGTAATGCGCATCCATGGCACGCTCCGTCGAGACCGAAAGCGGCCTCGTCTGACAAATGTGAAAGCAACTTGCGTGCCGGATGTTCCAGGAATGCCCCATCCGCGCGACGCGCTGGCCCGTACGGCGGAGAGCGACAGCGTTAGCCTCGGGCTGCGCGCATCAACACCACGTTCGCTGCAGGACTTTCGAATTCGAGTTCGAGCCAGTCGGCGGTCCAGCGCAGGCTGCGCTCGCGATAGAAGTTGACGTGGGTGGGGTCATGCACGTAGCGCCAACATTCGAATGCATGCGCATCGCACCGCCATTGGGTCATCAGCGCCAGCCAGCCCCCCGGCCTGAGCAGCTCGCGCAGTCGCCGGAACTCTGTGCGCGGGTCGGTAAAGTGTTCTGCGACTTCACTGCAGGTGACGAAGTCATAGCGCTGCTCCAACAGCGCGAGTGAATCATCGAACACGGGGTCATAGCCGCTGCACTCGAAACCGCGTTCGCGCAGCAGGGCAACCAGAGCCGGCCCCGGGCCACAGCCGTAGTCGAGACCGCGCGCGCCGCGGGCAAGGCGGGCGCACAGCGGCTCGGCCAGACGCCCGAGAAACGCGCGATAGCCAGGGTCATCGATCTCATTGCGATGCAAGGCGTATTCGGCGCGCGCTGCTGCTGCCGTGGGCCAGTCGAGCGGTCGCATGAAGGCCAGCCCGCAGCGTCTGCATTCGGCATACATGCGCCCTCTCACCACCGGCAGGGGCGAGGGCGATTCGGCAAGACACAGGGGACAGGCTGCGTCCGGCCACGCAGGCATCGCGCTCACTGCGTTCAACCGCCTGCGCGCGCGGCACGGCGCGCAAGCGCACGCCAATCGTAGGCCGCTGCCTGCTCGGGCGGCACCCGCAGGCCGGCGGCTTCGACCAGGCTGAGCTTGGCGTAGCGCGCCAGCAGCGAGTCGAGCGGAATCACGCCACTGCGGCGCGGCGCTCCCGCGGTCCACCACGGGTGCTCGCACCATTCGTAGCGCACCACGCCGGCATGGAAGCCCAGAAAGAACGGCATGCCCGGCAGCGCGCTGGCGCCCGGTTCATCGGCGTGCGGTCGGTACAGCAGCTCGTTCTCGGTATCGAGCAGCCAGGGCGTCCAGGTCGGCAGGTTCGAATCCGGCGCATGCACAAGCAGCAGCCAGCGACCATCGGCCGACCACACCATCGCCGGGCTCAGGCCTGCGCAGGCCAGCCCGCTGCGCGTGCAGGCGACGGCTGCGAAGCGCGCATCCTGTGGCCGCGGGCCAGCGTCGTCATAGCGGCCACGCGCGCCTTCCAGATACACCCAGTTGCCCATCGGCCCCGGATACATCAGGTCGAACACTGCCAGCGGCGAGGGCGCGACCCGCACGCGCACATGACGCGGCTGCGGCCCCAGCAGACTCTGGCCATCAGGGCTGACTTCATAACGATCGCAGCCGAAGCGCAGCCAGCTGTTGCGCCGCGGCTGCAGAAAGGCGATGCCGCGCGCGGTGGCCGGGGGTTCGCGCTGCAGCAGACCACCTGGGGCGTGTACACGGCCAAGCACGCGCCGCACTTGCAGCACACCGTCGTGCATCGCTACCGGCCGCAGGTCGAAGCCGCGCGCCGTGCCCCCGAGCAAGGCCCGGCTGTCGGTGTCGACCACCAGGCAGGCCTCAAACGCCGCGTCATCAGCCGCTGCTGCCTGCAGCACCAGATGACGACCGTCGTTCGACCACAGATGCGCGAGCGCCAGGGGGCTGAAGGGCAAGACCTCACCGTCGAGTCGACAGCGCCAGCAGCGATCGGCCTGTCGCTGGAACACCGCGACATGGCCGCTGGGGCCCAGGCTTTCGACTTCGGCGCGACTCTCGCTGTCGGTGAGGTCATCCAGCGGCAGCCACAGCAGGGATTCACCCGGCAGTACGGCCTCAACATAGCTCGCGGCGCCATCAGGCATCGGCTGCGCCCAGGACACCGTGCCGCCGATGCGCTGGCCAACGTCGATTCCCGCGGCATCCCAACACTGCGGATAGATCGACGCCGGCTGCGCCTGCCTCAACTCGATGCCGATCCGGTGATGATCGAGTACGCGCACGCACCCGAGCGTCAACGCGGAGTGGCCATGCGCGACATCCCAGCGCAGCGGGATGCGGCGAGCGGGCGCCCCGTCCTCGTGCAGCCAGGCACCGGCGCCGTCATCCGGCACCAGCAGCAGGGCGCGACCGTCCGCGCGCCAAACCGCGGATTCGGGCCCGGCGACAGTGAAGGGCAGTCGATCGCGGTCGAAGCGCACTTCGTAGAGCGGCTGCAGCGCATAGCTGAGCGGATTGAGCGCCTCTGCCACGCGTGAGGGTGCGCGCTGAGCGACGAACGCCAGACGCGGACGCCCCTGTGGATCAGGAATGTCGATCTGTTCGGGCGCCACCCGCAGGCATTCCTCCTCGCTGAGCCAGAGGCCGAAGCGCAGCTGCAGCGATTCGTCGGTGTCGGCCTGTTTGCGCCACTGCTCGATCGTCTTCGGCCAGCGCTCGCTGCCCTCGATGCTGGACCACAGCTCAGCGCCGTCGTGCCAGACATAGCGACGCGAGGCCTGGCGATCCAGCGCCAGCACGCCGCCATTGCGCAGGCTGCGCACCACTACCCAGCGACCATCGCGGGAGACATGAAGGCTGCGGTCGCGGCCCTCCAGCAGGTGGCCGTCTTCGAACACCCAGGTGCAGCCCTGCGGCTGCGAAGAGCGCGGCTTCGCGCCGGGCACCATGCGAAAACGCAGTCCGCTGCCGGGCAGGCGCGACCACACGTGGCCGCCCGGCCCGCTCAGCGCGTGCTCACTGGTAAACGGATAGCGCGCCGCCAGCTCCGACGAAGGCCGCAGCATCCATCCGAACACCCGACTGTGCAGGATCAAACCCAGAAGCAGCGCGCAGCCGGCAAGCAGCAGCGCCAACCAGGGGCCAATCACCGGCCAGGCCCAGGTTGCCAGGCTGGCCGCCAGCGACAGCGGCATCAGCCCCGACAAGGCCCGGGGGAAATGTGGTGCGCGCCCGTGACCCCGGCGTTCGATCGCGAAGCTGAGCGCGAACGCCCCGAGCGCACCCATCCAGATGAGCGCTACCAGCCACGGCGGCAGAAACGCGATTCCGATGCACAACAGCACGGCCAACAGCGTTTCCAGCAGTGCGGGCATGCAGGCGATCGGGAACGGAGCGAAGCCGGAAGTGTACCTTTTGGTCACACAAAGTGTGATGGGAAACGCATACAGAGCGCGAAAGCCGCCGCATTTCGGTCGCAGGGCGTCAGTTTCCCGGCACCCTTGTTCACACTCGACGCTCACGTTTGCCATGCGCTACACGCCGTCTCGATCAGTCTGGAGGGCCCTGCATCCACTTCGGGCCCTCTCCTGATCCAGCTCAGCCCCTCTGGCCTGTACTGCCCCGCTGGCGATTTCCATATCGACCCCTGGCGCCCGGTGCCACGGGCGGTGATTACGCACGCCCATAGCGACCATGCCCGCGCCGGCAGCGCGCTCTACTTCGCACACACCGACAGCCTGCCCCTGCTGCGCTGGCGGCTGGGCGAGGATGCGAACCTGCAGCCGGTGGCCTATGGCGAGCGCTTCCGCTTGGGCGATGCGAGCTTGAGCCTGCATCCCGCCGGCCACGTGCTCGGTTCGGCGCAGGTGCGGATCGAGCACGGCGGCGAAGTCTGGGTGATCTCGGGCGACTACAAGCGCGACCCCGACCCAACCTGCGCCGGCTTCGAAGTGGTGCCCTGCGACACCTTCATCACCGAGGCCACCTTCGCCCTGCCCGTCTACCGCTGGCGACCAGCCAGCGAAGTCGCCGCTGAAGTGCTGGCCTGGTGGGACGCGTGCATCGAACGCGGCGAGACCGCCGTGCTTGGCTGCTATGCGCTCGGCAAAGCGCAGCGCCTGCTCGCCGAGATCGGCGCGCTTGAGGGCGCGCGCGGCCGTCGCATCCTGCTGCACGGCGCGATGCCGCCAGCGGTTGAGATCTACCGCGCGGCAGGCATCGACCTGCCGCCCACCGAGACGGTCAGTGAACAAGCGCGTGGCCGCGACCTTGCCGGCGAGCTGGTGCTGGCGCCGCCGTCCGCGCTGGGCACGCCGTGGATGCGCCGCTTTCGGAACGTGTCTACCGGGTTTGCTTCGGGCTGGATGCGCCTGCGCGGCAACCGCCGTCGGCGCGGCTTCGACCGTGGCTTCGTGCTCAGTGACCACGCCGACTGGCCGGGCCTGATCGACACCGTGCTCGCCACCGGCGCGCGTCGCGTGCTGGCCACTCACGGCAGCACCGACGTGTTTGTGCGCTATCTGAACGAACGTGGCGTCGATGCGGCAGCGCTCACGACCGAGCTCGGCGGCGAGAACTGATGCGCGCCTTCGCCGAGCTCTACCGCGAGATTGAAAGCAGCACCTCGACCAACCGCAAGCGCGAGGCGCTGGTCGGGTACTTCGGGCGTGCGCCTCAGGCCGATGCGGCCTGGGCCCTGCACTTTCTGCTCGGCCGCAAGCTTGGCCGGATCGCGGCCAGCGGCGAGCTGCGCGCCTGGGTCTCGCAGGTCACGGGTCTGGACCCTTGGCTGGTTGAGGACAGCTATGCCCACGTCGGCGATCTGGCGGAAACGCTGAGCCTGCTGCTGTCCGAACCCACGCAGCTGCCGCCTGCGCGGGCGCTGTCGAGCTGGGTGGAAGACGTGCTGCTGCCCTTGCGCGGCGCCCCGGTCGAAACCCGACAACGCGCGGTGTGCGCGGCCTGGGCCGAGCTACCCGAGCTCGAACGCCTCGTGTTCAACAAGCTGCTGACCGGCGCCCTGCGCATTGGCGTCTCCGCCGGCCTGGTGCAGCAGGCCCTGGCCGGGTTGGCCGAGGTCGAGCCCGCCCGCATCGCGCAGCGTCTGCTGGGCGCATGGACTCCGAGCGGGGACTTCATGCAGCGCGTGCTGGCGCCCGCCGACGCGCAGGCGGATGCCGTCGCGATTCAACCCTTCCAGCTGGCCTCACCGCTGGAAGAGGCACCCGAATCGCTGGGCCCGATCGAACATTGGCAGCTCGAATGGAAGTGGGACGGTATCCGCGCCCAGCTGCTGCGCAGTGCTGACGGCGTGGTGTTCTGGTCGCGCGGCGAGGAGCGCCTGGACGGCCGCTTTCCCGAACTCGAAGCCGCGGCGATGGCCCTGCCGGAGGGCAGCCTGCTCGATGGCGAGATCTTGGCCTGGAAACACAATGCGCCGCTGCCGTTTGTTCAGCTGCAGAAGCGCATCAACCGCTTGAAGCCGGGGCCCAAGCTGCTGGCGGAATGCCCGCTGCGCTTTCTTGCCTACGACCTGCTGTTCGCGCGCAGCGAGGACTTGCGAGAGGCACCCCTGATCGAGCGCCGCGCACAGTTGGCATCGCTGGTCGAAGAGGCAACACAGACCGCACGAGATCCGTCATCACAGGCGAAGACGCAGGGCCACGACGAAGCATCGCAACCCGCGCTTGGGCTGTCACCGCAGGTGCATGCGCAGGACTGGAACGAGGCCGAAGCCCTGCGCGCCAGCGCCCGTGAGCGCGGCGTCGAGGGCCTGATGCTGAAGCGCGCCGACAGCCCATGGCAGCCCGGTCGCAAGCGCGGCGCCTGGTGGAAATGGAAGCTGGATCCGCTGAGCATCGATGCGGTGCTGATCTACGCCCAGGCCGGCCACGGCCGCCGCGCCACCCTGTATACCGACTACACCTTCGCCCTGTGGGACGGCGATCAGCTGCTGCCGATCGCCAAGGCCTACTCGGGCCTCAATGACGCCGAGATCCTGCGGCTGGATCGCTGGATCCGCGCCAACACCCTGGAGCGCTTCGGCCCGGTACGTTCGGTCAAGGCCGAGCTGGTGTTCGAGTTGGGTTTCGAAGGCGTGAACCTGTCCGCCCGCCACAAGTCCGGCGTCGCCCTGCGCTTTCCGCGCATCCTGCGCTGGCGCGAAGACAAGCTCGCGCAAGAGGCGGATCAGCTCAACGAACTTCGTCGCCTGGCAGAACGATTGGCGCGGGTGCCAGGCGAGGCGATCGAATGATCGCGAGGCCCATAGGGTGGGCCTTGGCCCACCGGAGCTCGATACTCGCCTCGGTCTTGCCCGGTCGCATTCTTCGTCACCTGGCAGAACGATTGGCGCGCACGCCGAGCGAGGTGATCGAATGATCGCGAGGCCCATAGGGTGGGCCCTGGCCTGAGGTCTCCCCAGTTTTTCTGCGTCACGGCAAG
>CAZPHV010000076.1:0-21930 GCA_964586455.1 uncultured Aquimonas sp.
CTTGCCGTGACGCAGAAAAACTGGGGAGACCTCAGGCCAGGGCCCACCCTATGAAAGCGGGTGCATTTGCAGGGATGCTCCCAGTCTTGCTGCTCAGGCCACGGCGCCGAACAGCGTGCCTGCGGCCCAGGTGCAGGCCATCGCCAGCCCGCCCCAGAACAGTACGCGCGCGGCGCCGCGCAGGATCGGCGCGCCGCCGGCCCAGGCCGCCAGCGCGCCGAGTACGCACAGCAGGATCAGGCTGCCGGACAGCACGAGCGCAGCCATCGCGGAAGGCGAGGCCAGCAGCACCAGCAGCAACGGCAGGCCGGCTCCTGCGGCAAACGCGGCGGCCGAGGCCAACGCTGCCTGCACCGGACGCGCGCGCTGCTGTTCGGTGATTCCCAGCTCGTCGCGCGCATGTGCGCCCAACGCGTCATGTGCGGTCAGTGCGATCGCGACTTCCCGCGCCAGCGCCGGTGACAATCCCCGCGCCTGCTGCAGGGCGACGAGTTCTTCGAGTTCGGCATCAGGCGTATCGACCAGCTCGCGCCGTTCGCGAGCCAGATCGGCGCCTTCGATGTCTGCCTGGGTGCTGACCGAAACGTACTCGCCAGCGGCCATTGAGAGCGCACCAGCGATCAGGCCTGCACTGCCTGCCACCATCACCGCGGCGGGGTCGGCGCCAGCGGCGGCCACACCCAGGACCAGGCTGGAGGTCGATATCAGCCCATCGTTTGCGCCCAGCACGGCGGCGCGCAGCCAGCCGCCGCGATGCACACCGTGTTGCTCGAGATGCCAGCGGCGCATCACGCGCGCGAGCCCGGCAGCATCCGCCGCAGGGTGTCGTCGCGGCGGCCGTAGTGGTGATACAGCCCCGCCAGAGCATGCAGGCCGATCAAGGCGTAGCCGGTGGTGGCACCGATCTCGTGGATCTCCTTGAGGGTTCTGGCAACACCCTCGTCCGCGGCGATCAGGCCCGGCAGCGGCAGGCCCCACAGTCCGATCGAAGCGCCCTCGGCGGAGAGCAGCAGCCAGCCGACCAGCGGCATTCCGAACATGAAGGCGTACAGCGCGATATGCACCGCGCTGGCGGCAAGTTTCTGCAGCGCCGGCAGGGCGGGCGTCACCGCCGGGATCGGGCCGCGCAGGCGCAGCACGACGCGCACAAACGCCAAGGCCAGCACAGTCAATCCGCTGGAGTAATGGATGGCCTTCATCAGCTCGCGCGGCTCGCTGCCGCGCGGAAATACTCCGCGGAACTCCATGCAGACATAGACCACCGCGATCAGCAGCAGAGTCAGCCAGTGCAGGGCGATCAGAGCTTGGGGATAGCGGGCATGGTGCATGGCTGCATCTCGGTGGTGGTGAAAGGTCGATCGCTCTCGGGCGGCGCCAAGCGAACGGAACCAGGGCCAACCACCGCGCGTGTCCAGTTTGCGCCGAAGCGCCGCGCACGGCACGCGCCCTGCCCGTCTACAGCGTGCGTCATCTCGACCGCGCTTGCGCTCTGTCGGCTCGGGCCGCCGGCATCGAATCCGCAGTTCCAGGCTCGCCCGCCTCGCGCAGCGCGGCGACGTCTTCGGCGAAATCCTCGCCGTGCTGATCGGGCTCACGCTGTCTGCGGATCAGGCCAAGGTTACGCAGGTAGACGATCATGCCGAAGCTCTGGCCGAGGAGGATCACCGCGTCGCCGGTATGCAGGGCGTAGGCCAGCAGCAGCAGGCTTCCGAACAGCGACAGGTACCAGAATTGCACCGGGTTCATCGAGGTTTTTGCGCGCTCTGACGCAAACAGCTGGACCACGAAGCGGCCGGTGAAAAGGCTCTGGCCCAGCAAGCCCAGCGCGAACCACAGCGGTTCTGCGCGGAGGACAGCAGCCTGCGCAACGGGAGCTTCATGACCGAGCAGCCCCACCGCCAGCGCCGCAGCGGCCAAGCCCAGCCAAGGCCGCGCAAAACCCACTGCTCGGCCTCGCGCAGCGCGCTGAACCAGCTCGATGTTGCGCAGATAGATGGCCAGCCCGGCCAGCTGGCCGAGCACGATCACCGCGTCCCGCTGATGCGCGGCATAGGCCAGCAACAGCACTGCACCGGCCACGCTGAAAAACCAGAAGTGCACCGGCAGCAGCGAGCGCCGCGCGCGTTCAGACAGCAGCCACTGCAACAGAAAGCGCGCCGAGAACGCGGCTTGCGCCAGAAGCCCAACGGCGAGCCAGAGGGGATCGGCAAGGTTCACGAAGCCCACCGTTGTTCAGGCACGTCGGCGTACTCAACCGCGGCGCGCTCCGGCCGCTGCTCATCGGCTCGCTTGTCATCAACCCGCTGCTCATCGACCCGTGTCACCCGCACGCGCCGGCCCAGCCAAGCCACCCCGAACAGGTCGACAATGCCCACCCACAGCCGATTCCAGGTGCCGTAGTGCGAGCTGCCGACCCCGCGCTGGCGGTGGTTGACCGGCAGGCTGTCGACTTTCCAGCCGCCTTGACGGATCAGTGCCGGAATGAACCGGTGCATGTGGTCGAAGGCGGGCGCGTTCAGCAAGGCGACTCGCTCGACCACGCGGATTCCGCACCCGCTGTCGGGCGTGGCATCGCGCAGCAGGCCGCCGCGCGCCGCATTGGCGATTCGCGAAGACGCGCGCTTGATTGCCGAATCGCGGCGCGCGGTGCGCCAACCCTGAATCAGTTTCAAGGTGGGGTCATCGCGGCGCTCGATCTCGGCGAGCAGGCGTGGCAGGTCGGCCGGATCGTTCTGGGCATCGCCATCCAGCGTGCCGATCCACTGACCCCGCGCGTGCCGCACACCGTTGATCAGGGCCGCACTCTGACCGGCGTTGCGCTCGTGGCGCAGGACTCGGAGCTGCGGAAAGCGCTGTTGCATCCCGCCCAGCACCCGCGGGCTGTCGTCACTGCTGGCGTCGTCGACCACCACGATTTCGTAATCGCGCCGACCCGCGAAGGCGGCGACCACCTCGTCGATCAGGCCCGGCAGATTGCCCGCCTCGTTGTGGGCGGGGATGACGATCGAAAGCGTCAGTCGGTCGAGCGCGTCCATATCTTCAGTCATCCTGATCAAGGTACAAGGGGGAGGTCTGTTCGATAGCGGAACCAACGCAACCTGCTCTCAGTGCAGCCGCGCTGACGAGGAGCCAGTGGCGTCGGTTCGACACACCGACCTCGATGGCCTGCGCCGGCTCGAGGCAGTCGTCCTTGTCGCTGTGCTGGATCAACATCCAGTGCTGGTCGGACTCGCGCAGCCAGGCGTCCGCGAGGCGGCGCTGGTGCTCGGCCGGGGTCTTGAAGCCGAACGCACGGACCTCGCCCACGCCCTGCAGCAGGAACTGCTCGGGAGCGGCAACCAGGCCGATCGACGCACCCTCGGGCAGCAGTGCCTGCGCGCGCTGCATCAGCGCCCGGCCGGAACGTGCGGCGTCCATGTCGGGGTAGCCGAACAGGCCGTAGCCGCTCCACAGCAGGCCCATCACTGCTGCGAATGCGGCTGCACCGCGCCGCCACAACACCGCGCAGGCCAGGGCCCCAAGCGCGCTGACGGCGAGTAGCCAGGTCCAGGGTGCGACACCGTTCTGCTCCAGCAGCCGCTGCTCGAAGCGCGGCTCGCCCGCAAGCGCCCAGAGCGAAGCTATGCCAAGCACGGCTGCGATCAACACGGCCAGCACCCACAGCGCGCGCTGCACAGCGCGAAGTGCAAGCAGGCCCGGTAGTAGCGGTGCGAGGGCCATCGCCAGCGCCGGCACCGCCGGCAGCAGGTAGACGCCGCGCTTGCCGGGTGACAGCGAGAAGAACAGCAGCACCAGCGCGATGTAGCCCAACAGCAGCAGCGGTCGCGCATCTCCGCGACGGATCCGCCGCCACCAGGCCGGCAGCGCCCACGGCAGCATCAGGCTGAGCGGCAGCCACAGCACAGGCACCACTTCGACCAGGTAGTACCACCATGGCTTGAGGTGCATCCACGCATTGGCATAGCGGGTAACGGTCTGCTTGAACAGCAGGTCGTCGCGGTAGGCAGCCAGTTCGATGTTGCCGGGCTGCGCGGCGAACCAGAGCAGCGGCAGCGCCCAGGCCAGGATCGGCAGCAGCATCGCCAGCGGCCCCAGCGCCCAGCGTCTGCCGCCCTCAATCCTCGCCAGACCCTGCAGGCCACGGGCGCGCGCGAACGCGTACGGAATCAGCAGCAGCCAGGGCAGGAAGCCGGTGCCCTTGGTGATCACGCCCAGCCCGGTGGCCACGCCCGCGATCACGTACCAGCCCCAAGCCGGGCCCAGCAGCAGGTGGCGCAGAAGACCGTACAGCCCAAGCGTGGTGAACAGCACCAGCACCATGTCGATCTGCGCGCTGCGCGCCTGCAGGGTGAACTGGAAGCAGAACAGCAGCGCGACCGCGCCGAAGCAGGCCACGCGACGCCCGTGCAGTCGGCGCAGCAGGTCCCAAGTCAAGAACAGCGTGCCGAAAGCAGCAAGCAGCGAAGGCAGCAGGAAGGCCGTCCGGGTCTGTCCGGTCAGGGCATAGGCCGCAGCCTGAAGCCAGAGGAACACCGGAGGCTTCTCCGCATACAGCTCCGGCCCGCGATGCGGGACCCACCAGCGCCCGGTCTCGACCATGTCGCGGCCCATCAAGGCGAAGCGTGGCTCGTCCGCCGGCCAGGGCTCACGAAGGCCATAGCCGACGCCCAGCAGCCACAGCGCGAGCCCGGCCAGTAGCCAGAGGTCGAGCGGCGGGCGCAATCGGTGTGCAAGACGGTAGCGGCCGGGCCGGATCATTCGGCGGAAGCCTGCTCACCGAAGCTTGTCGCAGCCTTGCGGCAGTGTTAAGGCGATGTTGGCCGGGCTCTGCGCTCGCGCGCGATTGAGCGGCGTGCATGCAGTGGGCAGAAGCTCGGGCCGTCAGCGAGACCTGCGAGCGCTGCCCCCTGTCCTGCGGTTCGTCTCAGCATCGGCGGGCGACGCCTTTTCGCAAATGCGAGCCATTTGCATTTGAGGGCAGTAGTCGTTAGCGTATCGCCGCTGTTGCCGCCCCCTTCTGTCCGCGTGTGTCGGCAAGGGGCGGGCGCCCTTCGACCACCTCATCACCAACCTCTGGAGGCCCGCATGCGCCACTGCACGCCCTTGATCTCCACCCTTCTCGCGCTTGCCTGCGCACCGCCGGCACAGGCCGCGAAGCTCGGTCCCGAGCTCGATGCCTACGTCGTCGAAGCGCGCGCTGTCGTCGCCGCGATCGACGCTGGCCACGCCCGTGCACAGGGTCCGGCCTTGCAGTCGCTGGCGGATCGCGCTGACGCGATGATTGCGCCCTTCATCGTGCGATTCCCGGTCTGCGCGGACTACCTGCAGGCCACTCAGGCGCTGAACGCGACGTGGTCGACGCTGAGCCTGGAGCGCATCGAGGCCGAGTATCACGAAGACGGTGCGCTGCCGGCCATCGAAGCGCCGCGCGATCGTGCGCTCTGCTATCAGATGAAGGACCTGCTGGTGCATCCGCTGACAGCATTGCGCCTGCTGCAGGAAACCGAGCTCGATCAGAAATCGCTGCGCCATGAAATCGACGAAGTCATCGCGCACGGCGCTGCGCTGGCTGCGCTGATGGGCGTTGATTCACAGCCTTGAAGCAAGTCGCGAAGCCCAGCTCGATGCAACCGCAGCCCGAAGGGCGCGGCGCGCGCCTCTCGGACCGCAAATCCCATCAAGTCGAACCGTCAGTGCGGATCATCGCCACAGCGGAAGCCAGCAAGGTCGAGATCGCTGGCCGTGCCGTTGCTGACGCGCACCGTCACGCTGACCGGCTCGATGCCGGGGCACCAGAAACTGATGGCGGCATTGCTGCTGCTCGGATACTGGGTGGTGCTCCAGCCGACGCGGACGGTCCACTCGTACTGCAGCCGATCCGCGTCACCGGGGTTCACCGGGTACACCTGCGGCCAGGCTTCGCAGGTGGCGCTGTGCGCGCCGGTTACGCATTCGAGGATTGCATGGATGGGCTCATTGACCGCGATCGATTTTGGACAGGTGACGCTGGGGGTCGCGACCACGTAGAACGACCCTTCGGCTCCTGCCTTGGGAATGGGACACAGTACGGGCGCCTTGCTCGGTGCCAGGGGTCCCGGCGCTGCTGCGGGAGCATGCGAGGGTTCCGTTTCGTTGGCAGCGAGTCGGGCGTCAGCGAAGTGTCCGCCAACGGCGAGCAACCCCAGCAGGAGCGGCGAAAGCATGGGCGTGGTCATGGAGAGTCCTCGTGTGTTGGCGGCGCTGGGATTGCGCCAGGCAGGGCGGGGGAATCGGGAAGCCCAGCGCGGTCTGCGCCGGTGGTGATGCACTGCAGGTAACGCGCGCGCATGGCACGCGCGGCGGCGGTGGGCGGCGCAACGGCGACATCACTGCAGTCGGGCAGGCCGTAGAGCCGCGCGAGCAGATCGAGGAAGTCGGCGCGATTGGCCGGGTCGAAATCGTCAAGCTGCGGCCAGCCCTGAACGGGCAGGAGCATCTCGCGAGCCTGCGCCGCCTGCCCACGCTGCAGCAGCTGTCGCGCGAACGACGCGCGGAAGAACATCGGCAGCGGCGACAGCGGCGGACGCGCGCGCGAAGCGCTCTCGATCGCAGCGGCGAAATCCGTGTCGGCGGCGTCGGTGCCCGGCTGCAGGTGGACTCGCAGCTGGGCCGCGTTGAAGCGCGCACGTGCCGCATTCAGGTGGTGATCACCAAGACTCGCCGCGTACTCGACCGCGGCTGCACTGTAGGCCTCCGCAGCCTCGGCGAAGCGCTGCTGCGCCATGCGCAGGCTGGCGCGGCTGGCATGCAGGTGCGCGAGCACCGCCGAGCGCTGACCGAAGCGCTCCTGCAGCGCCAGCGAGAGCGGCTCCAGCTCAGCATCGGCGTCCTCAAGGCGACCGAGCTCGACCAGCACGTCCAGTCGGTGCAGCCGGGTCAGCGGCGCGGCGCCTTCGCCGGCTGCCTGCTGGCTTTCGAGCAGGGCCGCCAACACTGCCAGTGCCGCATCGCCACGCCCTGCGAGTCGCAGCGCGCGAGCATGCAGCCACCGCAGTTCGCTACGTAGCGTGGGTTCGAGCAACTGCGCGCCCTCCAGCAGTGGCTGCAGCGCAGCCAGCGCAGGCTCCGCCTCCTGCTGCTGCAACCAACGCTGAGCATCGATCATGGCGACCCTCGGATCATCCGGTGCACTTGCGCGCAGCTGCTGGATCCGCACTGCGGCGAGGTCAAGCTTCTGTGCCAGCACGTCCTCGCGCGCGGCAGCCAGCTGAAGGCGCCGTACAAGCTCGGGGGCCACCTGCAGACGTTCGGCATTCGCAAGCGCCTGATCAAGCACTTCGTCGTCCTCGAGAATGCCAAGCGCGCTGCGAATCTCGCTGATCTGCGCGGTCAGCTCGGCCGACAGCGCGGGCTGCGTCGTCTGCAGTTCGCGCAGGCGTTGGGCGGCGGCATGCAGCACCTCACGTACGCGCGTCTCGCCACCCTCCGAGCGGGTCGGATCCGCTGCGAGAAAGGCGTCGTTGAGAATTCCGAGTGCGGCGACGGCGCGATCGCGTTCGTGCGCAGCCACGCGCCCCTGCTGCCAGACCTGCAAGGCGGCGCCAACCAGCACAAGGAGTATTCCTCCGGTCAGTGCGGCGGCCAGCGCGTTGCGCTGCAGGAAGCGCTGCAACCGGTACCAGAGGCGCCCCTGTCGAGCCTGAACCGGTCGTCGCTGCAGCCAGTTCTGCACGTCCTCGTCGAACGCTTCCGCACTCGTATATCGCTGTGCGGGCGGCTTGCGCAGAGCCTTCTGCACCACCGCTTCGAGATCACCGCGCAGCGCGCGCGCCCATCCCGACAGATCGTGCCGGCCGAGCTGCGTCCTCGCGCGTTCGCGCCCCAGACAGCTCTGCGCCAGCGAGGGCGGGGTCGCGTCCAGAATCAAGCGCTCGGCTGCGCCGGCGGAGCAGTCGGCCAGCTCGAAGGGCGGCGTGCCCGCGAGAAGCTCGTACAGCAGCGCGCCCAGTGCGTAGACATCGGTGGCAATGGTGATGCGGTCGCCGAGCACCTGTTCGGGCGCGGCATAGGCCGGCGTGAGAAAGCGCGCCGCGGTCTGGGTACGCTCGCGTGGATCCGCATCAATGAAGCGGGCCAGGCCGAAGTCCAGCAGACGCGGCCGCCCGTCCTCGTCAACCATGACGTTCGAGGGCTTCAGATCACGATGCACCAACAGCGCGCGGTGCGCATGCGCGACTGCCGCCAGCACGCCGCGGAACAGCTCGACGCGCTCGCGCAGGCCCAGCCGACGGCGCGCGCACCAGGCCATCAGCGGCTCGCCGCGCACACGCTCCATGGCAACGAAGGCAATCCCCTCGACGCTGCGACCGGCCTCCAGCAGTCGGGCGATTCCCGGATGGTCGAGGCTCGCCAGGGCGCGTGCTTCCTCGCGCAGGCGCTGTTCGGCCAGCGGGTCCCAGCGGTCGCTGCGCAGCACCTTGATCGCCGCATGCTGCTCGACGCCGTCGCGCGTGCACACGCCGTGCAGCACGCGGCCCATGCCGCCACGGCCCAGTTCTCCCGCAATCGCAAAGCGCCCAATGCACGCAGGCAACGGCTCGGCGACGTCCCCGCACCACGCCTGCAGAACCGCGTCGGGACGCCGGGTCGGCTGCGCGGTGATGGCTTGGTCATGGCGAATCAGGCGCAACAGTTCCTCGCGCAGCAAAGCATCGTCAGCGTCAAGGCAGCCCAGCCATGCGTCGCGCTCGACGGGTGCGAGCGCGATCGCTTGTTCGAACAGGGTCCGAAGCCGACGAAAGCGCTGGGCCTCGCTGGAATCGATCTCAGCTTTCACCGTCCAGTTCCATCTGTTCGGCCAGCCAGCTGCGGGCGAAACGCCACTGTCGCACCACGGTCGGCACCGACACTGCCGTCAGCGCGGCGACTGCTTCGATCGTCATGCCGGCGAACACCCGCAGCTCGACTACACGTGCGCACTCGGGGTCCAACACGGCCAGACGGTTCAGTGCCTGATCCAGCGCCAGCCAGTCGGTGTGGTCGCCCTGCTGGGGCAGGTCGACTTCGCGTGCATCCTGCAGGGCCAGCACCACCTGGCCGGCTCCCCGCTTGTCGGCACCGCGCGCGCGCAGGTAGTCGATCACCACGCGGCGCAGCAGCGAAGCGGCGATGGCGTAGAAGTGATCGCGGTTCTGCCAGTCGACCGCCCGTTGAGCATGCAGGCGGATGAAGGCCTCGTTGGCAAGTGCTGTCGCCGACAGGGTCGGAGTACCCTCGACATCGCGCAGCTGGCTGCCGGCCAGTCGGCGCAGCAACGGGTACAGGCGCTGCAACAGGGCAGCCTCGGCGCTGCGGTCGCCTGCCCGCCAGCGCTCCAATAGCAGGGTGATGTCGCCGGAGGTCTGATCCACGGTGCGCTCCGTCGGCAATGTCGGCCGCCGAGTGTAGGAGCCGCGGCCGCGCATCGCCAATCCGCAGCCCTGCAGCTGTCCCAGGCGCCACGCTTCCCAGCGCACACTGCGCGGACTCGCGCTCAACGCGCGGCCGACGCCGCCAGCAGCGCCTCGATCTGTTCCGGCACATAGCCGTTGATCCGATGCGTGGCGGTGAACAGCACCGGTACGCTCTGGACGCCGATCTCGCGGGCGATGCGGCCGGCTTCCTGGTCGGTGTCGACGCTGAGCTCGTGGTAGCGCAGTCCGCGCTCACCCAGCCAGGCCTTGAGCTGGGCGCAGGCCGGGCAGGTGCTGAGGGTGAACAGCACCGGCTGCGGCAGCGCAGCCAGCGCCGGCGGCAGGCCGCGGTGCGCCTGCACCGCGGGCAGCTCGGGTGGGGCCATCCACCAGCGGGCGAGCAGGCCGCCGCCGAAGCCGCCGACGCCGACCAGGACCAGCATCAGCAGCGCATTCTTGAGGTAGTGCATGGACGTCTCCGGGCAAGGGCCGCGGCCCGGCGGAGTGCCGGACCGCGGCCAGGTCGCAGGCTTCGATCAGGGGATGATGCAGAAGCGACTGAGCATGCAGCGCTGATACACGCCGGCGCAGCGCGGGTTGTCCTCACCCCAGACGATGTTGCATTCCTCCTGCAGTGCCGAGCAGCAGTAGTGCATACCGTAGTTGACCGACTGCGCCTGCACGCCGGCACCCACGGCCGACCCCAGCACCAGCAGTGCACCCATCAGCAGCTTGTTGAGCTTCATGTGTGTCTCCCTCATTGGTCTGTATCGAGGAGGATCTCGTCCGTGGCCATTCCGCCTCCCTGCACGCCTGCGAACGTCCTCCAAGGCCACTACGCGTAGCGCCATGGCAGTTCTGATCAGAATCGGCACGACACCCGCCACTCGCGGCCGGCAACCCTGGGCGGCTACAGTCGTGGGCCACCCCCGATCCGAGCCGCGCATGTCCGCCGATGACCGTCTGAGCCCCCTGTTGCACGAGCGTCGTCAGCGGCTGCGCGAACTCGATTGCGCGGCCTTCGAGGCCCTGCTCGCCGGCCCGATCGGCCCGCATCTGGACCGCCTGCTGGCAGCGTCCGACTACGCCTTCGAGCAGCTGTGCAAGCGGCCCGCTCTGATGGCGCGACTGTTGGATGACGAACCGGAGCTGGCGCTCGGCGCGCTCGACGAAGCCGCGGCCATGGCCGCGCTGCGGCGCTATCGCCACGCTGAATCGGTGCGGCAGATCGCCCGCGATGTCGCCGGCCTCGACGCCGTGCAGGACACCGTACGGGCGAGCGCAGTGCTTGCCGACCGCTGCTGCCAGCTGGCGCTCGACTACGCCATGGCGGTGCTGGTCGCGCGCCACGGCCAGCCGCGCTCGCGCGAGGGCGCGCCGCAGCAGCTGGTGGTGTTCGGGCTGGGCAAGCAGGGCGGCAGCGAGCTCAATTTCAGCTCCGACATTGATCTGGTGTTCGCCTATCCGGAGGGCGGCGAGACCGACGGCGCGCGCGCGCTCGACAACGAGAGCTTCTTCGTGCGCCTGGGCCAGCTGCTGATCCGCCTGCTGGGTGAGGTCACCGTCGATGGCTTCGTCTATCGGGTCGACATGCGCCTGCGCCCGTTCGGCAAAGCTGGCCGGCTGGCGCTGTCGTTCGCGGCGATGGAGCAGTACTTCCAGCGCGAAGGCCGTGACTGGGAGCGCTATGCCTGGATCAAGGCGCGCCCGATCGCCGGCGACATCGAGGCCGGCGAAGTCTTCCTGTGTGCACTACGGCCCTTCATCTATCGCCGCTATTTCGACTACACGGCCTACGAAGGCCTGCGCGAAATGAAGGCCATGATCGAGGCCGAGGTGCAGCGCCGCGAACTCGCCGAGCATCTGAAACTGGGCCCTGGGGGTATCCGCGAGATCGAGTTCATGGTCCAGCTGCAGCAGCTGATTCGCGGCGGCCGCGAGCCCGAGCTGCGCGCGCGCGGGTTGGAGCCCGCACTGGCCGCGCTGCGCGCCGGTGGCCATGTCGAACCCGCGCGCGCAGATGCCCTGCTCGTCGCCTATCGGCTGCTGCGCCACGTCGAGAACCGCCTGCAGATGCTGCGCGAAGCCCAGGCTCATGCGCTGCCGGAAGACCCGTTCGAACAGCTTCGTCTGGCCCGCGGCCTGGGGTATGTCGACTACGCCGCACTGCTGGCCGAGCTGGATGAAAAGCGAGCCTGGGTGCGGACGGCCTTCGAAGAGGTGTTCGAGGGCGGCCGCGGTGACAGCGGCACCCCGCGGGCCGGACTGCTGCTCGACTACTGGCGACAGATCGACCGCGACCCGCCCATCGAGCTGCTTCAGAAGGCGGGCTTTGCCCAGGCCGAAGAGGCCCAGCAGCGATTGCTGCAATTCGCCTCCAGTTCCGCGCGTGCGCAATTGTCGGCGCGCGCACGGGCGCGCCTGGATCGACTGGTGCCAGCCCTGTTGGAAGCCTTGCCGGCTCGACCGCAGCCGCAGAAGCTGCTGGAGCGCGTTCTGCATTTCCTGAACTCCGTGCTGCGGCGCTCCAGCTATCTCGCCCTGCTCGATGAGAGCGCGCCGGCGCGGGAACGACTGCTCGACACCTTCGTCGCCAGCACCTGGATGGCGGAACGCCTGAGCGCGCATCCGCTGCTGCTGGATGATCTGCTCGACACCCGCAGTCAGGGCGCGCCCGAAACGCAGCAGGCCATCGAGGCCGAGTTGAAGCAGGCCCTGCTCGAAGTCCCGCTGGACGACCCGGAACAACTGCTTCCGGCGCTGAACGAATTCCGCCAGAGTGTCGCTTTCCGGATCGCGCGCGCCACCCTGTTCGGCGGCCAGCCAGCGCATGACAGTGCCCGTCAGCTGGCCTGGCTGGCCGCGGTCATCGTCGGCCTGCTGCTTGAGCGCGCCGAGGCCGAGGTGATCGCGGCGCATGGTCGCCTGCCTGACAGCGGCGTTGCACTGCTTGGCTTCGGCAGCTTCGGCGCGCATGAGCTGGGCTTCAATTCGGACCTGGATCTGGTGTTCCTGTATCGCGCCCGCGAAGCGGCGGAAAGCGACGGCGCGCGGCCGCTGGACGCGGCGCGCTACTACCAGCGTGTGGTGCAGAAACTGCTCGCCTGGCTGGGCACGCCGACCACCGGCGGGCGTCTGTATGAAGTCGATCTGCGGCTGCGCCCGGACGGCAGCAAGGGCCTGCTGATCTCGACCCTGGCCAGCTTCGAGACCTACCAGCGCGAGCGCGCCTGGCTGTGGGAGAAGCAGGCCCTGGTTCGCGCACGCTTCGTCTGTGGCGACGCCAAGATCGGCGCCGGCTTCGAGACGGCTCGGGCGCAGGCGCTGGCCACACCGCGCGCACTCAGCAAGGTGCTGAGCGAGGTCGCGGCGATGCGCCGTCGCATGCGCGAAGCGCTGGATCGCAGCCGCGCCGGCGAGTTCGACTTGAAGCAGGGCGAAGGCGGCCTGGTCGATCTGGAGTTCCTGTTGCAGGCCGGCGTGCTCGCGCTGGGTGCTACGCATCCGCAGCTGGTCGAGTCACGCGAGAGCGCCGAGTTGATCCAACGCTGCGCCGACGCGGGCTGGCTCGATGTCGCTACCGCCGCGTCACTCACCGAAGCCCACGCCGAACTGCTCGCGCTCGGCCTCGCCTGCACGCTCGACGGCCGCCCGCGTCTGGTACCCGACTTCAAGGCTCCCGAAGCCGCGCGCCTCGCCATCCGTCACGCCTGGAGTAGCTGCGGCCTCGAACCCCCCTGTGGCCTCGAAACCCCATAGGGTGAGTCTCGACCACCGAAGCCCAGCGCCTATCCTGCTGCTCGTCATCGCGTCGTGTCGGGCGGCTCGCACGCGGCCTCAGGCAACCCCGAAGGGGTGCACCCTCGCCCTTCGAAGCAAGACGCTCGCGCCGACCCGCTGGCGAACTTCGCCACGACGCGATCGCTGAATCCATTCACCCGACCCCGCGCCCGGTTTCGTCACGCGCCGCGTCTCGAACGCACAATTCCCTCGCGGATTGAGAATCCTCAAAGACTTCAACGTTCGCCGGACTAGGCTGAAGCCAGGCTTGTCTCTGGAGTTGAACGATGGAGATTCGAACATGGCTCGCTGCTGCGTTGTTCTGGATGCACTGCGCCTCGATGGCGCTGGCGGGGGTGCCTGCGCCGATCCCGCTTGAACCACTTCCTCAGGGTCGGGTGTTTCCCGCGGCTGCGGGCACAAGCGAGCACCTCTACGTGCTCGGCGGCGCTGGTGTCGAGGGCGTCGAGACCGCCGATCTGTGGCGCTACGATGCGACGGGCGACGCATGGACCGTACTGACGCCGGCACCCGTTCCCATGCAGATGCACGGACTGGTGGCGGTCGACGGAAAGCTCTACGTGCCTGGCCACGCGACCGAGGCCACCACCCACGTGTACGACATCGCCACCGACCGCTGGAGCACGATCGCGGCAAACGGCGGCTACAGCGCGCGCTCGCAGTACATGGCGCTGTTGCATGCGGGCCGGATTCTGGTGCTCGGTGGCATCCGGAGCGATACATCGACAGCCACTGATGAGGTCTGGAGCCTCGACCCGTCGACGGGCATCTGGCAAACGTTGCCGCCGATGTCGACAGCGCGGATCGCAGCCGCCGCCGGCAGCATCGGCAGCGAGCTGGTGGTCACCGGCGGCGTCGGCTATCCCGGCTTTGTTCCGGTGATGAGCACCGAGGTGTTCGACGGCATCCAGTGGGCTGCGGGGCCTATGGTGCCCAGCGGCGGCGGCGCCTACACGCGCTGGTCCTATATGGGACACGCGTCCTCGGGTGACAGCCTGTGGCTGTTTGGCGGCCGGCGCGACAGCAGTTGGGCCGTGCTGGACCACATCGGACGACTGCAGCGGACGGCAGGGGGCTGGGAATGGAGCGAATCCCCCGCGCTGCCTGTACTGCTGCAGCCGCGGGTCTATCTGGCAGCTGCGAACCGCGGCGAACGCGGTATCCACGTGATCGGCGGACGCGACAGCGCCGGCTCAACCGTCTATGCGGCACACGAGTTCGTCGCCCTCGAGTTCCTGTTTGCCGATGGTTTCGAAACGGCTCCACCGCTCTGAGCTCGTCGTCGGGGGCGCGCTTGATCGGGATTTTCCCCGCAGCAGCCCCCTGCACTCGCGGCGTCTGCTGGTGCGCGCATTGCCGACGTCGCGGGCCACACCTGCACCCTCGCCCGCCCCTCAAGGCCGCCCAGAGCAGGAAGCAGCCGCGTCGCCCTCTGCGCGGGGCGGGTCTGCGCTCCGCACTGAGCCCCACCCTCGCTCCGTTCAGCGGCTGGCGTCCTCGCTCAAAGCCAAGTGAAGCTCTTTCGCCGCCCTGCCCCCGCGATCCGCGAGGGTGGGCTCCGACCCAGCGAGAGCTCTGAACTCGACCCGCACACGCGGCACGTCGCCCAACGCGGGCGCTTGAGGTCCGTCGCATTTCCGGGCCCCAAAAACGAAGCCCGCTTCGTTACGCACGAAGCGGGCCTCTCCCTCCCCAGGGTTCGCGGCGGACGTCTTAGCGCCGCAACCGCGAGGGGGACTTTAGACACTGTTAAGTGTGTGATGCACGCTGCACTGCACTAAAAGACTGAGACGCGTGTGTGGGGAATCTGCAATCCGTCGTCAGTGGCGCATCAGTCGCCTGGGACGTGAAGCGTGTCAAGCAAAGGCGAAGCGCGGATTGACGCGTCGCATTCGTGCCGGCGTGAGAGCGAAAACACTCGCGGTCCGCGGCCAGGTCTGGGTTGGATGCCTGTGGCGAAGGTTGTGGCTTCGGTGGGCCAGGGCCCACCCTATTGAGCGCGCTTCGGCTCTTACGAATCCCGAATCCCGGCTCTCAAAGCACCATCCGCGCGCGCAGTTGCTGTGCGGCACGGCGGCTGACCTCGATCTCCGCGCCGCTGGTGGTGCGGGCGATCAGGCCTTGACCGACGTCGGGCTCCAGGCTGCGGATCGCATCCAGCCGCAGCAGGCAGCTGCGATTGACGCGGAAGAAGTGCGCGGGGTCCAACCGCTGCTCGATACGGCTCAGCGAGCTCAGCACGAAGCTCTGGCCGTGCGGGGTATGCACCGCGGCATGGTTGCCGACCGACTCGAAGCGTTCGATCTCGCGCAGCCGGACGATCCGCGCGGTCTCGCCGAACTTGAGCAGGAGGCCGTGCTCCATCGGCAGCGTGGCGATCGACTCTGCGCTCACTTCACGTGGTCGCACCCGGGCGAGCGTGCGCGCCAGACGCTCGGGTTCGACCGGTTTGACGAGGTAGTCCAGCGCGTTCAGGCCGAATGCGTCGATCGCAAAACTGTCGAAGGCCGTGCAGAACACGAACTGGCAGCGGTCCTGGATGTGCTCGGCCAGCACCAGCCCACTCATACCCGGCATCTGGATATCCAGAAAGGCCAGATCCGGCTGCAGCGCATCCAGCGCGCGCAGCGCCGACTCGGCATGCTCGGCCTCGCCGACGATCTCGATCTGCGGGTGCACGGACAGCAGCCGTCGCAGCTCGGCACGCGCGAGGCGCTCGTCGTCGACCAGCAGGGTACGGATGGGGGTGGCGATCGGCGCACTCACGGATGGGCCTTCCAGGGCATCAGCAGTCGCACCCGATACTGGGTGGTCAGTGTCTGCACCTCAAGCTGTGCGGCCTCGCCGTAGCCGAGCTGCAGGCGCTCGCGCAGGTTGGCCAGCCCGGTGCGGGTGCCGTCGACCTGTGCGTCCGGGCACAGCGGGTTCACCACCTCCAGCCACCAGTGCTCGGCCTGCGGGCGCGCGCGGATGATCAGCTCGCCGCCTTCGGGGCGCGGCGCGATGCCGTGCTTGATCGCATTTTCGACCAACAACAGCAAGGCCAAGGACGGCAGGCTGCGACTCAGACAGACCGGATCAAGATCGACCTTCACCCGCAGACGCTGTTCCAGACGCGCCTGTTCGATGGCGAGGTAGCGCTGAGCCAGCCGCCATTCCTCTTCCAGCGTCTGCGTGCTGCGCTCGGCCTGCGACAGGTGAAAGCGGAACAGCTCGGAGAGCTGGGTCACCAGATCGGCGGCGCGCTGCGGATCTTCAAAAATCGTCCCGCGGATGGTGTTGAAGGCATTGAACAAGAAATGCGGATTGAGCTGGCGGGTCAGTTGATCCAGCCGCGCCTGCCGAACCTGCTGCTGCAGGCGGCGGCGCTGGCGGAACGCATGCCAGCCGAGGTAGATGGCGGACCACACGCCGAGGGTGGAGGCGAGGTTGGACACAGCCAGCAGGTAGAACTGCGTACCGTGGATTTCGAGGCCGTACTCGGCGCCCTCCGAGTGGAAGCGCACTGAGGTGATCGTGCCGGCGTCCATGATTTTCAGGGAATCGATCGCCAGCGTCGCACCGAGCGACAACATGGACAGCAGCAGCAGCCAGCCGGCCAAGCCCAGCCAGACCGGCCAGCGTGGAACCTGACCGAGAAAGAACAGGCGTAGCGCAGGCCGCAGACCGACATGGGTGATCAGGAAGAACAGTAGGGTTTCGAGCGCCATACGCAGCAGCCAGGACTGCATGCTGGCGCCCTCGGAGCCAACGATCCGCTGCAGCAAACCGGCGCTGACCAGCACCGAACCGAAACCCACCGCCGCCTGCACCGCCCAATAGGCCGGCGAAGCCCGACACAGCGTGCGTGCCCATGCACGCAGCAGCGAGGCACGCATCGGCGCGGTATCCAGATCAGCGTCCATTGAGCCTCAGCCCTCGTTCGGCGCGCGCATCATCGCCGAAGTTGCATGCAGACGCCGCCCGCGCGCGTCCCTGCGCGCGGCACGACAGGACGCGCGAACGCGCCCCCAACCAGAGCGCGCTCCAGCGCCCCACAGCCACCGCACCGCGAACGATGCAGCGGAGTTCCGATCGAGCGAAGCCCCGTAGGTTGGCGCCGAGCAAAGCGAGGCCCAACGCCGCAGCAGCGAACACCGCCACGAGGGCACAGGTGCCGACGTTGGGCCGCGCTGCGCTTGGCCCAACCTACGTCGCCTCTGCGCCGTGCGCAGGCTGTCCAGCGCGCCGGCGATCGGGCCCGCTCCACCCGCCGACCCGTCGGCCAATCCCGAATCCCGAATCCCCAATCCCGGCTTCTCACTCATACCGCAAGGCCTCGATCGGATTCAGCCGGGCCGCTTTCACCGCCGGCGCCAAGCCGAAGATCACACCGATCGCGGTAGTGAAGCCCAGCGACAGCAGCACCGCCCAGCCGGGAACCGAAGCCCCGCTCATGCCGGGCACGGCCATGCTGATCAGCAGTGCGAAACCCCAGCCTAGTGCGAGCCCGATCAGCCCGCCGAACAGGCTCAGCACCAGCGCCTCGACCAGGAACTGCAGCAGGATGAAGCGCGGCGTCGCGCCCAGCGCCTTGACGATGCCGATCTCGCGGGTGCGCTCGGTGACCGAGACCAGCATGATGTTCATCACCCCGATGCCGCCGACCAGCAGGCTGATGCCGACCACCGCGCCGGCCACCATCGTGACTCCGCTGACGATGCTGTCGAAGCTCTCGCGGGTGCGCTCGGCGGTCTGGAACTGCATCGGGTCGGGCGCGTCTTTCGCCAGGCCGCGACGGCCGCGGATCACCTGCTTCACTTGGGCTTCGATATGCTTCACATCGGCCCCGGGCTGCGGGCGGAAGTAGATCTGAACATCCTCGGGCTGGCCGGGTGCCGACATCGCCCGCAGCGTCGAGAACGGAGCGAACACGTAGTTGTCCTGATCGAAGCCGAACAGGGTGCCGCGCGCTTCGCCGACGCCAATCACCCGGAACCACTCGCTGCCCATCTGCACGAAGCTGCCGACCGGGTCATCGCCGAGTTCGAGATCCTTGACCACGGTCGGCCCCAGCACCACCACCCGACGACGGCGCTCGTCATCGCTGTCGGAAATGAAGCGCCCCTGGTCAGTGTAGACCCGCACCACGTTCTGGTAGTTGGCGACGGTGCCGAGAATCTGTGCGGTGGTGGTGCTGGACGCGCTGCGGATCTGGCCGCCCAGCCCGATCGGTTGAGTCACCGCAGTGATGTCCTGCACCTCGCGCACGCGCTCGCGCACGGCGATGAAGTCGTCGCTGGAAAGGGTATTTCGCATACCGATCATCGCCTGTTGGCGCGGCGTGTAGGCGCTGACGATCACCATGTCCGAGGCGAGGTCGTCCAGCTGCTTGGTGATCGTGCTCGACAGGCCCTGCATCACCGCCACCACGGCAATGACTGCCGCCACGCCGATGATGATGCCGAGTGCGGTCAGCGCGCTGCGCAGGGCATTGGCGCGGATCGCCGCCACCGCAGCGAAGCTGCCCTCAAGCACGGCGTGGCCGATGCCGGATTCGATCAGGCCCGAAGGCGCCGCGCGTGTCGAGGATGTCTGAGTGTCAGGCTGCGGCATGCGGCACCTCCGCACGCGCCGGCTGCCGCCGGTCTTCGACGATGCGGCCATCGACCAGGCGTACGCTGCGCCGGCAGTGGTCGGCGATTTCCTGCTCGTGGGTGACCAGGATGATCGTGTGGCCTTCCGCATGCAGGGCGTCGAACAAGGCCATGATCTCGACCGTGGTGCGGCTGTCGAGATTGCCGGTGGGTTCGTCGCCCAGCAGGATCGCCGGCTCGGTGACGAGCGCGCGCGCAATCGCCACGCGCTGGCGCTGGCCGCCCGAGAGCTGGCTGGGCAGATGGTTGACGCGCGAGGCGAGGCCGACGCGCTCCAGCGCCTGCAGGGCACGCTGCTGGCGTTCGGCGCGCGGCATCACCCGATACACCAGCGGCTGCATCACATTGGCCAGCGCCGACGCCCGCGGCAGCAGGTTGAAGCTCTGGAAAATGAAACCCACTGAACGGTTGCGTTCATGCGCGAGCTCGGTCTCGTCCATCTTCGCGACATCACGACCGCGCAGCAGATAGCGGCCCGCCGTGGGCACATCGAGGCAGCCGACGATGTTCATCAGGGTCGACTTGCCCGAGCCCGAGGGCCCGACGATGGCGACGTACTCGTTGGCCTCGATCGACAGATCGATGCCGTCCAGCGCCATGAACTCGGTCTCGCCCATGCGATAGGCCTTGCGCACGCCTTCGAGGCGGATGACCTCACTGCCGGGCTGCGCTGCGGGCGTACTCATGTGGCGTCGTCCTTGCCAGCGTCGCTGGCGGCATCGCCCTCACGGATACGCAGCTTCTGCCCGGCACTCAGCGCGGACAGCACGCGGCCGGGGCCGGTCACCACGCGATCGCCTTCGGCAAGCTCACCGCGCACTTCCTGCGAGAAATCGTTGGCCATCCCGACCTCGACCGCGACGCGCTCGGTGCTGTCGTCCGCGCTGACCCGCCAGACGTACTGGCCGTCTGCATCCTTGCGCACGGCGGCGACCGGCACGTTCAGGCCGGGCTCGCCCTGCGCGGTCTCGATCTCGGCGCGACAGCTCATGCCCGGGTGCAGCACCAGTTCGGTCGGATCGATCTGCACCTGAACCTTGAAGCTCAGGCTCTGGCTGACGCCCTGCGCGCGCGCCGAGGTACCGATCTGCACCACCTTGCCGGTGAGCGGCGTGTTCGGGTGCGCTGCGGCGAACACCTGCACTGGCTGGTCCGGGCGGATGCGAGCGATGTCGGCTTCATCGACGCGCAGCTCAGCCAGCAGCACCGAGGGGTCGGCCAGCACCATCAGGTCGGAGCCAACGATATTGGTGGTCCCGGCGATCACCGTCTCGCCGGGCTTGATCTCGACCGAGATCATCACGCCATCGATCGGTGCGCTGAACAGGGTGCGTTGCAGGCGATCGCGTGAGAGTTCGCGCTGCGCCTGTGCCTGCGCCAGCTGCTGCTCGCCGGCCTCGACCGCGATGCGCGCGATCTCATGCTGGCTCTGCAGCTGCTCGAAGCCGTCCTGACCGACCAGCCCGCGTTCGCGCAAGGTGCGCTGCCGCTCCAGCTGGCGCGACAGATCCGCCAGCCGTGCGCGTCGCGAGCGGATCTCGATCTCGGCGGCGCGCACGCCGGCATCGGCCGAATCCAGATCCGCCTGGAAGGCTTCCTGATCGAGCCGCATCAGCAGATCACCACGCTGAACGCGCTGGCCTTCCTCGACCAGCACTTCGGCAACGCGACCGGTGACCTCCGAGCGCAGCTGGATCTGGGTCTCGTAGACCAGATTGCCCGAGGCCAGCGCGGTGTCGTTCAGCGCACCGCGTTCCACCACAGCCACATCGACCTGCGGGGCCTGCTGGCCGCCGCGGGAGCCGGCCCAGATCACCAGGCCGAGGCCGGCGACGATGGCGAGAGCGATCAGAGGTTTGCGCATCGGAATCAGCCCTGAGCCAGTACGATGGCCAGCCACGGCAGGTAGATCAGCAAGCTGGGCAGCGCAGCCAGCAGGATCGCCTTGCCCCAGCCCAAGCCGCTCCAGACGCGCGCGGCGACGGCGATCAGGAAGATGCTCCAGAGGTAGAACAGGTTGGCGAAGCTCGCCAGCGCGTAGCCGTTCTCGCCGTTCGGAATGCCAAATACGAGGTTGTTGAGGCTGGCGTAGTTGCCGATGTCCAGCGGCAGATTGCCACCGCCGCGAACGATCACCAGCACGATCAGGCCCAGCGCGTTCACCACCATCGGCAGCTGCGCGAAGGCCGCGGCGGCGAACCAGCGGCCGAAGCTGTTGCGCTCGGTGGACAGCAGACGCTCGCCCACGAAGTAGCCGAGTCCGAACAGCAGACAGGCCAAAGGCATCATCAACACGATCATGACCGCGCCGATGTGCGCGGTATAGGGCGCCACCGCCATCATGTTCGAGCGCGCGGCGGCGAGCTGATCTGCCGGCATCTCGGGCACGCCCGCAAGCTGCTGCTCGACGATCCACTCCGGGCTCATGCCCGCGTACAGGGTGTAGATGCTGGCCACGGTGACCGCGATCACCAGAGCCAGCGCGGCCCAAGCCCAGGCCGGGCTCTCGCGCAGGGCTGCGAAGGCTTGGCTGGGTGCAAGAAAGGTATCAAGCAGCGCGGACGGCAGATTGGGTGAAGCGTTCATGGTGGTCTCCCCGAATGAGTGGGCACGGTGAGCGTGCCGGAGGCAGGACGCGCGTGTCGGGGAAATGTGATCAACGGTCGGAGAGCGTGGGCAATGGCGCCTGGTTGGGGTTCGCGCGCCAGCGCATAGGGTGGGCCCTGGCCCACCGACGCTCGACACTCGCCCTATCCACCGCATCACGGGGAAACTGCACGCTCGCCCGCCGATTGAATCTCATCGATGTTCGACGCTCGCTCCCCGATTGAATCCCGGTGAGAGTCGACGCTCTCCGCGGCGATCGAATCTCGGACCTGTCGCCCGGCGCAGCCATGCACCTGCGCGTAGGTGCGCGTGCGGGTGCTGATGCGGTGTGGCGCGGAGCACGCGGGAACGAATGCGAACACGGCGAATACGATCGGGAACCGAGGCGAGGGCGTAGCTCCGGTGGGCCAGGGCCTGAGGTCTCCCCAGTTTTTCTGCGTCACGGCAAGGCACCA
>CAZPHV010000077.1:0-21591 GCA_964586455.1 uncultured Aquimonas sp.
CTGCTATGGGCCTGCAAATCGCCGAAAACCTGTCCTCACGCAGCCGAGTCTTCGCCTCGACCACCAAAGCCCGACAGGCTCCTAGCGTCGGCGAGCTCGATGCCAGGACGGCCGCCCAACGATCGCACCGAAATGCGGTCAGCGTGCTTCGCCGCCGCTGAGGGAAACTCTGATTTAACGGAGCTTCCTGTACGCCATGGATGGCGTGCTCGCGAATCAAGCACGCAAGCGCTTGATGCTGCTCGAGTGAGTCCGGGCCTGCGCCGGGCTCACGACGTCTGATGAGCTCCAGGATGGGGTTCTTCAGACCTTCCTCAGTCCGCCATACGCTCGTAGGCTTCTGCCACGCAGCCGGCCTTGGATCGTACCCCCAGCTTGATGTAGACCCTGCGCGCGTGGGACTTCACCGTCTCTGGATGGATGCCAAGCTCTCGCGCGACTTCCTTGTTGGTGTAGCCCAGCGCATACAGCGCGACGATTCGACGCTCTTGCGGGCTCAGGCATTTCAGATGCGGAAATGGCTCTGCAGTCGGCGGGCGTGGCGCGGAAATCGCTTTCCTCGCGGGCGCTGCGAGAGGCTCGGTCTGACGTAGTGGCATCGGCATTCGGAGTCTCCGTGGGTGCCAAATGGAATCCGCATCGACGGGCCGTCAGACGCGCGACCGCGGGCTTGGCAGTGCCTCGCCCACCGCATTGCCGTTCTCCCCCTGGAAGCCGACTTTCCGGCAACTTGTCGACTGACACCGGGCACTGAACACCCGCATGCGTCTCACGATTTCGCCGGACCCAGATGAGAGAGGCAGCAATGCCCCTGACGTCTCAACCCACCCCGGCTAGGGAAGCTCTGATTTATCAGAGCCTCCTGCACGCCATGGATGGCGTGCTCGCGAATCAAGCATGCAAGTGCTTGATTCTGCGCGAGTGAGTCCGGACCTGCGCCGGACTCACGACGTCTGAAGCGCTCCAGGATGGAGTTCTTCAGACGTTCCCTAGAGAGGTGAAGCCCAGCCCCCGGTCGCCCGGTGCGCTACCGGCTGTGGGAAGTGCAAGCCTCGCAGCGCTCTCGGGGGGAGGCAGCGAAGCACGCTCAGCTCCGCGTTTGCGCACGCGGCCGTCGCACGCCAACTACCGGAAGCGGCTCGCGCTCAGCCCGCCGCCTTCCTGAAGGGCACCACGTTCGCTCCTGCAGGTGCGGGTGCCCGCGCCAACAGCCCGACCGACTGCGCAGACGTCAGCCATTCCTCGGCCGCTTCGGACACGGGTTCGGCCAAGGCCTCGAACTCTGCGCGGCTGGTGGTCAGAACGAAGGGCTGGGCCAACCAGCGGATGATGTCGCGACCGGTGATGCCCATGCGCGAGCGCTGCGAACTCTGCGGCTGCTCGTTGAGGTAGCGCTTCAGAATTTCTTCCAGCGCGTCCCAGGCGGTGTCGGCACCGAACTGGCGCAGCACATCGTCGGCGCCCAGTATCTCGAAGGCCTGACGCAGCAGCTGCATCATCTCGACGGTGAGCACGCTGACATCACCGAAGGCGGCCTGCTTCAAGTTCGCTCTGAAGTCGAGGCCGGCGCGACGCGAGGCGGCCACCGATCCGAAAGCTGCATCCGGCGTCGCTGCCGGCCCGCGGAAGGTCTCGGCGATACGACGGTCGCGATAGAGCTGGGCGATCTGGCTGCAGAAGCCCTGCAGATGCCCGTGGAAAGCCGTGTTTGGCCGCGAACCCTCGGGCGGCGCCGCATTGGTGTAGCCGAACACGCGGCGATAGGCCTGCATGCGCTGCTCGCGGGTGTAGCGCAAGGTGCTCTTGCGATCAAAGCGGTACAGCCCGAAGGCACCCTGACCGTCTTCGAGCTTGATTGAGCCGGCGCGGAACAGTTCCTGCAGCTTCTGCACGGCGCGGAACATCCCCAGGCGCTCGTGCTGGTAGCAGTAGTACAGATCGGCCAGCGCGATCAGCCGCCCCGAGGGAATGCCCTCGTCATAGGGCTTGACCTCGATCGGCGTGAACGCGCCGCCGAGCGTGGGTGAGGCGCTGGGCCCCAATCCGACCAGACCGGCGTCGCCGCCGTCGGTGGGTGCAGGTCCGGCGCCGTTCTGCAGCGCCTGCAGCAGGGCCTGGTTGATCTGGGCGAACTGGGCATTGGCCAACTGAATCGCGGCGTAGTCGCCGGGCGCGCTGGCGATGACTTGCTGCACCATCTGCTGCTGCGCCTGGGCCTGCTGCAGCAGCAGCTGAAGTAGATCGTCACGAGTGGTCATGGATGCATCCTCGGTGGAACGGCCTCGGACTCACCGTGGCCATGCGTCGGAAGGCGCTGATTAGCGGATGTGCTGGCAGGCTAGTCCCGTTCGAGATCCTGCATGGGGGCTGTGTCCGCACTGGGTGGTGCAGGCGCGGCTGTCGCAGCGGAGGCGCCTGCGGGCGAGCCGCGCTTGGGTTTGGCGGCAGGGCGTTTCGTGGACGCCAGCGCCGACGCGTCGACGCGCTGCGAGACCTTAGGCAAGGACGCAGACAGTCGGGCAGATCGCGAAGAAAGATCGGCTGCGACGTCGGAGTCACCCTGTTCGAGAATGCCCACCGCTGAGGCCCGGCCGCGCATCACCTGCGCAAGCTCCCCTGCACAGCACTCGGCGCGAAGACGCAGACGCATCAGCGTCCGATGCAGCTGCTCTGCATCCTCGTCTGCCAGCGCAAACGCTTTGGCCAGATCGTGCTCGGAGATTCCCTGCATCTGCGTCGCGATACGTACGGAGGCTTCGATCGCGATTCGCCGGACCTCTGCCAGCACGTCGCCACCCTCAAGCCCGGCGAGCTGCGTGATCAGTGCCCAGCTTCGCCCCAGACCCTGGAGGATCGACAGCAGGCTGGTCTCCGACTCGAACACCAGCACACGCTCCATCTCGCATTCGCCCAAGCCGAGCTCGCGCGCGGTTTCGTACACATCGGCAATCCCCTCTTCGATGCAGCGTCCGCACTGCTCGACCGTCTGCAGGGCGTCTGCTACGGGCGCTGACAGCCAACGCTTCCCCAGCAGACTCAGCAGCGCGCGCAGGCGGGCTCTGCACGAGCGCAGACTGATGCGCATGATCTCGGTCTCTGGCGTGGTCGCGCTCACCAGCCCGCCGAGACGCTTGACGAGTTTGGCGGTCGCCCTGATGTCCGAACGCAGCTCGTTGACCGGGGCGGCGTCGCTGACGGCGCGCTCCAGCGACGCGAGCGACAGCAGGATCATGTCACCGAGGGTGCGCGCATCCTCGGCACAGGCATCCTCCAAGCAGGTCATATGGGGCAGCCGCGCCAGCGCCGGCGCGAGCGCCGCACGCACCGAACGAAGCTCCTGCAGCAAGGTCGCGGATACCGGGTCCTTGGCGTTCACTGCTGAACCACGCTCCGCGGCCGCAGAGTCGGGAGCGCCACCGCGGGGGTCGACTGCTGTCGGGGTGCTGCGACGAAAGCCGCTCAGGATGCGCGACCACTCGCCGCCATCCAGCTCACCCAGGCTTTGTCCGGCGCGCAGGAAGCCGCTGCGCGACACGCCAAACACCTTGCCGAGCACGCCGTTCACCAGCGCGGGACGGTCGATTGGTCGTTGGAAACTCACAGCGCTCATGGTTATCTCCGTCCTAGCGTTGCGTAGAAGTTGCGGGTGAGGGCGACTGGCGTCGCCAGCCCCCGATCAAAGGCATGCCGCACGGCCGAGAGCAGAAAACGCTCGGGCACGATTCCGGGGTCGGCTCCTCGGGCCAGACGATGCGCGGCTTCGACAGCGACCTGCTGGTCCTGGGGCCTGAAGCACACGACCTGGCGCAAGCTCTTGCCGCCCAGCTGCGCATAGGGTGAATCCGCCAATACATCCACCACCAACCCGACGCTGCGACGAAACGCGCGACGCAGTGCGAACGGGATTGTGGTCGCACGTGCCGGCGGGTGCAGCGCGAACCAGGCGCGACGCAGCGCGCGCGCCTCATTCCTGAAGTCCATCCGGCGCAGCAGTTCGAGATTGATCAGCACCCGCAGGAACGGCGTCGGATGCACCGCCATCGGGTTCCAGGCCACGGTCGAGCGCGGCGATTTGGCGACTACGTCGGTGATCGAGCCGACATAGGCCGGACCGATCAACAGCACGCTCAGCAGGTCGGCGAAGATCTCCTTCTGCCAGCGCACCCAGGGCCTGCGAACATCCAGCGGCAGCCCCGCCGCACGCATGGCCCGCATCAACCGCCGCGGCACCGCTGTCCATAGCCCCAGATCGGCCTGCAGGTTGTGCGCGACTTCATGCGGAATGGCGCCGAGGGTCCACGGCGTCACCAAGCGATGGTCGGGCAGCTTCACCAAGGGAAAGGGGTTGGGAAACATGCCGAGCTTGGACAGCCGCACACCGCGCCGGTAAGTAGCCGGGCCCGCGCCGGCCTCCATATAGCTCAGCGGCGGCGGCGACGGAATCGGGCGGGCGCGCCCCAGGCCCTGATAGACATACTGGTAGCAGTCGAGCGCGATGCGATCGGCGGCCAGCAGTCGCGCCAGCATCCCACCCTGTCGCTGTCCGAACAGCGACCAGTAGCCATGCCAGATTTTCTCGGCCTGGGTCATCAGGGTCGCGCCCTCTTCCTTGAGTTCGCTGACCCGATCAAGACGCGCGCGGTCGGGCCTCTGCAGGGCCAGGTCACAGGCAGCAACCAGCGCGTTTGCGTTGGCCGAGACCACGTCGCGCACGCGCTTCAACAGTCGGTTGGCCGCATGCAGATGGGCGGCGCCGGGGCTGCCTGCCGCGCTGCCGAATTCGCCCATGCGAAAGTCGCGCAGCAGCTGCAGAGACTGCACTGCGTTCACCTTCTGGCTGCGCAGCCAGTGGCGCAGCGCGCGCTGTGCCGAGGCGTCCATGGCTTCGGCTGCCGGCGTCGGGCGTATCGGCGAAATCGGCGTGTCAGGGGCACGGGATGGCTGCCTTGGCGTTCCAACCCGCGGCCCGGCCGGCTGGCGCAGGCCGGGCACGGCCAGCCGGGGTTCGGCGAGGGCAACAGCTTCCGACGGTCGGTCCGGCGTGGACGTGGACATGGGACTCTCCAAAGGCAGCGCGAGTCGCAATCAGGCGAAACGTACGGGCCGCGGCCCGCGCTGATTGATCGCCCGATTGCGCTGGATGGCCTGCCGGCAGCGCTGCGGAGTCCGCAGCACGCGCGCGGCCTGACGAGCGGTTGCGCGGGCTGCAATCTGCGGTGACATCTGCCCGGTGCGCGCGTAGTGGCGTGCGACATCAGCCGCGGCATTGCGCGCCACCGTCGGCAACGCGCGCACCAGCTGACGGGTGTGCGGTGAACGCACGATCTTGCGTCCGATCGACAGGATGCCGCGGCCGATGTGCGGCAGCGCCTTCTTGATCGCAGGCGCGGCCAGCTTGCCGACCTTGCCCAGCACCGGCAGCGCCTTGGCAGCCAGTGGCGCAAGCGCGGCCAGCGCGGGGAAGAAGTCATCCACTTCGGATTCGCCCTCGGCCTCGGCCAGCTGGTCGACCACCATCTCCATCAGCGCTGCTGCCTGGCGGGCGGCGGCGATCTCGCCCCCTGCGGCGGCCGGTTCCGGCGGCGTTTCATACTCGAAATCAAGAAAGCCATCGGCGGTCGACTGACCCTCGAAGAACTGTCCGGGGTCCTCGCCGTCGAAGCCATCGAGACCATCCAGGCCGTCCAGGCCATCAAAGCCATCGAAACCCTCGAAGCCTTCAAAGCCCTCGAAGCTCTCGAGGGTCGGTTCGGCAAAGCCGTCGGTGATGTAGGGGGTGCTCATGTTCAACTCCTTTTCGGGGGGATCAGCCTTCGGCCCGCGCGATCGCACGGCGATTCAGGCGCTTGCGCACAATGAAGTTCCGCGCCAATGCGCCCGCCAGCAGACGCGGATTGCGGAACGTGGAAGCCGCGCGCCCCGCCAGCGAAGCCGCGGCGCGCGCTGCAGTAACGGAGTGCCCGGCCTGCGCTCTGCGCGACAGATCGCGCAGGGCACCGCGTGCGATGCAGCCGACCACCGGCAGCAGCGGGCGCGTGCGCGGCGAGCGATACAGGCTGTGTACGAGTCGGCAGCTGCCGCGAACGATCACCGGCAGCACGCGCAGCACCGGCGGCGGCGCCCTCCAGCTCAGGGTGAGACTCAGGCCGCCGGCAAACGCCAGGGCCTCGGCTTCCGAGTCGGCTTGAGCGCCATAGCCCATCAGGGTTTCGGCCATCGCTTCCGCATCTGGCAGCGCCTGCGTGCCGATCCAAAGCGCATTCAATGCCGTCGGCGACAGCTCGGACTCAGCCAGCAGCTCCTCTTCGGAGGACCAGAGAGCTGCCGCCTCCGCTACGGTTTCCCGATTGGATGACGCGAGGCCGACAAATTGGGACGTCCTGCTCGAATGCATCGCTGCGTCTCCCGCGATGCCCTGCAGCGCGCGCGGCAGGTTCTGACGCAGCACCGGCAGAGCTTGGCGAACCAGACCCGCGGCGACACGCAGCGCCCTGCCCACAGTGGGCTCCATCGCGATCGCCGCAAGCCCCGACGACGAGTGCGTAGGCGACAGGAGTCTTTGCGCAGATGGGGGAGAGCCGGTGTCCATGAAGAGTGCCACCCGGGGAAGAACGATGGACAGAGGCTAGGCCGACGTGAGCTGGCGCACAGTCCCCTCGGCGGGGTCACCCAAGTGGGGTCACTCGGCCGTGGTCACCCGCCGGGGGTCACCCCGATGGGGTAACCCGCGCCGCCGGCTGGCGGGCGGCTCAGCGGCGTTCGATCGGCACCGCAGCAGGCGCGCATGCGGACCTCCCGCCCGTATCGGCATACAATCCGCGGCGGGGAATCCGCCACCGTTGCCGGAGAATCGAACGATGTTGCGCAGTCTTGGCTGTCTTGCTGTCTGCTTCGCCCTGAGCACCGCCGTCGTTGGCGCGCAGGGCACCACCCAACGCGTGATCGAGGGCGATGTGCTTTTGATCGACCGTGTCGAGCGCACGCAGAGCGAGGTGAACCTGCCTCGCCGCGGCCTGCTGATGAACCAGGTCGAAGCCCAGTTCGGCGCGCCCACCACCAAGCACGCAGCGGTGGGTGGCGGCAGCCCGCAGCAACCGCCGATCACACGCTGGAGCTACCCGGACTTCACGGTCTACTTCGAGCACAGTCACGTGGTCAATGCGGTGGTCAATCGCGCTGGCCCCAATGAAAGAGGCCCCATTCGCAGGGGACAACCGAACGGATGAAGCAGGCTGCAGCGCGTTTCCCCGCGGAGTGGGAAGACCAATCCGCGGTGCTGATCGCGTGGCCGAATCCGAGCACCGACTGGGCGCCCCGACTCGCCGAGGTTGAACGCACCTATGTGGAGCTGGCCGCGGCGATCACCCGCTTCCAGCCGCTGCTTGTCTGCGTGCGCGACGCCGAGCTGGAGACGCGGCTGCGCGGGCTGCTTGCAGAGCGCGGCGTTGATCTGTCGCAGGTGCGCTGCATCGAGGTCGAGTACGACGACACCTGGCTGCGCGATTCCGGCCCGATCACGCTGCATGGTGCCGACGGCTTCGAACTGCTGGATTTCCGTTTCACCGGCTGGGGCGGCAAGTTCGAAGCCAGCGCCGACGATCGTCTGGTCAAGCAACTGTTCGACGCCGGCGTGTTCGCGCCGAACGCGCGCCGCCGCCGCATCGACTTCGCGCTGGAAGGCGGCGGCATTGAAACCGACGGCGCCGGCACTCTGCTGTCGACCTGGCATTGCCTGTCCGAGCGTCATCCGGAGCGCTCTCGCGCCGAGATCACCGAGCTGCTGTGCCGGGAGCTGAAGCAGGATCGCGTGCTGTGGCTCGACCACGGGTATCTGGAGGGCGACGACACCGACGCTCACATCGATACCCTGGCCCGCTTCGCCAGCCCCTCGTGCATCGTCTACCAGGGCTGCAGCGACCCCGCCGACAGTCACTTCGATGAGCTCGCGGCCATGGGTCAGGACATCGCTGCGCTGCGCCAGACCAGTGGCGAGCCCTACGAGGTTCTGGTGCTGCCCTGGGCCAAGCCCATCCTCGATGACGGCCGACGTCTGGCCGCCTCGTACGCGAACTTTCTGATCATCAACGGCGCCGTGCTGATGCCGGCCTACGGCGACGCGGCCGATGTGGAAGCCCAGGCCGTGTTGGCGCGGGCCTTCCCCGAGCGCGAGATCGTCGCCCTGCCCTGCCGGCCGCTGATCTGGCAGAACGGCAGCCTGCACTGCATCACCATGCAGCTGCCGCAAGGAGTGCTGAGTGAGCAAGTCTGATTCACGCGCAAGCCTGCGCGTCGCCCTGATCCAGGACCGCGACCGCGGCTCGGTCGAGGCCAATCTCGAACGCATCGAACTGCGCGTGGCCGAAGCCGCTGCGGCCGGCGCGAAGCTGATCCTGCTGCAGGAGCTGCACAACGGTGCCTACTTCTGCCAGCACGAGTGCGTCGACGAATTCGACCGTGCCGAGAGCATCCCCGGCCCCAGCACCGCGCGCCTCGGCGCGTTGGCGAAAAAGCACGGCGTGGTGATCGTGTCCTCGCTGTTCGAGCGCCGCGCGGCCGGCCTGTACCACAACACCGCCGTGGTCTTTGAGGCCGACGGCAGCATCGCCGGCAAGTACCGCAAGATGCACATCCCGGACGATCCGGGGTTTCTGGAAAAGTTCTACTTCACTCCCGGCGACCTCGGCTTCGAGCCGATCGACACCTCGGTCGGTCGCTTGGGCGTGCTGGTCTGCTGGGACCAGTGGTATCCGGAGGGCGCGCGCCTGATGGCGCTGGCCGGCGCCGACCTGCTGCTGTATCCCACCGCGATCGGTTGGGACCCGAACGACGCGCAGGATGAGAAAGACCGCCAGCGCATGGCCTGGATCCTCTCGCACCGTGGCCACGCCGTTGCCAATGGCCTGCCTGTACTGAGCTGCAATCGCACGGGTTTCGAGCCCTCGCCAACTGGCGGCAGCGGCATTCAGTTCTGGGGCAGCTCGATCGTGCTCGGCCCGCAGGGCGAGATCATCAATGAAGCCGACACCGACAACGATGCCGTGCTGCTCGCCGATATCGATCTCAAGCGCTCAGAAGCCGTGCGCCGGATCTGGCCCTTTCTGCGCGACCGACGCATCGATGCCTACGCCGACCTGATGAAGCGCTACCGTGACTGAGTCTGAGACCGCGAACGCGGTGGAAACGACGCCAGACCCCCTCGCCGGCCAGCCGATCATCGAGCTTGAGCGCGATGGGGTGCATTACACCCTGCTGGGCACGGCGCACATCTCGCAGGCCAGCGTCGACGCGGTGCATGCGCTGCTGGCGCAGCGCAGCTTCGATGCGATCGCAGTCGAGCTGTGCGAGCCGCGCTACCAGGCGATGCGCGACCCGGATGCGCTGGCCAAGCTCGACCTGTTCCGCGTCATCAAAGAAGGCAAGGTAGGCTTGGTAGCAGCCAATCTCGCCTTGGCCGGCTACCAGCGCCGCCTGGCCGAACAGCTGGGTGTGGAGCCGGGCGCCGAAATGCGCGCCGCCATCGAGGAAGGGCAGCGTCTCGCGCTGCCAGTGTGGCGGGTCGACCGCGATGTCGCGATTACCCTGAAGCGCGCTGCCTCCTCGGTCAGCTTCTGGCAGCGGCTGATGATCATGAGCGGCCTGATGGCCAGCCTGCTGGTCAGCGACAAGGTCGAAGAAGATGAGATCGAAAAGCTCAAGGAAGGCGATCTGCTGGAGGCGACCTTCGGCGAATTCGCCAAGAATCGCGAGCCGCTGTATCGGGCACTGATCGCCGAGCGTGACCAGTACATGGCTGCCGCGCTGCGACAGGAAGCCTCAGGCCTGAGCACACCCAAACAGGTGCTGGTTGTCATCGGAGCCGGCCATCTGGCGGGGCTCGCCCAGCATCTCGCCGAAGAAACCGCGGCGCCGGCGCCACTGCGCGAACAGCTGCGCGAGCTGCCGCCGCCGAAGAACTGGGGTACCTGGATCACGGTGATTCTGGCGGTGCTGGTGGTCGGCGGTTTCATCTACGGCTTCATGCAGGGCAGCGACGTGGGCACCGACATGGTGCTGAATTGGGTCTTGATCACAGGCCTATTCGGCGCTGTCGGTTGCCTGATCGCCGGCGGGCATCCGCTGTCGATTCTCGGAGCTTTCGTCGCCTCGCCGATCACGCCCCTGCACCCGGCGTTATCGTCAGGAATGGTCAGCGCTCTCATCGAGGCCTGGCTGCGCAAACCGACGGTGGCGGACTTCCATCAACTGCGTGACGACGTCACCTCGGTCAGCGGTTGGTGGAAGAACCGCGTGTCACGCACCCTGCTGAACTTCTTCTTCACCAACCTCGGCACCGCAATCGGCTTCTACACCGCGGGCTGGGCACTGTACAAAGCCGTGTCCAGTGCCGCCTGAGATGCTGGTGCCTGACGCACTGCCGTTTTCCCCCGCCTGCGAACGCAATCGCGAGCCCATCCTGGCGGTGCTGCGCGAGCACTTTGCCGGCGGCAAGCGTGTGCTGGAAATCGGCGGCGGCACCGGCCAGCACGCCGAGTTTTTCGCCGCGCACCTGCCGCATCTGCATTGGCAAAGTGCCGACAGGCCGGAGTACTTGCACGGTCTTTCAGCGCGCATCGCGTTCGCTGCACTGCCGAACCTGCCGTCGCCGATCGAGCTCGATGTCGGCCGCCCCGAACAGTGGCCACGCTCAGGCTTCGACGCCGGCTTCAGCGCGAACACCCTGCACATCATGGGCTGGCCTGAAGTCGAGCAGTTCTTCCAGCTGGTCGGTACGGTGCTTGAGGCCGAGTCGACGCTGATCGTCTACGGCCCCTTCAACTACGGCGGCCGCTTTAGCAGCGACAGCAACGCTGCGTTTGACGCCCAGCTGCGCGCGGACGATCCGAAACGTGGCATCCGCGACTTCGAAGCGGTCAACGTACTGGCCCAAGCGCAGGGCTTCACGTTGACTGCCGACATCGCCATGCCGGCGAACAATCGCTGTCTGGTCTGGCGTCGCTAAACGCGACCGAACTTCAGCTCGGCTCGCGGCCAAACACCTCAGCAACAAGCTGCTCGGAATTGATCGAGTAGATGCCTCAATCCAGCTGTCTGGCCACGTCCTTCAGCCACGCCAAGTCCCGAGCCCAACGCTGTCGATCCAAGGCCTCGCGTTGGAACAGCGCAGACGACTTCTCCAGCACCAGCTTGTAGGGGCTCCCCTTGCGCAAGGTGGTGCAGGTGACTGGCAGGTCATGATGAGCAACAGCCCTTGCGATGTGTTCCCGGCCCTGGGTCGCCAGGGGCCAGGTGCGCGTGCGCTCTGCCGGTGCCGCCAGGAACCGCTGAAACACTTCGCACTCGCGGCAGGTGCATCCCAGTTGAACCTGGATCGACCAATCGTCGGCCGCGCGCTCGGGCTGGGCGAGGCGCTGTTCGAGCAACTGCTTCGCATGGTTCAGCAGGTTTCGCAGACGCACATGCACCCGGCGCGCGCGCGCTGCATCCTTCAGCGCCTCCCGCAGCAGCAGGACCAAGGCCTCCGGCGACAGCGCGACCTCCTCACGGGTGAGCAGATCTTCGATCGCCCGCAATATTTCCGGCGCGCCCACGATCGCGCCCACCTCCATCAGGCCGAACAGGGGTGCGCAGAACCCCTGCAAACGCTGCGCGCGGTCACGTGCGGGAACACGCTCGGGCCGCAGGTCGCCGCGCAGACACTGCTGCAGCCACACCCACTGCTCCGCCAGCATGGACTCCGCCAGACGACGGCCTTGCCGCGGTTCGGCTGCGCAGCAGGCAGAGCAGAACGCGGGCAGTGCGTCGGCAATCCACACTCTGTGCTGCTCGATCCCCGCACGCCGCCAACCACGTTCACCGCGCCATTGGGCCAGAAGATCCTCGCACCAGCGAAGTCCGTAGCACCTGAGCAAGCCTGCGAAATCGTCGGCGGCGCTCGCCGGTATGCACGCCGGTTGCAGCGGGCCAAGCAGGTCCAGAGCCAGCCCCGCATGCTCCAGTCTGCGCGCCACGCTCAGCGCCAGAGCTCCCAGAGCGGGGTCATCGGTCGGCAACTGCTTCCAGAACGGGATCACTCTTTCCGCAAGATTGACCGCCGCATCCGCTCCCTCCGCCACACGCCGTGCGTCGACCTGCTGCAAGGCCCACAGAGGTGAGGTTCGGGCGCGCAACTCGAAGGCGCGGGCGCGCGGCCAGATCACCACGGCGGCACGGTGGTACCAGCGGTCCAGCGTGTTGCCGTAATTGCCCATGAAGCCTTCGTACTCGGACTGGAACGGCTCACACTCGCGACTGGCACGGGTGAGGCACAGCTCGCGACTGTCGACGCGTGCGCCCATCACGTCCGCTTCGCTGCCGTCGACTGCGAGCCCATGGCGCAGTTCGATGTCGTCATCGATCAGCTCGCCGAGCCGCATGTCATAGCTCAGGGATGGGTCATGATCTGAACCATCATCATCATCGTCGTAGTCGTCATCACTCCAGCGACTGCGCGCCCGCCCGCCCTCGCAGCTCCAGACCTCATGCACGTCGGCCAGGGCGAGAATGCACTCGCAGTCCAGGGCCTCAGCCGCCTCGCGAAGCGCAGCCGCGCGCGGGGCATCGGCGTTCTTGAGCAGGGCCCAACCCAGGCCGCGCTGCGTGTACTGGTGATCGAGCAGATAGACCAGGCGGTCAGGCGGCGCGGAGGGCTGATCCCAGTCCCAGCGCGCAGGCACTGGGGTCTTGAAGTAGCGCCGCAGGTCTCGGGCGAGCGGCTTCACCGCGGCGTCCTGCGCGTTCGGTGCCGTGCCTGCCTCTCCAGCGACCAGCCTCAGGTTGTAGGTCAGCACCACACGGTAGCCCGACTTGACCGCCTGCGCTTCGTGCTCGCAGTCCGCGAAGAAGGCGGTGAATCCGAGTTGGTTGGCTGACCCTCCCACCCGCAGGCTGTTTCCCTGATGTTCAATAACGAAACGACCACCAGTGAACTTGGAAGGCAGACTGAGGACGAGGGTCGCCAGCATGCCGTCGGACTTCTCGGAATCCTGATGGCGGGCGAAGAACTGCCCCGGCTCGTAGACCAGCAGGTTGTGCAGATCCGCGTGCAGCACGCCGGAGTCGGGCAGGCCCAAGTCCTTGTGGATGCGTTGCAGAGCGCCCTGCAGCACCGGCTGCCAGGTGGCCGACTCCATGCGAATACGATGGGCTGGAATCTCCCACGTATTGCGCACGCGAGTGTCCAGACGCGTCTCGTCCCGGTAGCCGTGCAGCGCCAGTTCGGCGGACTCGCACAGCGTACGCGCCACCAGCGGGTCGATCGGCAGCGGGACTTCACCCAAGCCTTCCACCTCGATGTGCAGCCCCTTCGCTGGCTGCAGGAAATGCGTTGCAAAGCGCCCGGGCGCGGTGATACCCGCGAGCGTGGAGGCGAGCTGGCGCAGGGTGTCCGTACTCACGTCAATGTCCCCCCGCTCGCGCGCCTGCAGCCCAGGCCGGCAGGATGTGTTCGCTGCTGAGCGGAGCCACGGGCACCGTGGGGGCACGAGGGTCGACCCAGGCCAGCTCGGCGATCTCGGCCTGCGCCTGCGGCTCTCCGGCAATCGTCACCGCGTAGGCGATCGCGCGCACGCGTCGACCGGACTCGTTGACCGCTTCGGCCTCGAACTCCCCCAGGGCGATGGCCGTCGATTCGACAAGGTCGACACCCAGCTCTTCGCGCAACTCACGCGTCAGAGTCGTCAGCGGCGACTCATGGGCTTCGCGCTTGCCACCCGGCTGGATGAAGACTCGGGTATCACGCTTGCGCACTAGCAGCACGCGGCCGCTCGCATCGGCGATGACCGCCGCCACGGTCTGAATAGGTTGATCCATCACGGAACATTCGTTCGAATTCATGGCAAAAGTCTAGCGCATGCGGGCCGACCTGAGCCTCGCCAAAGCGGATGCCGCATGCGCTCGCTTTGAAGCGGACTCCGACCGCACCCTGACGTTTACCGTGGTCCGCAGCAGCGTCGGCGACACCCTGCCCCTGGGCGTTCCGGGTCCGGGTCGCACGCCTTGCATCCTGCCGCCAAGGGCGTATCTTCTGATCCGATACATCGGATCTGGAGACTTCCATGCCCAGCCAAACCCAGGATCCACCCGCGACCCCGTCACGCGGCCGATCGACCGCGACCACCCGCCGCAGCGGCGTGCGCGAGCCTGGCGTGGCGGATGCATCGAACGCTTCCCTCACTGCGCTCGCGCAATCGCCCCTGGTGCGGCACGCCCAACTGGGGCGTCGCGTGCCTCGGCAGGCGATGCTGCAGCTGATCGACACTCTGCCAGGTGACGTGCATGCGCGGCTGCAGGCCGTCGGCCTCGGCGAAGCCAGCCTGAAGCGCTTTCGTGCCCAGCCGCGTCAGCCCTTGAGTGAAGAACACGCCGAACGCACGTTGGAAATCAGCCGACTGGTGCAGATGTCCCGTGAGGTGCTCGGCAATGCCGAAGCGGCGGACAGCTGGTTGGCCACTCCGCAGCGCGCGCTCGACTTCCAGGCGCCGCGCGCCCTGCTGCGCACCGCGCCGGGCCGCATGGCTGTCGAACAGCTGCTGGGCCGAATCGAGTACGGCGTGTATTCGTGATCGTCTGGCGCGTGGAGGCCCTGAAACACGCCGACACCGCCCTGCACGGGATTGGCGCGGCTCGTTTTGGTGGACGCTGGAACCGAGTGGGCACCGCCCTCGTCTACACCAGCACCACGCTGGCCCTGGCCGCGTTCGAGAAGTTCGTACACGCCGAACGGCAAGTCGCCGATGTCGCACTGGTGGCACTGGGCTTCGAACTGCCCGATGACTGCGTGCTGCAGCGACCCGACACACTTCCGCCCGACTGGCGCGCTGCTGCGGTGCCGGTCTCAACCCAGAACTGGGGCAGCGAATGGGCGCGCGGCGGCAACACGCTGGCCGCCGCCGTACCTTCCGTCCTGCTGCCCACCGACCATTGGTTGAGCCACGGCGAATACAACGTGGTGATCAACTGCGCCACCCTGCCCCCGAAATCGGTCCGCGAGATTGCTCGCCTGCCGTATGCCTACGATCCGCGGGCATGGAAAAGCTGAGGCCACCCGGCGCTTGACTGAAGTTGAAGCTCGGCGCGTGCTTTCCGGGGACGCAGTCGTCGTCGGGCACATAGGGTGGGTCTCGACCCACCGCAGCTCGACACTCCTACCCACCCCGATGGTAAGGATGATTCGCCAGCAGGCTGCAGGCGCGGTACAGCTGCTCGGCGACAACGACGCGTACCAGCGGGTGCGGCAAGGTCAGCGGGCCCAGCGACCAGCTTTCGCCGGCTGCGCTGCGCACGGTGTCGTGGAATCCATCGGGGCCGCCGATCAACAAGGCCAGATCCTGCCCTTGCATGCGCCAAGCCTGCATCCGCGTCGCCAGCTGCTCACTGGAGTGCGCACGGCCGCGGCCGTCGAGCAGAACGATATGCGCGCCCTTGGGCACGGCAGCAAGCAGGCGTTTGGCTTCGTCTTCCATCGCTCGCGCGGGGTCGCGGCCCTTACCGCGATCACCGGGTGCGAGCTCGACCAGCTGCAGGGGCAGCCAATGCGAGAGGCGCTTGAAGTAGTCGGCGCAGGCGATCTGCACCCAGTCGGGCATGCCGGTGCCGACGGCGATCAGCTGCGCCTTCATGACGTGAAAGCAACTGCAGCGAGCAGCGGGTCAGCCTTCGTCGGTCTCGGCGTCAGCCGCGCTGGGCGTATCGCCGTCGACGCTCCACAAGCGTTCCAGCGCGTAGAACTCGCGCACGCGCGGCAGGAACACATGGACCACTGCATCGCCGAGGTCTACCAGCACCCACTCGGCTTCGCGCTCGCCTTCGACGCCGAGCGGCATGCCGCCGATTTCCTTGATGCGCTTCTGCACCTCATCAGCAATCGACTTGACGTGCCGGCTTGAGGTGCCCGATGCGATGAACAGGGTGTCGGTGAATCCGGACTTTCCGCGTACGTCGATCTCGCGCACATCGCGGGCCTTCAGCTCTTCCAGCGCGAAGCGGATGCGCTCGTTCAGGGCTTCGGGCGAGGGGCCGCCCTTGGCGGCTTGCTTGATTGCGCGAACGCGCACGGCGGGTTGAGCGGGGGCTTTCGGATTCAAAACGCGGACCTGTCGCGGAGGGGCGCCGACTGGCGCAAGGTGCGAAGTATAGGTGAGCCCGGCGCCCGGCGTCGGCGAACCACGTTCAGGTTGAGCCCGGACCCGCCACCGGTGTCGATGGCCGGTACAGCCCGTGGCGCTCGATATAGGCCGCCACTTCAGGCGCAAGCAGGGTGTGCAGGGTGCCGGAATCGGCCGCCGCCGCGGCCGCGCGCGCGGCCGTCGCCGAGCCCGCCTCCGGGGGAAGCGCGATACGGCAGATGCCGCAGGCAGCGCTTTCGGCCAGGCTCGAAAGCTCGATGGCATGTGCGTGCTGCAGGTCGATCAGGGCCGGCGACAGGGGCAGAACGTCCGCGTGCGGCCGATTGACCACCAGCAGGTGACAGAGCGAGGGAATTTCCTGCCAACGCTGCCAGCGATCAAAGCCCGCCCAGGCATCGTCACCGAGCAACAGCACCAAGGGTGCATCGGGCCCGAGTTCGCCGCGCAGCTCGACCAGGGTGTCGACCATGTAGGAGGCCCCGCCGCGACGCAGCTCGCGCAGATCGATGCCGAACCCGGGCGCATCCGCCAGTGCCAGCCACAGCATGGCGACGCGGTGGCCCGCAGCGGCGCCCGGCAGTGCGCGATGCGGCGGGTCGGCATTGGGCAGGAAATCGAAACGCGCAATCGAGAGGCCGGCCTGCAGCAGCAGTGAGCGCGCGGCTTGGGCGATCGCGACATGGCCGCGGTGCACCGGGTCGAAGGTGCCCCCGTAGACGACATGCAGCGGACGTGCCGGGCGCATGCGCGGCCTCAGGACGCCAGCAGCGTCGGCCGCGCTCGCGCCTCGGCCAGCGACACCAGCAGTCGCTCCAGCTCGCGCCAACCGTCGCCCTGCTCGCGACCCTTGCCGATGCGCTCGACCTTCGCGCACTGCGCCAGCAGGGCTTCGAAGTGCTCAACCCCACCGCGCGCCAGCGCCTGTTTGAAAGGCCCCTGCTTGGAGGACCAGACACCGGCCGCCTGCAGTGCGGAATCGACCGAGGTGCCACGCGCCTTGGCTTCGGCCACGCGCAGCAGCTGCTGCACCTGAGCCGAAAGCCAGCTCACCAGCGCCGGCACCGCCTGACCCTCGCCACGCAGGCCGGCCAGGATCTGCAGCGCACGCCGGGCATCTCCACCGATCGCGGCATCGGTCAGGCCGAACACGTCGTAGCGGGCGTTGTCGGCGACCGCATTCGCCATGTACTCGAAGTCGATACGCCCCGGCGGCTTCAGCAGGGCGAGCTTGTCGACTTCCTGCGCTGCCGCCAGCAGATTGCCTTCGACCCGTTCGACCAGCAGCTCCAGAGCTTCGCGGGTGGCTTCAAGCCCCTGCGCGCGCAGGCGCTGACCCAACCAGCCCGACATCTCATGGACCTTGATCGGCCACAGCACCTGCGCGCGACCGGCCTTTTGCACGGCCGTGAACCAGGCGCCTTCGTGTTTCTTGCTCCAGTCCTCGCAGAGGATCAGCAGCAGGATGTCCGGCGCCGGGTTGCGGCAATACGCCTGCAGCCAGTCAACGCCATCCTTGTTGGGTTTGCCCGAGGCGATGCGCAGTTCGACGATGCGGCGGCTGGCAAACAGCGACATCGCCGCACAGCTGGCCTGCACCTGCGACCAGTCAAAGCGGGCATCGACCTCGAAGATCTCGCGCTCGCTGTAGCCGGCGGCGCGCGCCTGCGCGCGCAGTCGATCAGCAGCCTCGACGCGCAGCAAGGCCTCGCTGCTGGCGATCAGCGCCACCGACGGCATCTCGCCGCCCGTTGCCGCAGGCGCCGAACCACCGAACATCAGCGCAGGGCCGAGTCGATTCGCCGCAGGATGGCCTGCACCAGCTCGCGGTGAAGTTCTGCGCGCATCAGCTCTTCCTCATTCGAGGTGCCCTGCGCCTGCGCGGTGTCGAACAGATAGTCACGACGCAGCTCAATCAGCTGGGCAGGCATCACCGCCACGCCTTGGGCGTCGAGCAGCGAAACCTCGGCGCTGAGCACGATCTCGAACTCCTGGGCGCGACCCGCGGCATCGACGGTCAATGGGCTGCGGCGCTCGTCGAGCTTGTCGATACGCAGTACCGAGGCCGGCAGGGCCGGGTCGTCGACCAGGGTTGCGCCGGCGCGCTCAAGCGCGGCCTGCAGGTCGCGGCCGATCGATGAATACGGGTCGACCTGCGCCAGCCGCAGGGTTTTCAGGCGATCCGGCAGCCGCACTTCCTCGCGCAGACGGAAGCCGCAGGCGGTCAGGGCCAGCACCACGCCCAACAGCAACACTTTCATCAGCTTGCGCATTTCTGCCCTGCCCTGGCCCCGGCTCAGCCGGCGACGATGTTGACGATCTTGCCCGGCACCACAATGACCTTGCGCACCGTCAGGCCTTCCAGCGCACGCTGTACCGAGGACTCGGCCAAGGCCAGCTGCTCGATGGCCTCACGCGCGGCATCCACCGCGACATCGACAGTGCCGCGCAGCTTGCCATTGACCTGCACTGCGAGCGTGACTGCATCACGCACCAGCGCGGCTGGGTCCGCCTTCGGGAAAGCTTGGTCTTCGATCAAAGTCTCGGCATGGCCCAGCGCCTGCCACAGCGCATGGCTGGTATGCGGCGTGATCGGGTTCAGCATCAGCACCACGGCGGTGTAGGCCTCCTGCAGCACGGCACGCCCCTGCGGGCTGGCGTCGTCGGTCTTGGTCAAGGCGTTCAGCAGCTCCATCACCGCGGCGATCGCGGTGTTGAAGGCGTGGCGGCGACCGAGGTCGTCACCGACCTTCTCGATGGTCTCGTGCAGCTTGCGGCGCAACGCCTTCTGCTCGGCGTTGAGTGTGGCGGCATCGAGCGCGGACACAGGCCCGGCGCTGACGTGGCGATGCACGGCATTCCACAGCCGGCGCAGGAAACGCGCCATGCCTTCGACGCCGGCTTCGTTCCACTCGAGGCTCTGATCCGGCGGCGCGGCGAACATCGAGAACAGGCGCACGGTGTCGGCGCCATACTTGTCGACCATCGACTGCGGGTCGACGCCGTTGTTCTTCGACTTCGACATCTTCTCGCTGCCACCGATCTCAACCGGCTTGCCATCCGCACGCAGGGTGGCGCCGGTGACGCGACCGCGCTCGTCCTTCTGCAGGTCGACGTCGGCGGGGTTGATCCAGGTCTTGCTGCCGTCAGCCTCGGTGCGGAAGAACGTATCCGCGATCACCATGCCCTGACACAACAGATTGGTCGCCGGCTCATCGCTGTCCACATAGCCGGCGTCGCGCAGCAGCTTGTGGAAGAAGCGGAAGTACATCAGGTGCATCACCGCATGCTCGATGCCACCGATGTACTGATCGACCGGCAGCCAGTACTTGGCGCGGCCGTCCAGCATGTCGTTCGCGCCGGGGCAGCAGTAGCGGGCGTAGTACCAGCTCGACTCCATGAAGGTGTCGAAGGTGTCGGTCTCGCGCTCGTAGGCGGCACCGGTGGTCGGGTCGGTGAACGCGCGCCACTGCGGATCCGTCTTGATCGGCGAGGCCACCCCCGAAAAGCTCACGTCCTCGGGCAAAACCACCGGCAGCTGGTCTTCCGGCACCGGCCGCGCATTGCCGTCGGCGTCGTACAGCATCGGAATCGGGCAGCCCCAGTAGCGCTGGCGGCTGACGCCCCAGTCGCGCAGACGGTAGTTGACGCGGCGCGTGCCGCGGCCGATCGACTCCAGGCGCGAAGCGATCGACTCGAAGGCCTGCTGGAAATCGAGACCATTGAACTCGCCGGAGTTCACCAGCCAGCCGCGCTCGGTGAAGGCGGCCTCTTCCTTGATGGCTGCTTCGAACTGTTCGATCGTCTGCACCGCCGCCGAGGGCTCGAACACGTCGCGCAGGGCGCCGCCGCCCAGCGCTGTGGTCAGCGCGTCACCGCCCTTCTCGGCGTCGCGGCTCAGCTCTTCGACAGCATCACGCACATCCTGATTGACGATGACCATGCGGATCGGCAGGCCGTACTTGCGCGCGAACTCGCCATCGCGCTCGTCGTGGCCGGGCACGCCCATCACCGCACCGGTGCCATAGCCCATCAGCACGAAGTTGCCGATCCAGATCGGCAGGCGCTCGCCGGTGATCGGATGCAGCGCATAGCGGCCCGTCGGCGCGCCCAGCTTTTCCTGGGTTTCCAGCTCGGCCTCGTTGACCGCGCCCTGCTTGCAGCGCTCGATGAAGTCGGCCAGCGCCGGGTCGGACTTCGCTGCATCCAGCGCCAGCGGGTGCTCGGCGGCGACGGTGACGAAGGTGACGCCCATCAGGGTGTCAGGGCGGGTGGTGAAGACCGTCAGCGGGGCATCGTCGCCTTCCGCGCCGAACTGGATCTCCAGGCCCTCGGAGCGGCCGATCCAGTTGCGCTGCATGGTCTTGACCGCTTCCGGCCAGCCTTCCAGCTTATCGAGGCCTTGCAGCAGCTCCTCGGTGTAAGCGGTGATCTTCAGGAACCACTGCGGAATCTCGCGCTTCTCGACGATCGCGCCCGAGCGCCAGCCACGGCCATCGATGACCTGCTCGTTGGCCAGCACGGTCTGATCGATCGGGTCCCAGTTGACGACGCTGTTCTTGCGGTAGACCAGCCCCTTCTGGAACAGCCGGGTGAAGAACTGCTGCTCCCAGCGGTAGTACTCGGGCGTGCAGGTGGTCAGCTCGCGCGACCAGTCGTAGGCAAAACCCAGGCGCTTCAGCTGCCCGCGCATGTGGTCGATGTTGGCGTAGGTCCACTTGGCCGGCGCGGTCTGGTTCTTGATCGCGGCGTTCTCGGCCGGCAGGCCGAACGCATCCCAGCCCATCGGCTGCATCACGTTGAAGCCCTGCATGCGCTTGAAGCGGCTGATCACGTCGCCGATCGTGTAGTTGCGCACATGCCCCATGTGCAGCGCACCCGAGGGGTACGGCAGCATCGACAGGCAGTAGAACTTCGGCCGGCTCGGATCTTCCACGACCTCGAAGGCGCGGCTGCGGTCCCAGAAGTTCTGGGCAGCGGCCTCTACGGCCTTGGAATCAAAAAACTCATGCATGGCGGGACTTATGGGGGGAGCGGGAGGGCAGTCGCGCAGTTTAGCCCAAAGGCGCAGAGCGCCCCGCGTCGGCTGACGGGGCGCGGCGGGCGCCAAGGCTCCAGGCTGCACAGGGGCCGGATCTGCAGCCTCAAGCGGCGCCGCGCGCTGTAGAGCGAAGCCAGAACTTCGAACACTGAGCCCTTGCGGTGGGAAGGCTGGACACGAGCGCACTGCGCGACAGCCCGAAGAACTGGTTGGCACCCTGCGACTGAGTGAACGCGGGCGAACAGGCGCTTGCCCATTTCCTCCACTCGCTGCAGAAGGCGCTGAACCGGGAACCGCGGGTTCAGGCGCTGAAAAGCTGGTAATCCACTCACCCATAACGTAAAAGGATAGATCGCGCGCAGCCGCGATCTGATCCGGTGGTTGAACAAG
>CAZPHV010000078.1:0-21451 GCA_964586455.1 uncultured Aquimonas sp.
GACTGTCTTGTCAGTAGTCGGGGGCGGCGCGATGAGTATTCAGGTCTTGTTTTGCGACATCGGCCCGACGCTACGTTTTCTGCGTGTCGGCCCGTGGTCCTGAGCCACACGCTACCGGCAAGCGCTCCTCAAGCACCGACTGTGAACGAGGTCGACCATATCGTCGACATGCTCGCACCTAGACACCTCGCGCAGGCCCAGCAGGCCCGTCGCATGATCTTAGTCGCGCCCGCTGCGAAGGCCGCTGGCGCAGCAGTCGGACTCGACCGGCTCCGGCACCTCGTTTTTCAGCCAGCAGCGCGGCGCGCTGCCCTGCACGCCCGGCCGCACGTAGGTGAATGCGCGGCACTCGGCATCCATGGCGCACGCCTGCTGACACAGGGCAGGCTGCTCGGCCTCCAGTTCAAAATCGCGATAGTCAGCTCCGGGCCGGTCCACCCCCCAGCTGAAGCCCTCGCTGCGCAAACCGCTCACGCAGCAGTCCGAGGTCACCGCCTCGGGCACCGCGTCCTTCAGCCAGCACATGGCTTCGTCACCCTGCAGGCCGGGTTGCACGAAGGTGAACGCTTGGCAATCCATGTTTTCCGAGCAGAGCCTTGCGCATTCGGCGGGCTCGGCTTCCGTCAGAGTGATCTGGGCGATGTCCGAACCCGGGCGGTCCACGCCGGGTTCAAGCTGGAAGCCCTCCACGGCGCGCGCGGCACCGAGGGGCAACAGGGCAAGCAGGAGAACGCTGAGAAAACGGGTGGTCATTGCCTTGTGTCCTGAAGATGCGAGCGGTTTGCCAGTGAAGGTTACGTCGCAGCAAGCGCAACCGCGACTTCATCCCGTACGGGACCGATGCCTTCGCGCGCGCTATCGGAAGCGGTTGCGGAGTCAAGTCTGGCTTCGTGGCACGAGATGCACATTCGGGCTGGCATGCGCTACGAAAGATCCAGCACGTGGCCCGTCATCTCAGCGATATCCGCGATCTGTCCAAGCACGGCGGGGTGCAGCAAGCTGATCGGCTCTTCCACGAGCCGCAGCGCTTCAAGGGCACTTCGGCCCCCCGCGCGCTGCCATAGCATCAAGTTCTTCTGTTCGAGATCCTGGGCCGAGATCCAACCGATCGCCTCCGCATCTGGATGGGCCACGAACAGGGCTGCTGCCCACGCTCGCGTCCTCGGATATTGGCCCGCGTCGGCTTGGGCGATGGCCGTGGCCGTGTTGTAGCCAAGCTTCTGGGCAGCAGGACCGAACAGCGGGACAAATGCGATGGGGCGCCGCACCTCCAGCTGCACAAGTTGCTTGCCCTCGAGGTCGCGCCGGTAGATCGTGCCCGGCGCTTGCGCGTAGCGATGCCGGAGCACGGTTTCAGCGAGCGCGGCGCGCGGGTGAAACGCCGTGTAGTACACCGGCGCGATCGAGCCGTCTGGCGCCAAGAGTGGGCTGAATCGGTAGTCGGTGCTTCCACGTCCGTCGAGCTCGAGGATGGCTCTTGAGTCCGAGCAGACACGGAACAGCGCCTCGCCAGGTAACGCTTGCGAGATCGGCAGGACGGGGCAGCCGTCCGCGGAAGGCGCTGGACAGCGAATGGGGGGCCCAGCTTCAAACCCCGGCGGCACCACCCACCTCACGTTGGGTGCCTGGACGCAGGAACCGCTCCCTGAAAGCACGCACTACCCTCTCGGGGTTCGAAATCAGCAGGTCCAAAGGGCGCGTTCCCTGCAGCTCGGACTCCGGCGAATGCAGCCAAAGCATCATCTGCATATCGCCGTGCGGCGGCCAGCCGATCTCGCGGCCGTGTTCCAGCAAAGCCTGCACGGCGCGCGCAATGCTGCCGGTCGCGTCAAGCTGGAAAGCGGGATAGCGAAAGGCGCTGCCCGCCTTGAACGCGAGCACTTTGCCGTCCGCGCGCAGCCGCTGCAGGTAGGCGCGCGGCTCGTCGGCCAAGGAGCCCAAACTCTTCGCGAGCGTCTCGGCCGGGATGGTGCGGCAGTCCTCGATGATCTGACGTCTGCGCTCGGCGAGCCTCTGGGCGTTCGCTTCCAGTGCGGCTTCTGCTTTGGGAGCTACCCCCTGCACCCAAGCCTTCAAGCTCGTTGGCGCGTCTTCTGACTGCACGGGCTCGTCAGCGCTCCCGACATCCCGCTCGTAGCTAAGGGTCACCTCACCTACGTCCGACTTGAGCAAACCCGCCAGTGTGTCCAAGACCTGTTGGTCCAAGAGCTCGACGGGCGACTCCATGCTGCTGGCGATGCGCTCCAGTCGACCGCTCGCCGCTTTCGGCAGCGCCTTGCCTTTGACGACAACATGGACACTCGACCCCGGCTTGGCCGTGCGGAACACCTGCCCTTTGGGTGCGCGGTTCAGCGGCAAGGCCCGATAAACCACGCGGGTCTTGAGCGACTTGCTTGAACCCGCGCCGTAGATCGTCAGACGCCCCGTGTCTGGATCAAACGCTCGGATGTTCATGGCCTGCGGCTGAAGCTGAGAGGCGCGCCCCTGCAGGCTGAACGGCGTGCCCGTGCGTTCGAACACAGCCATTGCATCAATCGCGGGCAGATCTTTGGTGGGCATGGCGAAGGTCCCCGGGCTCGGATGAGCCACGATACGATCGATACGATCGATACGCAAGACACTTTCCGCATCAGGCGTGCAAGCACGGCCGATTGGCACCGCACGACCCGAAAAGCTCAGCCGAGGGTGCGGACCACCTCGCCGGCAGCGTCGCGAATGAAGCTTTGCTGGATCTGCAAGCGCAGTCCGGCGAAACCCGGGATCTCGTAGACGCCGGCCTTCGCCCGCAGGCTCGCCAGCATGGCCTGCAATGCCGAGGGCGTGAGATGAAGTTCGAGCCGATCCTCAGTGGCCTCGACTCGATTGGACTCTGCAGACTGGAAGCTCAGCAAGCGTCCAGCACCACCGAGCAGGAAGTCGCGGCCGTAAGGCAGTCGCAAGGGTAGGAGCGCGAGCAGATCATCCACCACGCGCGCGCCGAGCGTGATCTCCATCAGCGGCGCCCGCAGCAGACGCTTGTGCTGCTGCCATTCGAGAACGTCTGCATACAGCAGGCCGCTGGATGAGCCATCACGTTGGATGCCGTTCTCAACCTCGGCTCGCAGCGAAGCCTGATCCAGCAGGCAGGGACGCGTCAGCTCCGTGATCCACAGCGGCATGTCGGCACTCAGCGCCTCCAACAGCGCCCCCGCGCTCCAAAGCTTGGCGGCACGCTCCTCGGCCTGCGTGAGCCCCACCACCTGGATGAAGTCGACGTGCCCGTGCGGCGTTTCGATGCGGCCCAACTCTGGATCGAGCACGAAGCCCATCGAACACAGACGTGTCTCTTGATCGAGCGCAATCGGACCGTTGGCCGTCATCCAGTCACCGCTGCGGAACACGTTGCCGCGCGTGTCCACATAGCGCGCCAGGTTCTGCAGGAAGTTCAACACCCATCCGGGAGGCTGAGTGGCGTCTTCCGCACAGGCGAGGCGAAAGCTGAGCTCGATGCCCCAGCCGCTGTGCTCGGCCTCGTGCGAATTTTCGTACAGGTCGGACAGCCCGTAGCCGACGTAGTGCCAATGCGGCAACGGATGCAGTCGCTTCCAGACGCTGATGCCTTGAAGCACATCGCCGCCACCCATGAAGGCTGGCATGGCCGAGCCGAAATGCTGCGGGGCCTGTCCCGGGTAGAGTCGGTCACAGGCCGCATCGATCGCTGCCCAGCCGGGAGCCTCGTCAGACGAGTCGTCACCGAACGCCAGCTCGTCGCCGTCGTCGCCGCCGTCGTCTTCGTCTTCGTCATCGGCAGATTCGTCAATCCCGATCTGAACTTCGTCTTCAGGGCCATCGCCTGCTTCGGTTTCGATGGCGCCGTGGTGGAGGTCGAACAGGGCATCCAGTATCTGATCCTCATCCCACGCCATGAGATCCGGCAGCGCTGCCAGCTCACCCGCACTGACATAGGATTGCCAACCGTCCTGCAGCCAAGCCCATTCCAGCTCGACCTGTTCTGGGGTCTTCTCATCCGTCGCCGGCAGGTACCAGAAGCCGAAGTCTTCCAGCGACTGCGGATCGTCCGCGAGGTAGAGCCAGGTATCCGGGTTGGGGGGCAAGGATTGCAGCAGGGCTTGCAAGGTTTCGACAGCAGGAAAGCTCATGGATGATCGGCTTGGCAGGAAGAAAAATGGGCGAACCGGCACGTGGCAGAGCAGCGGGTTGTTGGAAGAACAGCCTGCTCACTCGGCCAAGGATAGACCTTCAGTGCGGGGCACTAGCGTTCGCGCGCGCGGCGAGGTCGTCCCAGCGTTTGCGATCGGTTTCGGGAAGCGCTGCGAGATCCAAGCCTGGGTCGAACAAGCGCCGAGCTTCGTCGCGCCTGTTGGCATCGAGCAGGGATTCGGCGAGATCCATCCGGGTATCCAGCGCGTGGTAAGTGTCGGCCTGTTTTCTCTGTGTGTACCACCCGAAGACGCGCTCTCTCGCGGCGAGTGATTCTTCTTTGTTGCCGAGCCGCCATGCGTAGAAGCCGATCGACCGCAAAACCTGACTGCGCAGTTGCGGCATCTCCGCTTCTCCATACAGCTCGACCAAAGCACGCTCAGCCTTGCGAAGGCTCTCCAGGGCAGCTGCATGCTCTCCGCGCCGACCGTGCGCGACCCCGAGCGCACGCAGAACCGTGGCGCCCGACTCGCTCGTAAGGGTCCCGGCTTCCGACATGGAATGTGCCGTCTGCGTGCACATCGGTACCGCCGAGGCAGGATCGCTCAACGCACGCATCAAGCATGCCTCTGCTCTCAGCATATCCAACGTGTTGCCAGCACCCGGCGATTCCTCGGCGGCATTGACTGCGAACTCCAGCAGATGGTCAGCTGCAGCGCTGGCCTCTTTGTACTGTCCTGAATTCCCATAGATGGTTGCCAGCGGCATCATGTAAGCGATGCGACCTTCCGCCGGCATGTCGGGAATTGACTGAGCCAGCGTGTGCATGTCTTTGGCCAAATCAAGCGCCAAGGTAAAGTCGCCCGTATGGTTGGCTAATGCTCCCCTTGTGATCAGGTGCTCCAAGTAGCGCATGGTGTTCTCAGCACCGAGCCTGCGATAGATCGCGCCGGTCACATCCAAACGCGCAAGCATCTGCTCGCTGGACTCAGGATGAAGTTCGAGTTCAATAGAGGTGAGCTGATCCTGCGCATAGGCATACTCGAGCGACACCTCGCCAAAAACCTCGCGCGCCAGCGCCGTCAGCTCGCGGGCCCCGCGCTCGCTCGCAGTGGTTGGGCCCAGATCCTGTGAACGCTGAATGATGCCCGACAGAAGCGTGTAGCGGCGTTCGGGCTCGAGTTCGGTATCGTCTGCGATGGTTTCGATGACATGATCGAAATAGCCGGGCAGAGTCGTAGTCTTCAAGTTGGTCCCCGACTTCGACAGCATGGCGCGTAGCAACAAATCGCTGACGTGCTCGGCGGCCTGGGTCTGATCCTTGGCGATCGTGCTCTGTACCATTGCAACGGATCCACCCACTGAAACGGCAGTAACGGCCACCGCCGCAAAGCCGACGGCCCATCGGTGCACTGACACGAAGCGCCCCAGCGCATACCAGCGTTCATGCCGCCGCGCGGCCACGGGCTTCCCCCCGATCCATGCCCGCAGTTCGGCTGCCAAGGCCTCGATGCTGGGATAGCGCTGGTCGGCTTCATCGCGCAAGGCCTTCTGCAGGATTGCGTCCAGGTCCCCGCGCAAAGCGCGACGCAACTGCTTCAGATCAAGCCCGCAGCTCGCCGCATGTTCAGCACCTTCCGGCACGGCGTCGCTGGCCTTGCGCAGTGCGCCGTCCTTGCGTGCCGGCTGACCGCTCAGCAGTTCAAAGCCCAGGGCCGCCACCTGCCAAAGATCGGACAGCGTTGTCGGCCGTTCCCCGCGCAACTGTTCTGGGGCTGCAAAGCGCGGCGTCATTGGCGCCGCATCCAGGGTGAGCTCGTCGCCTTCGTTCTCGAGGCCCTTGGCGATGCCAAAATCAATCAACTTGAGCTGGCCCTCTTCGTCGACCAGCACATTGCCGGGTTTGATGTCCCGGTGCAGGATCAGATGCCGGTGCGCGTGCGCTACCGCATCGCACAGGTCGAGCAGAAGTTGCACGCGTGGGCGCACGCCGAGCTTGTGCTCACGGCAATGGCTGAGCAGGTCCTTGCCGTGGACCAGTTCCATCGCATACCAGAGCTCACCTCCGCTGCCTTCGCCACCGTCGACAAGTCGGGCGATGTGCGGATGGCGCAGGCGCGCCACCACATCGCGTTCGAACAAGAAGCGCTGCCGCCGGGCGGCGTCGATCTGCCAGGCGGGGATCCACTTGATGGCCACACGCTGAGTGAAGCCCTCGGCCTCGCGCTGGCCCTCGGCCACGATGCCCATACCACCTCGACCAAGCTCGCGCACCAGGGTGAACGGGCCGAGCTCGGCCGGCAGGTCTACCTCGGCCCATTCCTGCTGCCAGCCGCGCTCCAGCCGATGGGTCAAACTGTGAAGGCGTTCCAGCATGCGGCGGACGAGAACCGCGAGTTCGGGCTCCACCTCGGCGAGTTCGGCGTCGATTCCGGCGCGGTCGCTGGTATCGATTTCCAGCAGCTGGCGAAACAGCTCGAGCGCTCGGCGTTCGGTGTGGGTGCTGTCGGACATGGATACTCGAGACGGGTGGGCGGATGAGGGGATTAGACGGCGGCGGACGCCCGAATGTCACTTGCAGGCTTCTGCTGTCGTGACTGCGTGTCGCGTACTGGAGGCGAAGTCACGAGCATGCCCCGCACCGCACACCCGAAAGATCAGTTGCTTGCCGCCGACGTTCTGTTTTCATGTATTCAATTTGTAGCGCAGCCATTCGACCCCGCTACTCGTCCACCGCCCTCAGCTTTTCGATCACCCGCTCGGTGAGCGCGGACACCGCCAGCGGCAGATGGCGTCGACCCGGGCAGATCAGGCCCATGCGGCAGCGGGGTCAGGCTTAGCTTCGTAGCACAACGACCACATTGGCTCGCATGTCCTCCACATCGGGCCAGAAGATGCTCCTGAATGCCCCGCTCAAAGTGGCACTACCTCCACTCGCACCGACGTGACTGCAGGTAGTGCGAAGGCCTACAGACGGCGCAGCGCGGTCCCGTGCTCTGAACATCAACCGATAGCCAGCGACCCGAGGCCTCCAGAAAGTCAGCTCCCAGTTGGCTGTCTCGTAGGCGTTCTCGCGTTCGACGTCCAACTCGGTGCGCACGGTGTCTTGATGTCGACGCAGCCACGCATGGTCGATCGCCCGAACTCGCCCTGGTTCCGACACATGCAACGCGCAGCCTTGCCCGCTGCTGCGATGCACCTGCATCGGACCGCCGAAGACTGACGCCATCGCGATGAGGCTCCCGTATGAACCGCACTCTGCCACGCACGCCGATGGCGTACCGAGCCTCCGGCGCACTCGCTTGTCTTGTCCTGGCAGGCTGCTTCAGCCCCGACCCACCACTTCTCGCGACCGAGCTTCCCAACGGTTACAGCTACCACTCAAACGGCGGAACTCACGGCTACATCCGCAAGCATCCCGGCATGCTCAGAGACTTCGGAATCCAAGACGACGGCAGCGAGCGCTGGTGCAACGAGTTCGGTTGGCAAGCCGATCTGGTGGTCTGCCGCATGACCGATGAAGCGAATCGACAGCGGATCCGCGAGCTTGGTTACTTCATTCTGGACACGGCTACCGGCAACAGCTGGCTTACGCCGGATCAATTGGCGGCGCAGCGCCGATTGCAGCAACTCGGGGTACCACGCCTGCCGGATCTTGCCAGCCGCTACTGGAGCACGCGGCGGCGTTGACGCAGGGCGGGGCTTACAGGAAGTTCGAAAGCGGGCGTGCTCAAGGCGCATGGGTCCGAACCTGAGTTGCCGCGTAGCGGGGCGCCCAGCAAGCAACGCGAGGACGTCGTTTATGGTCTCACCCACTCGTGCAGCCGAGTTCCGTAGCCGCATCGGGATCCACCAGCTCAGTCGATTCAACACGCAGCACTCGCCCTTCCCACCGATACAGCACGCGCCAGAGAGCGGACTCGTCGCGAAGCTCGCCCTTCCATGCTGTGTTTTGCCAAGTCAGCGAACTTGCGCAAAAACCGCCGCCGCGATGGTGCAAACGTATCCCCTCTGCATCGACAAAAGGCAGGAACGATTGCCGCTCGACGTTCACCAAGAGGCCGTCCAGCTCACCTACAAACAGCGATTCCTGCAAGCGCCCGTTGCCGCCAACCATCACCCGCACATTGAACAGCGTGCGGCCCTCCTGCGCGATGGGCTCAGGCGAGAGGATGTCATCTACGATCGAAACATCACCGTCGATGATCAACACCGGGCATAGCGCGCTGTCGTCCCGCCCCCAAGCCATCAGAGCTTGGAAGGACGAGTAACGGATCCAGTGGATACGCAGGCTCGAACCGTCCACCTGCTGCGCCTCCACGGCTCGCTGCTCGACCCAGTGCAAGTTCGCGAGATGAGAGCTGCCGGCATCAGGGTCAGGGTTGCGGACCCAGTCGACGCGTGTGGGGCGCTGCGACCGCAGCTCCGCCAGCGACCAGTGTCGGTCCAGGCTGAGCTCCCTACTGTTGCCCTCGCCAGAGTAGTCAGCCCAAAGCGCACTGCACGTCGCCGATGCAGGCAGGGGCAGTAACAGCGCGAAAAGCCACGTCACAGTGGGCAGGGGCGCTCTCATGTTCCGCAGTTCTCCTGAAGGGTCCGCGTCCGCCGGTTACCGCCCGCGCGAAGGCGCGAGGGTCGTTTCTATTGGGGTGAACGGCCTCGGCGCATGCTGCGTCGACAGCTTGGGCTCGGGCGCCAGGGGCAGATCTTGTCCTGCCACATGACAAGCGCGACCACCGCCACTCACGGCTGCGCGGCCATGATTCTGACCGCCCTGCCCTCCAACCGCGGATCCGCCCCGCCGACCAGCCCGTCCGGCGTGACTTGGATCAGGTGCGTGCCGCTGTAGAGGTCGGCCTCGACCACGTTCCAGCCGAGCTGACGCAAGCCCTCGGTGATCGCTGCCGGCATGCGCCCGCGTTCGACTTCGATCTGCTGCGTGCGCGCGAACAGTGCGGGGGTGTCGACGGCGTGCTGCGGGCTCAGCTTCCAGTCCAGCACGCCGATGATGCTGCGCGCGACCGAGGCGATGATGGTGCTGCCACCCATCGAGCCCGTGACCAGCACCAGCGTGCCGTCGGCGTCGGTGATGATCGAGGGCGACATCGATGAGCGCGGCGCCTTACGGGGTGCGACCGCGTTGGCGACCGGCTTGCCGTCGATGATCGGTTCGAACGAAAAGTCGGTGAGCTGATTGTTGAGCCAGAAACCGCCGGCCATGCGCTGGGCGCCGTACTCGGATTCGATGGTGGCGGTCAGAGCCACCGCATTGCCTTCGGCATCGACGATCGAAAGATGCGTTGTTCCGTTCTCCTGCATCGCATTGCTGCCCCAGCGCTGATGCAGGGCCTCCCCGGCGGGCGTGCCGACCGGGATTGCCGCGCGACTGGAAGCCAGATCGATCAGCGATGCGCGTGCGTCGAGATAGGCAGGCGCCACCAGCGCCGCCGTCGGTGCTTCGACGAAGCGATCGTCGGCCATGTAGTGATCGCGGTCGACGTAGGACAAGCGACTCGCCCACAGGTAGGCCGCCCAGTCGTCGATATTGCCGGGGCCGTCGGGCCTAGGCCGCGCGCGCTCGTACAGGCCGAGGATGGACAGCATGGCGTTGGCCGAACTGGGCGATGGCATCGTGCAGACGCGATAGTCGCGGAAAGGTGCGCACAGCGGTTCCAGCCGACGCGGCGCGAAGGCGGCCAGATCGTCCAGGCTCAAGGTACCGGCGCGCGGTTCGCGCTGCGCTACGACGACGATCTCGTCGGCGATGCGCCCCTGCGTGAGCGCGCGCGGGCCTTCGGCGGCGATGGCGCGCAGGCTGCGCGCGTATTCCGGATTGCGCAGCCGGTGACCCAACGGCCAGGGTCTGCCTTGCGCATTCAGATAGATTGATCGCGCCTGCGGATCGGCAGCGATGGATGTCTTGAACGTCTCCAGGCTGCGCGCCAGCCGCGGCCCGATTTCGAAGCCATCCTCGGCCAAGTGAATCGCCGGCTGCATCAGCCGCGCCCAAGGCAATCGACCATGCGCTTCGTGCGCCATCGCCAGCATCGCGACCAGGCTCGGCGTGCCGATCGACAGCCCGCTGGCCTGCGCCATCTCGAACGTCATCGGCTGGCCGTCAGGCTGCAGGAACATGTCCGGCCGCGCCCCAGCTGGCGCCCATTCGCGGCCGTCGAAAGCCTCGATTGCGCGATCACTCGCGCGGTAATGCACCAGCAGGCCACCGCCGCCGACGCCTGAAGATTCCGGCTCGACCAAGCCCAGCGTGAGCGCGACTGCGATCGCGGCATCCACGGCGCTGCCGCCTTCGCGCAGGATCGTCAGCCCGGCGTCGACCGCCAGCGGATCGGCGGCGGCGACCAGGGCTTCACGGGTTGGGGCTTCGATGCCTGGCGCGTCCGCGCGCTGCGAGGGCTGTGCGCAGCCTGCGAGCAGCACGAGGAGCACGAGGAGCAGGCATGCCAGCAGCGAGGAGCGACCTGTGGCGGTGGTCATCGCGAGTCTCCCGTGGGTGGAAGTGCAGCATGTCAGGTCAGGCGGCGGGTTGCCGCCGCGCGCTAGCGACCGAAAGGCCGGACAACCAGGTTGCTCCGCTTCTGCGCTGTCGGGGCATCCGACTTCGGCGCCATCGGTGCGCCACAGGCGCACCCTACTTCGCATCGCTGTGTGCGCCACAGGCGCACCCTACTCGGCATCGCTGTGTGCGCCACAGGCGCACCCTACTCGGCATCGCTGTGCGCGCGACAGGCGCACCCTACTTCAGGCGCACCCTACTTCGGATGGCCGCTGCGCCACAGACGGCACCCTGCTTCGCAGCACTTGGTTGGCCGCAGGGGCCAGCCAAGCCGTAGAGCTCGATGCATCGCTGACACACCCTGCGCCCTGCGCGGGTGATGGGTTCGCCGCTGAAGCGCGCTGCCGCCAATCATGGAGCGGAGCTGCCGGCCCCAGTCGACAGTCTCGGGCGCGTGCTCGCAAAGCGCCCGGGATACCGGGTTCGCGACTTCAGAATTTTGAGCGTAACTCCGTAACATGTCGCAACGGCGTGCGCTCCGTCGTATAACTGCGATCTACCAAGTCATCGCGGCAGTTTTGCCGGGCGTCGCAACCGAGGCTGAGCGGTGCAAGGCGGTGTCGAATGCCCGCGTCAGGGGCGCGCCGTAAAGGCGGGGCGGGGGCATTGAGGATGGGTCGATACCGCAAGCGCGCCGGTTGGCACAGTGAGTCATCGGGCGGACTTCGAGCTCTACGCCTGCGGGCAGTTATGCGTAGCCGTGTTTCACCACGTCAGCGATCCGCAAGACATTTCGTATGCGTTTACGCCGACATCCGCGTCGCCGCACGGGGCTCGACGGGCAGTGCTTTGCACCGGTCAGCCCTACCCACCACTGAGGAGAATCCGATGCGACTCTGGAACGTGCTACTCGGGGTACTGCTGTGCCTGTTCGTGTCGCAAGGCCTGCACGCGCAGGTCGTGCTGACCGCCAACCCAGGACCTTCAAACAACGGAGGCAATGTGGGGAGCGCATTGTTCTTCGATCTGCAGGCCCAGACGCCGGTCGTAGTGACCGGTCTGACCGCTGCCACGGATGCGCTGCCTGGCGCCACGTTCAATGTTCGCATCAGTACCCGCGTGGGTAGCGCCTTGGGTGGCACGTCCAACACCGGGCCCGGTAGCTCACCTGCGGGTTGGAGAGTCCTGGGCACTGCCGTGGCCACCCAGGGCAGCGGCGAGGTGTCGCTGCCGATCAGCATCCCCGAGATCCCGATCTCGGCCGGCCAAGTGATCGGAGTTGCGGTGGAGTTCCTGGACATCAGCCAGAACTATTTTGGCGTTGGTGCGGTGCCGATCGAGACCTACAGCAATGCCAACCTGACGCTGCGCACAGGCGACGCGCGATCGAATCCCTTTACGACATCGGGCACCTTTTTCAGCTCACGTGCTCTCGTCGGCTCCATCCTGTACCGGCCCGCGGACGCGACACTGCCCGCCAACCCTGGGCCCTCGAACAATGGCGGAGGCATTGGCAGCGCGCTGTTCTTCGATCTTGAAGCCAACACCGGCATCGTCGTCACCGGCCTGACTGCGGCGACGGATGCCCTGCCTGGTGCGACCTTCAACGTGCGCATCAGCACACGTGCCGGCACAGCACTGGGCGGGCCGGTGGACTCTGGGCCCGGCAGCTCTTCAGACGGCTGGACGGTATTGGGTACCGTGACTGCGATGCAGGCCAGCAGCGGCGAAGTGTCGCTACCGATCCCGATTCCTGAGATCAAGATCGCCGCTGGGCAGGTGGTCGGGGTCGCTGTCGAGTTTCTCAACATCTCCCAGAACTATTTCGGCTTGGCGACGGCGCCGCTCGAAACCTACAGCAACTCCAACCTGACCCTGCGCACCGGCGATGCCCGCTCAATTCCCTTCAGCACATCGGGCACCTTCTTCAGTTCGCGCGCGCTGGTCGGTTCGGTGCAGTATCGGTTGGACGACGCGGTGCTGCCGGCCAACCCGGGGCCCAGCAACAATACAGGCGCGGTCAACTCGGGAATGTTCTTCGATCTGCAGTCCACCACGGGCGCCGTGGTCAACGGTATGACCATTGCGAGCCAGGCCTTGCCCGGCGCAAGCTTCCAGCTTGAGGTCTATACCCGCAACGGCAGCGCGCTCGGCAATGTAGTTGGGAGCGGCCCGGCAACCTCGACTGCCGGTTGGACGCTGCGGGGTACGGTTGATGCACGCCAGGGGCCCGGCCAGATCTCGCTGCCCATCACGCTGCCGGACCTGACCGTGACCGCCGGCCAGACACTGGGCGTAGGCCTGCGCTTCCTGGGCGCGGGGGCCCGTTACTTTGGAACCGGCACTGCACCGCAGGAAAGCTACGTCAGCCCGGGACTCACGCTGATCACCGGCCAAGCAATGTCTGCGCCCTTCACCACGGGCGGCAGCGTTTTTGGCTCGCGCGCCTTGGTCGGCTCGCTCAGCTGGCGCCTGCCAGGCGCGCGTCTGCCGGCCGCACCGGGGCCAAGCAACAATTTCGGTGCCCCAGGTTTCGGCATGTTCATGGACCTGCAGGCGCAAGGGGATCTGGTCGTGACCGGGTTGAACACCGCGACGCAGGCCGCTGCAAACACGGACTTCCAGATCCAGGTGTACCGGCGCAACGGCAGTGCGCTGGGAGGCACCTCCACCACCGGACCGACCAGTTCCAGTTCCGGCTGGACCCTGCACGCAGCCGTGAACGCGCGCCAGGGGGCAACGGGCCAAGTCTCCTTGCCGATTGCCATTCCTGACCTGCCTCTGATTGCTGGCCAAACCGTTGGCATCGGACTGGTGTTCCCAAACACGGTACCGTCTTACGTCGGCACCGGATCCAGCCCCGTGATCACCTACAGCAACGGCGACCTGCAGCTGACCACGGGCGAGGTCAAGCAGCTGCCGTTTACCACAGGCGGCGACTACTTCGTGGGCCGACGTCTGCTGGGCAACATCTTCTACGAGCCCCCCGTCGCAATATTCAGCAACGGCTTCGAGTGACGCAGCACGCCCCACGTCGCGCCGATCCGGCGTTGACGTGGGGCGCAGCGCGGCGCAGCCAGCAGCGGCGGCCCTTGATCTCGCGCCAGGCGTCAAGAGTCACCTGTCAGCACCTGCTCCGCTGGTCTTTGCTGGGCCAGGGCGGTCTGTCAGCCACTCCGAAACCGCAGCCGGTGAGCACATACACCTAGATGCGATTGAGGCCCCGCCTTGAGCAGCGTTGTTGACGGCCACGTGGCAAACCCGGCAGCTCAGGATGAGCACAGGTGTGCGGTAGCCCATCGAGCCGATTCCGAAGGCCGCGTTGATCACGCAGTCGGTCCAATCCCTAGGATCGTTTGCGCGACAGTGTTGCCGGTGCGTAGTGGGCTACAAGCTGCTGCATGATGGGAGCCATGCACAGCGCATGGCAGTCGCGATCGGCAACTTCCGACCGCGCGCGGTCGGCGAGATCTGGAAACTGCGGAGCCCTGAAAGCCAATGGCCCGCGCAATGGTTCAATGCAGCACCCAAGGCTTCCCCCCTGACGTCCATGCTCAAACGCCTCATCGCTGCCCTCAGCGGCCGCCCGCGCGAGTCTGCAACCCACAGCGACGGCTCGATGATCGCTACCCTCGATCACTTCGCCCCGGTGCCGATGCACTGGTTTGACGAGACCCAGCTGCCGCTGCCGGACTGGCAGCGCATCGAAGCTTCTCAGCCGCAGGGTTTGGATGAGGCTGCGCGCCATGACTGGTGGACGGCCGCCGCCGGTCACTGGCTGCAGGCGACAGCGCGCGCGCTGGATGACGCGCAGGCCGCGAAGGCCGGTTACCGCGTGCGGGCCAGCGCGGACTTCCTGCTGCTGTCTGCGCTGCCGGATCGATCCGCGAAGCTCTTTCTCGAGTTCTGTCAGGGCGTGCAGCGCTGGATCCTGCGCAACCTCGGCGAAATCGCCAGCGACGAGGGCTATGGCAAGCACGTGGTGATGGTGTTCGCGAATGAAGACGACTACTACCGCTACATCAGCCACTACTACCCGGAAGAAGGCGAGTTCGCTCTGTCGGGCGGCATGTTCGTGCATGCCGGCTACGGCCATTTCGCGCTGTACGCAGGCGAGATGGAGCACATGCAGCCGACCATCGCGCATGAGCTCACGCATTGCCTGGTGGCGCATCTGCCGATTCCCGCGTGGTTGAACGAGGGCTTGGCCACGAACACCGAGGCCGCGCTGTTTCCGCAGAATTTCAATCCATCGGCGCAGCTGTACCACCCCGCCGAGTTGGCCGCCAAGCACGCGGCCTTCTGGAACGCCGACACCATCCAGGAGTTCTGGTCGGGCAAGTCTTTCCTGCGCACCGACGATGGCAACCTGCTGTCCTATGACCTGGCGCGCCGCATCACCGGTCGCGCCGCGCTCGGCGAGCAGCGCTTCCGCGCGTTCGTGTGCGAGGCCCACCGGCGCGACGCAGGACTGTCGGCGCAGCATCACTTGGGGTTCGAGCTCGCCGACCTGATTACCGCGATGCTGGGCGAAGGCGAGTGGTCACCTGATCCGTCGAGATGGAACGAGGGCGTGGAGCGCGGTCAGTTCCAACTGCGTTAGGCGGTTTCGGAGGTGAGCGTGATGCACACATCGCTCACATTGGGAACTGTCGGATCTGACAGCTGGTTGAGGCCCAGCCCTCCGCGTAGGGTAGTGACGGCCGTCACAGTCGTGTGCGGCTACCCCTACGTTTCCGCCGTGGAGATCCACCATGCCGACGCTCCGTATCCCGCTGCTGGCCTTGCTCGCCGCTCCGCTCTGCCTCATTCCATCCGGCGCGCCACAGGCACAGCCTGCCGCGCCTGCGGACAGCCTGCAGTACGTGCAGGCGGACTGTTCGATCTCCGCTCGCGAGTTCAGCACCTGGTTCAGCAGCGGCGACGTGGCGCCCGGCGGCGGCGTCAAGTTCGCCGACGGCCTGGCCTTCCCTTCTGATCCGACCGCCTGCGATTTCTACAAGTGGGCTCATCAGATGTTCCTGTGGATCAACTCGCCCGAGGCCGGCGGCACGGTGCTCGACTCCGCCGTGTTCTTCGACGTGATCTTCGACAGCCAAGGCGGAACCTACGTGCGCAACGGGCCGGGCTCGCCGACCAACAGCTTCGCGCTGCGCAGCGCGAAGCCACAGCAGTTCCAGCCGGGCGGCCAGGCCGGCGGCGCCGATACCCTGCTGACGGTGAACGGCTCGCTGGTCTATTTCGCGGTGCACGCGAACGATGTCTATGCGTGGTTCAACACGGCGGTGACCAATGGCGTGATCAGCGCCAATGCGCCCTTCCCCACCACCCAGGCCGAGCTGACGCCGATCCTGAATTACGCCAGCCAGAACGGGGACACGCTGCCCGACGGCAATGCGCTGACGCTGGAGCTGAAAACCGCCTGGGTCGATGCCGCCACGGTGGCCGATGCCAGCGACTACATCACCACCGTGGCCGAGGTGCCGCGCTATGTGAAGACCAGCAGCACGCTGTGGACCCTCGATCCGAACCAGCCCAGCGAGGTCAAGACATTGGCCCTGGTCGGCATGCATGTGGTCGGGCCGGTGGCTGGGCACCCGGAGATGATCTGGGCCACCTTCGAGCATCGCGGCAACGCGCCGGACAACGACTTCTATTTCAACAGCGGCTTCGGCCCGAACCTGAAGGTGCCGTACAACTCCAGCGGTGACTGGTTGTTCATGCAGAGCGGCGGCTCGCGCGACGGTGCGCTGGTGGCGCAGATGACGGTGGCCAGCAACGGCGATCTTCAGGCCACCGCGGACAACAGCATCCAGCAGAACAATGTCTATCGGGTCAACCCCTGGGGCAATGCGCCGACGGCGGCCTCGGCCATCAACAACAGCCGACTGATCTCGCTGAACTTCGACATCGGCCTGATGCTGGGCCTGGTCAAGGATGTCCGCGCGAACTACTTCCAGGTGGGTGCGGTGTGGACCAAGGACGGCTCGATCCCCAGCAGCGGCACCGCCGCCGAGCTGGCCGGCTCGCTGCTGCTGGCCAACTCGACGATGGAGACCTATCACCAGAACAGCCCGCCGGGCTGCTTCGGCTGCCACCACAGCACCACCAGCACCGGCACCAGCCATCTGTTCTCGACCACCAACACGCCGCTGGTGCCGAAGACCAACTGATCGTCGGCGGGCTGGGGTGGGGTGGGGTGATGACTGGGTCAGACCCCGGGGAGACCACAACCCGCGCTCGAAGCGCGCGGGTTGTACCGGCATCTGCGAGAGCACACCGCCAGAGGTCGGAACACGTGTCGCGCACACGACGCGGCCATAGCGAGTCACCGCCCCTGCATAGCACTTCGCTGCCATCAGGATGACGGCATACTCTCGGCATGCCAGCTTTCACTTCGCCCCGTCCTTCCAACGAAGCTCAGGCCGCCGAGCTGCGCAAGCGCTTGCGCGGTCTGGCTCCCGCCCATGTTGTGCTGATGCGCAAGCTCATGCGCCTACATGCCGCGGGCGATCGTCGCGGGTTCGAGTTCGAACTCATGCAACTGCAAAAGCTCGCGCCTGAGCATCCGGAAGTCCAGTTCTGGCTGGGCGTACTGCACACGGAAAATGGCGCATGGCCGGAGGCCGCCGCTGCACTGCAGCGGGTCGCGGCGCATCGCCGCGACGAGTTGCAGCTGTGGACGATGTTGGGTAGTGCTCAGGGCAATGCGAACGACGTGGCGGGTGCAGAGCAAAGCTTCCGGCGCGCCGCGGACTGTGAGGGCGCCGCTGGCGACTGGATCAAGCTAAGCATCGAGTGCGATCGTCAGGGCTTCTACGAAGAGGCACTCAAGGCTGCGGATTCAGCACTTCGCTCGGATCGAAATTCGGCGATCGCGCTGCTGCAACGCTCGCGCTGTCACAAGGCGCTCGGCAATGCCGAGGCTGCCGCAGCGGACTCCCGCGCGCTGATTGCGATGGGTCGCGAGACCGCACGGGCCTGGTTCACCCTGGTCGATCTGAAGACTGTGCCACTGAGTGAGTCCGAGCTCGGTCAGCTCGATGCGGCAAGCAAGCAGCCGGGACTTGCGGTCGACGATCGTCAATTGCTGGATTTCGCATTCGGTCAGGCGCTGGAGAGCGCGGGTGAGTACGAGCGCGCGCTCGCCGCCCTCCACCGGGCCAATGCGTCCGTGCGGGCAGCGCAGCCCTGGAATGGGGAGGTCTTCGCCGGTCGTATCGAATCGATTCGCGCCGCCTTCAACCCGCCGGCAGTCGCGACGGCAACTCCACAAGGGCGCGAGGTGATCTTCCTGGTCGGGTTGCCGCGCTCGGGCAGCACGCTTGTCGAACAGGTTCTTGCGGCGCACCCGGGGGTCGAAGGCGCCAGCGAACTGCCCTACCTGGGCCAAGTGATAGAAGCGGAATCGCGACGTCGCGGCCAACCGTTTCCGGCCTGGGTCAGCCAGGCCAGTGCAGACGACTGGACGCGACTCGGCCAGCACTATCTGCGACTGAGTGCGCGCTGGCGTCAGCGCACCCCGATCGCCACCGACAAGCTGCCGGACAACTGGCTCTACGTCGGGGCGATTCGCGCCATGCTGCCGCAGGCTCGTATCATCGATTGCCGTCGCGACCCACTCGAGACCTGCTGGTCCTGCTACAAGCAGCGGTTCGCACCCGGGCTTGCTACCTACAGCTATGGCTTCGACAGCCTGGCGCAGTACGCGCGCGCGTGTGAACTCACCGGCGATCTGTGGGCACGAACGCACCCGGGCCACGTTCGAGTGCAAAGCTACGAGTCCCTTGTCGCAGAGCCCGAACCGCAGATCCGCGAGCTGCTGGCATTCTGCGAGTTGCCGTTCGATGAGGCCTGCCTGGATTTCCAGAACTCGCCACGCGCAATCCGCACCCCGAGTGCGCTGCAGGTGCGACAGCCGCTGCGGCAGACCTCGACGCCGGCGCACCGATACGGTCCGCTGCTAGAACCGCTGCGCGCGGCCTTGCGGCAGGCGCAGCAGGCATCTTCGAACCTCGTCGACGAGACTCCTTAGGCTGCCAGCCGAAGCGTCACTCAGCAATAGGCGGATCACGAGTGCACGAGCGCCACTTGTGATGCTAGTCTGAAATATGCGGCGGATCACTTCGACGCACACCCGGATCCGCGCTGGGGAAGGAGCGCTGGCACCGGCAGCCCATCACCCATTCGCTCGGGGACAACTCTACTCATGAACTCCAAACCATTCGCCGTACGGCGAGTCAGCCGTAACGCCCTGCTCGTTCAAGCAGCTGCGCTGTGTCTTTGCGCCATGCCCTCAATGGCCGCTCTGGTCGACAGCGGTCCGGTGAACATCGTGATCCCTGCCACGCCGGACGGCCTCTACTTCAATGTCGTCACCGGTGCCGCATCCCCGACTGCGGCGGGGGCCCCGGGCTGGGATATCAATCCCTACTCGTCGGTCGCGAATTCGTTCACCCTTTGGGGACCGACCGTCAACACCTGGTTCAACCCCGACGCGATCGTCACAGGCAATTACAACCTGCCAGGCGGCACGGTGGTCCAGGGGGCTCCTGCAGCCTTCTTCCGCCCGGGTGGCGCAAACAACTTGGCGGCCCAGTTCACCCTGAACAGCGACCAGAACTTCCTTGGCTTCCGTTTCGCCAATGAAGCCAACGCCGGCGCCAACCATTTTGGCTACATTCAAGTCCAGTTCGGGGCGGACATCAGCACCCGCTCAATCGTCCGCTACGTGTATGAGGATGTCGCCGACACTGCTGTCACAATTCCAGCCGGCGCGGTCAACACCGCACCGACGCTCACCTATAGCCCCACCACGGCTGCAGGGGTGACCTTCCCGAGCGGCCCCGCGGGTGGAGTGAACAGCTCGATCGCCATCACTGCGGCGGGCGCTGCGGGAACCGGTCAATCGGCAGTAACTGGGTGCGCCATCACCGGCCCTGGTGCTGCATCCTTCGGTGCGGTCACCATCACCCCGGCCGATGGCATTTTCAACGATGTCACCACGGCGGGCTCGATCGAACTGTCCTGCACGCGCGGTGCAGCTGAGGCCACGGCGACCCTTGCGTGTACGGAAACGGCAACCCCCACGGTGGCCGGCTCGCCGTTCACCCGTAGCTGGGCGCTGACCTGTCCGGCAGGGGTGGTGACCGATGTCGCCCCGGTGGCCGCAGTGGCGGCTACCACTCTGGGGGGCGGCACGGGCAGCGTCACACCCACCATCGTGACACCTGCTCAGGGCGCGGGCAGCACGGTCTTCTCCTGCAGTATCCCGACCACGGCGCCCAGCAACTTCGCGATCACCAGCAATGCTTCGCAGACGATCACGACGTCCACGCCGTTGGCCATTGGCTTGTCCTGTGCACCGCAGGCGGCCGCAAGCACGGCCACCCTGACCTGCACCCAGACGGCGACGCCTGGCCCGAACCCAGCTGACGCCACGGCTACGATCACCTGCCCAGCTGCAGCCGTTTCGGTGAGCGCCGCAACCGCCTCGGGAACGACCGTCACCCTGCCCACCGCTACACCGCCCGCAAGCAGCTCATCCACCGTGTTGAGTTTCACTGCAACCGGTGGCCCGGCGGACGTGTCATGCACCGCTACAGGCGCGGGCTTCAGCGCATCACCCAATCCGTTGACCCTGGCACCCGGCGTTGCCGGTGGCGTGACCGTCACCTACACCGGGTCAACGGCTGGCACGTTCACGGGAAGCCTGACCTGCACGACCACCGGAACAGGCGGTCCGTTCACCTACCCCTTGAGCGTCACCGTGGGTAGTCTGATCGTCGCCACGACGGTTCCGACGATGGATTCGATCGGTATGTGGATCCTGATCCTGAGCGTCCTTGGCTTCGGCTTGCTGTTCGGCGCTCGCGCGCGCAGCTAGCACGCAGCGCGAAATCAGGTACACGAGGGCCGGCTGGATTCCAGCCGGCCCTCTTTCGTTCTGTAGCTATAGCGTTCCGCTCCAGCAGCGCCCTGCACTGCCGACTTCCGCGTCGCACGCGCCGCGTTGGCAAGGCACCAGCGCAATTGAGGAAGGCGTCGGCCGCCTCTCTCTGTTCCGAGCGAGTGCCTTCGCCTGACCGGAGCGCATGTGAAGAGACAACCCGCCTTCAGCGACGGAGGTCAGGCGGTAGACACTGCGCACTCCACGCATGCCGGTACCCGATTGCACGCTGAGCCGGACAGATGCCTTCGCTGTTGGCATCCGGTTGCGGCAGCGTGGCCCAGATGTTGCGCGCAGACGTAGCTGACCTGTTCGTCTCTGAAGCAATCAGCACTGCAAGACGCGGTTCGAACTGCAGCTCATTCCGCAGCGGCCGTTTGGCTGCCGACGCGTGACGCGCGCCATGCTGCGCAGCGGAGCCCCTGCAGACTGTCGTACGCGGCGTGCTCAGGCATTGCCCGGCCCCTCCGAAGCATGCCGGCACGCGCAGGTTTGCGGGCAGCCTCGCTCGGTGGTGCGGGTGGTGATTCGGCAGGCTCAATCAGCCGCCGCTGAGCGCGATCGCTGTGGCCCTCTATCCCGAGCCTGCGGCAGCCTTCCTCCCGCTGCGCGGCCGCAAGATCAAGCGACAGGTGCAGCACGCTTGGCCGCTGTACAGGGCCTCGATGCGGCACCGAGCGCAGTGCTTGTCCGCCTCGATGTGGTACTCCAGAGGCACTCTGCTGCACTTGCATGCGGCGCGCTGGGAGGCTGCACCGGCTGCGGCTTGAGCGGTCCACCCTTGTCCGCAAAAAATGCCGTGTCGGGGCTACTTGGCAGCTTCTGGGAGGGAGGTCGCTCGCGCCACG
>CAZPHV010000079.1:0-21420 GCA_964586455.1 uncultured Aquimonas sp.
CAGGTGCGGCCGCCGCGGTTGGTGACGATGGCGGAGGCGCGCTTCATCACCGGCTCCCAATCGGGGTCGGTCATGTCGGCGACCAGCACATCGCCAGGCTCCACCCGGTTCATGTCCTTGAGTGAGCGAATGACCTTCGCCACGCCCGAACCGATCTTGTGGCCGATGGAACGCCCCTCCGCCAGAACGGTCGAGCGTCCGGACAGATGGAAGCGCTCGATCTGGGTAGCGCGGGTCCGTGACTTCACCGTCTCCGGGCGCGCCTGCACGATGTAGAGCTTGCCGGTGTTGCCGTCCTTTGCCCACTCGATGTCCATCGGACGGCCGTAGTGCTGCTCGATGGTCAGGGACTGGCGTGCGAGCTCCTCAACGTCGGCGTCAGTGATCGAGAAACTGCGGCGCAAGGCTTCAGGTGTGGCTTCGATGCGCACGCGCTCGCCGGGCTGGTCGGAGTACACCATGCGCTGCTGCTTCGCACCGATCTGCCGGCGCAAAACGGCGTGCTTGCCGGCGCGCAAGGTCGGCTTGTAGACGTAGAACTCATCGGGGTTGACCGCGCCCTGCACGACCATCTCACCGAGGCCGTAGCTGGAGGTGATGAACACGGCATCGCGGAATCCGCTTTCGGTGTCGAGCGTGAAGAGCACGCCGGAGGCGCCGATGTCCGAGCGCACCATCAGCTGCACACCGGCCGACAGGAACACATCTTCATGCTTGAAGCCGTGGTGCACGCGGTAGGCGATCGCGCGGTCGTTGTAGAGGCTGGCGAAGACCTCCTTGACCCGATGCACGACGGCATCGACGCCGACCACATTCAAAAAGGTTTCCTGCTGACCGGCAAAGCTTGCATCCGGCAGATCCTCAGCCGTAGCCGAAGAACGCACGGCCACTGCGATGTCAGCGCTACCAGCCTCGTCACACATCCGCGCGTAGGCCTCGCGGATGGCTGCATCCAGAGCCTGCGGCAGCGGTGCATCGATCACCCAGCCGCGGATCTCCGTGCCCGCCAAGGCGAGCGCGTCGACGTCTTCGACGTCCAGCGCCGCCAGCTTGGATTGAATCCGTTCGGCCAGATGGTTCTCTTCAATGAACTGCTGGAAGGCGGTGGCCGTGGTGGCGAACCCGCCCGGGACGGACACACCGAGCCCGCTCAGGTGGCCGATCATCTCGCCCAACGAGGCGTTCTTGCCGCCCACCTGGGCGAGGTCGGATAGGCGAAGCTCATGCAGCCAGAGCACGTGCGCGTTCAAGGGGGAGGGCTCCTGTGGGAAGAAAGCGTGATCGAGATCAAATGCTGCGGCGCGGCAGCCGAGGCCGAGTATGATGCTGGCGGCGCCGGGAGGGCACAAGGCCAATTCCAGTCCAGTCCGGCATAGCCCAATCGAATCAGGGAGATACGCATGACCCAGCAGCGCCCGGTGTTCTTCATCTCGGACGGCACCGGCATTACCGCCGAAACCATCGGACACGCGTTGCTGACCCAGTTCGAGGGCGTGGCTTTCGATACCCAGCGCATCCCCTTTGTCGACACCTATGACAAGGCGCAGATGGCGGCGGAGCGCATCCGTCAGCGCGGCCTGCAGTGCGGGCAGCGCCCGATCGTGGTGAACACGGTCGTCGATGGCACTTTGACTGACATCATCGCCGAGAGCGGGGCGCTGATCCTCGATGTATTCCGGCCCTTCATCAGCCCGCTCGAATCTGAGCTGGCGCAGCCGCGGCAACCGCGCGTCAACAAAGCGCATGCAGTGGTGGACTACACCGCCTACGAGGCGCGCATCAACGCCACCAACTATGCGCTTACGCACGACGACGGCATCGACGTGCGCTACGACGATGCCGACCTCATCCTGGTCGGCGTATCGCGCTCGGGCAAGACACCGACCTGTCTCTACCTCGCCCTGCATTTCGGGGTGAAGGCGGCGAATTATCCGCTGACCGAAGAAGACCTGGAGGGCAGGGAGCTGCCCAAGCGCCTGCGCGCCTTCCGCCGGAAGCTGTTCGCGTTGACCATTGAGCCGGAACGCCTGCGGCAGGTGCGGGAGGCTCGGCGACCCGGCAGCCGCTACGCCAAAATCGAGACCTGCCGTAGCGAAGTGGCGGCGGCTGAAGCCCTGTATCGACAGGAGAATCTGCCGGTGCTCAGCACCACGCATACCTCGATCGAAGAGATCGCCAGCAAGGTGATGTCGACCCTGGGAATCGAGCGACAGCTGTACTGAATCTGGCGGGCTCGCTGCACGCCTTTGATCTCGCCCGCACGGCTCCATCCGGTGCGCGCCAGCGTGCCCATGGCGGTCACGCCAGCAGACGCAGGCTGCGTGCTAGGCTCGATCGCATGTCCCGACTTTCCGTACTTCCTGTGTCCGCGCTGCCCAATCGTCTGGGCCAGCTGATGGATCGCTACGCCGACAATTACTGGCGGCTGGCGCGACTGTTTCCGCTGCTGGAGTTGCCGGCGGGCGACTATCGATCACTCGCCGGCGACGGTCTTGAACTACACGTCGAGCTGCTTGAGCGCCACAGCTACACGATCGAGCTGCGCCTCACCTATGGTTTGACCGACGCCGTCAGCGGTGAGCGCGATCCGTCGGCGATGGTGCGCATCTATACCGACGCCCGTCTGGCCGAAGTCACGCACTGCGAAGTCAGCCAACGCTGGGAGGATGTGCTGGGGTTGCGGGGCGTGGCGCGAGAGCTGATGCACGAGCGTATGCGCATGAACAGTTTTCTTTCACGCTGGCTTGAATACCTCGAAGATCGGGGCCATTCCCGCTTCACCCTTCGCGCAGTCACCGAGCGCAGCGCGGACCTCGCCGACGAAAGCAGCATCGCCTGAAAAAGATGTCGGCGAACGCTTGACGACTTCAATTCTCGTGCCTAGAATGGTCGTCTTTCCAGCACGTGGGGCCATAGCTCAGCTGGGAGAGCGCTACAATGGCATTGTAGAGGTCGCCGGTTCGATCCCGGCTGGCTCCACCACTTCCTAGTCCCCATCGTCTAGAGGCCTAGGACACCTCCCTTTCACGGAGGCGACCGGGGTTCGAATCCCCGTGGGGACGCCATGTAAATGGTTGCACAGAGGGCTCCGCAGAAATGCGGGGCCCTTTGTTCTTGTGGATATGGTTCTGAGGCTGACGCAACTGCGCTTCAGAAGAAATCACAAAGATCACACGCAGTTGAGCCACTGCCTGCTGCGCTGATCTGTACGCTCGGCCACCCGTATGGCATGACGGCCCCACGCGCCCCGGCGACCCTCAACCGGAAGCTCGTCCGGCCACCCAGGTTTGCATGACATCGAGTGCGGGTGACAGCTGCACGAGGTCGGCGAATGCACCGGCCTGTATTCGGCCTCGATCGCGAGCGCCGATGTAATCGGCAGGGTAGGTTGAAGCCATCCGCAGCACCTCCTCCAGCGGCAGGCCCGACTGGGCATAGCAGGTGCGCACAGCTGTGGCCAGATCGAGCAGTGCACCCGCAAGCACACCTTCTTCAGTCTCCAGACGTCCGTTGCGGACAAGGATCCGGCGGCCGTCCAAGCGGAACTCATCCAGCGTTGAGCCTACCGGGGGCATCGCATCCGAAACCAGGAAACAACGCCCTGGTTTCATACGCAGCGCCAGCTTCAGCGTGGCCGGATGCAGATGATGTCCGTCGACGATCAGCCCGCAGTAGACGCGCTCGTCTGACAGTACTGCTCCCACCAAACCCGGGGCGCGCCCGGCCCAAGGCGGCATCGCGTTGAACAGATGGGTGACGCCGCGCATTCCCAGCTCGAATGCCGCCTGCGCCTGTTCAAACGTGGCCGCGCTGTGACCAACAGACAGGTGTATGCCTGCCATCAGAAGGCGGACAAGCGAATCTGGCTCGATGCATTCAGGCGCCAAGGTCATCAGTAGATGTGGAAGTCCGTGGCCGCATAGAAGTTCAAGCTCCGATGTATCGGGTGCTCGGAAGTGCGCTTCGAGGTGCACACCGCGGCGCGCGGCGGACAGGTAGGGCCCTTCGAGATGCAGTCCGAGTACGCCCGGCACGTCCTGAGCCACAGCGGCACGCGCCGCAGCCAAAGCCTTGCGCATCGTGTCGCGCGAGTCGCTGATCAGGGTGGGCAACACACTGGTGGTGCCGAGGCGCCGGTGGGCGCTTGCAATCACACGCATCGCCTCGACCGAAGGGTCATCATTCAGAAGGACACCGCCGCCGCCATTGACCTGTAGGTCGATGAAGCCAGGGGCCAGAAGATAATCGCCGAGCTCAGTCATTTGAGCGCAGGCGGGGGCATCTGCAGCTTCACCCACCCAGGCGATGCGACCCTCGTTCACGGCCACGGCGCCGCGCTCGATCCATCCTTTAGGTGTGAGCACGCGCGCGGCGCGGATCAGCAGTTCCATCACACGGTTTCCGTGACTTTGTGGAGGTGGGGGGGGCGATCCGGATCGCGTCCGCGCGCCAGGGCCAGCAGGTTGGCGGCCCGATAGAAGCTCAGGATCTGCAGCAGCGGCGCACAGTATGGATGGACCGTCGGCAGCACGGGCAGTGCTCCGGGGCCTTCCCTGTCTGCGCAGTGCACACGCGCACCACGCGAAGCGAATTCCCGCGCCACCGCGAGTGTGCCCTCTCGGCTGGCGTCATCTTGCGTGAACACCAACACTGGAAAGTCCGGAACGACCAGCGTCATGGGGCCGTGGCGCACCTCGGCGGCGCTGTAGGCCTCGCCGTGGATACCACAGGTTTCCTTGAGCTTCAGCGCAGCCTCCTGGGCGATGGCGAGCCCGGGCCCGCGCCCAAGCACGAACAGACTGTTCGCAGCCTGCAGGGTAGACACCAAAGGGGACCAGTCCTGTTCGAAGGCCTCGGCCAGCTGCTCGGGAAGACGCTCCAGGGACGCCAGCAGCTCGCCCTGCTGGGACCAGTGCGCGCAGATCTGCAATACGCCGGCCAGCGCGCAGATGTAGCTCTTCGTAGCCGCAACGCTGTGTTCGGGCCCTGCATGCAGAGGCAGCAGCAGGTCAGCCAGTCGAGCCAGCGGCGAATCCGTATCGTTCACCAGCACAACCACCTGGGCGCCGCCGCGTCTGGCGGCTTCGGCCTGCGCCAACAGATCGGGGCTGCGACCGGATTGGCTGATGGCCAGAAACACTGCGCCCTGCAGCCGCAGATCGGTGGAGTACACCGAGTTCACCGAAGGCGAGGCCGAGACGGTCAGCGTTGAAGTCGAGGTCTCTACAGCGAACTTCGCGAAGGTCGCGGCGTGGTCGGAACTGCCCCGTGCGCCAGTGACCATGGCCGTGGGAGGCCGAGCTCGAAGACTTTCTGTCCATCGTGAGACATCCGCGCGATTGCGTTCGAGCAGGCGCTTGACGGCCTGTGGCGTTTCGCTGGCTTCGGTGTGCATCAGGCTGGGTGAGGGCATGAACAAGGCTCCAGTTTGCTCAGATCTGAGCGCGAAAAAGCTACCACAAGCAAACCAAAGCGCGCAAAACAGGTGTTCTGCGCGTCATTGGTATCTATGTGGTTTCTCCGCAAGGCGAGGGCGACAATAGTCTCAGGCACTGCCTCTCCACCCAAGAAACAGACCTTCTGAACTGTGCTGCTTGGAAACAGTATGCGCGGTCTGTGACGGGAGTCACAGCTAAATGACGCGTCGATGCTAACGTTGTCACCTCGTGGCGTTAGGGGCGCTGCGAAGACACATTCGCCGCATGTCGACGACAAGGCTTGCACCCCAAGGATGGGATCTGCGTCCGCGCGCGAACTGATCCGGTCAGGCATCCCATGGCGGGGTGCTGACTGCATTCCATCGGGGAGACACTCACATGAACTTGAAGCTCGGAAGGCTGGCATCCGCCGGTCTGCTGCTGGCCGTTGCCAGCGTACTGCCGGCAACGGCGCAAACAGTCAGCTGCGAGGGCGTGGCGGCCTGGCAGGCCAGCACGATCTATCAGCCTGGCAATCGACTTGTCTACGACGGACGCCTCTACGAAGCCGCCATCGCCATCTGGAACGCTCCGCCCACGCATTGCCCCAGCTGCGGCTGGTATCGAGACCTCGGGGCCTGCCCCACGGGCGGTGTCAATCAACCGCCGACTGTTGCATTGACCGCTCCTGGCAACGGCGCCAGTTTCACTGCGGGCAGCACGGTCACGATCAGCGCGAATGCGAGCGATCCGGATGGACAGGTGGTGTCCGTCGAGTTCTTCCGGGGAGCCATTTCGCTGGGTGTCGACACGACCGCGCCCTACGCCCTCAGCTGGACAAACGCGATTGCAGGCAGCCATACGCTGACCGCCATTGCGCAGGACAACCGCGGCGCCCGCACCACCTCCGCATCGGTCAACATCACCGTCACCGCGACCCCCGATGTCACCCCTCCTTCGGTGCCCACCGGACTCAACTCGCCCAGCCAGACCAGCACCAGCATCGCGCTCGCCTGGAACGCTTCTACCGACAATGCCGGCGGAAGTGGAGTCGCAGGTTATGAAGTCCTGCGCAACGGAACCCGTGTCGGTCAGCCGACCGGTACCAGCTATACGGATACGGGCCTGACCGCCAATACCAGCTACAGCTATCAGGTGCGTGCCCGAGATGCCGCCGGCAACCTGTCGGCACTGTCGACCGCGGCAAATGTCCGTACGCAGGCGGTCGCGCAATGCACCGCAACACCGGCTGTGCCCGCTGGGCTGGCTTCGCCTACCCAGACCAGCAACAGCATTGGCCTGAGCTGGAACGCTGTCAGCCCGCCCGCGAACTGCACGGTGCAGTATCGGGTCTATCGCGGTGGCAACCTCATCGCCACCGTCAGCGGTACCAGTCACTCAGCGACTGGCCTCAACCCGGACACCGCCTACAGCTTCACCGTAGCGGCCTTTACCTCCGCCGGCAGTTCAGCCCAGAGCGCAGCCATGAGTGCACGCACGCGTCCTCAGGATGTTGGCGGCAGCCCGCGCATCACGGCTTACTTCACGCAGTGGGGCATCTATGGGCGCAATTACCTGGTCAACAACATCGTTAGCAGCGGCACGGCGGGACGCATCACCCACATCAACTATGCGTTTGGCAACGTGCGTAACAACCGCTGCGAAGTGGGTCTGACGCAGCCTGCCGATCCCAACACCGGTGCCGGTGGCGATGCTTGGGCCGACTACGGCCGCGCGTTCAACGCCGCGCAAAGTGTGGACGGCGTCGCTGATACCTGGAACCAACCGCTCCGCGGCAACTGGAACCAGCTGCGCAAGCTCAAGCAGCGCAACCCCGGTCTGAAGGTGCTGATCTCACTCGGTGGCTGGACCTGGTCGCGTGGCTTCTCTGAAGCCGCCCGTCCCGAGAATCGGGTCGCTTTCGTGCGCTCCTGTATCGATGCCTACATCCACGGCAATTTGCCGCTCGCAGACGGCGCCGGTGGGCCGGGTGCGGCAGCGGGTGTGTTCGATGGCATCGATATCGACTGGGAGTATCCAGTGGCCTGCGGGCTTTCGTGTGGCCGACCTGAAGACCGTGAAAACTTCACGGCCTTGCTTGCCGAGTTCCGACGTCAGCTCGACGCGGTGCGCTCCGGGCTGGAACTGACTGTCGCGGTTGGTGCGGGCATCGACAAGATTCGCGTCACCGACCCGGGCCAGTACCACCAGTATCTGGACTCGATCCTGGTGATGACCTACGACTTCAACGGCGCCTGGGATCCGCGCACCAACCATCATTCCGCGTTGTTCCGCTCGCCGGCCGATCCCAACACCGGTGATCAGGCCTCCTACAACACCGATGACGCGCTGAACGCATTCATCCAGCGCGGTGTGCCGGCCAGCAAACTCAGCATCGGCATCGGCTTCTATGGCCGCGGCTGGACCGGCGTGCCCAATGTCAACAATGGTCTGTACCAGAGCGGACGCCCGGCAACCGGAACCTATGAGGCGGGCATCGAGGACTACAAGGTCCTGAAAAATCTGAACTGGCCCAGCTTCCGCGACAGCCGAGCGGGTGCCCAGTGGATCTTCAACGGTTCCACGTTCTGGAGCTTCGACGACCCGCAGATGATCCGCGAGAAGATGAGCTATGCGCGGCAGATGGGATTGGGCGGCGCGTTCTACTGGGAGCTCTCGGGCGACGATGCCGAAGGCAGCCTCGCGCGAGCCGTGCACGAAGGCTTGCGCAACCCCTGAGTCAGCGCCTGCGCTCGCCTCGTCGATGGTTACGAGGTCGAACGCTCGCAGATGTGCGGGAGGTCGAGCTACTCGGGCTCCCGCCTGCCTGACCTGACTGTCTGTGGCGGGCCTGATGCCCGCCACAGACTTCCCTCAAGGCGCCGCACACGGCAAGTCCTCATGCATTCCGAGGGGCGGCGGTCTGCTGCTCAGCGGCTGTATCGACGCGGTGATTCCGCGCAGGAAATGCCGGTGTGTCCCCCAACTCGGCGCGCGTACTTTCCGCGCCAGGAGAACCCCATGCTTCGCAACACGTTTGCAGGCCCCGCACGAGTGGGCCTCGTTCTGGCTGTGTGCTCTGGCGTCGCCGGCGCCCATGGCTCGATGTCGGTTCCACCCAGTCGCGTGTACTTCTGTTCGCAGGGCAACATCGAGAACCCCGCCGACCCCGCCTGCCGCGCCCATGTGCAGCAGTTCGGCACGCAGGCCTTCTACAACTGGAACGGCGTCAACCAAGCCAACGCCGCAGGCAATCATCGAGCCGTGGTTCCGGACGGCGCCTTGTGCTCGGGCAACAACAGCATGTTTCGCGGCCTGGATGCGGTACGGGACTGGAAGGCCCAGCCGATCGCTCCCGATGCCAACGGTCGCTTCCAGTTCGAGTTCCGTGCCCCTGCCGCGCACTCGACCCGGGACTGGATCTTCTACATCACTCGCCCGGGTTGGGACGGCTCGCGCGCCCTGCGCTGGGACGATCTCGACGAGTTCTGCCGGCTGGGCAACGTGCCCTTGTCACCCGGCAATCTGTATCGCATGAACTGTCCCTTGCCACAGCGTGCAGGGCGTCATGTCATCTACAACGTCTGGCAGCGTTCCGACAGCCCTGAAGCCTTTTACACCTGCGTCGATGTCGAGTTCACCGGCGGCGTCAACAGCGCCTGGAGCGAACTCGGCACACTGACTGCGCAGAACGCATTGGCGGAGGGCAGCGTGGTCAGCCTACGACTGTTCAACGCGCAGGGAGGCGATGCGGGCCGCGTGGACCACACGGTCACGGCGGGGCAGGGAAGTACGAGCGACTGGCCCTACCACTTCGCAGAAACCGTCAATTCGCGCAGCGGTGATGCCCGAATCGGGGTGCTGCTCGCGAGCGGCGAAGTGCAAGCCCAGCGCAGCGCGACCTCCAATCGCGTCTATGCCCGTCGTGGCCTTGGACTGAGCCACCAGATCGACATTCGATTGCCCGATTCCGGCGTGCTTCCGCCGGTTGCCAGAATCCAGGCCAGCACAAGCAGCGTCGCCGGCGCCGGTACCGTCACGCTGTCTGCCGCGCAGTCCAGTGATCCTGCCGGTCGTCCGCTCAGCTATCAGTGGAGCCTGCAGGCGGGCGTCGGTCAGCTGAGCGCTGCGCAAGGCGTAGCGACGACGCTGACATTGGCAAACCCGTCGGCGGCACAGACCGTTCGAGTTGTCGTGCGAGTGTCCAATGGAGTCGCTGCTTCAGAGGCGGAGGTCTCGATCCAGCATGCGCCCGCATCCACGGGCGGTCACGACTTCGTCTATCCGCAGGGCTTGGGCAGCTACGTGCCCGGGCAAACCGTCGTGCTGGGAGAAGACGGCCAGCGCTACCGCTGCAGGCCGTTTCCGAACGGCGGCTGGTGCAATATCGCCGGGGCGGCCTACGCGCCTGGCACAGGCTGGGCCTGGCAAGACGCCTGGACGCGGGAATAGCGACGCCGACTTAGGAACTCTCGGACGTTCCCTCTTGCGGGCCCGGGGCATAGCTCCGGGCCCGCTGCGTTCGCAGCTCGGTCAACCCTCGCGGCCCGGACGCACCGGCGTGGTTGAGCCGCGAGCGACCAGACTGGGGCTGAAGCCACTGTTGCGCGGCGGCGGCGCATTGGCGTCTCGGCCCACCTCTTCAATGAGCATACGGCCAGCAGTGCGCGCGATCTCCTGGGTGTCCTGGCGGGCCGTGGTCAGCGCCGGCCAGGATTGCTTGGAGAACGGGCTGTCTTCGAATCCTGCGATGGACAGATCGAAGGGTACGTTCAGGCCGATCGATCGAGCGGCCGCGAGCACACCGGCGGCGATCTCGTCATTCGAGCCGAAGATCGCGGTGGGTGGATTCGGCAGCGCCAGCAGGCGCCGTGCTGCGCGGAAGCCTTCATCGAAGCTGTAGTCGCCCTCGACGACGAGCTCGGGATCAAGCGTGACGCCATAGTCGCGCAGGGCTTCTTCGTAGCCCTTGTAGCGTTCAGGGCTTGAACGATGCTGCCGACCCCCCCAGATGAACCCGATGCGCTGATGGCCCATCTGGATCAAGTGGGTGGTGATATCGCGTGCCGCACTGCGGTCGTCAACGTAGACACACAGATGACCGTCCTGCGGATCGCTGCTGGCCGAAATCAGGCGCACCAAGGGCACCTTGGCTGCCGCCAGAAACTCGACCAGATCGTCGCGCTCCGACATCGGCGGCGCCAGCACCAGGCCCGCGAGACGGTTCTGCCTGGCCACCTGGACAAGCTCCTCGGCCAGGGTCGGCGAGTTGGAATCACAGGGATGGATCTGCAGGCCGTAGCCGAACTCGCGGCAGATCGATAACAGCCCGTTCTGGATCGCGATCACGTAGTAGGGGTTCGGGTTGTCATAGACCACGCCCATCGCATACGAGCGCATGCCGCGCAGGCTGCGCGCCGAGACATCGGGCCGGTAGCGAAGTACTTCGATCGCAGCCTCGACGCGTTGCCGCGTGCTTTCCTGCACCGAAGCTTCGCGGTTGATCACGCGCGAGACGGTCTTTACGGAAACGCCAGCCTTGGCGGCGACGTCTTTGATGGTGGCGATGTGCAAACAGGGGTTCCCAGCTGAGTAGGGGCAAGGGTAGTGCGGCGAAGCGGCCGCCATGCAGCGCTTCGGTGAACGAGGTTCGCAGGCGAGACGTCCGCGCGGCACTTGAAGTCGCAGCAGGAGCGCCCGACCACGGCCGACAGAGCACTTCGCCCGTGACGATACCCTCCTCAGCCGAAGCTGTCGCCGACGATTGCAGCGCGCGTCGGCGCGCTGGTCGCTGCTGAAGCGATGCCATCGCGTCGCCCGCCCTCGGCTGCCGGCAGGGCGGATCCTGATCCGCCGCCCACGACACCGCGCCGCACGAAGCTTTTCGCATGGACGCGCGCATCGACGGCGGCGGGTCGATACCCGCCCCACGCACCTGCACGCATCTGCGATCAGAGCCCGGATGCTGCCTGCGGCACCGGCTTGGGCCCGGGCGCTTCTGGGGCAAGCCCGGCGTGGCAACCGTAGCGCGCGTAGAAGAGGATATACAGGTAGCACGGCACCGTGATCGCAACGAACGTCCACTGGAAGTCGTAGTGATCCTTCAGGTACGCGTACAGGCTGGGAATGATCGCGCCGCCCGCGATGCCCATGATCAGCAGTGCCGAACCGCGCTCGGTCAGCGCTCCCAACCCACGAATCGCCAGCGGGAAAATGGCGGGCCACATCAAGGCGTTGGCTAGGCCAAGAAGGGCGACAAACGCCACCGACACGTAGCCGCTGGTCAGCAGTGCGGCGATGCTGAAGGCGATGCCAGCCAGGGCCGATACCGCCAGCGCGGACTCCTGACTGATCCAGCGCGGGATGGCGATGATGCCGGCGACGTAGCCCACCAGCATCGCGATCAGGGTCAGCGAAGTGAAGTACTTGGCCTCGTCTGCCGGAATGCCGTGCGCACGCCCATAGGTGCCGATCGCATCGCCGGCCAGCACTTCGACGCCGACATACAGGAAAAGGCACAGCACGCCCAGCCACAGGTGCGGGTAGCCGAGCAGGCCGCGCTGCTGGCCACCGGCCGCGGCGTTGGCGGTATCCGATCGCAGGTTGGGCAAGGGCGAGTACAGGATGCCGATCGAAAGCAGCGCCAGCAGCGCGGCCATGCTCATGTAGGGCCAGTAGATCTGTGCGGCGAAACTGTTGAGCAGGGCTTCGCGGGTGGCGGCGTCCGGATCTTGCGCAAGTTGAAGCTGGATCTCACCCAGCCCCTGCAGCGCAACGGCTCCGATCACCACGGGCGCCAACACACCAGCGAGCTTGTTGCAGATGCCCATGATGCTGATGCGGCTGGCCGCGCTTTCGAGTGGGCCAATGATGCTGATGTAGGGATTGACGGCGGTCTGCAGCAGGGCGAGCCCCGAGCCGATCGTGAACAGGCCGAACAGTGCGGCAGGGTAGTGACGCGCGGTCGCGAAATGGCCAAAGACCACGCTGCCTGCGGCCATCACGAGCAAACCCAGCGCCATGCCGCGCTTCATGCCGGTCAGCTTCAGGATCGCACTCGCCGGCAAGGCCAGGAAGAAGTAGGCGATGTAGAACGCGAAGGTCACCATGAAGGCTTTCCAGTCCGCGTCGAGATCGAAGGCCAGCTTCACGAATTCGATCAGCGGGCCGTTCAGCCACGTCACGAATCCGAAGATAAAGAACAGGGTGCCGATGATCACCATCGCGCCGCCGTAGCCGGCTTGGGTCTGCGCTGAATTCACGTGTACGTCCTCCCTCCCGAGTGGTTAGACGCGCCGTACCCCTCGGGCTTCGGAATCGAAGGCCGGCCGGCTGTGATCGCCGGCGCGGCATGACATCTTCCGAAGCTCCGCGAGGGCCCCTCGGCGCGAGTTGAGCCGATCATGCCTAACGATGTCATGAATGTCGATGACTGCCAGAGCAGGCGCGTGAATGCACGCAGGGAACGGTGTGCCCTTAGGCGGGGCAGAACAGGCTGGTGCTGTTCTAGCAAAGGCGATGGATCAGATGCAGGGGTGTTGAAGCCCGGTCGGCCAGACGGTTGACAACGTAATCATCCTCCGCACAGACTCCGCCCACGCTGCGCTTGGAGACCGGGGGAACGGCACGAGGCAGCGAGGGGAGGGAGCCGGGAGGGGGCACCGCAGTCGCGGCCAAGCCTCACCCACGGAGTCCACGCAAGTCGGCGGGCGATCCGCCATTCATCCAAAGCGCAGCGGCGGCCGTGGAATGCGGCGCAACCGGTCAGGCGCGATACCCATGAGTGGGAGCACAGCAATGAACACAAGCAGATCGATCCTCGCGTTGAGCATCGCCAGCGCAATGGTGCTGAGCGCGCCGGCGCATGCACAGGACCGGCGTGAGCAAGCGGCCGAGCTCGACACGATCGAGGTCAAGGGCATCCGCGGCAGCCTGCAGCGCTCGCTGGACACCAAACGCGATTCGGACTCGCTGGTCGAGGTGATCACCGCCGAAGACATCGGCAAGATGCCCGACAAGAACATCGCCGACACGCTGCAGCGCGTGCCCGGCATCAATATCAGCTCGGCCAGCGCCACTGAAGGCGGCTTCGACGAGAACGACCGCGTCAGCATGCGCGGCACCAGCCCGAGCCTGACCCAGACCCTGATCAACGGCCATTTCGTGTCCTCGGGCGACTGGTTCGTACTCAACCAGACCGGCAGCGTCGGCCGCAGCGTCAGCTATTCGCTGCTGCCCTCCGAGCTGGTCGGCGAGATCGTCGTCTACAAGACCGCGCAGGCCAGCCAGGTCGAAGGTGGCGTGGTCGGATCGATCGACATCCGCACCCGCAAGCCGCTGGACTTCAGCAAGGACCTGAGCATCGAAGCCTCGGTGGGCACGGTGTACGCAGACCTGCCCAACGAATACTCACCGCAGCTCTCGGCCCTGCTCAACTGGAAGAACTCACAGGGCAATTTCGGCGTGATGGTGCAGGGCTTCTCGGAAGAGCGGCATCTGCGGCGCGATGGCCAAGAAATGCTCGGCTACGACACCATCGCACCAGGCAGCGCCATCGCCCTGAGCAATCCGGATCTAGCCGGCGTGGCGTATCCGGTGCTGATCGGCTCGGCCCATTTCGAGCAAGAGCGTAAGCGTACCGGCGGCTTGATCACCTTCGATCTGCGCCCCAGTGACGACCTGTCGCTGAACCTCACGGCTTTCACCTCCAAACTCGACGCCGACAACTACAACCGCAATCTGCTGCTGTGGAACAGCCGCATCCTCGCAGGAGGACAAGGCCAGGCGCCGCGGGCGGGCTACGTGGTGCAGAACGGCACCCTGGTGCAGGCCGAGTTCGATCCCATCCCCGGCAACGTGTACGCCGTCTACGACCAGATCTCGCGCCCCGGCTCCGGCTCTTCCAGCCGCTTCGTCAACCTCGACGCAGCGTTCCGCGCCAGCGATGCACTGAACTTCGAAGGCAAGGTCGGGCAGTCGCGGGGCCGCGGCAAGACGCCGACTCAGGATGTGGCCGAGTGGGACATGGGCATCGGCAGCGGCGCCCGCTACCGCTTGAACGGCCTGAGCGGTGCCGCAGACTGGTCGCTGGGCGACTGGAACGTGAGCTCGCCGAGCAACACCCCGCTCGACTGGATCTTCGGCGCGCAGAACGTCAACGTGCGCGATGAGTCCACCTGGGCCCAGCTCGACGGCGACTTCGTGTTCGCTCACGACACCCTGCGCCAGCTGCAGTTTGGTCTGCGTTGGAACGACTCAGAGCGCAGCGCCTTCGGCGCGATCGGCCAGGGCCCGGCCTGCTCGAACGGTGACGCCTTCAACTGGGACCCGGCCACTTTCAACTGTCCGGATCCTGCTACGTCGCCCTTCAACCCGGCCAATTTCCCGCAGGGCTTCAGTCTGTTTCCGAGCAACTATGCAAGCGGCATTGGCGGCAACTTCCCGCGTGCGATCTGGCAGTACTCACCGGAACAGCTGGCCGAGTACAACCGCCGCTTCACTACCCGCGATCCCGTCAGCCGCGCCTTCTGGCAGGGCGACTACGGCCTGCAGGAAGACAGCAGGGCAGCCTACGTGCAGCTCGACTTCGGCGGTGCCAGCTGGAGTGGCGATGTCGGCCTGCGCTACATCCGTACCACCTCCGAGGCTCTCGTGAACGTCGCCGCCAACGCCGACACCCCTGGCGCGGTCACCAGCTCGGCGTTCGGCCCCTACCTGCCGACCGCATATACGAAGCGTTACAACGATTTGCTGCCCAGCGCCAATCTGCGATTCGAGGTCGGCGATGACAGCGTGCTGCGCCTGGCCGCCTCACGCACGATGGCGCGGCCGGACTACTCGGCCTTGGCGGGCCCGATCAACCTGAGTCCGCCTCCGGATCTCAACGCGGCGAACGCGGTTGGATCCGGCAGCGGCAGCAACCCGTTTCTGGATCCGGTCCGCTCCAACAACATCGACCTCGCCTATGAGTGGTACTTCGCGCCACGCGCACTGCTGAGTGCGTCGGTGTACTACATGGACCTCACCAGCTATATCACGGTCGGCCGGGAACGCCAGCAATTCTTGAGCTTCAACCAGCAGAACCCCAGCGGCATTCTTGTGCCCTACGACCTGACCGTGCCGATCAACAGCAGCGGCTCCGTCAAGGGTGTGGAGCTCGCCTGGCAGCAGCCGCTGGGCGAGCAGTTCGGCTTCTTCGCCAACTTCACCTATGCGGACGGCGAGGAAGACGGTGGTGGCGATCTGGTGGGCACTTCCAAGAACACCGCCAACCTCGGCGGGTACTTCGAGAACGAGCGCTTCAATGTTCGGCTGAACTACAACTACCGCTCCGAGTTCTACAGCGGGCTGGATCGCGCCAGCGCCTTCAGTCAGGACTCGGTAGGCAACGTCTCGGCTTCGTTCGGCTACAAGATCAACGACATGCTGAGCCTGAGCCTGGACGGCCTGAACCTCAACAACCCGACCCTGAAGTACTACGCCGCTTCGCCGGATCAGCCGCGCGCCTTCCTGAAGAACGGCCGCCAGTACTATCTGAATCTGCGTTTCAGCTTCTGAGGCGCGGCAGTGTCGCTCCGCCCACTTCGGTGGCGCGGAGCGGCCTACCTGTCAGGCGCAGAGTCCGGCGCCCAAGGTCGCGAATCGGCGTGCTGGCGTGATGCGGGCCTCGCTGGCTGAGTGCAGGCTGGGCTCGCTTCCGTACTTCACATGAGTGCAATGCGCTGCCTCGGTGGTCGGCACGGATGCAGCGGAGACTTCCCACGATGAATTCAATGAGATTGCGAGCGCTCTCGACCAAGACCGTCGCCAGCGCGCTTCTGACGATGCTGCTTGCAGCATGCCAACAGGATCAGCCGCCCGTGACGGTGGCCGATCCGCCCCCCTTTGTGGGCTCACGCACCAGCGCAGCGGGGCTGATCCCGGCGCCGGCGAAGCTCCGCCCGGCTGAGGGCGTTCTGCTGCTGAATCAAACTCGCGTCGTCGCCGCGCGCGGCGGTGAGGCCGCCCTGGCCGCGGCCGAACGCTGGACCTCGCTGACCCGTCAACTGCACGGTGTGGAACTGTCGCAGGCGCAGGATCAGGCCGCGACCGTGATCTTCGAGCTGGATACCGAGGCCGGTCTGCCGCCCGAAGGCTATCGTTTGAAGATCGATTCCTCGCAGGCGCATGCCGTGGCCGGCGATGCGGCGGGGCTGTTTCATGCGGCGACCAGCCTCGCGCTGCTGCTGCAGGTGGGCGAGGGCAGGGCGCCGCAACTTCCGCAGCTGGAGATCGAAGACGCGCCGCGTTTCGCCTGGCGCGGCCTGATGCTGGACTCGGCGCGGCACGCGCAGTCGGTGGGCGAGATCAAGCATCTGATCGATGCCATGGCCCTGCACAAACTCAACGTGCTGCATTGGCACCTGACCGACGATCAAGGCTGGCGAATCGAGATCAAGCGCTTCCCACGCCTGACTGAAGTGGGCGGCTGCCGGCTGCCTGCGGGCGCAGCCGGGCGCGATCCAAGTACTGGCGCCGCGCGCCCCTATTGCGCCTGGTACAGCCAGGCACAGATCCGCGAGGTGGTGGCGTACGCGCAGGCTCGCCATATTGAGATCGTCCCCGAGATCGATCTGCCAGGACATGCACAGGCCGCGGTCTCCGCCTATCCGGAATGGGGAGTGCAGGCTGAAAGCTTGCCCGTATCGGCCGACTGGGGTGTGCACAGCGTGCTGTTCAACGTCGATGAACCGACCCTGCAGGCACTGGAGGCGATTTTCGACGAAGTGGTCGACCTGTTTCCGGGGCGCTTCGTCCACGTCGGCGGCGACGAGGCAGTGAAGGACCAGTGGCGCGCTTCGCCACGGGTGCAGGCGCGCATGCGCGAGCTCGGCATCGCCGATGAAGCGGCCCTGCAAACCTGGATGATCCAGCGCATGGAGCGACATCTCGCAGCGCGCGGTCGCCGCCTGATCGGCTGGGACGAGATTCTCGAAGAGGGCTTGCCCAGCTCGGCGGCGGTAATGTCGTGGCGCGGAACCGAGGGCGGCCTGCTGGCAGCGGGGCAGGGCCACGATGTGGTGATGAGCCCCAGCAGCGATCTGTATTTCGACTACCTGCAGTCGGCGTCTTCACTTGAGGTGCCGGGCCGCCCGGCGATGATTCCGCTTGCACGCGTCTACGCCTTCGAGCCCGTTCCTAGCGAGCTGGCGGCCGATCGGCGTCATCACATACTGGGCCTGCAGGCGAACGTCTGGACCGAACACCTGCGCACGTATGAGCGCGTGCAGCACGCGGTGTTCCCGCGTATCGCTGCCGTCGCGGAGCGCGCCTGGAGCCCCGCCGAGCAGCGCGACTTCAGCTACTTCGTGCAGCGTCTGAACGCGTTTTTGGCGGCGTATCGCGCACTCGGAATCGGCCACGCCAACACGGGGTTCGAAGTCCAGGTCAAAGCGGAGCTGCTGCCGGGCCTCACGAAGGCACGCGTTCGGCTGCTGACGCCCAACGGGTTCGACATCCACTACAGCGTGGACGGCAGCGCTCCGGGGCCGGACAGTGCGCGGTTCGACGCGGATTTCGAAGTCGCCCTGCCGGGCGTCCTGAAGACGGTCGCCTTGGCCGCCGGGCAGGCGCTTCCGGTGGTGATCGAGACGCGTCTTGATGCCGAGACGCTGAGCCGGCGCGACAGCAGCCAGCTGATGCCTGAGCCTGCGCGCCTGCTGCTGCGGCTTGAAGACGATCATTCGCGCGAGGCTGCAGACCCGGCCTCGCGAGCCATCTTCAATGTCGATATTTTCGAACCCCGCTGGGAGTGGAAGGCGAGCCCGCTGGGGCAGGGCGACCGAATCCGCATACGCGCGGCGCAGATTCCCTACAACTTCCAGCTGCACCACGAGGAGTCGAGTCGTCGATTCCTGCCGGCGACGCGCCCGCACGGCGAGCTGCGTATCCAGCAGGGCTGCGAGGGCGCCGTGCTCGCCGAACAAGCGCTCCCGGTCGACGCGGGCGAGCAGGGCTTTGTCAGCTTCGAACTTGAACTCAACGCCGGCACCGGGCCGACGGATCTCTGCCTGCAGTTCACCGGCGACACGCGGCCGCAGCTGTGGGTGATCGATCAGGTCGAGCTCGTGTACACCGCGGATCGGCACGGAGCAGGGACTTGAGCGTGCTGGATCAAGTCGTTACCCCGCTCGACCTGCAGTCGAGTGATGCCCTGTGCCGCTTCGTTGCCGCAGATGTCGGTGGCACGCATGCCCGGATCGCGATCGTGCACGCGCCCGATCGCGACGCGCCGGATCTGCAGCTCTTTCGTAGCTACCCCTGCGCGGAGCATCACGATCTGGGCGCCTTGCTCCAGCATTACTTCGACGAGATCGGCCGCGATGCGCCCGGTGTCCGCATTCCGCGCAGCGCGGTCATTGCCTGCGCGGGCTACGTGATCGAACGCCGGCTGGTGCATGCGAACCTGCCCTGGATCGTCGACATCGAAGCGCTTCAGCGCCGCCTGAACCTGCAGCATCTCGAGATCGTCAACGATTTCGAGGCCGTCGCCGTGGCCGTGGCGACGCTGCCTGAGCAGAGCATGCACAGCATCCTCAGCGCAGACCCGGGCACCCCTGGTTTGCCCGTGCTGGTGCTGGGCGCTGGCACGGGCTTCGGTGCAGCGCTGTGTGTGCAAACCCCGTCTGGCCTGCAGGTGCTTCCCACCGAAGCCGGGCAGGCCGGCTTCGCTCCTGCCACCGAGCACGGCCTGCGGCTGTTGAACCTGTGGCGTTCTCGACAGGCGCGCGTGCGCATTGAAGATCTTCTGTCTGGCCCGGGCCTGCTGCGTGTCTATCAAGGCCTGTGCGAACTGGAAGACTTGCCTCCGCTGTTTGCATCGCCCGCCCAAGTCAGCGCGGCGACCACGACGGATGCGCTCGCGGCTTGCGCTGTCGAAACCTTCTGTTCGGAACTGGGCAATGTCTGTTCGGATCTCGCATTGGCCACCGGCGCGTTTGGCGGCGTGCGCTTGGCCGGCGGCGTGCTGCCGCATCTGATCGGCGGCATTCGCCAAGCCGGCTTTCGCCGCTGCTTTCTCGAGAAGGGCGCGATGCGTCCGCAGCTGGAGCGCGTGCCCGTTCATCTGGTTGAACATGGCGACCTCGGCGTTCGCGGCGCGGCGCGGTGGCACCTGGACAGTCTCAGCTAAAGGCTCGCCAATTCGGGAGCCGGGCAGGGGCCGTCGATAGAACCCCGGTCGACACTTCCGGACCGGCACTTCAATGCCCGCGGAGCACCCGCGACCGTGTGCGCGCGCAGAGCGTTTGACGAGCATCGGGAACTCGCCATCGCGCTCGCCGCACGTACGGAACTGACGTCTCGCAGCAGGTCTGTTTACCCGTCTTGGTCCGGACGGCAGCGCCCCGCGCTCAGGCGCTCTGCGCCGCCCGCTGCAACCGGTCCTGCACTGCAGCCCACTCGGGGCCGGGCGGAGGCAACTCGACCGCGATCCAGTTCCAGCGCTCAGCGTCCAGCGCATGCAGCCGCGCGTAGAGCAACCGAGCGTACTCGTCGGCGTGGCCGGGCATGCGGCTGATCTCAATCCCTGAGTGGCCACTGAGCCCATGCGAATCCGCAGCCTGCGAAGTCGACCAAGCCAGCAAGACCCCGCGGCCCGGCGGCAGCGCCTGGCCCGGCTGCCAAAGCATCAGCGGCGTTCGTGGCGCGTAGTGCCGCGCGTGCATGCCGGGCGCCTCGTGGCTGCCACTGGATGCCGCTGCCGCAAGCGAGACCGGAGCGCCCAGCACCTGTTCGATCAGGCCACGCGCGATTGCGCCGGGTCGCAGAAGAGTCGCGGTGTTGTTGTGCAGCTTGAGCACACTGGATTCGATACCGACGGCGCAAGGCCCGCCGTCCAGAATAATGTCCACGGCCGCGCCGAGGCCTTCGGCAACGTGGGCAGCGGTCGTTGGCGAAACCTGCATGAACAGGTTCGCGCTGGGCGCGGCCAAGGGCGCACCGACCGCGCGGATCAGCGCCAACGCAACGGGATGCGCCGGTTGCCGCACACCAACCAGATCGAGCCCACCGGTAAGTGCATCGGGCACGCAGGCCGCGCGCGGCAGCACCAAGGTCAGCGGCCCAGGCCAGAACGCATCAGCCAAACGTTGCGCCGCTTCAGGCCATTCGGCCACCAGACCCCGCGCCTGTGCCACCGATTCAACGTGCGCGATCAGCGGGCTGCTGCGCGGGCGCTGCTTCGCGAGGTAGATCTTTGCAACCGCAGCCGGTTCGAGCGCCAGCGCCCCCAAGCCATAAACCGTCTCCGTAGGAAACGCCACCAATCCACCCGCGCGTAAAACTTCGGCGGCGCGAGACAGTGATTCGGCGGTGGGAGCAAGAACGGGCATGTTTACGACTGGGCTGCGGAGGCGCGCAAGTCTAGCGGTTGACGCAGGGTGGGGTGACGCGGGTGGTGGCAGGATTAGTGGCGCATGTCGTATTAGACATAATATACATTATGCGCACTGAAGCACCCAAGGCCGAAGGCCGAGCCCGCCCGAAGAAATCCCGCATTCGCCGGGATTCCCTCGCGCAACGCTTCCGCGAAGCCCGCATGTCCTGCCTCATGAGTCAGGCCGACACCGCGAAACTTCTTCGGGTCACGCAACGAACCGTACATAACTGGGAAGCCGGCCGCGTCCGGGTGCCGTATGCCGCTTACAAGCTGCTGCGCATCCTTCGCGGCTACGAGCTGCCCGGGAAGACCTGGCGCGGCTGGTGGCTGATCGGAGACCGCCTTGTCACACCCGAGGGCCGAGAGCTGCGGGCCAGCGATGGCGCGTGGTGGTCGCTGCTGGTCGCGCAGGCTCACCAGTTCCGCCAGCTGCTGGCCGAACGCCGCGTCACGCAGCAAGCCGCGTCTCCTTGCACGGCGCCAACCCGCACGCTACCGTCTGCGCATGACGACTCCCCCAACCCGCCTTCCGCGTGCATTCCGGCAGATCGGTTGGCCCCGTCGTCTAACAGGGGGCTAAAGCCC
>CAZPHV010000080.1:0-18948 GCA_964586455.1 uncultured Aquimonas sp.
GAGGATCGGGTCAATCAAATCAGGGCGGAAGATGAGGTGGCCGTACGCTTACGATGGACGCCAGGGCAGAACCGATGAGTGTTTGGGGCAGCAATGCCGAGGGCGGGATGACCGCCTAAACCAGAATGGTGACTGGTGCGGCCAAGGGCCGCAGCCTTACCGAGAACACAGGCGGGGACGGTCAAGCCAAGAGCGGGTCAGCAGGAAAAGAGTGAAGCCCGGAACACGGGAGGAGTTTTGTCGGCCCTGTTGACACGGGCGGCGCAATGGTGACCCCTTTTTCGGTTTTTCGTGGTGCCCATCAGGACTTTAGAAGCTTGATCTGAGGCGAAATTCCATCACGAAAAAGAATCGCGAAATTGCCGTAAATCCGCTCACTTGCGTGGTAGAAACCTTGCCGACTCGAAACTTGTTCAATTTCGAGAACATTCGTCGCAACCACAGATCGGATATCAGGAGCCCCCAAATCGAGCAAACGCAGAATCGCCCGCAAGAACGACGAAGCTCCGTCACTGTCACCTTGGGAATCATCGCTGAGCAAGTAGTCAAGGCATGCTGGAAGATAGAATCGAAGTACTTTGGGGGGCATGCCTTCCAGAAGCTCCGAGGCATTGAGGAGATCCTCTTCGAAAATCTCTTTCGCTCCAAGTCTCGATTTTCCAATGAAAACACAACGGGCCTCCCAAACGTCTCGGGGACAGAGACCCCACTTTTCGTTAACGTGCCAATCTCGATCTGACGGGACCGCATCGGGTTGCGAGGCCATATCTCCTCCAAAAAAGCCAGAAAAATAGGCAAAACGGGGTCGGCAAAACAGGGGTCAGAGTACCCTTTCCCAGGTCGCCCGCAGGAGATCTTCCAGCCGACGGAGATTGCGCGCTCAATCGCCCCAAAAATGCACTTTGACCCCTGTTTTAGAGGCATGGCTGGTTCAGCGGAAAGTGAACCTGACCCCCTTCTCCCCTTGCTGGTCGAGCCACCGAGAAAGTGAACCTGACCCCATTGTTACGGAAACTCATCAACACAACGGTCTCGTTTCTCTTGCCAAGAACGGGTTCAGGTTCATTGCCTGTGAGGGAGAGAATGAACCTGACCCTCTTCCGGGTAAGTGAACCTGACCCCCTTTCCCGATTAACTTTTGAAAGGAGGTAAGTGAACCTGACCCCGTTCTTGTCGCCGACGGAGGTTGCGCGCTCAATCGCCCCAAAAAGTGCACTCTGACCCCTGTTTTTGGACTTTCGTGAGACGGGCGTGGTGCTGGTGGATCCGTGGCGGGGCTGAGCGTGAGGATGCGTCAAAACAAGACCTGACTCTCGCGCTCACTCGCGCTCAGAACTTCACCGGCGGTGACTTCAGCTAGACGCCCACTCTTTTGCGAATCTCAAGTGCTAGATCGTGAAACTCACTCGCTGCTTCAGCGATCTGCGCATTGTATCCGCTATTCACCCTTCCGCGCAGCTTTCCAATTGCGACACCTGATTCCTGCGCTTGAGGAGCCAGGCTGTGAAAGTCCTTGATTGCAGCAAGCTTATTGGACGCGTATGGCACAAGTGCGGGATCCAGCGCTCGCAACAGGTCAACCACGCGTGTGCGCACCCTTGGAGCTATCTTTCCCTCCCAGAAATCATGTGGTTTTGTAGATGTCCGACCTGAAGAGACCTTGTACGCTGAAGTTATATAGCCAAGATACACGGGGGCGCCAGCGATTAACCGAGCCTGTTCGGCCGGGCTTGCTAGTCCTCGAACAATCTTCCAATCGGTGATCCAGCGCGCCACGGATCGACCCACTGTCGACAAGGCGCGCAGAGAGAACAGATCGGCAGCCACTGGCGTGGTAAAGAAATCAGAGTCCAAGAGGATGGTTCTGTTGAGAGGGCCAACATTTGGACCGACATCGTAAATTACCAAGTCCACTCCGTAGCGTTGCCCCATTTCTCTTGCTGCATCTGGCAGAGCGCACATTACGTCATAATCTCGATTTTTGCGGGCAAAGGAACCAGTCCATGCGGCTGGGAGTTCTTCCTCATAGTCCGCCAGCAGTACATCCCCAGGCAGCAGATAGAGTCCTTCCTTGATCTCAAATGCATCGACCTTCTTAATTGGGCCCTTGCCATCAATAACCGGCTTTATCGCGGACCAAATCGTCCCTCCGTCCACATCATCTGATTCGCCCAGTAGGTCGTCGAGTTGCTTCTCTTCAAGATAGAAGGAGGTAAGGTTGCACTGGGGATCGGCATCAACCATGAGCACCTTGACACCAAGATCAACAAGAGTGTCCGCCACATTTACGGCGAGGGTTGTCTTTCCAACTCCGCCTTTATGGTTAAAAAACGCTATCGTCTTCATTGACGCCTCCTAGGAACTAGCTTTCTGAGGGGAGAAGCCTAGCACGGACCATTAATATGGAATTGTGCGTGGCCTATGGCATGCTGGCGAGAAACTGATCATGCTCATTTTTCCCCGCCGGGGCTGGTTTGTTCACATAGATTTTGTTAGCGCTGGTGATGAGTTCGATTTGTGAAGGGCGGGGTTAGAGCCATCAATTTTGAGAGAGCGATAAACCGACCGCATCCCCCTTTTACGGGCGTGTTCAATGGTGCTAATCATTAACTTTCGTGGCGCGGCAACAGCCACATCTGTGAGTTCAATTCGATCACATCCTGTTCGCTTAAGCCGGTCGCACCGCGGCGCTTGGCTCCCGTTACGGTTCGGAGTATCAGTTCTCGGCGGGCGGCAAGGTCGAAGACAGCTTGTTGCATCTGCGAACGTATGGCAGGCGTCTCGTTCGCGGTGGCTGCGAGCAGGTCTCCAAAGCGCACCGCGCCGCGCTGGTTTGAGAGCCAGCTAGGAAGGTCAGACATCAGGGATTTCACCGTAGACTCCCGCGCCTGCAAGTCGAAGCGGTTGTCGAAGGCGAGCTGGCCGTTACCACCGATGTAGCCAAGCATGCCCAGGCCTGCGCCTCCAGGGTGATGCAGGTTGGTGTTTTGCCAGTGAATGCGCTTCATCTCCTCATTGGCGCGAAGATGCTGCGATAAGTGCAGCAGCCAATACCCACGCCTGCTGTTCTTTGGGACGATATAGAATGGCGTCCGAAAGGCGGCGCCTGCCGATTTGCGAATCTCTTCCGACAGAAGCGACTGGATCATTCTTCGCCAGAGCAGAGAGGCGTGATCAGAGTCCCCTGCGCGCAGGCTTAGTAGGTGTTCGACGGTGATGTGATCGGCAAAACCTGCGCTGGCGATCGCAGGGTTTAGCTTATCCGCGGTTTTCTCTGATAGGAAGTTTATGAGGCTGTCCACCATCCAAGTGAGGAAGACCTCTGCGGACGGCAAAATCTCGAAGATCGAACGAACGTCGCGCAGGTCAACGTCGGTCCACCCGTACTGATCGAGCACAAATACGCTGCGGCCCCCGCGCCTCTGCCGCTTGCGCACATCCTCAAGGATCGAAGGAAGCTTCGACTCGAACGTCCCTTTGTGGACCACCACCTCGGTGTCGGGCTCGTGGGCCAGTGAGTGTTGACGAATCACTCTTTCGAGAAAGGCGTGATTGCTTCGATGCGCCTCGACAAGATGGACCTTCGCCTTGATGACATAGGGCATTCGAACACCCTTAGCCTCACGGTCCGTCTCGACAAGCGCCCGAGCCTCACGAAGTGCGTCCAGCAGAACAAGCGGAGAGCCGCCTACTTCGGCGCCCGTCGAAGTTCTGTACATTCCCCCGCCAGCGAAGCCGTCCACAAGAGTTATGCGAACGCCTTCGCTTCTTGGGCTTTGCGCGAGTATGCGCAGGTAGTTCACCAAATAGGCACGCAGAACCTCGTGCTTCGCGAGGCTGTGGTCCTGGATCTCTGGAAGCGGTCCGTCCAAGGACCAAAAATACCCTTTGGAGCTCATGCCTGGTCCGCCTGCTCGCTCACCGGCATTCCGTTCCAGTGTTGCCCGTCGAGCTCGCGTCCGTTGGCCTTTTTCGAGCGCCGCTGCCCGTCAGCCCCCCAGCCACCCCACTGCTTGAAGAAGAACGTTGAGCCTTGTTCCTCGCACTGTCTCCGGATTGAACGCGCCCAGTCCGGGTGCATGGGTCGGGCCTTGGCGCCCGACTCGCCCCCCACGATCACCCAGTGAATGCCTTCAAGGTTGATCTCGCCCAAATCCTCTAGGAGCGGCTCGCACGAGAGAAAGCGAATCTTGGCGTCGATGAGTCGCAACGCATCGATTCGTGGCACTCCATGGCGTCGGTTCTCCACCGACACCCCCAGCCATACGTTGTCCGGCACCGATCGGGCGGCGAAGTAGGCGAGCAGCCTTCCTTCCCGCTTGGTCAGGATCTGGTAGCGGTGCTGAGGTGTGTCCCGGATCGTATCCATCACCTGGTCGATGAAGTCAGCCGGGATTCGCTCGTGGAACAGATCACTCATCGAGTTGACGAAGTAGATCGTCGGCTTCTTGCGCCGGCGAGGCTCGTCCAAGCGATCAGGCAGTACGTTCAGCCGGAACCCGTTGCGATACGCCTCTACGCCCATGTTCTTCAGCCGCTTCGCGAGGATTTCCGCGTAGCAGTTTTTGCAGCCGGGCGAGACCTTAGTGCAGCCGATAGCTGGGTTCCAGGTCTGCTCCGTCCACTCGATCTTTGATGCGGTAGTCATACACACCTCCGAGCCGTGAGCCTCCGACTTCGGATTCTCATGGCTTGATTTTGGCAGGGTTTGCCGCGCTGCTGACCTGCCGAGGGTCGCGCGAAGACTACATCCGCCCCAACTGCGCGCAGGGGTGGGTGTCGCGGTCGCAGCGGGCAAGCTCCCCCGCCCCCTCCAAAACCCACTCCCCACCCACCGCCCCTCCATCCCATAGAACCCCCAACACTGCCCCCGATACACCCGATGAATCTCCCGCAGATGCCGAGCATACCCGCCAATCGCTTCAGCATCGCCCCGCTCGCAAGCACAGATCACCCCCGCAGCCCGCACCCCCGTATACAGCGCATTGGCAATCCCCTTCGACGAAAGCGGATCAAACCCCATCGCCGCATCCCCCACCGCCAGCCAGCGCTCCCCACCGGCGTGGTCAAGCTCCGTACTGCTCGCATCCGCCCCCTGCACCGCCCCATGCGGTCGCCAGCCGTGCCCGGTGCACAGCGCATGCAGCTGCGGCGCAGAGCGCAGCGCGTTCCACAGGCCTTCGCCGTCGAGCAGCTGGCGGCGCTCTGCGGCACCGTCTTCTCCGCTGAAGTCGCTCAGGTAAGCAATCAGCCGTTCGCCTGAGGGCAGCAGCACGCTGTACCACCAGCCGTCGGCCACGGCTTCGACCCAGGTGCGGCCGTCACGGTCGGTGGCGGCGCCGCCGATCAGGCGCTGATGGAAGGCGAGCAGGCGGTCGTGGGCGATGCGTCGTGTGCCCAGGGCGCGCGCGAGCGAGGCGCTGCGGCCGCTGGCGTCGATCAGCCAGCGTGCCTGCACGCGCTGTGGTGCGGCTTCGCCGATGCGCAGTTCGACCGTGTGTGCCGTGCGCGCATCGCCGCGCGCCAGCAGGCGCAGGCGTGCGCCATCAAACACCTGCGCGCCGGCTGCGTGCGCTGCGGTGCGCAGCCCGGCATCGAAGCGCGCGCGGTCCAGCTGCAGGCCGTCGCCGTGCAGGCCGAACAGGGTGTCCTCGGTGTGCGGGCTGTCCGAACCCCAGAAGGCGAGGGTGCCCGGGCTGCGGCGGTGGCCCTCGGCCAGCACCTGATCGAGCACGCCGAGGTCGCGCAGCAGGGCGCGCGCCGACGGCGGCAGGCCTTCGCCGATGCGCGGCCAGCGGCCGGTGCCGGCATCGGCCAGCAGCACGCGCTGGCCCTGCTTGGCGAGGGCAATCGCGGCAGCGGCCCCGCCCGGGCCGCCGCCTGCGATGGCGACATCGACGGTCGTCACCAAGGCGCGAACCTCAGCGGCGCTTCGGGCCGTGACGCACCGGCAGCGGTGCGGCGGCGGCCTCTTCGTGCGTGGCGAAGTTCGCGCCGCGCGGCAGGGCGCGCGTGCCCAGCTTGGGGTGCGCTTCGGCCGCGGCGGCCTTGAGCATCGGCGCGTGGGCTGCTGCGTCCAGGCTGGTCGCATCCGCGGGCGCCACCTGAGGCCCGTAGCTGGCCACCATCATCGTGGGCGGGAACGCCGGGTCGCCGTGTACGCCCTCGCGCACTTCCACCAGGCCCATCGAGCCGAAGATCTGCACCATCTGCTCCATCTGTCCGGCGGTGCTGCCGTGCAGGGGTTTGTTCCAGCTGGTGCGGTTGACGAAGGCCTCGATGCGGCGATCGCGCGGGTGCGCGCTGTCGATGACGACGGCGTAGTCCGCTTCGGTGAGCACGTGGTTGGGCACGCGTGCGGGCCAAAAGGTGGGCGCGAAAGGGTCGTAGGCGGTGTCGTAGCCGGCGCGGCAGAACGCGGTGTCGGCCTGCCAGGGCAGACCCATCCAGCGGTTGATGTCGCCGGGCGACTGCGCGTGCAGCGGGCCATTGGCCGACAGCGCGGCGGCTTGATCGAGCGTCGGGCCATAGTTCGGCGGCTGCACACCGGGCGGCCGGCGGCGGATGCGGAAGGGCTGCTCGTACAGCGTCAGGTGCCGCATGGGCCAGGTCATCTCGCAGCCCGGGTGGAAGGCATCGGCCAGGCAGAATTCCAGCGCCGCGCGATCGAGCATGGCCGGCTGCTCGGTCAGCGGTACGTCATCGATGCTCGCAGGCGTCGCGGGCCGCGTGGCCCAGTCGTTGACGAAGTCGCCGGCCACCCAGCGCTGCAGCAGGTCGTACTGGGTCTGGCTGACGCTGGCGTTCTGGCGCGGGCTCTCGCCCGCGGGCACTTCCATCGCATCGCCGTACAGCCAGGGCCAGGGCATCTGGTTGCCGTCAGGCGGCGTCGGCGGGCGGAAGCTGTTGAAGATCTGGCGGCGGAATTCGGTGTTCGGGTCGAAGCTGTCGGGCGGCGGCAGGCTGCACAGCCGCTCGATCAGCGCGGGGTCTTCGAAATCGAAGCGGCCGCCGTGGCCGAACAGGGTGGCAAAGCCCTGGTTCACCCACTGCAGGCCGCTGAGCCGCTGCAGGATCGGGTACACGTCTTGGCTGAAGGACACCGTCGCGGGCGGTGGCAGCCAGCCGGCCTGAACGTAGAGATCCTGCAGCAGGTCGTACATCGTGCGCTCGGCCTTCACCTGCGGCGCGTAGTTCGGCGGCGCGGTCACCACCCAGGCCGACTCCACCGGAATCGCGCGGCCTTCGATGGTGACCGTGGCCTCGACCGTGCCGTCGCAGGTGTCGTCGTACCAGCCGTCGGCGTTGATGAAGGAGTTGCCGTCGCTGGGGATGAAGATCGGCGTGCCGGTAGGCGAGGCCGAGACGCCGTGGCCGCCGAGCACCAGCAGCCGGCCGGCGGCATCGGTGCGCAGCTCGCCAAGCTTGACCGCAACGCCGGTGAACGTGCCGCTGCAGTCCACCGCGGCGGCATTGCGCCCATGGATGCGCTGCGGGCCGGCGTCGATCACCAGGGTGTCGCGCGCGCTCTCCTTGGCGTTGCGTAGTGGCAGGGTGGTGGTCGCGGCCTCGGGGATGTCCATGGCGATCTGCCACTGGTACCAGGCGGCCTTGCTGTTGGCCAGATGCACGGTCCAGGCGATATCGGCCCAGTCGGCGGTGAGCTCGCGCACCACGTCGCCGGCGGCGTTGTAGCCGTAGATCCGGAACTGCGCGGCTTCGCGCTTCAAGGCGCCGGTGGCGTCGCGGTAGAAGCCCGGCGCCTGCGGTGGCGGCTCGGCGACCTGCGGGGCGAGGTAGAAGTCGTCGACGCTGTTGCCGACGCGAGCGACGCCGATCGCCGGATGGATGGCCGCGCGCACGATGCGAGTGTCGACCGCGGCGGGATACGGCACGCCCGGCGCGTACTCCGCAGGCCTGGGCACGGTGGGCTCGGCCAGCGGCACGCCGTTGGTGTTGCGGCGGTTCTCGGAGGATGCGCGATAGACCACGGCGCGCGCATCGGAAATGCTGCCAATCGGGCGATGCTCGGGCAGCGCGTGCCAGGGGTTGTAGGCGAGGTTTTCGCCGTAGCTCGACTGGCCGCGGGCGTCGGCGTCCTGCTGCGGCAGCTCCAGAATGCCGACCTGCACCGGCGCGCTGAGCGCTTCGCTCCAGGCCACGGTGGCGGCATCCAGCGGCATGGCGGCGTCGTCGGTGCGCAGCTGGACCATGAAGCGAAAGCGCGCCGGGCCGCGGCGCAGGCGCGCGTGCAGATCAGCGCGCAGATAGAAGGGGTCGTTGAAGTCGGGCGGCGCGTCTGGGGCGGCCGCTTCCAGCGGTTCGAGCTTGTACTTCACGTAGCGGCCTTCGCCGAACGCGTACGGCAGCACGCTCCAGTAGGGCGTGGTCAGCGCCGAGTCGACCACCTTTTCCATCGCATCCAGCACCTGCTGGGTGACCGGGTGGTCCTTGAGGTACTGGTCGGCCTTGCCGTGCAGCGAGGCGCAGGTGAACTCGCACATGTCGCGCGCGGTGTCGACGAAGAAAACGTCGTGGTTCTGCAGGATGAAGTCGTGGGTCAGGGCGTCCTGATCGGGCGCCAGCAGCTTCTCGCCCTCGACGCCGAACAGCTTGATGCCGATGCCGGTGGTGCCCTTGAGATCGGGCGCGCCGGGCTGAACATCGGCCGAGAAGCGCACCCACACCGGGTACTCGCGCGCCGGCTTGAACACGCCGACCTGCAGTCCGTCGGGCAGATCGGGATCAACGACAAAGCGTCCCTGCACCGCACCGTGCAGGCGCAGGAACACCGGCCGCGTGGCGGGATCACGACCCGCGGCCATGCCGCGGCCCTGGAAGTAGTCGACGAACAGCTGCTTGAGCCCCTGGATGGGATCCTCATCGCAGCAACAGGGCTCGGGCGGCAGCACCGGCGGCAGGCGGATGGGCGTGGCGCAGCCGGAACCGGAAGAGGGTGTAGCGGGCGAGGGTGAAGCGGGCGAGGCTGCGGACGGATCAGACGAGCTCGACATGGAACATCCCCAAGTGACGCGCTGGCCACGCGCTGGACAGGGCCGGGCATCGTCCCGGCGACGGCGCTGCAGGCCAACGAGATTGCGGCGCGCAGGCCAAGGGGAGGGATGACCACGATGACAAGGCGCGACGTCCGAGTCATCGCCGGTGGCGATGACGGTAGCCGTCGCGAACGTGCCGCCCGCAGTCGCAGCCTCCGCGATGGCGTCGCGCTGCCGCGACCCGCTGCGGCGCGCCTGCAGAGTGAGATTCGCGTCACGGTTGGTCAAGCTGTCAGATCCGACAGGCTCGGCGGTTTGCTGGCCATAGCACGGGGCCCAAGACAGAGGGCGAAGTGCGCCTGCTGTCGGCGATGCTTGGATCGAATGCCGGGGGCTGCCGATTGTTGCGGGCCCCGCTCGGCGCTGCAGCACCTCTACGATCCGTGCCCGGCAGCGCTCAGTTCCGAGGGAGTGCCAGGACTGCAAGCGTCGTCTGCTGTCGTCGACGTGCGCGGGCGCGATGGCCGATTGGAACTGGTCGCGGTAGACGCGGTGGCGCGCAGTCTCTTCGGCATCCAGCGCAAGGTACTGCGGGGGCAGGGTGACGCGCTGCGCCCGATCACCGCCTCAAGTGATCGGCCGCAGCGGCGGGCCAGTCCGTTGCGGCTGCTTGCGCAGCGCGTCCAGGCGCAGTCTCGCGCTGGAGTGCTCGGAGTCCTCTGGCCTTTCCGGTTATCCCGCTCTCGCTGCGGCTGGCGTCAGTACCGCCGCTACGCCGGCCGGGAGCACGAGCTTGAGGATGTCGGCGAGGGTGATAACGCCGCGGACCGCGTCACCGTCCATCACCACGGCAAGCTGCACGCTGGCCCCACGCATGCGGGCAAGCGCTTCGTAGACCGGCGTCTTGGCTGTAAGCATGAAGGCCGGGCGAGCGTGGTCGCGCGCGAGCTCTGTCGTCGGCAGCGTCAGCGTGTCCCGCACATGCACGACCGTAGGCACACCGCCCTGCGCGCCGAGCATCAGGATGCGCATGTGACCCGACTGTAGCGCTGTGTTGCGGACATCGCCCACAGTCGCGCTCGGCGCGACGTGGACAGGGCTGCCCGTGACGAGCGCCTCGACCGGCAGTTTGCCGAGGTCGATCAGTCCGGAGATCTGCTGCTGGATCTGCGGTTCGAGCGTCCCGACCTTGGCCGAGTGCTCGACCAGCTGGCGGATGGTCGCTATGTCCTGACCGCCAACGGCCGCACTCTCGACGGGCTCCACGCCGCTCGCCCGCACCAGCCGGTTCGCCATGCCGTTGACCCAGACCAGCAGCGGTCGCAGCGGCCAAAGGAACGCGCGGGACACGATCCCGATCGCAAGCGCCGAGGTCTCGGGATGAGCGATCGCCCAGGATTTGGGCGCCATCTCTCCCACCACCAGGTGCAGGAAGGTGACAACGAACAGGGCGACCGCGAAGGCGCTCGCCCCGGCGGCCCATTCGGGCATGCCCAAAGCGAGAAAAACCGGACCGAGCCAGATGTCGAAGGCGGGCTTGGTGACCGCGCCGAGACCGAAGGTGGACGCGGTGATGCCGAGCTGTGCGGCCGCGAGCATCAAAGTCAGGTCGTTCATGCCGCGCAGCGCCGCCCGCGCCGAGCGGCTGTCGGCGGCAAGTTCCTCCAGGCGATGACGACGGGCGCCGAGCAGGGCGAACTCGATGATGACGCAGAGGGCGCTCAGCACGATCAGGGCTAGGGTCGCCAGCGCGATGAACAGCGGGTCGTTCATCGGTCGTCCTCCGCTGCCGCCACTACGACGAGGCGCACGCGCACCTCGGAGGGCACATGGCGTTCGATGCGCAGCACGTCGACCTCGAGTCGCCGTTGAATCAGATTGTCGTCCGCAAGCTCCGCCGGATCGGCGGGGAGCTCGATCATCACCGTCTCGCCCTCTGTGGGCAGACCGCCCTTCTCGGCGATCAGCAGGCCGGCGATGGTCTCGACATCGCCAAACGGCAGGTCATAGCCAATGGCACGCTCGACCTCGTCGAGATGCACATCGCCGTCCATCAGCCAGATGCCGTCGGCTTCGGGCATGACGCCAGCGCCAGTCTCGACGTCATGCTCGTCGGTAATCTCGCCGACGATTTCCATGGCGAGGTCTTCGATGGTCAGCACGCCGGCGAAGCCGCCGTATTCGTCGATCACGCAGGCGAGCTGGTTGGTCGTTCGCACCAGTTGATCGAGGGCGGCAGGCAAGGGCATGAGCGTCGAGACCACCGGTGTGGGCCGCATCAGCGCGAGGACGGTTTCACCCGTCGCCCCCGCGGCCATTCGGGCGAGCACATCGGCGAGGTGCACGACGCCGATCGGCGCGTCCTCATCGTCGACCACCGGATAGCGGGTGTGCGCCCGTGCCATGAGTTCCCGCAGTTCCTCGAGCGTCGCCTCCGGGCCCACCCAGTCGCATTGCGATCGCGGCACCATTGCGTGCTCGACGGTGCGCTCGGGGAAATCCACGATCCGATCCAACATGAGCGCCAGTTCGGCCGGCAGGTCGCCGCTCGCGCGCGAGGCCGCGATGATGTACGGCAGGTCGGCGGCCGAGGCGCTGACGTCGAGGTCGTGGACAGGCTCGATCCGCAGCGCCCGCAGCAGCAGGTTGGCGGATTTGTCGAACACGGTGATCAGCCAGCCGAACACCGTCATGTAGAGCAGGGTGGAGGGGGCAAGCGCGCGCGCCATGGGCCCGGAATTTGCGATCGCGAGGTTCTTCGGATAGAGCTCTCCGAAGATCATCTGGATGATCGACGCCACCACGAGGGTTACGACGGTGCCGGTGGCAACCGCGACCTCGGAGGAAACGCTGGCTCCCCCCAGCAGCACGCCGAGCGACCGGCCGACCAGGGGCTCCGCGACGAAGCCCACCAGCAGGCCGGTGACGGTGATCCCGAGCTGGGCGCCTGAGAGCATGAAGGAGGTGCGCCGCGTGACGCGAAGTGCGCGCTCGGCCGCGGCGTTGCCTTCCGCCGCTTGCGCAGCGAGCTGCGTGCGGTCCACCGCCATGTAGGCGAATTCCTGCGCGACGAAGTAGGCGTTGACCGCGATGATGGCCAGGATGACGACGATCCCGACAAGCAGGGTAAGAAGCGCTTCAGTCATGACATCGACGCCAAGCAAACGATCGGTTTTCTTGCGGGCGCGCTGGTACAGGAGGACACGGTGGCTTCATCGCCTTGTGAGTGAAAAGGTGTCAGGACGCAGTATGTCAAGACGCAGCATCTGGCGCCGCTGGACGATCGGGCGCGTTTCGACGCGGCGTCGAAGGATAGGGAATCCACAGTGACTTTGTGGGTATTGGGCGGCGCAGCTTACGTGACGATTCATTCCCGCGACAGGCACCAGCTTGGTGGTCTCGTAGATGTAAGTCCTGTGAAAATTCGGGGACGGGTTGACGAGTGACACCTGCCGTGAGCGTGCATCCGCTTCTTCGATGCTTCGAGGCCTCTTGATGCGTGTACCCGCGCAGGTCGGCAGTGTCTTGCAGGTCGAGCACTTCGGTGAACCGTTGCAGATGGGCCCGCTAATGCTCGCTATCTGTGCTGCCAGGTCGATGGTAGGCCGGATGTGGGGTGATGCGTGGGGCGCGGCTGCCGTGCCCGTTCCGCGCAAAACGGCGGGTCAAAAAGACGGGTCGGCGTGCGCTTTATCGAGAAGGTTGCGCGTGCGTTCTCTGCCGAATGCCAGATTGCCTGTGCGCTGCCTCGGAAGTGGGTTCTGAACCCATTTTTTGATCGCTCGGGGCTGATTTCCGGCTGTGACCACGATCGTTTACCCTAGGAACACTTTGCATCTGCCGGGAGTTGAATCGCATGCGCCTCGTACTGGGTTTTGATGGTTCAGATCACTCGAAACGTGCCCTCGAACGCGCTGCCGCGCTGGCAGGCAAGGCAGGCCATGTGTTCGTGGTGGCAGCGATTCCGACCAATGCGGAAGCCAGCGACATGGTCGTTCGCAACCGTCACCTGGAAGAGGCCGTTGCCGCGCTGACCGCGCACGGTGTGCCGCACTCCACGATCGAGGCCTCGGGCAAGCCCGCCGCGGCGATCAGCAAGGCAGCCGATGACCACTCGGCAGACATGATCGTGGTCGGCACCCGCGGGCTCGGTGCTACGGCCAGCCTGCTGTTGGGTTCATGCAGCTACAGCCTGGTGCACGGGGCCTCGCGGGACGTGCTCGTCGTCCGCTGAGGAGTTGCGTATCGCCCAGCCATGACCAAGCGTGTGGCCGCCGCCGGGTTGGGCATGCCGGGAGGCGCGCCATGCGTCATGGAGGGGCGTCGCATCCCCGGCCGAAAACACGAGTCAGAGTGCACTTTCCGCGGGCGAGAACCTGAGCCCGTTTCCGGCGCTCGATGCTTTCGCGTGCGCTCAGTCGTGGAGCTCCGCCAGCCGCAGTGCCAGCCATTCCCCATTGACCGGTCGCGGGGTGTCACAGTCCCGGCGCGGACATCAGGCATCGGGCAGCGGAAGCTCGATGTCCTCAATGCTCAGGCTGGGCTCGGGCTCACGCTTGAGACCGGCCAGCGCTTGAAGAAGGAGTGTTCTTGCGCCGTCCTCGCCGTGTGCTGAGCGCAGCGCGCAGTTCCTTGCGCGCCGATGCGGACGTGAGTTCAGCGGCATGCGCTACTGGAACTTTGCGGGGGGTGGCAGTGGCTACTCGGTCCCGCGCGAGGGCAGGCTGGGTGCGCGTTTCGAGGCACCCGCGGGTCAGGTGACCTACATCGGTTGGGTAAGAGCCAGCACAGGCACCGGACGTAACCTGGTCGGCATCAAGATGCCTTCACCCGAGGGCCTTGAACTGGGCGCGGGCCGGCGGATGACCATGCGCATGCCCTGCAGCGCTGCCCGATCGAGGCGCGCGAGCTTGAGGTTCGCAGCATCCGAATCGACTCCGTATCTGCCGGCACGCCTTTGGTTCGACCGCTGCGTTGAGCGAGGTGCGTGGGAACGGCTTTCGGCTCTCCCGCGTGCAAACCCTCGCTTCACCCGGGTAATCCCGCACGTGCACTCTGCAGCTCGCCGATCCCATACCCGCGTCTTGCGTGTACCGAAATGAGCCAACAAAACCCAGCGGAAGAGATCTTCACGGAGAACGACATCGTGCAACTCTGCAGCGCCTTCACGACAGAGTTGAGTTGCCAAACCCGCGAAGACGAAACCTATCGAAGGTATGCCTTCACCCTCGGCGAGAAGACGGTGGAGTTTTTGTGGCCCCACCATGCACCGGAGGAGCTTTGGGTCGCGCTGATCGGTTCGCCTCAGGATTTTCAGTGCGGCGTCGCGGACCTCGTGATGTGGGAAGAACCCATGACGCGGGCAGGCTGCGACTGGATGATCGGATTCCTGCAGCGACTGGGATGGCGCTATCTGCGCTCGCCGACCCGCTTGCGCCGGCGCTGGGTGGTTGTGGGGAGCAAGCGCCTTGAATGTTTCGACGGCGAACAGTGGAAGGACATCTATCGGGACTTCGATTGATCCGATTCGAGTCGGAGTCACCGAGCCGTGCGCGCTACCCTTGCTTGCCGTAGGAGCTGTTCCGGCAGTCCGAGCAGGAACTCGCAGGCGAGACCAAGGCCGTGAGCAGTGGACGCAGCGATCGGCGTGGATAGCCCTGCGTGCGGCGCTGCCGCTGCGACCTCAATCAATACTCTGTAGGTGAGTGCCCATGCATACCGAAACTACTGTTCGAGCCGTTCCGGTGTCCCCCTGCTGCCCGCGAATCATGCGCGGCCTGTGCCTTCTGATGCTTCTGGCAGGCAGCGTGCTGGCCAATGCGGCCGCGCCGCGTGTGGGCGTACTCGTGCTGGTGGAAGACACGTTTTCGCATACCCGGATCGGCGTCACTGTGTTCGGCAATGCCGTGGACAAGGTGCCAAGCCGATCGCTGCAGGCGCCAGCGCGCGTGCGTGAGCAAGTAAGCACCTACCTCACCGAGCTGGGCTATGCCGTCGTGCCGCTTGAGTGGCCTGCCAACGCGAAATCACCCGAGGCTGGGCTGGTGCGCCTGTCATGGTCCAGCTATGCGCTACGGCGGCCCTACCGCGCCCCGATCCAGCGTCTGGCTGAGGCAAACGCGCTGGATCTGCTGGTCGTGTTTGAAACCTTCGAGGGCGAGGATCGTTTCGGCGGCAGCTCCGCCAGCGTCGGCGGCTACGGCCTGTACTCGCGGTCGGGGACTGGTAGCAGCTTCGCCTATGCGCAGATTCGCGGCTACCTGCTGTCGGTGCCGGAACTTGACTACATCGGCGGAGGGCAGGGAGGTCGCCCGACGCCGATTGAGCTCGCGCGGATCGATTCCGACAGCATCGTTCGGCTCGAACAGGTGCTGCAGCCCCTGATCGAAAATGCAGTTCGCAATGCGCTGCCCAACTTCCGGCTGCCGCGGGTTGGGTCGACCGACTGAACGGGCGTCCAGTCGAATCGGGCTGCCCGGTGTTTCATCCCCCGCGTCGGCGTCTGGCGCTTGGCCGACGCGCTTGCCTCCGATCCCTTTGAGCGAGTCACCTGATGACATGGGGTTGCCACCACTTTCACCAATCCGTCGGCGCGTAGTCCTTCAGAAACTGTTCCCACACGTGCTCATCGGTGTTGAAGCCGTGGATGATCGGGTGGACGAAGCGGGCGGCAAAACAAAAACACGGTTCAGAGTGCACGTTTTCGAGCTGGTTGTGCGCGTGTTCTTTGCGGAGTGCCAGGTTCCCTGCGTGCTGCCCCGGACGTGGACCTTGACCCCTGGTTTGAAGCCGGCAGCCTTACGCTGCGTGCTGCGCAGTAGATCGGTTCCGATGTCGGCGCTCCTGCGTGGGTGTCGGTGCGCTCTGAGCTGGTTTGGCCCCGTGACGAAAGCCTGCTGGCGATCGTACGGAAGTGCCACGCCGCCACGCTGTAGCGGCAGGCGCAGGCGGAACGCTCGGCCGCGATACGGGAGCACGCGCGCGAGGCGGTGAACACGCGTGCGTGCCGCCGAGCTGGCCCTACGACGCCGGCACTCTGCTGCGCGCCGCTCGCTAGACTGCGCGCTCTGATCGCTAGGGGAGGGTTTATCGGTGAGTGCGTTGCTCTTCAAAAATCAGGTGGCGCGGGACACCGCTGCCCTGCGCAGGGCGAGGCTGCTCGCGCTGGGGGCGGGGCTGGTGCAGTTGGTCTTTCTGTTGCCCGGGCCGGTGATCGAGGCCTATCGGCTGTTTCCGCTGGTGCTGGTGATCAGCGGCCTACTCGGGGTCATGGCCTTTCGCACCACTCATCGTGAGGTGGGCGAGACCATAAGCGCGCTGCGCGGCCTTGATGCTTTGGGCGCGGACGGCCGCAGCGTGCGCCGACAGACGGAGGGAGCGCTCTGGCTCGGGCTGCACCTGGGCTTCTTCGTGCCCCTGTTCAACCTGGTGCTGATCGTGTGGACGCTGATCAAGGCACACGCGGGCGTGAGGGGGATCGAGGCCCAGTGGCTGCAACACCGGGAGCGTGAACAGCGGGCGGCGCGCATGCGCGGAGGTTGATGCTTCGTGCAAGCGAGACAAATTTCGGCTGCGCTGGGCGCTCCTGGCTGTGGCCGCACCAAGGGGAGCCTGATGCGGACTGGACCCAACATCATGAAGTGATAGCAGGCGGCCCGGTAGCGGTCGCATTCGATGAGTACCGCCTTGAAGCGCTGTTGCCAGAGGGTGCCGGTGTGGCAATAGCGCGCGCTCATCCCGGGAGCATCGTTGCACTATGCCGTCGACCTAGTCCAAGTTGACTCGTCTGCATAGACTCGTTCACCGCTAGCCCTGGACTGTTAACCGCCATGCGTTTTCTGCTCTTGTCGCTCTTGCTGTCGTGTTGCCTCGAGCCCACCAAGGTGGCCCATGCTGGGGCTCCCTGGATTGCGACGGTGGCGACGTTGCTGGCGTCCGAAACAGATGTCGATCTTGAGAATGCCCCGACCGAGTTTCGCGTCTGGGCATCTGAGACAGACAGTGTGGAACCATCGGTGCGCGATCTGGCCAGGGCCTTGGTTGCGCTAGAGGCTGCCTGGGCGGAGCGCATCGCGGCGGCCTTGCACGATGCAGATCGAGTTCAGCATGCCGAGTGGTCCGGGAAGCGAGTGCAGTGGATCCTGTTTATCGAGCCGAACGGAGAGCTGAGCAGAGTCCGCATCAGCGCTCGAGATCTGCCTGTCGAGCTGTCTGAATCACTGCGAGAGCTTGTCCTGGGTCTGGCGCCAGGCCCGCCCGTCCCAGCGCGCTCCGACGGCACTCGCCGCAGGGTTGTTCTCAGCGCGTACATAGTTCTGCGCTGAACCAGGCGTCGGGTCGCTGGTCGCGGAAGCGAGGCACTTAACTTGCGCGTCGGCTATTGAGGTTTACGCATCATTCCTTCTGCTTGAGTCGGGCGTGCTGAAGGAGGCGCGGGGGCTCCGGGTGCGCAAATCGGAACCAGCGGTGGGTCTCACGCTCAATGCTGCGCGAGGACAGGCCAAGCTGGCGGCCGCAGCTATGTCCGCAATGGCTCGGCGATTGACCTGCAGATCGCCGCCGGCACGGTGATCGCCAAGGTTCATGGCTCGCGGCTGTACACCAGCACGATCAGCGTAAAGCCGCTGCCGTCCGACCGCTGGAAAACCCTGCGCCGCAGCCTGCGCAACGCGGCAAGACAGCGGATGCGCCGGCCCCATCGAACTCGGCACGGCGCTCGACCAAGGCAAAGACGGCCACTGGCGCGGCGAGCAGGGCGAAACCACGCACAGCGATTGCGCCTGCCGCTGCGCCACGCAAGGCTGCAGCGAAGGTGGCGCCGAAGAAGCGTGTGGCGCTGGAGAAAACGGTGGCGCTGGAGAAGACGGTGGCAAAGCCGGCGCGGAAGGCGACAGGCCGACAGCTGAAAATCCCGCAGGCCTCAGCGAAGCCGTTCGTCAAGCCAGCGACGGCATCGGAGGGCAAGCCCCCTGCACGATCGGCGGCCCGCTCAAGAGCCAAGTCGCCCAGAGCCGCAAGCGAGCACACGACAACGACGAAGCCGCGTGCTCGCAGCACCGCCGCGTCTGTCGCGGTTGAGCAGACGCCACTGACAGATCCCATCGGCACCCGTGCCCGCGCCCCCTCACGCAAGGCGAGGCAACCGTGAAATCTGCCATCTACTGATCACCGGTGTCAGCTTCATGCACCATGGCTGTTTCCGGATCACCTTGGGTACAAGCGAGCGACTTGGGTCAGGGTGGGCACGAGGCTGGGGCAAGACAGTTCTCCCTGCCGGCGACCCATGCGCTGTTCCATCGCTTCGACTAGGGCGACAACTGGATCTTCCAGATCAAGGCGGTACGCGGCGCGTCGTCAGACGTGCCGAACCCGATCGCCGACGACGCGCGGCGAGCGAGTCGCTGCGGTCACCCGTCGGCCGAGGAGTCCGCGTCGATCGCGTGGGGATTCGTGCCTGAGAAGGCGTCTCTCGCGGTCGCCGGTGCGCGGCACGCGCACCCTACGAAAGCGCGCGGCGTCACACCCAAGACCCTCCGAACCGATCGGCCGCGTAGGGTGCGCCTGTGGCGCACCAACAACGGCGACGACGGCCGCGGGTCCATGCATGCGCGCAGGCCACGGCGATGCTCGCGGTGACCGGTGGCCGGTGCGCGGCACGCGCACCCTACGAAGGCGAGGGACGCCATGCCCCGGACTCAGCCGAACCGATCGGCCGCGTAGGGTGCGCCTGCGGCGCACCAACAACGGCGACGACGGCCGCGGGTCCATGCATGCGCGCAGGCCACGGCGATGCTCGCGGTGACCGGTGGCCGGTGCGCGGCACGCGCACCCTACGAAGGCGAGGGACGCCATGCCCCGGACTCAGCCGAACCGATCGGCCGCGTAGGGTGCGCCTGCGGCGCACCAACAACGGCGACGACGGCCGCGGGTCCATGCATGCGCGCAGGCCACG
>CAZPHV010000080.1:19048-21287 GCA_964586455.1 uncultured Aquimonas sp.
AGGGACGCCATGCCCCGGACTCAGCCGAACCGATCGGCCGCGTAGGGTGCGCCTGTGGCGCACCAACAACGGCGACGACGGCCGCGGGTCCATGCATGCGCGCAGGCCACGGCGATGCTCGCGGTGACCGGTGGCCGGTGCGCGGCACGCGCACCCTACGAAGGCGAGGGACGCCATGCCCCGGACTCAGCCGAACCGATCGGCCGCGTAGGGTGCGCCTGCGGCGCACCAACAACGGCGACGACGGCCGCGGGTCCACGCAGGCGCGCATGCACGCAGCACGCGATCGCGCCGCCACCCTCACCAATCCGTCGGCGCGTAGTCCTTCAGAAACTGGCCCCACACGTGCTCGCCGGTGTTGAAGCCGTGGATGATCGGGTCGACGATGCGGGCGGCGCCGTCGACGATGTCGAGCGGCGGGTGGAAGCGTTCCTCGCGCACTTTCTTCGCGGCGATCTCGGCCGGGTCTTCGTCGGTGACCCAGCCGGTGTCGACGCTGTTCATGTGGATGCCGCTGTTGTGGTAATCGGCGGCCGAGGTGCGCGTCATCATGTTCAGCGCGGCCTTCGCCATGTTGGTGTGAGGGTGCCGGGTGGTCTTGAAGTTGCGGTAGAACTGCCCCTCCATCGCCGACACGTTGACGATGTGCTTGTCGTGCGTGTGTTCGCTGCCGGGCGGCGTGCGCAGCATCAGCGGCTTCAGGCGCGCATTGATGATGAAGGGCGCGATGGCGTTGACCAGCTGGGTTTCCAGCAGTTCGACCGAGGGCACTTCGTCCATCAGCAGGCGCCATGAATTGCGCCCGCGCAGGTCCACTTGTTGCAGGTCCTGGTCCAGCCGTCCTTCGGGAAACAGGTGCTGCTGGCCTAGCAGCTCGTCAGCCAGCAGTGGCACCTGCGACAGTTCGGCGGCGCGGGTCAGGCCATCGGCGCCAGCGAGGCTCTGGCTTTGCGCAGCAGGCAGCGTGGCGGCGTTGGCATTCGGCAGCAGGTCGACGCTGCGCAGACCTTCGTAGCTGCCGATCAGCTTGCGAACGGTCTCGGGCAAGGCGTGCAGGGCGGCGGTTTCGCCGGCCATCATGTGTGCATAGAACTGCGGCGGGCGGCGCACCGTCTGGCAGGCGTTGTTGATGATGAAGTCGAGCCGCGTGCGTGTCGCCAGCAGCTGGCTGCAGAAGGCTTCGACGCTGGGCGTGTGGCGCAGGTCCAGGCCGAAAATCTCCAGCCGATGACCCCAGTCGGCGAAGTCCGGTTCTTCGGCATAACGTGCCGCCGAGTCGCGCGGGAAGCGCGTGGTTACGATCAGTTCGGCGCCGGCGCGCAGCAGCTTCAGGCCCGCCTGATAGCCGATCTTGACCCGGCCGCCGGTCAGCAGCGCCACGCGTCCGCGCAGGTCGGCGGTTTCGGTGCGCTTGAAGTAGTTCAGCTCCGCACAGGTCGGGCACATCTGGTCGTAGAAGTGGTGCAGCTGGGTGAACTTCTGCTTGCACACATAACAATGACGCAGCTCCGGCGAGTGCAGCGGCTCCGCCGTGGCGGCCTCGCCCTCGCCGTTGCGTGCGTCGTGCAGGCCAGCGGCGTGCGGCGGAAAGTAGTTCGGTGTGCTGAACACCGGCTTGCGTCGCAGCACACGAATGCCGGTCTGATCGAGCAGGGCGTCGGCCTGCCGCACCTTTTCCTGATGGCGCTGCTTGGCCTGCTGCTTGAGCTTCTTGCGACGCGCTTTCGGTTCGGGGTCGCTGACCTTGGCAACGACCCGATGCAGGCGCGCGCGCTCGGCGTCGGGCAGGGCATCCAACACGCTGCGGTCGGCGTCGATCTGCTCCAGCAGATCCAGCGCCGCGCGCAGGCGTTCGCTCAGTGAAAGTTCGTCGGCAGCGGGTGGGGCAGTGGTGTTCAAGACAGATCCAGAAGTCAGCGCCGGCCTGCGGGGCAGGCTCGGTGGGCAAGGCAGAGAGGGGCGACAGGATACCGGGCTCAGCTGAACTTCTCGCGGGACCGGACTTTGTGCGCGCTGTATGCGCGTGCCGGGGCTGCTGGTTCTCGCGGAAGCAGCTGGCGATGCGGCCGATGTGGTGGACTTGGTGGGGGCCGCTGACTGCATCCCTTCAGGCCGAGCCGACGCTCGGCCATCGCCGCTTGCCGTGAACAGCGAAGGCTTGATTGTGGCAATCGTGTATTGAAGGCTATTGATTCGGTACGAAGAAGCTTGAACTTCTTGGTCGTGTCGGTGTCAGAGC
>CAZPHV010000081.1:0-8167 GCA_964586455.1 uncultured Aquimonas sp.
TACGAAGGACGCTTTGATCTGATCGAAGCCGATCAAGCGTGTCGGCTTCTACCGATGCAAAGCGTCACTCTCACTTGTAGGGTAGATAAGCGCAGCGCATCTACCAGCACGTCCCGCAGAAGCAGAACGCCAAACGAAGCCTCAGATATTCTCTACAGAGCTTGCCGACTCGCTGACAGCGCAAGTCTCGCCGCTGGCGGAACGAGCCGCCTCGATTTGCCGCCCGAATTCGGGGCCTGTCGGCATCGCCAGCGCCTCGTCGAACAGCGCTTCTGCACGCCCGGCCTCGCCCAGAGCCCGTGCGATCCGGGCCGCCAACAGCAGATCGCCTGGATCGGGCTCCAACTGCAGATTGCCCGCCAGTTTTTGGGCCGACTCCATAGCCGATCGTGCGTCCTGCGGTCGACAGCGCGCCATCGACAGGCTTGCTCTGCGTGTGAACAGATGCACATGTTCCGCGTGGAGCACGCCTGCGTCCGCGCCTGCGAGTTCGGAGGCGATGGTATCGAGCTCCGCCTCCGCGCTGTCCAGGTCGCCCGCCAGTTCGTATGCGCGCGCCAGACTGAAGCGCTGCGCCCGCACGTCCATGCCGTACGCGTCCGGGTTTTCGAGAAAGACTGCGAGAATCTGCCTGCGCTGTGGCAACAGGCTGACGTAGTCGCCGCGCGATTCCGTGCGTGCCGCCTGCTGGCCGAGTACCAGCGCGCGCAGCATGTGCGACTCCGGCAGCCAGGCCCGCGCATCCCGGGCCGTGGACTCGATCAGCGCGTCCAGCTGCGGATCGTTGCGCCGCTTGAGCAGATTGATACGGGTGAGTCCAATACGCACTGCGGCCGTAGCGGAAGCGATCGAATACGGCGGCGGGCCCAGTGTCGCCTCGGCGCGGTCCAGCAGCGCGGCGGTTGTTTCCAGCTCACCCAGCTGCAGCGCCATGCGCGCAGCCTCGCGCAGGCTGTAGGCATTATCGGCGACATCCCTGAGCCCTTCGCCATGCTCGCTTGAGGCGATGAACAGTGGTTGGGCCTCGGCCCAGCGCCCGGCGTTGAGATAGGCCGAGGCCAGCATGAACTCCAGTTCTGCCCGCGCCAGCACATCGCCGCCTGCGTCGGACTCCAGGCGGTCACGCATCCGGTCCAGCAGGTCGATCGCCAGCAGTGGGCTGCCATTCTCACGCAGGCCTGAAGCGCCTTGAAGCACGTTGGACAGAAAGCGGAACTGCAGGCCGCGTGTCCGGTTGGACTGTTCTGCTTCAGCCCGCGCGGCATCCGCCTCGCTGCGCTCGTGCTGCAGCCAGATCAGGGTGGAGATGAGCGCCGAAAAGGCCAGGCTGGCCGCGACGACCGGCAGCCGATGTCGCTGCAGAAACTTGCGCAGCCGGTACACACGCGTGTCCGCGGCGGCGCGCAGCGGCCGGCCTTCCCGATAGCGCGCCAGTTCGTCGCGCAGGGCTTCCACGGTGGGGTAGCGCTGGGCGGGGTCCTCGGCGCAAGCCATCGCGATCACCCCACGCAGATCGGCATCGACGGCGAGTGCCGGAAAGGCATCACGCTCGCGTGCGGCCGGCTCGCCCTGCAGAAGCTCGGCCAGGATCACACCCAGCGAATACACATCGCTGGCGGTGGTGACAGGTCTGCCCGCGCGCTGCTCGGGGCTGGCATAGCCTTCCGTCCAGACCCGCGTTGAAGTCTCGCGACGCGCGCTGTCCTCGCCGAGGTCGATCAGCTTGGCGACGCCGAAGTCCAGCAGCTTGGGCTCACCGTCTGCGCGCACCAGTACGTTGCCGGGCTTCAGGTCGCGATGGATCACCAGTCTTTGGTGCGCATGCGCCACCGCCTGCGCGATGCGGTCGAACAGCTGCAGACGCGCCTGCAGGGCAGGCGCCTGCGCGCGCACGTAGGCCAGCAGGGCCAGGCCTTCGACGTACTCCATCGCCACCCAGGGCTGGCCGTCCGCCGTCTCGCCGCCGTCGAGCATGCGTGCGATGTGCGGGTGATCGAGCTGCGCCAGGATGCTGCGCTCCTGGCGCAGCCGGCGACGGCTGTCCTCACTGGGAAAACCGCGGATCAGCTTGAGCGCCGCACGTTGCTCGAAAGGCCCCTCGGCGCGTTCGGCCAGCAGCACGGTGCCCATGCCGCCTGCGCCCAGCTCACGCAGGATCCGCCACGCGCCCAGCCGCGCACCCGGTGCACGCTGACGCTGCAACGCGCCGCCCAGATCCTCCAGCACGGTCTGCACCGGATCATCCGGCTGCGTGTCGGCAAGCAGCAGCCGGCGCACCTCCTCGCGCAGCGCCTCCGGCAGCGCCGCAAGCGCCTCCGCCCGGTCTGCCACCGGCAGCTGCACGATTCGGTCGAAGGCTTTGGAAAGCGCGCTGAAGGGGGTGTCGGGCATGGCGACGTGCTGCACTGGACGCGGCGAATCTACACCGGAGCGGCGGGCTACGCCGGGCCTTTGTGCCGCCGCTGTTCGCTTCCACGAGGCTGGGTAAGATGCGCGCTCTTCAATGTGCGTCTGAACAGATCATGCAGCTCGGAATCGACCTCGGAACCACCAACAGCTTGGCCGCGCTGTACCGAAATGGCCAGATCGAACTTGTTCCCAACGCGCTCGGCCATGTGCTCACACCTTCCGCTGTGAGCCTTGATGCTGAGGGCCACACTCTGGTTGGCCTCGCTGCGCGTGAGCGACTGGCTACGGCGCCCAAAGACACCGTGGTCGCCTTCAAGCGCTGGATGGGCACCGACCATCGCCTGCGCCTGCGCGGCCGCGAGTTTCGTCCGGAGGAGCTGTCCGCGCTGGTGCTGCGAGCGCTGAAGCAGGACGCCGAGGCTTTCGCGGGCCACTGCTTCGATGAAGCCGTGATCACGGTGCCCGCCTACTTCAATCAGGCCCAGCGTCGGGCCACCCAGACGGCCGCCGAGCTGGCGGGTCTGAAGGCCTCGCGCTTGCTCAACGAACCCACGGCCGCCGGACTCGCCTACGGCCTGCAGGAGCGACCCGATCACAGCACCTTTCTGGTCTTCGATCTTGGCGGCGGCACCTTCGACGTCTCCGTGCTCGAGTATTTCGAGGGCGTCGTGCAGGTGCGCGCCAGCGCCGGCGATACGAGGCTCGGCGGCGAGGATTTCGGCCGTGCACTGCAGCAGCTGCTGGTTGCCAAATGCGATGCCGCGCGGCGCCCAGCGGTCGAGGCGATGGCGCGCACGGGTGCACTCTGGCAAGCCGCCGAGCAGGCCAAGCGCGAACTCAGCGAGCAGCCGCGCGCTGAGCTTCGCGTGGTCAGTGGCGGTGAGCAGATCGTGCTGGAGGTGACTCGGGAGGAGTTCGAGCAGGCGAGCGCTGAACTGCTGGTGCGGCTGCGCCGTCCGATCGAGCGCGCCATGAGCGACGCGCGTCTGCGCCCCGACCAGCTCGACGAGGTCGTGCTGGTCGGTGGCGCGAGCCGCATGCCACTGGTGCGGCAGGCGGTGGCGCGACTGTTTCAGCGACTGCCACTGCGCAGCATCAATCCTGACGAAACCGTCGCCCGCGGGGCCGCGATTCAGGCTGGACTGCTGGCGCGCGACGCGGCACTGGACGAGATCGTGCTGACCGACGTCATGCCGTACTCGTTGGGCGTGGTGATCGACGGCGACCGCTTCTCGCCCATCATCGAACGCAACACGCCGGTGCCGGTGTCACGGGCTGGTCGATACACCACAGTGCAGCACCGACAGACGGTGGTGAACTTTGAGGTCTGCCAAGGAGAATCGCCGCTCGGCAGCGAGAATCTGAAGCTCGGGCTTGTCAGCCTCGAAGTACCGCCCCTGCCTGCGGGTCAGGCGCAGATCGATGTGCGCTTCTCCTACGATGCCAGCGGCCTGCTGGTGGTGGATGCGCACGACCTCGAAGGCGGTCGTCAGCGCCAGGTGGTGCTGCAGCAGCAGGCTGGCGCGATGGATCCGGCTGAACAGGCGCGCATCCTGAAGGCGCTGGATGCACTCAAGGTGCACCCGCGCGAGCAGCAGGAGAATCGCTACCTGATCGAGCGCGCCAAACGTCTGTACGAGGACCACCTGGGCGATCAGCGACTGCAGGTGCAGGAATGGCTGCACCAGTTCCAGCAGATGCTTGATCGTCAGGACCCGGCTGAGATCGCCGACGCGCGCATTCGCTTCGCCGAATTGCTCGACAGCATCGACCGCGGCTTTCGCCTGTGAACCCCTGGCCATGAACCCCTGGCAGGTGCTTGGCATCGAGCCGATCGAAGACACCCGTGCGATCAAGCAGGCGTATGCCCGCGCGCTCAAACAGACCCGTCCGGACAGTGATCCCGAGGGCTATCAGCGTTTGCGCGAGTGCTACGACTGGGCGTTGGGGTGGGTGGAGTGGAAGCGGCAGGAGGCGGCTGACGCAAATCTTGAGGAAGAGGATCCATCGACGACCGATCGCTGCCCGCAGTCGGAACCTGCCGATCCCTCTGCGGTGGTCGCGCCGGTGGAGCCTGCGATCGGCGATTCGCAGGATTCGGGAGAGCAGGGCGTCATGTACGAGGCCGCGGCTTCCATCGATGCGCCCGCCGACGCCCGTGAGCACCCTGCGGATCCACTGCCTCCGCAGTCATTGCCGAGCGCTTGGCAGGCGCTCCGGCAAGACCACGGTGACGCCGCCTTGGTGAACGCGCTCCCGCAGCTGCGCCGTGAGCTCGCAATGGTGCCGCTGGAGTACGGCGGCTACGCGTCCGCCCTGTTTGCGGAATGGGTGGTCGAGCAACAGGATCTGCCCTGGCCGGTGGTGGAAGCCCTGCAGAGCTGGTTCGGCTGGGCCAGGGACTTCCGGGCTGAGCGCGTGCTGGGGACGGAGCTGACCGCGGCCCTGCACGAACGCCTCGGGATGTACGGCTTTCTGCACGTTGGCGACGGCGCGCTGGCGGAGCACTGCAGGCCGCTGATGGAGCTGCAGCGGCGGCAGCGCGAGCAGCCTGCGTGGCGCAGTTTGATGTTCGCGTTGAGCCTGCCGGGCCAGCTGGCGAGCCTCCTGAGCGCGCGTGCTTCGGCGAGTGGCTATCTGTACAGCCGTGTGGGTGAGCAGGGCTTGTCTGAACTGCGACGCGCGTTCTTTGTGCTTCAGGCTCTGCTGTTGGTTGGCCTCGGCGCCCTCGTCTTCTGTCTCGCCCGCATGGCTGGACTTGATGGCCTGGCCTCGACGGCACTGGCGGCTGGAGCGGCGGCGTCGGCGCTGGCGATGGCGGGCTTTGCGCCGCTGTTGCTGGTGCCGCTCGACGCTGCGCTGCACGCGGTGCGCGAGACCGTACCCGGCCCACTGGAACCCGGGCCGGTTCGCTGCGCCTTGGCCATCGCCCTGGCAGCGCTGGCGCTCGCCTCGGGGATGGGCGCCTTCGGCGCACCGACTGCCTGGAGCTGGCTCGGACTCTCGGTCATGGCCGTGCTGGTGGCTTGGAATCCGAATTCGATCTGGCGCTCCCTGCTGATTCCCATGATCGGCGTGCTGGCGCTCACGCTGTTGCATCACTTCCCGCAAACGCTGACGCCGGGCGCAGCGCTGAGTGCTGGTGTGCTGTGGGTGCTCTGCGTAGATCTTGGCTGCCAACGTCTTGGCCTGCAGATCCAAGGCGTGCAGCTGGCGATGGTTGAGTTGATCGTGCGCATCTACTTCGCGATCGCGGGGATAGTGCTTTTGCAGACGCTTTTCGGCAGGTCTGTTTTGGGTCCACTGTTGCTGATCGCGCTGCTCGTGCCCTGCGCTTTCGTGCTTCTCTACCTGGCCGTTCATCAGGGCACGGAGCGCGTGCTGGCGTGGCTCGGCGGCTGCGTACTCGTCACCGAGCTGTTGCTGCCAGCCTCGCCCTATCGGGCGTTCGTACTGGCGGCGTCACCCGTGCTGATGTGGGTGACACTCGGAACGCTCTCAGTGCTCGCCCGGCATGCTGCAGGGCCCCCACCTCGCCGCGCCTGACTTGCAGCCCGCACCATCAATCCCCAAGTTGTCACGCATGAACACCGAAACCACCCCCAACCCCCTGCTGGCCGACCACGGCCTGCCCGAGTTCCCCGCCATCACGCCGGCCCATGTGTTGCCCGCCGTCGAGGCCCGCATCGCCGCCTATGAGGCCAGTGTCGAGCAGGTGCTCGCCCAAGCCGGCGAGCCCACGTTTGATGCACTGATGGCCCCGCTGGAGCGCGCCCAGGCCGCACTGGACCACAGCTTCGCGCCGGTCGGGCATCTGCACGGCGTGGCCGACTCGGCCGAGCTGCGCGAGGTCTATGCCGAGGCCGAGGCGCGCATCACCGATTTCTCTGCGGCGCTGGGCCAGCACCGCGGCCTGTTCGAGGCCGTGCGCCGTCTGCGTCAGTCCTCCGCGTTCGACGCGCTGCCGAGGCCCGAGCGCGCGCTGATCGAGGACAATCTGCGCGGCTTCGAGCTCTCTGGCGTGGCCCTGGAAGAGCCGGCGCGCTCGCGCTTCAAGGCGATCCAGAGCGAGCTGTCGCGACTGTCCACGGCCTTTGAGGAAGCCGTGCTCGACAGCACCGACGCCTGGTTCAAGCCCTTGAGCGAGTCTGAACTGGCCGGCATTCCCGAGTCCGCGCAATCGATGCTGCGCGCGATGGGCGCCGAACACGAGGTCGAGGGCGCCGTCGCCACGCTGAAAGGCCCCGCTGTGCAGGCGGTGCTGAACTTCGCCGACGACCGGAATTTGCGCGAAACGGTCTACACCGCGTTTCAGACGCGCGCCTCCGACCAGGGCCCACACGATGCAGCGCACGACAACAGCGCGCGCATCGGCGAGATCCTCGCCCTGCGTCATGAGGCCGCGCAGCTGCTGGGCTTCGCATCCAGCGCGCACGTTTCGCTGGCCGACAAGATGGCCGGCGAGCCCGAGCGCGTGCTGCGCTTTCTGCGCGAGCTGGCGGCCAAGGCCAAGCCGGTGGCAGAACGTGATCTGACGGAACTGTCCGAGTTCGCGCGCACCCAGTTGGGGATCGATGCCCTGCAGGTCTGGGATGTCGGCTACGCCGCGGAGAAGCTGCGCCAGCAGCGCTTCGACTACAGCGATGAAGACCTGAAGCCCTACTTCCCGGTCGAGCGCGTGCTCGATGGCCTATTCGCGCTGGCCGGTCAGCTGTACGGCCTGCGCTTCGCGCCGCGCGCCGATGTGCCGCTGTGGCATGCCGACGCGCGCTACTTCGACGTGCTGGATGCCGATGGCCGCGTCCGCGCCGGCTTCTATGTCGATCTGTACGCGCGCAGCGGCAAGCGCGGCGGCGCCTGGATGGACGTCTGCCGCGCCCGCATCGATGCGCTGGAGCACCCGCAGATCCCGGTCGCCTTCCTGGTCTGCAACGTGCCGCCGCCGACCCCCGAGCTGCCCGCACTGCTGACCCACGACGATGTGCTGACCCTGCTGCACGAGTTCGGCCACGGCCTGCACCACATGCTGACCGAGGTCGCCTGGCCCGGCGTCGGCGGCATCAGTGGTGTGGAATGGGATGCGGTCGAGCTGCCGAGTCAGTTCATGGAGAACTTCGGCTGGACCCGCGCCGGCATCGACCTGCTGGGCGGCCACTACCTGAGCGGCGACAAGCTGCCGCAGGCCCTGTTCGACAAGCTGCTGGCGGCGCGTCACTTCCACGCCGGCCTGTTCCTGGTGCGGCAGCTCGAGTACGCGCTGTTCGATTTCCGCCTGCATCTGGAGTTCGACCCGGCACAGGGCGCGCGCACCCTGGAACTGCTGAACGCGGTGCGCGACGAAGTCGCGGTGCTCCGCCCGCCCGCCTGGCAGCGCATGCCGAACAGCTTCACCCACGTGTTCGCGGGCGGCTATGCGGCCGGCTACTACAGTTATCTATGGGCCGAGGTGCTGTCGGCCGACGCCTTCGATGTCTTCGCCGCCGCCGGTGTGCTGGACGCAACCACCGGCGAACGCTTCCGCCGCGAGATCCTCGCCGTCGGCGGCTCGCGCCCGGCGCTGGAGAGTTTCATCGCCTTCCGCGGCCGCGAGCCTGAGCCCGAGGCCCTACTGCGGAGCTATGGCTTGGCAGCGTGAGGCGAGGTGGTGCGTGCGCTGTGGGCTTCGGTAGGTTGGGCGGAGCCGCAGGCGATGCCCAACATCGCGGCCTCCACGCCTGCGGCGCAGTTCGATACCGCTGCGGTTTCAGAGCGCAACAGC
>CAZPHV010000081.1:8267-20813 GCA_964586455.1 uncultured Aquimonas sp.
CCAACCTACCAAGGCGCGCTCGGCACGGCGTACGCGCGCGCTTGTCCTGATCCGAGTGGGCGCGCTTGCGGAAGATGCAAGGCAGCGCTCGATGCACGCAGGTGGGTGCTGTCCGCTTCGGTAGGTTGGGCGGAGCCGCAGGCGATGCCCAACATCGGGGCCTCCACGCCTGCGGCGCAGTTCGATACCGCTGCGGTTTCAGAGCGCAACAGCGCCGATGCGAGTCGATCCCAGCGCAACAGCGCCGATGCCAGTCGATCCCGACGCGGCGTCGAGGTGGAATCTGAAGCCCAGCGGCGGAGCTATCGCTTGGCAGCATCAAGCGACGCGGAAGCTGAAACTGAGCTGGCGGTGAGGGTCGCCGAAACTGAGGTGGTGTGAGCGCTCGCGATGTTGGGCCGCGCTGCGCTTGGCCCAACCTACCAAGGCGCGCTCGGCACGGCGTACGCGCGCGCTTGTCCTGATCCGACTTGGCTCGGCGCCCGAGCGCACTTGTCCTGATCCGAGTGGGCGCGCTTGCGGAAGATGCAAGGCAGGGCTCGATGCACGCAGGTGGGTGCACTGACCGCTTCGGTAGGTTAAGCGGAGCCGCAGGCGATGCCCAACATCGCCACCTGTACACACGCCACAAGAATGGATCTCGCGCCGTTGGGCTTGGCTGTGCTCATCACCCACCTACGGAGCGCGCATTGGCTGCGCGATGCACTGCCTCACCTTGCCTGGCCAGCGGCCGAGCGCCCCCGCACAAGACCCGGCCCTCCAAGGCGACTGCGCGTCCGCACCACCACCCGCCTGCGACTTCGAGACCGCAGCAGCCGATGCTAGGATCGGCGAGCTCCCTCACACAGAAACGGCTTCCCGCTGAGGAAGCTGCGCAGAAATGACCGCAGACGATTCCCCCGAAAATGTTTCGGCCTCACCCGCCGCTGCAGACGATGCAGCCCATCAGCGGTGGTCGAAACAGGCGCACGCCTTGCTGCGGCAGATCGCCCGGCAGAAGCTAATGGGCGAGGCCGATTCGATCACGCTGAACCCGACCGACCTGGTGCACGAGGTCTACCTGCGCCTTGAATGCCTGCGCATGCCGCTGGCCGATCAGCAGCACTTCCTGCACCTCGCCGCCACGACCATGCGGCGCGTGCTGGTGGACCATGCGCGACGCAAACTCAGCCAGAAGCGCGGCGAACGTCCGCAGCAGGTCACCCTGCGTTCTGCCAGCGTCGCCGAGCTGGCCGAGGACGGCATGCGCGTGGTCGAGCTCGACCTGTTGCTCAACTCGCTCGCACAGGCGGATCCGCGCAAAGCCCGCATCGCCGAACTGCACTACTTCGGTGGGCTGACTCAGGGCGAGGTGTCGACGGCACTCGAAATCTCCCCGGCCACCGTGGTCCGCGAGCTGCGCTTCGTACGCAGCTGGATCCACGCCCAGCTGCAGGCGGATCTGGGCGCCAGCGGGGCGTGACGGATCCGGATGCCCGCAGGCTCCAGCGCCTGGAGTCGCTGTTCGAGCGCGCGCTGGCGACACCGCCGAATCAGCGCGAAACCTGGCTCGATCACGCCTGCGAGGGCGATGCCGAAATGATCGCGACGCTGCGCGAGATGCTGCGTTTCGACCAGCAGGTGCAGACCGACCTGGCCCGCGGCATCGGCCGCCTGGCAGACGACGCACTCGAACCCGGCGATCGCTCGGGTGAACGCATCGGGCGCTATCGACTGCGCTCGCGCATCCGCTTTGGCGGCATGGCCGAGGTCTACGCCGCAGTGCGCGACGACGGTGAGTTCGCACACGAAGTGGCGCTCAAGATCACCCGCAGCGACCACCCCAGCAGTGCCGAGATGGCACGCCTGTTCCAGCACGAACGCGGCGTGTTGGCGCGGCTGCGGCATCCGAACATCTGCCAGATCTTCGATGGTGGCACCACCGCCCAGGGCGAAGCCTGGTTCGTGATGGAGCTGCTGCAGGGCGAGCCCCTGAGCGAGGCCTGCCGGCATCTGCCCTGGGAGGACACGCTCAAGCATTTTCTCGACCTGTGCGCGGCGGTGCTGCACACCCACCGGCAACTGATCGTTCACCGCGATATCAAACCTGACAACGTGCTGCTGGCCGAAGGGCCGCAGGGGCGTGCGGTCAAACTGCTCGACTTCGGCATCGCCGGCAGCATCGAACACGGTGAAGATCCCACGGCGCGCGGCGATCACTGGTACAGCGCCAATTCCGCTGCGCCCGAAGTTCGGGCAGGCGAGAAGGGCGGCATCGCTGCCGACGTGTACTCGCTGGGTCGGCTGCTCGCACGGCTGGCCCCGGGATTTCCGAGCTCGCGTCGTAGCGATATTGAACAGATCGCCGCGCGCGCCAGCGCGACCGAGGCGAGCCAGCGCTATGCCGACGTCGAGCAGCTGGCGGAAGACCTGCGCCGGGTTCGCGACCGTCGTCCGATCTCACTGCGCAGCCACCAGCCCGGCTATGTGCTGCAGCGCTTCGTGCAGCGCCGCGCGCCGGCACTGATCGGCGTGCTCGCCCTGCTGATCGCCACCGCCGTGTTTCTGAGCAACGAACAGCGACTGCGACAACAGGCGGAGGCCGCCGCCGCCCTCGCCGTGGTCCAGCGCGACCGCGCCAACCGCATTCGCGACTTCATGCTGGAGGCCTACCAATCGGCCGACCCTGCCAGCAATGCCGGCCACAACCCGACCGTGGCCGAGCTGCTGGAACAGCAGCTGATGCGGCTGGAGTCGCGCCGCGATCTGGATGCAGGCCTGCGCGCCGGGCTGCTCGGCACCTTGGGCGAGGCCCTGCTGAACCTCGGTCGCTTCGAGCTGGCCGACCGCGCCCTGCAGCAGGCAGCGCAGCTCAACCTCGAAGACGGCCCAGACCACGCGCAGTGGGCGCTGCACACCACCCTGCTCGGCCAGAGTGCCCATCGCAGCGATCGCCTGGACCTGGCCGAGACGGTGTACGCCGCGGTGGACGCCGACCGCGAGCACTGGAGCCGTTCCGAGCTCGCGCCGCTGATCGAGTCGCGTCTGTATTCCTCGCTGGGCCCACTGGCCTTTAACCGCGGCCGACTGGACGAGGCCGAAACCCTGATCCGGCGCGGCCTGAGCGCGCGCACCCAGTGGGCGCAGTCGCAGAACATCGCGGTCGAATCCTCAGCGCTGCTGGTCACCCTGGGCGCCGTCCAGGACGCGCGCGGACGACCGGCCGAAGCCCAGGCCACCTTCGAGCAGGCCTATGCCCAGCACCGCGCCAATGGCCACGAATTCACCGCCAGCCACCTCGCACTGGTGGGCTGGCTGGGCATCGTGCTCGACAAGCAGGGCCGCGCCGCAGACGCCGAGCCCTACCTGATCGAAGCGGTCAGCGTGGCCGAACGGCTGTACCCGAAACCGCACCCGCGCCTGAGCGGCGCCTACGGCAACCTCGGCGTGATGTATCTGATGAACGGTCGCCTCGCCGAGGCCGACCTGTACCTGCGCAAGGGCATCGAGGTCACCGCAGCGCTGGGCGACCAAAGTTCGACGGTGTACCAATCGCGCCTGCACAACATCGGCCTGCTCGCGCTGGAGCGCGAAGATCTGGCCGCCGCCCGGCCCCCGCTGGAGCAAAGCCTGGCCCTGCGTCGCGCCCAGCTGGGTGAGCAGCACGTGCGCACCGCACGCGCGCGCCTCGCCCTGGCCCAGCTCGACCTGCTGGAAGGCCGCGACGATGCCGCGCTTGAAGGCGCAAAGCTGGCGGCCGAGGCCTTTGGCAACACCACGCGCCTCAGTGACATCGTGCCCGCCCTGCTGCTGCGCGCTCGCGGCCATGCACGCAGCGGCCAAGCAGCGGACGCCCTGCAACTTCTGCAGCAGGCACAGACGCTGCTGCAGGCCCAGCCGGAACGACATCGTGAACGCGCCGACGCCGAGCTTGCCCGTGGCTATCTGCTGCAGGAACTCGGCGAAATCGACCTGGCCGCCGAGGCGTTTACCGACGCCGTAAGAAGCTTCGACAGCCTGATCCCCACCGGCCACCCCGCCCGTGCCCGCGCACAGGTCGCACTTGCCAGCCTGTGCCTGCTGCAGGCCGACCCCGACTGCGCACGTCGCGAGCTCAACCGCGCCGCACCCGTTCTGGAGGCGAACCTTAGCGCGGACGGCCCGACGCGCCGCGCCTGGGGCCGGGTGGCCAACGCGCTGCACTGAGAGAGGCGGATCAGATCGGCGTGGGGTTCAGTCCCTGCGCCAAGTGGTGTGGCGCCCTTCTTCCTTCCGGCGCCACAGCAGGCCTGGTCGGCATGCAGGCCGTCTGCCTCCAGCCTTGGCACCACGATTGGTCGGTCCGCGGGTGTCGGCAGGCGTTGCACTTCGGCGGCACGCGGCAGGCGGTGATAGGTGGTTTCCGGTATGCCGGGTGCTGAGGCGGCCTTCTCGCCTCTCCACGCCCCAGCGGACGATCTTCTCCCCTCTCCCCTGGTGGGAGAGGGGCCGGGGGAGAGGGGGGAAGGCCTCGCGAAACGCCCCCTCTCCCCAACCCCTCTCCCACCAGGGGAGAGGGGCTTGAGCGCCGGCGCGACACGCGCCGCCAGTTCTGTGCAGCTTCCCGACCCTCAGCCCTCAGCCCGCCAAATTGAAAGCAATCAGCGGGGTCCGGGCTTCTCAGTTGCGACGAACAGCCAAGCGGGCAAACGTTGGCCTAAAGGTGAGCGTAGACCAAGGCGCGCCAGCATCAACAAACTGCATCACGCCAACTCAGCTCGCTGCCGCGCCATCGTGCGGCGAGGCCTCGGACGGCGCCGAGACCGCATCAATGGACACGAGGGCGCTGTCCGGCCGGCCACACATTGGAGGGCACGAAGGCTGCCATTCAAAGGCCTGCCAGCGCTCCGCCTTGTGGCGTGCAGTCGCGCAGCTGCCGCTAGCCACCACTGCTTGCGTGCCGTGCTATGAGCCACATGACTTGAGTGAAAAGAGGAAAAGTATGAACCAGAGATTGGCAACGACAATCAACAGCTTTATCGCAGTCCGGGCAAAGGCGGGAATATCCCGCCACCCGTACAAGTAGCCGATGACGACCCACTGCACAGCAAGCCACAAGGCCGAGAGGTAGAGCGTACCTTTGTGACACTGCGTCGCAGGCAGCGTGAAGTACAAGTAGTACCAGGACAGCACAGTGCCAGTGGACAAAACCGCCAGAAACACGCAGGAAAGAAGATTGCGCCAGCGCGGATACTCGGTACGTGAGAGCTTTGAAAGCAAGGTGTCAGTCATTAGGTCTGTTCATGGTGACAGTGGCGGAACCAAGTCTACGCAGAGACGGCCGCAACAACGCGCGCTTCTGCTACGCACTGCGACCACTTCTGGAACTCGTGTAAACCATAACTGCATGGCCCAAAGCCCCCAGAGCGGCGGCAAAGTACTTCAGGTAGATGCCGTGCTCATCCGAGCCTTCTCGCCCCAGCACTATTCGAAGATCTTCGAACATCCCGATGACACCCAGGATTCCGGCAAATACAACAGGCACAGCCAGATAGCTGCTGTTCCAGATGGCTTGTTTCACGTACACCTCCAAAGCACAACGGTGGCCACTGGCCTTCAAAGCGACCAGCGAGTTGAGGGCCCAGCGCATCTTAACGTCGGAATGTTCACGGTGTCGGGCCAAGCCCGTTCTTTCTGGCCCGATTGAACACGCGTTCCGCGAAATCTTCTTCATCGTGGATGAGATGCACGGCCTTCGTCCCGTTTTCGAAACGGATGGTCACCATCCCGACTACTGAGCTTGGGTTGGGCCATTGCTCTCGTGGGACATTATCGTGCAGCCGTGGCTGCAACTGCGCATACAACTCATCAACACCAAAAGTGCCGAGCCTGATCGACTCGTGCCTGGGTAATGCGCCGTAGAACAGCAGCGCCTCTCCGTTGCTCCGGACAACAAGCCTGGTCTCGCCATGCGGATAGTCGAGGCTGATGCTCTCTATGGCGCTGCGCTTCTCGCTGCATCCCGCCTGCAGCAGGATGGGAGCCATCAGAACCAGCAAGCGGAGCATCTTGCGCATCGAGCAGGTCCTGTTGGGCCACCTGAGCCAGGCCGCACCGGTTAAAACCGGAGGCGAAGTCGATTCTTCGAGGCAGCACCTGGAAGGGTAGTCGTCCACGCAACCGAACACACAGGCGGCCCGAGGGCGTGACCTCTGCGCCACGCGACAGTCGACGGCTGCCCGCCAGCGCAGCTCACTGCCGCGCAATCAGCACATGCGTGGCCAGCGGCGAGGCCGCGTGCCGGGTGCAGGCGTAGCCCAGCGCAGGCAGGTCGACGCCTTCGAACAGACGCTCGCCCGCACCCAGCAGCACCGGCGCAATCGCGATATGCATTTCATCGATCAGGCGCTGGCGCAGGCACTGCTGGATCACATCGACCCCGCCACCGACACGCACGTCCTTGCCTTGGGCCGCCTCGCGCGCCCGCGCAACGGCGACCTCCAGGCCCTCGGTCACGAAATGGAAAGTGGTTCCACCCTCCATCACCAACGGCGCCCGCGCATGGTGGGTCAGCACGAACACCGGCACCTGATACACCGGGTTCTCACCCCACCAGCCCCGCCAGCTCTCATCGGGCCAAGGCCCACGCACCGGGCCGAACATGTTCCGGCCCATGATCCACGCACCGACATTGCGGAAGCCGCGCGCCGCGAACTCCTCATCGACACCTTCAGTCGCCCCCTCCTCGCGTCCCAGCACCGCCCGCTGAAACGTCCGCGTGGACAACGCCCAGCCATGCAGCGAAGTGCCACCCACGCCGAGCGGGTTGTCGAGATCCTGCTCCGGCCCGGCTCCGAAGCCGTCGAGTGAGAGGGTGAAGCTTTCTACGCGGAGTTTGGGCATGGGGGGTTCCGGTTGTGGGTGAACCGCGCTCGTGACGCCGAACACGTGAGCAGAACGAGCGACGACATGGACGCCAGCGCCCGCCTCGTGAAAATTAACCCGGTATTTTCTACTTCTCAGGATGCAGAAGACCGTCATTGATTCGCCTCATGATCCACGAGATCAAGCTTCCCTGCACCGGTGCAACGCCATGAGTTTCCAAGGTAAAAATTCGCTTTCCACATATACTGGTGTGGAGTAGTACGGACTAGTGATTCCGGCTAAGCGGTGCAAGTGGAGCTGCGACTCCGGCGCAATGGAGTTCCACCAACTACGAGCGAAGCAAACATTTTCGAGGTGCGCGAAGACGTACTGGACAACGTACCCGGCTAGGAGGGGGCGTGGGATTGAGAGCAGTGATTCAACTAGGTGTCGGGGCGCAGGGTGATCCTTTCGCCACCCGAACACGACGGCGGCGCCGGACCGACTCGAGACGATTGACAGGTAGAGATGCTGAATAGGAGTTGCTGAGTCGTGGAGCGACTGAAGCCGCCGTCCATCCAGGTCCGCCGTTGGAGTTGGTGCTCCCGCGGTCGCCAATGAGAGCTCCCCAGAGAACTCAAGGCAAGCAAAGCTCCAGCCCTCGTAGTTCTTTGTCAACAGTGAACGGTCTGCGTGGATTTTGGCCTCTTCAAGACCATTAATCGCCCTTGCGAACCCTCTGAGCCTTATTGCAACTTCGTTTTGAATCACAATTTGTGTATCAGGCAGTTGCCCCCTATCCAGCATTTGACGAAGGTCGGAATAGGATCGAGCTGCACTCTTCTTCTGATAGAGCTCATGGCACAGCGCGCGGTACGACAGAAGAAAAGCAACTTCGGTTGAAAATTCAAAATCCTTGTTTTCTAAGGGTGCGAACGTTGACATGTCGTGAATACCGCAAAACCCTGTGAAAGTCGACGCCTTCTTCCATCCCCTGCTGTGAATCTGCAGAAGGCCATTGGCGTCATGTTTGGCGGGATAGAAGGTCAAAACATGATTATTGGCGTCAACTAATTTCTGCAATGTGCGCGCACGCTGAACAGTGTGCGCATCAATGATCGCGTTGCAACGGCCTTGCCCAGCATCAGGATGCAGACAAACTTTCATGAACTGTCGCCTGCTCGCCGATATCAGCGCCTCGGTCGGCAAGGCCTTCTCATCCTTGCGACGCAGATGACAATGCTTGTACTTTCTACCAGATTTGCACCAGCAGAGATCATTTCGGCCTAGCTTTGATTGAGACAGGACGGTGAACTCCGAGAAGGCCAACATGTGGGGTAGAGAGCGCCGGAGAAATCGGCTACGACAGCCACTTAGAGAAACGCTCTCCTCAAAGTCGGTTTGCCTACGCAGGTCGCAATGAAGGCGACCTATAGCTGGGCATGGATAAGCCTGAAGGCATTGTCTCCACGCTTGTAACCCCGACGAGGACCGCTGAACGTCTTGCTCAAAACCACCAAGTCAGAAACTGCAGCCATATGGAAGAGCTTCCAGCCATGTCGTTCTCCTGACACGCTTCCGCCCGACACTTGGTACGCACGCATTGCGTTGTGCCCTTTCGTGTCCACACCGTGCGTATGTGGCTCGACTGTACGGAGATAGCCGTCGTAGGTAAAACTGACGAGTCGCCTCTCCTTGATGGCTTGCGAAACGCTGCTCATCAACACTCTCCTAACGCTCTGCTAGGCGATTTCCGCTGGGCCGCATTGATTTCACGCAGAGGCCCTCGCGCTTCCGCTTAACCACGTGGCAGGAAGCATTCACGGAATCCCGGCCTCGGAATTCGCTTGTTTGATAGCGTCTGAGAACTTGGCCCAGCGCACCTGAGAGATCATTCCTTTGGGCAGGCCAAAGCTGACAACTGAATGAATTCGTTTGTGCAAAGCCACAGCCTCTTCATGGTGGCCGAGCTTTAGGATTCCGCAATAGTACAAAGTAGCGATGTAGAGGGAGCCCTCGTCCTCCGACATCTTGGCGTTCCACGCGTTGTCAATCAGCTCTAAGTAAGCCAACATTCCAGGAAAGCTTGGATTGCCACGGGTGAGTATCTGGTACTCGTTGTTAAGCTTTACGTCTACCGCGCCGTTGTACTTCTTGCGGTTGCCAAATCCGAACATACCGAACCCTCCAGAAGTGCATACAACTCATGATCGCGTTTGACTGAAGTTTACGGTGTTGTGAAAAATGCGGCTCAGGCGCCCAACCGATTAGGTTAGGGACGTGAATGAGCGCTTCGCACCGCGCCTCTCCTGTCAACTGTCGCCAAGCTATCGCCTGAGCGTGCCATCGCAACCTACAGCAAGCCCCACCACCCTTCAAATGCCGCCCGTGGCATGCGCTCGCCGCACGCTTGCACGATCCTGTCTGGCGCCAACCCGAGACGTGTACGGATGAAGCGCACCGAGAAGGTCTTAGTTCGTTACACCCGACGCAGCTTTCCGGTTCTCGCAATCGGAAGTCCCTGCGGTCGCGCTCGACCCGAACCAACACTAACCCGCCCCCCATGACCGAACAGCCCCCGTTCCTGCGCCTTTGGCTACTGAGCACGTGCCCGTCTTCGCTGGCCGTGCCGCCTCCTTTCGCATGCTCAGGGATCTGCCATGGCTCTCACTCCTCCTTCGTCGGCGCGCTGTTCGCGCTCACTCCACCCTGTGCGGCGGGGTCTACGCTGGCCGCGCTTGCTGGGCTGCGTGCTCGCTGCGCTGATCGGGTCCGCTGCCATCGCGGCGCCGGCAGCCGCTGCGGGCCAGGCTCAACCGCCGCTGTCGGGCCTGTTGGCCGATCACCGCATCTACGTCGACCGCGATGCCACGGGCAGCGGTGACGGCAGCAGCTGGCAGAACGCGTATCCGCGCCTGCAGGACGCGCTGACCCGAGCGCGCACCCTGGCGCCGGCCGAAAGTGTCGAGGTCTGGGTGGCCGAAGGGGTCTACTACCCGAGTCTGGGCGCGGGCCTCAGTGCCGGTGATCGCACGCGGGCGTTTCAGCTGACGAGCAAGGTCGCCATCCTCGGCGGCTTCGTCGGTACCGAGACGGCGCTGGAGCAGCGCGACCCGGCGGCCCATGTCACCGTGCTGAGCGGCGATATCGACGGCAATGATGTGGTCGATGCGACGGGGGTTACGCTGCAGCACGAGCACATCGTCGGCGCCAACAGCTATCAGGTGGTGCGCGCCAACGGGGTGGATGCCAGCGCCGTGCTCAGTGGGTTCACGGTCACCGGTGGCCTGGCCAACGGCGGCGGTCTGATAGAAGGCACCTACCTGATGCGTTACGGCGCGGGGATCTACCTGTACGCCAGCGAGCCCCGGCTGAGTCAGCTGGAGATCCGCGGCAACCTTGCGGTGTGGGGGGGCAGCCATAGTCGTGGCGGTGCGATCTATGGCGAGGGGCCTTCGGGCACCGTGTCGAGGCCCTACATCGAGCACTCCCGCATCCTGCACAACAGTGCTCACAGGGGCGGAGGGTTCCACGGCTTCAGGTCAAACATCCAGGCGTACCGCGTGCAGTTCCTCAACAACGCCGCGGTCACCGGCGGTGCCGTGTACCTGAATCTGACGTTCGACGTGACTTTCATGAACTGCATCTTCGCCGGCAACACGGCGACGGAGAACGGTGGGGCGATTTACGGCTTCCGCGAGTTCCTGGCGATCGTGAACTCGCTGATGACCGGCAACTATGCCGGCAACGATGGCGGCGCCTACTACGCGGCGACCACCCACACCCTCAATGTGCCGGTCGTGCTGACCAATACCACCGTGTCCGGAAACCGCGCAGGCAACCTCGGCGGGGCGCTGTTCCGCAACGCCGCTGACGCGGGCGTCACCCTGCTGTTCAATGCGATCCTCTGGAACAATCAGGACAGCAGCGGCGTGGGCACGCCCTCATCGGTGTTCGGCGGGCCGGGGGCATCACGGCTGACGGCCAGCCACAGCCTGGTGCAGGGCATGCTGGCGCCGGGCACGGCCAATCTGGACGGCAGCCTGCCCGAAAACACGCCGAATTTCGTCGCGCCGCTGGCGCCTGCGAACGCGCCTTCGACCGCGGGCGATTTCCACCTGCAGTCGCCCTATGTCGGCTTGGATCTTGGCGACAACCAGGCGCGCATCAACTACGCGTCGGGCAGCAGCGTCGCGCCGATACCGTTACAGGGAAATATCGAGTTCGATCTGGATGGCCGCCCGCGCATCGTCGACGGCGATCTGGATGGCACTGCCACGGTCGACCTTGGGCCGTATGAGGGCGTCGCATATTCGATTGGTGGCACGGTCAGCGGGCTGGTGGGGTCGGGCCTGGTGTTGCGCAACAACGGTGTCGACGATCTCGCCATCAGCGCGAACGGATCGTTCACCTTCAGCCGCATCGCCGCCGATCAGGAGAGCTATGCGGTGACCGTGGCCGCGCAGCCGCAGGCGCCGCGCCAGACCTGCAGCGTCAGTGCCGGCAGTGGCACGGTCAATGCGGCGAACGTCAGCGATGTACTGATCAGCTGCGTGACCGACAGCGTGATCGTCACGCCTTCGGCCGGGCCGGGCGGACAGATCACGCCCAACACACCGCAGAGCGTCGAAGTGATGACGAGCGTCGAGTTCACGCTTGCCGCGGCGCCCGGCTATGCGATCGGCACGGTCGCGGGCAGCTGCGGCGGCGCGCTGGCGGGTGCGGTGTTCACCACGGCGCCGGTCGAGGCCGACTGCACGGTGCAGGCCAGCTTCGTGCCGCAGACCACAAGCAACGTGAGTGCCAGCGCCAATCCGGCGCGGCGTGATCAGCCGATCGAGTTCGTGGTCGATGTGCTGGGGGTGGGCGCTGCGCCGGCGGGCGGGCAGGTCCAGGTCAATGCGGACAGCGGCGAAAGCTGCAGCGACAGCTCGGCCCCCGAGATCATCGGCAACAGCGCGCGCTTCCGCTGCTCGATCAGCTTCAGCAGCTTGGGCGATCGGCAAGTCACCGCGGCCTATGACGGTTCGAGCTCGCATACCGCGAGCACGTCGCCGGCGATCGGCATGGCGATCAAGCGCTTCGCCGATGTGTCCGTCAGCATCGACGACGGCACGGCGCAGGCCGCGCCGGGTGAGCCTGCCTCGTATCTGGTGGAGCTGCGCAATCTGGGTCCGGACGAGGCGCCCAACACCCGATTGGTGCTGATCGCCGATCCCGAACTCGATGGGCCGAACTGGCTGTGCAGCCCGGTCGGCGCCGCCACGTGCCCGGAAGCGAGCGGATCGGGCGAGTTGTCCTTGATCGTGAACCTGCCCGCCGGCAGCGGCCTGGACCTGGTCCAGGACGGCGTCTGGCCCGCGGTGCTGCCGAACGAGGTCTCGGTGCAGGTGCAGGCCACCGTGTCAGGTGTGTCGCCAGATGAGGTGCTGGACCCTGTTCCGGGAAACAACACGGCAGTCGACCTCAACACGGTCGACGGGATTTTCGCGGATGGTTTTGAGACGGACACGCAAGCTGCGCGAGCCGACTGAGTTTGCTTGAATCGATCTGGGCGCTCCGGGTTGTTTCGGCCCGGAGCGCCCGGGTCACTCGGGCTGGGTGGCGCGGTCAGCCGGACCTGTTTGCGTGTGGGATGCCGGAAGCGTCTTCCTGAGTAGCGTTCTGCGTAGGCCGTGTGCTGTGCTCCCCTCTCCCCTTGTGGGAGAGGGGCCGGGGGAGAGG
>CAZPHV010000082.1:0-19868 GCA_964586455.1 uncultured Aquimonas sp.
ATGTGAGAGTGACGCTTTGCATCGGTAGAAGCCTCCCCGCTTGATCGGCTTCGATCAGATCAAAGCGTCCTTCGTAGTCGTAGGGTAGATAAGCGCAGCGCATCTACCAGCTCTAAAGCCCTTGGCGCGAACGAGGCCCCAGGCGCGAACACGACGGCCGAGACAATCGCTCAAGTGCCCGCAAACGCTCAACCGCTGCCGCAAGGAACGAGTCAGCACAGTTGCGCGACTGATGGGGCGCACACCTACGGGACCTTAGAACACCGTCTCAGCTCAGCCGCCGTCCGCGATACGCCACAGATACAGCGCGGCCAGGCTGCGCCAGGGTGCCCAGGCCTCACCGCGCTCGGCCAGCTCGCGCCGGCCTGGGGCTGCTTCGAGTTGATCCAGCCATTGGGCGCCGCGGCGAATGCCGAGATCGTCCAGCGGCAGAACATCCGGCCGACCCAGCCTGAAGATCAGCAGCATCTCGACGGTCCAGCGGCCGATGCCGCGGACGGCGCTGAGCTGTTCGACGATGGCTTCGCTGTCCATCCGCGCGAGCCGGCGCGCGTCGGGGATTTCACCGGCCTCGCGGCGGGCGCAGAGATCCCGCAGTGCGCGCGCCTTCGCCGCGGAGACACCGCAGGCGCGTAGCTGCACGTCGTCGATTCGGGCCAGGGTGTCGGCGTGCAGTCGGTTGGAATCGATCGCAACTTCAACCCGAGCCACGATGGTCGCGGCGGCCTTGCCGGACAGCTGCTGGTGCAGGATCGAGCGGGCCAGCACATCCACCGTGTCGAAGGGCTGCTTCCAGCGCGCAGTTACGTCGAGTGGGCCGACCCTGCGCATCGCCGCGCCCAGGGCGCGGTCGCGACGGGCCAACGCGCGCTGCGCGGCGTCCAGATCGAAGCCGCGCGGGTGGGTCGGCATCGGGCTCAGAGTGCGACTTCAACCGGCGGCAGGGCATCACCGCTTTCACGCTGCAGGTCGAAATGCAGCTGCGCACGGCCGCGCCAACTGCGCGGGAGAGTGTAGGTGGCAAAGCCCTCGCCGGAGATTCGCGCCGCCGGCAACTCGACCCGACGCTCGCCCAGCTCGGCATGGGCGGCGGCGATGCGGCTGCCCAGGGGCAGCGCGACATCGACCACCATCAGACGCGCGCGCGGGTCGCCGATGTCCTCGCGCAGTTCGATGTGGCCACCGCGCATCAGGTCGAAAACCAGGCGGGCTGGAGCTTCGGCTGCCGGGTCCTGTGCTGGCGACTGGGTGGGGTTGGAGAGCAACAGGCTGGCCAGACCAAGGCCACCGACGAAACTGGCGGCCAGGGCCAGCAGCGAGGCCGGGCCGCGGCTGCGCTTTGCGGGGCGCGGGGCGGGTGCGGCGTAGTCGGGGTGATCTTCTTGTACTGATGCCGGCTGAGCGCCGTCTCCGATCCGGTCGACCGCGGGGTCGGCCGAACACACCACGGCACGCAGGGCGTTGTCAGCTTCGATGGCGTCCAGCAGATGCGGCTTGTCCAGCAGATAGGCTTCAAACCACGCGGCCTCGTGAGCGTCCAGCGCACGGTCCAGATAGCGTTGCAGCCAGGCCTGTTCCAGCCAGGGGCTGATCGACGGCTGCGAAGGGGGCAGGTTCATGGGGCGGGGACCCGAGGGGAGGGGGCAGGGGTGTGCAGGCGCAAGAGCCCGCGCACGCAGCGCTGTCCCATCAGCGCTTGTGGCGAATGACGGAATTGTGACGCGATCGGCGGGTTCACGGCTCTGGCGCCCACCCGGCGCTCTCGATCAGGGCCCTCATCCGCTCGCGCGCCCGGTGCAGCACGCGACGGAAGTGCGACTCGTCGATTCCCAGTTCCGCGCAGAGGTCGTCGCGGTCACGGTCCTCCAGATAGAAGCCCCGCAGAACGGCGCGATCGCGCGCCACCGGCAGTTCTTCGACCAGGCCGGCCAGCGCCTGCTGCAGATGGCGCTGATGCAGACACTCGGCCGGGCTGGCCTCACTGCCGGGCAGGGCTTCCAGCAATTCGACGTCGACGCTGTCGCCGCGCTGGCTGCGGCGGCGGTATTCGGCCCTGGCGGCGTGGGCGATCGTCGCCTGCAGATAGGCCGGCAGCGCATTCGGGTCGTTCAGTGCACCGGCGCGAAGCCGCGCCAGCACGGTGAGCAGCACGTCCTGCACGATGTCGTCGACGACCGGGTCGCCCGGCCGGCAGGCCCGCACCACCAAGGCGCGCACGCCACGGCCATAGCGCTCGACAAAGCAGCGCTCCGCCTCGGCGCTGCCAGCGGCAATCGCGAGCACCAGCGGGTCGGGCGCCAGCCCGGCACCCGTGATGTGTTCGCTGCGCGTGTCCAAGCAGAACCCCCCGGCGCTACCCTTTCGGCATCCTAACCATCTGGGCGCGAATTGAGAATGCGCAGCGGCTGACGTGTCCCGATCCGGCCCTTCGTGCAGCGCGGCTTCTCAGCGCGTGAGGAAGCGCACCAGCCGGTCTGCGAGCCCCCGATAGGGCGGCTTGAACAGTGCCATGCCCGACCAACGCGCCTGCCGGAACACCGGCTTCTCCTTGCTGAAGGTGCGGAAGCCCGCTTCGCCGTGATAGCTGCCCATGCCGCTGGGGCCGATGCCACCGAAGGGGAGGTTGTTCTGCGCGAACTGCAGCACGGTGTCGTTGATCGCCACTGAGCCTGCGATGGTGTGTTCCAGCAGATGCTCGATGCGGGCGCGGTCGTGATCGAACAGATACAGGGCCAGCGGCCGGTCGCGGCGCTTGACGTAGTCGATGGCCTCGCTGAATTCGCGATAGGGCACGATCGGCAGCAGCGGGCCGAAAATTTCTTCCTGCATCAGCTTGCAGTCTGCGGGTGCATCCAGCACCAGAGTCGGTGCGATCAGGCGCTGGCTGTCGGCAAGCTCGGGATCGACCTCGATCAGTGGCTCGATACGTGCACCTGCCGCGCGCGCGTGTTCACGCCAGTCGACCAGACGCTGGTACTGGGCGCGGTTGATGATGCGGGTGTAGTCCGGGCCCATGCTGATGTCGGGATAGCGCGCGCGGGCCTCGGCCTTCAGCGCGGCGACCAGCGGTTCGACCTCGGCTTCAGGCACCAGCAGGTAGTCCGGCGCGATGCAGGTCTGGCCGGCGTTGATGAACTTGCCCGAGGCGATGCGCGCGGCAGCGCGTTCAATCGGATACCCGGGCGCCAGGATCACCGGCGACTTGCCGCCGAGCTCCAGCGTCACCGGGGTCAGGTTCGGCGCCGCCGCGGCCATCACCTTGCGGCCGACCGCAGTCGAGCCGGTGAAGAAGAGGTGGTCGAAGGGCAGGGTCGCAAAGGCCGCAGCGACGTCGGCACCGCCGAGCGCGACCTCGACGCGGCTGCGCGGATAGATCGAGCGCAGCAGGTCGAGCAGGGCCTGGCTGGTGCGCGGGGTGTGCTCGCTGGGCTTCAGATACACCGCATTGCCGGCGGCCAACGCGGTGGCCAGCGGCACCAGCGCCAGGTTGACCGGATAGTTCCAGGGCGAGATCACTCCGACCACGCCGAGTGCCTGGAAGCGCACTTCGGCGCGCGCCGGCCAGAACAGAGGGCTGATCCAGCGCCGCTGTGGGCGCATCCACTTTTTCAGGTTCGCGATCAGATGATCGATCTCGGACAGCACGGTCATGCCGTCCGAGATCAGGCTCTCGTGCCGGCTGCGGCAGCCGAAGTCGGCGTCCATCGCGCGCACCAGCTCGGGCAGGTTGAGCTTGAGCGCAGCGCGCAGGTCGTACAGATCCTCGCGGCGTTCGGCGTACGAGCGCGGCGCGCGCTCGGCTTGGGCGCGCAGTACCGCTAGGCGCCGCGGCAGTTCTTCAAGCGGGGTGCTGGGCTGGTCCATACGGGCGAGTGTAGAGCAGCACGAGGCGGCAGCAAGGCGCTTGCTACACTCCGCGCCCATGAGCACAGCCCCCTACTCCCCCCTGCGCGCCTTCTGCGGCCGCAGCCCCAAACTCGGTCAGCGGGTCTGGATCGATCCGATGTCGGCGGTGATCGGCGACGTCGAGATCGGCGACGACAGCTCGATCTGGCCCGGCGTGGTGATCCGCGCCGACGTCAACTACATCCGAATCGGCGCGCGCACCTCGATCCAGGACGGCGCGATCGTACACGTCACCCACGACGGCCCGTTCACCCGTGAGAACGGCTGGCCGACCATCATCGGCAACGACGTCACGGTCGGGCATTCGGTGGTGCTGCACGGCTGCACCCTCGAAGACCGCTGTCTGGTCGGCATGCATGCCAGCGTGATGGACGGCGCAATCGTGCGAACCCACGGCTTTGTCGGTGCCGGCGCCCTGATCGCACCGGGCAAGATCGTTGGCGAAGGCGAGCTCTGGCTGGGCAACCCCGGCCGCCTGGTGCGCCGGTTGTCCGACCGTGAGATCGAGAACCTGATGTACTCGGCCGGGCACTATGTGAGGTTGAAGGACAAGTACCTGAACCCCCCGGCCTGAGCGCCCGCAGGAACGCCGCACGCCGTGTGCGTCGACCGTTCCTGCGCGCATTCTGTTCCGCCTTTCCATCCCATCGAGAGGACGACCCCGCATGAAACTGCGCAGCGACAGCTTTGAACAGGGCCAGCCGATTCCCGCCGAGTTCGCGTTCGGCAAACCCGGCCCGGACAGCCCCTGCATCCTCTCGGACAACCGCAATCCCCATCTGGCCTGGAGCGAGGTGCCTGAGGGCACTCGCAGCTTCGCGGTGATCTGCGTAGACCCCGATGTGCCGTCCAAACCGGACGACGTCAACCAGGCCGACCGCGAAGTGCCGGCCGACCTGCCGCGAGTCGACTTCGTGCACTGGCTGCTGGCGAACATTCCTGCGGATACGCGCGAGCTCGCCGCCGGCAGCTGCAGTGAAGGCGTGACCGCGCGCGGCAAGCCCTCGCCGTCCGGCCCCAGCGGCAGTGTTCAGGGCAAGAACGACTACACCGGCTGGTTTGCCGGCGATGCCGACATGGGCGGTGATTACCTCGGCTACGACGGCCCCTGCCCGCCCTTCAACGACGCCCTGCTGCACCGCTATCTGTTCCGCGTGTTCGCGCTGGACATCGAGCAGCTGCAGCTGCCGCCGAAGTTCTCGATGGGTGATCTGCATCGGGCGATGCAGGGCCATGTGCTGGCAGAAGCCGTGCACTTCGGCACCTACACGCTGAACCCGCGGCTGGCCTGAGGCGCCGGCAGGCAGGCCAGGCATGGACCTGCAGTCAAGCTACTGGTTGGGGCTCGGCTGGGCGGTGTACCTCACCGCCCTGTCGATCTGGATCGTGCTGCAGAAGCGACCGCCGGTCAGCACCCTGGCCTGGATCCTGACCCTGGCCGCGCTGCCTGTGTTGGGGTTTCTGATCTACCACTGGCTGGGCCCGGTACGGATCCGTCGCCAGCAGATCAAGCGTCGCCGCAGCCGGCGTCGGCTGGAGCGCGAGGCGCTGTCGGAATGCGATGTGCTGGGCGCACTGGCCAGCCCGCTGGAACAGCGCCAGGCGCGCCTGGTGGAGCGCCTGACTCGACAGGCAACAAGCACGGCCCTGCGCGTTGAGCTGCTCAGCGACGGCGAGGCGACCTTCGAGTCGCTGCTGCGTGCAATTCGCGAAGCGCGTGAACACGTGCACCTCGAGTACTACATCGTCGAGCCGGACCGCACCGGCACCGCCGTCCGCGATGCGTTGATCGAGGCCGTGCGACGCGGCGTGGCAGTGCGCTTGCTGGCCGACTCGGTGGGCAGCGCGAAACTTTCGCGGCACTTCCTGAGGCCACTGCGCGAGGTCGGCGTCGAAGTGGTGTTCTTTCACCCGTTCCGGCTGGCCACGCTGAAGCCGCTGCTGAACCTGCGCACGCACCGCAAGATCGCCGTGATCGACGGCCGCATCGGCTTCACCGGCGGCATCAACCTGAGCGACACCCAGGACGAGCGCGTGCGCGCGGATGCCTACCGAGACCTGCACCTGCGCATCGAGGGCGCGGCCGTGAACGGGCTGCAGCAGGTGTTCGTCGAAGACTGGCTGTATGCCAGCAAGCGCCCCTTGCACCAGCACGGCATGTTCCCACTGCTGCCGCCGGGCGAGATCGCGCTGCAGTGGCTGCCCTCGGGGCCAGACACGCCGCAGGAACCCATCCATCGGGCAATGCTGCAGGCCATGGGCGATGCCGAGCGCCGGATCTGGCTGGTGACGCCGTACTTCGTACCGCCGGAACCGGCTCTGTACGCGCTGACCTGCGCCGCGCAGCGTGGCATCGACGTGCGCGTGCTGGTGCCCAAGCGTGCCGACACCCGCACCGTCACCTACGCCAGCCGCAGCTACTTCGATGAACTGCAGCGCGCTGGCGTGCGCGTGTTCGAGTACCAGCCGCGCATGCTGCACACCAAGGCCCTGTTGGTGGACGACGCACTCTGCACCCTGGGCAGCGCCAACTTCGATGCGCGCAGCTTCCGGCTCAACTTCGAGTTGTGCGTGAACCTGTACGGCGAAGCGCCCGCACGCGCGCTGGAAGCGGTTCTGCAGGAAGACTTCGCACACGCCCTGGAAGTCCAGCGCCCGCGCCGGCTTTCGTTGGGCCAAAAGCTTGCGGAAGCCGGTGCGAGACTGCTGTCGCCGGTGCTTTGAAGGTCTGCGGGGTGGTCCCTGCGTGTCGCGACACTGTGGTCATGCCAGTGGTGCGCGACACGCGCACCCTATGTGGGCGTGGTTCGCGTGATGCTCCAGCTGTACGGGTTGGCGCGTTCTCAGTTTTGATCTGCGCGGGTCATTCCACTCGCTAGCCGAGCCGCTATAGGGTGCGCGTGTCGCGCACCGTCTTTGGCGGCCGACCGCACCGCTTGAAGGCAGACTCGAACCTTGAATCAAGCGGTGTCGGCTCTGACTCCGAACGCACGCAGCCGCGGTCGGGGAACAGATCAGCCGCCCCGCCTCCGACTCGATCCGAGTTTGCGGGTCAGCGTGTTGCGGCCCAGGCCGAGACGTTCGGCGGCCTGCTGGCGGTGGCCGCCGGTGACGGCCAGGGCCGCTTTCAGCATGACCTGCTCGAAGCGTTCCAGCGCCTGCGGATACAGCTCGGCCTGACCGCCGCGCAGTGCACTCTCAGCCCACTGCCGCAGGCCTTCTTCCCAGCTGCCGGCGCTGGGTGTCTTGCTGCGTCCGCGCAGGTTTTCGGGCAGGTCGGCGACCCGCACGATGTCACCGGGCGCGAGTGCAGCCAGTCGCCAGCACAGGTTCTCCAACTCGCGCACATTGCCGGGCCAGGCATAGGCGATCAGCGTATCCAGGGTGGCGCGGTCGAAGCGCTTGCTACCGCTGGCAAGTTTGGCCACGGCGTCGGCGAGGAAGCGCTGCGCCAGCGCGGGTACGTCCTCGCGACGCTGGCGCAGAGCGGGAATGTTCAGGCGCACGACATCCAGCCGATGCAGCAGGTCGGCGCGGAAGCGGCCCTGTTCGACCAGCGCATCCAGCGGCTGATGGGTGGCGGCGATCACGCGCACGTCGACGCGGATCAGTTCACGGCCGCCGATGCGGAAGAATTCTCCCTCGGCCAGCACGCGCAGCAGTCGCGTCTGCAAAGCCGCCGGCATGTCGCCGATTTCGTCGAGGAACAAGGTGCCGCCGTCGGCCTGCTCAAAGCGGCCGTGGTGGCGGCGCGCGGCGCCGGTGAAGGCGCCGGGCTCGTGGCCGAACAGTTCGCTCTCCAGCAGCTCGGAGGGAATCGCTGCGGTGTTAAGGGCCACGAAGGGCGCCTGCGCGCGCGGCGAGTGGCGATGCAGGGCGCGCGCGACCAGTTCCTTGCCGGTTCCGGTCTCACCGATGATCAGTACCGACAGCGGCGCCTGTGCCAATTTGCCGATCGCGCGGAACAGCTCGCGCATGGCGGGCGCTTCGCCCACCAGCTCCGGCGTGTCGCGCTCGGGCGGCAGCGGCGGTGGCGCTTCGGCCTCGTCCTGCTGCAGGGCGCGGCGGGCCATGGCCACGGCGGTATCGAGGTCGAAAGGCTTGGACAGAAAGTCATGCGCGCCGCCGCGGAAGGCGCCGGCGGTCGAGGCGACATCGGTGTACGCACTCATGACGATGATCGGCAGCTCAGGGTGATCGGCCTTCAGCACATTGAGCAGCTTGAGGCCATCCATTTCAGGCATGCGTACGTCGGTGAACACCGCTGCCGGCTTGGCTTTTGCGAGCGCGGCCAGCGCCGGGCCGGGGCCATCGAACTCGCGGACTTCGAAGCCGGCGTCGCGCAGGCCTTCGGCCAGCACGAAGCGCACCGAGCGGTCGTCGTCGATGACCCAGAGGGTGGAGGGTTCAGTCGCCATTCGATGCGTCCTCGCGGTGCTCTTCGCGTACAGGTAGCAGCAGGGAGAACACGGTGTGTCCCGGGCGCGAGCGGAAGGACAGCGCGCCGCCGTGTTCACGGGCGACCTGCTGGGCCAGGGCCAGGCCCAGGCCGGAGCCTTCCGGGCGGCCCGAGACCAGCGGCAGGAAGATCCGCTCGGCCAGTGACTCCGGCACGCCGCGGCCGTTGTCTTCGACTTCGAGCTTCAGCGCCAGCCGGTAGCGCACTTCGCCGATCAGCACGCCGTGCTCGGCGCGCGAACGCAGGCGTACCACGGAGGCGCCGCTCTGCAGGGCATTGCGCACCAGGTTCCACAGCGCCTGCGCGAGCCGATCGGCATCGGCGGGCAGCTCGGGCAGGCTGGGGTCGTAGTCGCGCAGCAACTGGATCGACCAACCGGCTTCAGCTTCGGCCAGCAGACGCACGCGCTCCAGTACCGAATGCACATTGGTGGCGATCAGCTCACGCGGCGCGGTGGGAGTGAGCAGGCGTTCGACCAGGTCGGTCAGGCGCGCGGTCTCGGTGAGAATGACTTCGACGTAGCGACGGCTGTCGGGGTCGTCGATGCGTCGGCCCAGCAGCTGCGCGGCACCCTTCAGCCCGGCCAGCGGATTGCGCACCTCGTGGGCGAGGCCCTTGAGTGCGGCATGCAGGGCCGCGGGCAGCACGCTGGGGTCGGCGCCGGGAAACGCATCGGCAGGGTGGAACTCAAGCAGCAGTCCACCGCCGCGCTGCTCGGTATCGGTCAGCGCAGTATCGGAGTCGACCGGGGTGAGATAGACCTCGGCGAAGCGCTCGTCGCCCTCGCGTTTCAGGCGCAGATGGCGCCCACGCAGCGAGGTCCGCTGCTGCTGCACCTCGGTGGCCGCCGCGACCAGGCTACCGTCGCCGCCATCCAGCAGGGCGAGCGGCTGGCCGAGCAGTCGCCGCCGCGACAGGCCCAGCCAGGCCGAGCAGGCGGGGTTGAGGTCCTGGATCTGCTGCGCTGCGTCGATCTGCATCAGCGGCGTGGCCAGACGCTGGAAGGGCGCGAAGCTGGAGGGCATGGAGGGTCCACGGCGCGGGTTTGCGCCATCGTGGTGCAAAACGGCGTTTGAAGGAAGTCTCAGGCTGTTGCAGCGCTGCATAGACAGGCCGGCGCAGCCCGAGCCCCCCCATCACACATGTGTCTGGCCTGTGACTTGCTTGCACAGGCGCATGCCCTACGCCCTACTCCCTGTCTGCCGCCTCAAACCACTCGCGGGCTGCACTCCACTGCAGCCCCGCTCAGGCGGCAAACGCATCGCGACTGAGGTTCTCCGGTGCGTCTTCGGTGCAGACCACATCGTCCTCGATGCGAATGCCGCCGTACGGCGCCAAGGCGTCCACCTGCGTCCAATCGATGTGACGCGCATGGTCACCGGCCCGCAGCTGGGCCAGCAGGCTGTCGATGAAGTAGATGCCCGGTTCGATGGTCACCGCCATGCCCGGGCCCAGCTCGCGGGTCAGGCGCAGGAAGGGGTGGCCCTCGGGTCGTTCGATGCGTCCGCCTTCGGCGCTGGCGGCGAAGCCGGCGACGTCGTGCACCTGCAAACCGATCAAGTGGCCGAGACCGTGCGGGAAGAAGGTCGAGGTCAGGCCCAGCGCCAACGCCTGGTCGAGGCCGCAGCGGACCACTCCGGCCTCGATCAGCAGCTCGCCCAGAAGGCGATGGCACTCGAGGTGCAGGGTGCGGTAGTCACGGCCGGGCCGCACGCCGTCAACGAGCTGACGCTGGACACGGTCAAGGCCTTGCAGCAGTGCGGTGAACTCGCCCTCTTTCGCGCTATAGGTTCGAGTGATGTCGGCGGCATAGCCGGAACAGCTGGCGCCGGCGTCGATCAGCAGCGACCGGTGTTCGGCCGGCGCCACGGTTTCACGGTGTTGGTAGTGAAGGATCGCGGCGTGCTCATTGAGGCAGACGATGTTGCCGTAGGGCAGGTCGAGATCGCTATGGCCACTCGCCGCCAGATAGGCCTGGTGCACACCGTGTTCGGAGGCGCCGGCACGAAAGGCGGCCTCAGCGGCGCGATGTCCGCGCACCGCACTGACGCTGGCGCGGCGCATCAGTTCGATTTCGTAAGGAGTTTTGTAGGCACGATGGAAGTGCAGGTAGTCGAGCAAGGCCTCGGGGTTATCGGGCCGGTGGTCGCCGACGCCAGCCTCGGCTTCACCGACGATGGCGCAGGCTTGAGGCGGCGGAAGCAGGGTGGAGAGTTCACCCGGGGCGCGAATGATCGATATAGTGCACTGCTCAGTCCAATAACCTGCCGGGTCCGCCGGTGGCTTGTGCCAGAAATCCTCAGGCTGGAAATAGAACAGATGCGGCTTTTGTCCCGGCGTGATCTTCAGCCAGCAGTACGGGTGGTCATCCAGAGGCAGCCAAGCCTTGAAGTGCGGGTTCACCCGGAACGGGTAGTGGCGGTCATCGAGAAACTCATAGCGAAGCGCACCCGCAGCGATCAGCAGATGCTCACGGCCGACCCGCTTCAGCGCCTCCGCACTTCGCTGCATCAGGGTTTCGACATGGGCACGGTGGAGCGGAGCAAGATCGACACGCATCGGGAGGCCGTCGGGGGGTGGCAGGGTCGCCAAGGATACCGGCGGAAGCAGCTTCGGCTGCGGGTAGCAGCGTGAAGGGTCTACTTGCCCACGCCAGTGTGCGGCGCCCCTTGATCGCCGGTCTGATCGCGCTGCTGGTCGGCCTGGCGCTGTCGACGCTGTTGGCCCGCGAGCACGCCCGTCTGCTGAATGCACAGCAGGAGGCCAGCCTCAGCTGGCTGGCCGAGCGCAGCACCACCGGTCTACGCGCACAGCTTGAGAACTGTGCTCTGTTGGTGCGTTCGCTGCAGGCGCTGTTCAACTCCAGCGACGAGGTCGAAGCGCACGAGTTCCAGCGCATGTACGAGGACCTGCAGCCACGTCGACTGTTTCCGGCGCTGCGCTCGCTGGCCTATGCCGAATTCGTTGCCGGTGATCCGCCGCGCTATCCCACCACCTTCTATGCCCCGCTGCTGGGCAATGAGCGCGTCTCCGGGCTCGATATTTCGACCCAGCCAGCCAACCTGCGTGCGCTCGAAATCGCCCGCGACACCGATGAAGCGGCGATGTCCGAAGTCTTCGACCTGGTGCAGCTGGGCGTGGACGGCAAGCCGCTGAAAGGGTTCATCCTGCGCCTGCCGATCTTTTCGCCCGGCCCGCGACCGCTGGATGTCGAAGAACGCCAGCGTCGCTTCATCGGCTCGCCGGCAGCCTCGTTCTCGATCACCGAGCTACTGGCGCGGGTGCTGCCGGAAAAGACCGAACAGATCGCGCTGACCGTGCACGATGTCAGCGGCGCCGAACCGGTGCTGCTCTACCGCAGTGCCGAGCCGTTGGCGGGGGCACGCGTCGAGCAGCGCCTACTTGACTTCGCAGGCCGCCAGTGGCGCCTGGAAATCGCGCCGCTGCCGGAATTCTCGCAGTCGCTGCGGGTCATTCCGTTCATCAGCTTCGGGTTCGGTGTGTTCGCCAGCCTGCTGCTGGCAGCACTGTTCTTCAACGTCGCGCGCACCCGTGAAACCGCACTGGGCCTCGCCGCCCAGATGAGTCGGCGCTTTCGAGAGAGTGAAGAGCGCTTCCGCGCCTTGACCGAACTGTTGCCCGCCGCCGTGCTGCTGGCGCACGCCGACGACCGCGTGGTGTATCTGAACTTTGCCGGCCGCCAGCTGTTGGGAGTCGACGGCAGCGGCCCCGACCTGCGGCTGTCCTCGCTGTTCGAGGACCGCGCCATCGCCGAGCGCCTGCGCAGCGAAGCGCTTGGCCTGGAGGGCTTGAGCACACGCGTGCTGCGGCCAGACCACACGGGGTTCTGGGCCTCGGTCTCGCTGACCGACATCGTGCTTGAGGCCGAGCCACATCACCTGGTGGTGATCCAGGACAGCACCGAAGCGCATGCGCTGACCGAGCGCCTTCGACACCAGGCGGCGCACGACGCCCTGACCGGTCTGCTGAATCGCGCCAGCTTCGAGCAGGCCCTGCGTGACACCGCCCAGGCCGGCACCGTGCGCGCCCGTCAGGCCGCCCTGCTCTACCTCGATCTCGACCAGTTCAAGCTGGTCAACGATACCGCCGGCCACGATGCCGGCGATCGCATGGTTAGTGAACTGTCCAGTCTGCTGCTGGCCTGCATCGAACCCACGGATGTGCTGGCGCGTCTGGGCGGCGACGAATTCGGCCTGCTGCTGCGCGGCGCCAATCGCCACCATGCGCTGGCGGTCGCCGAAAGCATCCGCCAGACCGTGCGCGGACACCGCTTCGTGTTCGAAGGCAAGCAGCACTCACTGACTGTGAGCATCGGCGTGGTCCTGCTCGACCAGGCCAGCTCGCGCGATACCCGTGAGCTGCTGGCGCTGGCCGACACGGCCTGCTACATGGCCAAGGAGCAGGGCCGCAATCGCGTCCACCTGACCGCCTCCGACGACATCGAGGCGCGGCGTCGCCGCGACGAAATGGCGTGGATCAATCGACTGAAGCAGGCCCTGACCGAGAACCGCTTCGAACTGCACTTCCAGCGCATCGAACCGCTGGCGGAGCAGGGCGAAGGCCACCTGGAGCTGTTGCTGCGGCTGCGCGACGAACACGGTCGGCTGGTGCCGCCGGCTGAGTTCATCCCGGCCGCCGAGCGCTACGCGCTGATGCCAGCGATCGACCGCTGGGTGCTGCAGAACGCACTGTCGGCGATGCGCCGCGGCCTGGTCGCCGACGCTGGTCTATGGGCAATCAATCTCTCCGCGCACACGCTGGAGGACGACAGTTTCGCGGACTTCGTCTGCAGCGAACTCGGAAAGAGTGGCGTGCCGGCGGCGCGCCTGTGCTTCGAGCTGACCGAGACCGCGGCGCTGACCCACATGGAGCGTGCGATGGCCTTCATCCAGCGCATGCGCGCCCTGGGCTGCCGCTTCGCGCTGGACGACTTCGGCTCGGGCATGTCCTCGTTCGGCTACCTGAAGCAGCTGCCGGTGGATCTGGTGAAGATCGACGGCAGCTTCATCCGCGACATCGAGAGCGACCCGATGAGCCATTCGATCGTTCAGGCCTTGACCGGAATCTGTCATCAGGCCCAGGTCAAGGTGGTCGCGGAGTTCGTCGAGAACATGGCGATCGCCGAGATTCTGCGAGGGCTGGGCGTGGACTACGCGCAGGGCTACGCGCTGCACCGTCCGCAGCCGCTGGAGACCTAACCAGGGCAGGGCCGGCCCGCGGGCGCTGCCTGTTTTAGTCGTACTGCGAGCCGGGCGCCTCCACCCAGGCATGCAGGTGGGTCGCATCCTCGGGCGCGATGTCGACCAGACGGAAGCCCGACCAGTACTGGCCCGGCACGTGGCTGGGCTCGGACCACAGCTGATGCACGCCGATCTCGAGCGTGCGCGGACGCAGCTGGTTGCCGCCGAGGGTGAAGCGGAACTGGAACAGGGCGTCTTCCATCAGCGGCGCCGAGGCCATCAGCATCAGCCCGGTCTCGGACAGGTTGCCGATCCGACCGACGCTGAGCTCGGTCATGCTGTCGAACACTTCGATGGCCTCGCGGACCTGTTTGCGCTTGGCGCGGCGTGACTCGTTCATGGCGTGACTCCTGCCGGGGCGCGCTGCGAGAAACTCTTCAAGGCGCCCATGATGGACTGCCAGGCGCGGTCGATCACCGTGCCCTGTTCGGCCATCACCACCTTGACCCGGCCGGCATGCAGCTCGCGCGCCAGCCATTCGAGGCTGTGCTCGGCTGCGCGTTGACCGCGATGGTTCACGAACAGCGCATTGCCGGTGACCGTGCTGAACCAGGACATGCGCCGGCGCACGCTGCCGCCTTCAGCTTCAGGAAACTCGAACCAGGTGCCGAAGGGCAGATGGCGAATGCGCTCGAACTGGGCGCGCTCGGGCTCGCTGAGCGGCAGTGCGGGAGGCATGACCGGGGCGGCCTCCGGCGTATCCGCCGTCTGGCCCAGACGCACCCGCGCCTTCAGCTTGATCGCGAGCTCGGTGCGGCTGTTGCCTTCGCCCTCGGGTTCAGGCTCGTCCTCGCTTGCGAGCAGGCGGTTGGTGATCGCTGCGGCATCACCGTCGTGGTATCCGACCTTGACCAGGGAGCGCTCAATGTCCTCGCGCAGCTGCGCAAGCACGGCGGGAGGCGCGGCCTGGCCGCTGCCGATCTGGATCAGCTGCTCGGCGATGTCCAGCTGCTGCTGGTACAGCGGCGACTCTTCGCCACCGCGCAGCAGCGACAGCGCCAGCACGTCGGACCAGGCCTGTTGCAGCAGGGTCGAAACAAAGCGCGGCACGCGCCGGCCGTGGAGGCGCTGGCTGATCGCCTGCTCGGCATTGATGCGGGCGAGCTCGAGCTTTTCCTTTCCGCGCGCGGCCTCGACGTGGCGCCGCTCGGCGACCTCGGCCTTGCGCGCCAGGGTCTGCATCTGCTGCTGCAGATCGCCGACCAGGCTCTCGAATACCGTCGAGTCACCCATGTAGTCGTGGGTGGCCTTGTCGACCACCACGCTGATCTTTTCCAGCAGGCCACGGTCGGCCTCATCGGCGTCGAGCAGCCAGCTGGTGCCGGTCTCGGCGACCACGTTGAGCATCTGCCGCGCGGGATGCTGTCGACGGGTGAAGAACCCCTTGTCGCTCAGCGCCACCCGCAGCATCGGCACCTGCAGCTTGGTCAGCAGGTTGGCGACCGGGCTGGTCTGCTTGATGTCACGCAGGATGTGTTCGTACAGCAGGGTCATCAGTTCGATGACGTCGGATTCTTCCGCGCCGAGCGAGGGGCTCATGCCCGGCGGGGTCACCTGCCGCAGCTGCGCGAGCAGGTCCTGCTTCAGGTGCGTCACCGAGCGCGGGGCGGGCTTGCCGTCGACCAGCACCGGCGCCGGCTCGCGCGCCTGCAGCAGCGAAAGCACGGCCTGTACATCGTCGCGCGTGGCCACGTGCGCATTCGGCGGCGGCTTGGACTGCGCACCACCGAGCTTGCCCAGCAGCGCGCGACGCCCGGCCAACAGGTCGCGCAGCATGTCGAACATGCGCACGTCGGCGCCGCCCGCCTCGCCGGCACCCGCATCGGCGCCCATGTCCATGGGTTCAGCGCTGGCCGTGCCCGGCCAGGCGGTATAGGGCCGCGGCCCGCTGTAGGGGGCTGACTGTGGCGCGTAGCCGGCGCCGAGACCAGGTTCGTTGGGGTCGCGATAGGGAACCGTATCGGGCTGGAAACCGTCCTGCCCCGGTGTCGCCCCGGCATCGGCACCTCCCGGCGTCGACGCAGGTCCTCGCGCTGCAGAGGCAGGCTGCGCCGCGGGCGGTCGCACTGCGGCTGGCTTTGCGTCCGCAGGGGGCTTGTCTTGCGCAGGCTTCTCGGCAGCGGGCGTGTCCGCGCCGCTGCGCTGCGGATTGGACTTGCGATTCGGCGCGAACGACAGGTTGGGCAACACCCGCTCGCGCGCCAGGAAGCTGTTGAGCGCTTCATACAGCGAGCCGATCAGGCCCATCACCTGACGCTCGAACTGGCGGTAGATCAGCAGCCGGTACTCGATGTTCAGATCCAGCGTGGCGACGGCCGAACGCAGGAAGCCGCACAGCGCGCGCGGCCCGACCGGCAGGCGCTCGGCTTCGAACGCGGGCCGGCCTGCGATCACGCCGAAGCGCTGGCCAAGCAGGAACAGCGGCAAGCTGTGACGCACTTCCGCCCGGCTGGCGACCTCGCCGAGCAGCATGTTCTGCTCCAGCTCGATGTCGGCGACCAGGCTGAGCTCGCCAAAGGCCATGCGCGTCTCGCCCGTGGCCAGCGGGCTGGCCTCGGGCGGGTCCTTCAGGGTTGCCAACGCGCCTTCGAGAGCGATCAGGAAGCGCGGCACCACGTCGGCACGGCCGCGCTTGATCTCGCGCAGCGCTTCGAAGCAGGACGCCTGAATGTCGCCGCTGCGAGCCTGGTCGGCGAGCTTGAAGAGCTGCTGCTCAGTTTCATCCAGGGTGGCCTTGAGCCCGCGCTCGAGCTCGTCCGAGCCGAACTTGAGCACGCCTTCCAGCAGCTGGCGCACCCGCCTCGGTAGCGCGCGCTGCGACAGTCGGATGCTGGCACTTGAGTCGGTGGACCCGAAGTTCGAGCTCAGCATGTCGAGGTCTCCCTGAGCACCACGCCCGATCCAAGCTGCCGACAGAAGACACTCGAGCGCGACAGCGCAGGCAGTTGCGCTGGACGTGGGCATTGAGGGCTGTTGGGTGACTTCATGCTCGGATAGGATCCTTGAGGCCCGCCCCGCAGCGGGTGGGCTACCAACCGTCAAGCTTGACGATTCTGTGGCCTGCAACAGGCGAAGCTGGAAGGCAAGAAATGTGCCGTAGCTCACATACTGGCACGGCTTGAGGTCTCCGCGCGAGCACGCTGCCAGCGGTGTCAAGTCCGCCTACTCGGGCGTCAGATTCTGACGGAAAACGGCGCCCGCGGAAGCCATGCTGCGATCCCGCCACGTGTCGGCGACGGATTCCGTGCGGTCGCGGGTATCCAGCACGACGCCCGATATTGGCCTGCAGGCCTTGCAGTGTCGGCCCGGGTCGGTTTCCATCCACCCTCCGCCGTCGACCCGCATCGGTGAACCATGCTGCCTTCCGTAGCCCGCACGTCCATGGCTGCCCGCACACCGCCGCAGCCCGCCGAGCCCCATCTCCGCGGCGCGGCAAACGCGATCCTGCGTCACTGGAGCGCCCGCATGCGGCGGAGCACCTTCACCCTGCTAGGTCTGACCATGAGTCTCGCGCCCGCCCTTGCCTTCGACGCTCAGCCGCTGACGCTTGAAGCCCTGACCGGCGAGCAGCCGCTGTCCGGCCCTTCGCTGATGCAACCGAAGATCGCCCCCGACGGCGCCCGCGTGACCTTTCTGAAGAGCCGCGACGAGGACCGCTTCCGTCTGGATCTGTGGGAGTTCGATATCGCCTCGGGCGAAACCCGGCGCCTGGTCGATTCGCAGGCGCTGGCACCGGAGGAAGTTCTGTCCGACGAGGAAAAAGCGCGCCGCGAGCGCCAGCGCATCGTCGGTCTGTCCGGCATCGTCGACTACCACTGGGCGCCAGACGGTCGGCGTCTGCTGTTTCCGCTGGGCGGCGAGCTCTACCTCTACAGCCTTGATGCCGAGCCCGGGCAACAGGTGCGCAAACTGACCAATGCCGAAGGCTTCGCGACCGACCCCAAGGTCTCGCCCAAGGGCGGCTATGTCAGCTTCATCCGCGGCCGCGACCTGTGGGTGATCGATCTCGCTGATGGCAGGACTCACCGGCTGACCTCGGGCGGCAGCGAGGAGATCGGCTACGGCGTCGCCGAGTTCGTCGCCGACGAAGAGATGGACCGGCACACCGGCTACTGGTGGGCGCCCGATGACTCGGCAATCGCATACACCCGCATCGACGAAACGCCGGTGCCGATCCGCGAGCGCTTCGAGATCCATGCCGACCGCAGCACCATCGTCCAGCAGCGCTATCCGGCGGCCGGCGAAGCGAATGTGGCGATCAGCCTGCATGTGGTCGAGCTTGAGTCCGCGCTGAGCCCGCCCAAGGCAGTGCCCGGTCGCATCGATACCGCTGACGGCAGGCGCACGGTCATGCTGCAGGATCGGATGCAGTCGCCCACGCCCATCGACATCGATCTGGGCCCCGAGCGCGATATCTATCTAACCCGGGTCAACTGGGCGACGCCGCGCCTGTTGAGTTTCCAGCGGCAGTCGCGCGACCAGCGTGTTCTTGACCTTGTGCTGCACGACCTAGACGACGGAAAGCAGCGGGTGCTGCTCACAGAGACCGCCGACACCTGGGTGCCGCTGCATCACAACTTGCGCTTTATGAAGGACGCTCGTCGCTTCCTGTGGAGCAGCGAGCGTTCAGGCTTTGAACATCTGTACCTGGGCGATCTTGAATCCGGCGCGCTGACGGCTCTCACGTCCGGCGACTGGACGGTCGAAAGCGTACTGGCGCTGGATGAGGACGCGGGCGTCGTCTACTTCAGCGCCACCCTCGACTCGCCGCTGGAGAAGCATGCCTACGCCTTGCCGCTGGCCGGCGGCGAGCCCAAGCGTCTGACCGCGGCCGGCGCTTGGCACGAGGTCAAATTCGCCGACAACGCCAGCGTCTACGTCGACAGCTGGAACAGCCCGAGCTCGCCCCCACAGATGGAGCTGTACCGCGCCTCGGGCGAGCGTGTCGCCGCGTTGATCGACAACGCGCTCGACGCCGATCATCCGTATGCGCCCTACCTGGCGGCACACCAGCCGATGGAGTTCGGCACGCTGACTGCGGCCGACGGGACAACCGAACTGCACTACAGCCTGATCAAGCCGGTGGGCTTCGATGCCGCGAAGCGCTACCCGGCGGTGGTGCTGGTCTACAGCGGTCCCGCGGCGCAGACCGTGAAGCGCACCTGGCAGGTCGACTTCAACCAGTACCTGGCCCAGCAGGGCTATCTGGTGTTCTCGCTGGACAACCGCGGCACACCGCGCCGCGGTGCCGCGTTCGGCGGCGCGCTGTACGGCAAACAGGGCACGGTCGAAGTGGACGACCAACGCCGCGGCGTCGCCTTCCTGCGCGGGCTGCCCTATGTCGACGGCGAGCGGATCGGCGTGTACGGCTGGTCGAACGGCGGCTACATGACCCTGATGCTGCTGGCCCGCGCCGGCGAGGACTACGCCTGCGGCGTCGCGGGTGCGCCGGTCACCGACTGGGCGCTGTACGACACCCACTACACCGAACGCTACATGGATTTGCCGCAGCGCAATCCGGAAGGCTATGCGCAGGCCTCGGTGTTCACCCATCTCGACGGACTCAAGAAGCCGCTGCTGCTGCTGCACGGCATGGCCGACGACAATGTTCTGTTCGTGAACAGCACGCGCCTGATGTCGGAACTGCAGGCCCGCGGCCAGCCCTTCGAGTTGATGACCTATCCGGGCGCGCGCCACGGCCTGCAGAAGAAGGACGCGCTGCATCGGTTCCGGGTCACCGAAGCGTTCTTCGCGCGGTGTTTGGGGGCGGCGGGCTGAGGGACCGAGCAGTGTCGCGGGGCGTCGCTCTCCTTGGCATGCTGGGATTCGTAGTTGAATCCTCCGGATTTGGCTTTGCGTTGGCACCAGCAATCTCAGAGTGTCGAGAGCCAGGGCTAATCCAACTCATCTTTCGACGTGGCTTCCAGGCACCGCGGATCCCATGAAAGAGCGTTGGGCGATAGGAGCAGCCTTCGGTGCATTGCTGTCCGCCTCGGCGGGAGCGCAAACATCTGCGGACATTCAGGGCGCTGTGTCTTTGCCAGACGGGTCGGTTGTCCCACCGGGCGTCATCGCGCGAGTGCATCTCACCGCCACCAACCTGGGTCCTGACGCGACGGTAGGCAGCGCAGGCGTCGGTGCGGCCTTTACCCCAAATGTCGGAAACCGCAACTTTGAGCTGGTGCTGCTAGTGTAGCGTTGCATTCTGTTTGGAACTTAAGCGGGTGTTTGCTCGGATCACC
>CAZPHV010000083.1:0-19356 GCA_964586455.1 uncultured Aquimonas sp.
AGCAGCGAAAGCCGAAGCCGAAGCCGAAGCCGAAGCCGAAGCCGAAGCCGAAGCCGAAGCCGAAGCGCGGCGCTCTCATAGGGTGGGCCCTGGCCCACCATGAGCTGCACGCTTGCCTCGGTCCCCGTGCGTCCCGGGTGCCAGGCCTACTCCGGGTGCTGCGCCTCGCGCCCACCGGCACGGTACTGGCGCAAACGGAAGCCTCGGCCTTGCCCCATCGTCGCCCAAGCCCTACCGTGAGCTTCCGCTCCGAACCCCGCCTTCGATGACCATGAACACCACCGACGACAGCCTGTCCGCCGCCGACCCGCGCCCCGTCGAGCGCTGGTTCTCGAATTACTCCAACGACCATCGCGATGCCACCAACCAATGGATCCACGTGATCTGCGTGCCGCTGATCCTGTGGTCGGTCGTCGCCTTGCTGTGGGTGATCCCGGTGCCAGCGGTGCTGGGCCGCGACGGCGCCTGGGCTGGCTTGGCCATGGCCGCGGCGGCCATCTTCTATTACCGGCTGTCGCGCCCGCTCGGCCTGGTGATGGCGATCAAGCTGGTCGCACTTGGCCTCATCACCCACCTGCTGTTCGGCGCACTCGGCGCGACAAACCTCCTGTGGCTGGCGATCGGCGTGTTTGTGATCGCCTGGATCGGCCAATTCATCGGCCACCGCTACGAGGGCAAGAAGCCGAGCTTCTTCACCGACCTCGTCTACCTGCTGATTGGCCCGGCCTGGGTGATGGGCAAGCTGATGCGCCGCCTGCGCATTCCGATCTGAGCAGGCTGCGACAGACTCAGGCCACGATCCCGGTCAGCTTGAGCAGGGCTTCCGCGTACTTGGCCCGCGTCGCCTCGATCACCTCGGCGGGCACGCTTGGGCCCGGCGCGGTCTTGTTCCAGTCCAGCGTTTCCAGATAGTCGCGCACGAACTGCTTGTCGTAGCTCGGCGGGCTGATGCCCACCTGGTACTGGTCCGCCGGCCAGAAGCGCGAGGAATCCGGCGTGAGCATCTCGTCCATCACGATCAGGCGGTCGTTCTCATCGAGGCCGAACTCGAGCTTGGTGTCGGCGATCAGAATGCCGCGCTCGGCCGCAAAGGCCGCGGCGAAGCCGTAGATCTGCAGCGTCGCCGCACGCACCGCTTCGGCCAGCTCACCGCCGATCAGCTCGACCACCCGGTCAAAGCCGATGTTCTCGTCGTGATCGCCCACCGCCGCCTTGGTCGAAGGCGTGAAGATTGCCTCCGGCAGCACCTCGGCCTGACGCAGCCCGGACGGCAGCGCGATGCCGCAAACGGCACCCGTGCGCTGGTAGTCCTTCCAGCCCGAGCCGATCAGATAGCCACGCGCGATCGCTTCCACCGGCAGCGCCCGCAGCTTCTTCGCCACCACGCTGCGCTTCGCGTACAGCGCAAGGTCGGTGCCCGCGGGCAGCACGCTGGCCAGCGGCGTGGTCGACAGATGATTGGGCTGCAGGTGCGCGGTCTGCGCGAACCAGAAGTTCGACATCTGGCAGAGGATCTCGCCCTTGCCGGGAATCGGATCCGGCAGCACCACATCAAACGCCGACAGCCGGTCGCTGGCGACGATCAGCAGCTCGTTGCCGGGCAGGCTGAAGACATCGCGCACCTTGCCCTGATGCAGCAGCGGCAGACCGGGCAGGTGGGACTGGTGCAGGGTGGTGGTCACGGCGGTGGGTCCGGCGGCGGAAGAGGGGGCGCACAGTCTAGCCGCGACCCGCTCGCCCGCCCACGCAAACCTCGCGCCCACACCCAACCGGTAGAATGCGCGGCCATGAATCTTCGCCCCCTTCTGTTGGCCCCGATGCTGGGCCTGAGCCTCTCCGCCTGCAGCCCCGGCGCGCCTGCGGGCGAGGCCGTGCTTGAGCGTCCGCCTCAGCTCGGCATGTGTGCGAGCTGCCACGGCGTCGACGGCATCGCGCTGTCGCCGGGAAATCCGCATCTGGCCGGCCAGGACGAGGCGTATCTGAGGTTGTCCCTGCAGAAGTACAAATCCGGCGAGCGCCGACATCCGCCGATGCAGGCAGTGGTCGGCGCGCTGCAGGACGCTGACCTGGATGCACTGTCGCGCTGGTACGCCAGCCAGCCGCGCCAGGGCCTGCGTGCGGCGGCCGCCGAAGCCGAGGCTGCAGTCAAGGCCGAAACGTCTGGCGAAGGCGGCTAGGATGCGCTTCACTGGCCGCGCACTTGGCTTCACCTTCGGCTGGCTGCTGCTGCGGCACCCCGCAGGTGCGGTGCTCGGTTTCCTGATCGGCTGGGCCTTCGATGCCGGTTGGCTGGCGCTGCGTACACCGCGCGCTGGGCGCGGTGAAGACCCGTATGCCGTACTTGAGATCGAACCGGAGGCGACCATGGACGAGGTCGAGCGTGCCTACCGCCGCGCGATGTCCAAGCACCATCCGGATCGTGTCGCCAATGAATCCGAGGCCGTGCGCCGTCGCGCCGAAGCCCGCGCACGCGCCATCAACGCCGCGTTCGATCGCATCCGCGCCGAGCGCGAAGGCTGATCGCCGAACTTCTTCATCACTGCCGAGCCCGCCATGTCGAACTGCCTGATCGCGCCCTCCATCCTGTCCGCCGATTTCGCCCGCCTCGGCGAAGAAGTGCGCAATGTGCTCGCGGCCGGTGCCGACTGGGTGCACTTCGATGTGATGGACAACCACTACGTACCCAACCTTACGATCGGCCCGCTGGTCTGTGAGGCTCTGCGCAAGCACGGCATCAGCGCGCCGATCGACGTGCACCTGATGGTGAAGCCGGTCGACCGTATCATCCCCGACTTCGCCCGCGCCGGCGCCAGCCTGATCAGCTTCCACCCCGAAGCCAGTGAGCATGTGGACCGCAGCCTGCAGCTGATTCGCGACTCCGGCTGCAAGGCCGGGCTGGTGTTCAACCCGGCCACACCGCTGCACCACCTTGACTATGTGATGGACCGGATCGATCTGATCCTGATCATGTCGGTGAACCCGGGCTTCGGCGGCCAGAGTTTCCTGCCGTCCGTGCTGCCCAAGATCCGCGAAGCGCGCGAGCGCATCCAAGCCTCGGGCCGCGATATCCGGCTGGAGGTCGACGGCGGCGTCAAGGTCGACAACATCGCCGAAATCGCGGCCGCCGGCGCGGACACCTTCGTCGCAGGCTCAGCCATCTTCAACGCTCCGGACTACGCCAAGGTGATCGCCGAGATGCGGGCGGAAGTGGCTCAGAGCCGGGATTCGGGATTCGGGATTCGGGATTCGTAGGGGGGGGGCGGTGCGCTTGCGCTGCCGGTTCTTGAGCCCCTCGCCCCGCGGAGCTGTTCGGGGCCATCAGCCGCCGATGGCAGCCGATGGCCCCGAGAGCCCGAGCGAAGCGGAGGCGGGCTTGGAGTGGGGGGCGATCGAAGCGCAGTCGTGAGCCCGGACCTGGGCTCCGCTCGGCTGCTCATCCGACGCTGCGCGCCACCCTCTCCCGTGGGGAGAAGGATTTCTGCGAGCACACGATTTGTCACGAGTTTCGCGGGGTCGGAAGAGCCGCTGGCGGGCGCAAGGAATGCGGCAGCAGGCTTCGCTGCGCGGCGCGTAATCAGGCGATCTGGGAACGTTCAGGCCGCGACCTTGGGCATCGCTGCGCCCAACCTACGAAGCTGAAGCGCCGAGTTTCAGCAGCGGTAACGCTTGAATACGCGGACTATCGACGCCATCGCGTCTACGCGGGCACACCGTTCGCGCGACTGGAGCACCCAGCGTGAGCCATGGGATTCGTTCCGCTTGGGCTTGGTTGGCCTTTGCGGCGTTCTGCTACTGGCGTGTAGTCAGCTCTCACGAGGGGAGTCCTCATCTGCAGTCGAATCGTGACGTGCTGCTTTGGGTGGCGAACTTGGTATGGCCGAAATCTCCTGCAGGATTCGGTCCGGCGATGCAGCCCCTGTTCGCCCCCGGCTTTACTGAGGAGCGGTTGTGTTTGCTGTTCGGGGTGTGGGGTGTGGCTGCGTTGATCTGCGCGGGCCTCGCGGGAGCTGCTTCACGACGAGCGGGCGAGCCCAGGTCGGATTCGGCGGCGGTCATCGCGCTTGCGTTGACCATGAGTGTTCTGTTTGTGAAGCAGTTCTGGTTTATGTCGGCACCCGTGATTTGAGCTGAATCTGAGTAGATGGCGCTTTCTTGGTGGGAAGTTCGCCCTTTTGAGCCGGCCAAGGGAGTGATTCAGCACCTCGGCAACCGTCTTCGCCTTGCGGCGGGTGATCACGCGAGTTGAATCGTTCAGGCCGAGACGTTGGGCATCGCTGCGCTCCGCCCAACCTACGAAGCTGCAGCGCGTTCTGGCGCATTCGGCGTGCAGGCGTTCTTCTCGCGATCGCCGCTTGCTTCAAGGCTCCCTGCGCCCTACAAGTCGCCCGAGCCGCGCGTCCCTCTCCCACGGAGCGGTTCGGGGGCGATCATCGGCTGCCGGTGGCGGCCGATGGCCGCGGGAGCCCGAGCGAAGCGAATGCGGAGTTGGGGTGAGGGGTCGATCGAAGCGCAGCTGCCCTCACACCACCGGCGCGCCGATCACTCGCCAGATCCACAGCTGCACCGCCAGGAAGATCAACGCGAACGTAAATAGGCTGAACATCAGTTTGCGCCACAGGCTGAAACGGGTTCGGGTCCAGGCCGGCATCAGCATCAGCAGCATTACCAGCGCAGCGGCGACCACGGCCCAGCCGGCCCAGTGCATCCACAGCATCGCGGGGACGGGATAGTTGCCGGGCAGATCGGCCGCGCCCGCAGACTGAAGGGCAAGCGCCACGGCGACTACGCAGGCGACCAGGACAAGCACACACAGCGCCGACAGCAGAGCCACGCCGCCGACCACGGCATCGGTGGGCCCGCCCGCGCGCTTGCGGCCTACGCGCCATAGCGCGCCCGCCAGCACAGCCAGAGCGAGCAGGGTGCTGGCGCCGGTCGCGAGCATCAGGGCCCGCGGTGAGGTCAGCCCCGAGACGCGCTCGAAGGTGTGCACGCCGCTGGCGTTTGCAAACGCGGCGACCCGGCCGTTGCTGTCGCGGATCAAGGACAGCCGCTGACCCAGCGCGGACTCGAACAAGTCTTCGCCGATGCGGCGGTACTCGCCGCTGTTCGGGCCGGCCTCCAGCGCAATCGTCTCGCTGTTCACTGCCCGCAGCGCCACGCCATCGAAGGCGCCAAACAGGGTCGCGAAGCTGCTGAACACGCGTCGGTTGCCCAGATAGTTGCCATTGACCTCGGCCAGCGCGCCGGGCTCGCTCGGTTCGCTGGCCAGCGGCGCGGCCGCGGGCGGCGCCTGCAGGCGCTCGATGATCTGCTCGGGTAGACGCTGCACGAGATTGCGGCTGGCGCCGCTGCTCTGGCTGACGAATACACCCAGGCCCAGCTCGGGCACCAGCACCAGATTGGTCAGATAGCTTTCGGTGGCGCCGCCGTGGCCGGTCAGCAGCAGACCGCGGAATGGGGTCTGGATGAAGCCGTGGCTGAGATCGCCGCCACCGCTGCGATCCTCGAACGCCCGCGTCCACACCAGCCGATGGGTCTCGGGTGAAAGCAGACGCTTGCCGTCGAGCTCACCACCGTTCAGATGAAAACGCATCCACAGCGCCATGTCGGCGGCCGTGGTCGACATGCCGCCCGCCGGCCAGTAGGCGCCGAGCTGCATTTCCTTCTCGATCTGCAGCACGCCGTTTTTGCTCGCATAACCCTGCGCCAGGCGCGCGCGGGTGGTCGCATCCATGCGCGTCGGGCCGTCCCAGACCGTGTCGCGCATGCCCAGCGGATCGAGCAGTTCGCGGCGCAGGAAGCTGCCGTAGTCCTCTCCGGCGATGTCGGCCACGACCTGTGCGGCCAGGGCCGAACCCCAGTTCGAGTATGAGGTCCGTGCGCCGGGCGGATAGATGCGTCGCGGCTGGTGCTCGGCCAGCAGCTGCGCCAGCGGGCGCGCGTCGTCGTCGCCGACGGCGAACAGCTGCACGCTGTCCTCGAAGCCGGCCCGATGCGACATCAGATGCCGCATGGTCACCGGCGCATCGAAGGCCGGCGCGACGGTGACCGCCTTCAGATAGGTGTTCAGGTCGGTATCGAGATCGAGCTGGCCGCGGTCGACCAAGAGCAGGGCGGTCGTCCAGATGAAGGTCTTGGAGACCGAGCCGATCCGGAACAAGGTCTGCTGGGGGTCGACGGGCGTGCGCTGGGCCAGGTCGGCGTAGCCATAGCCACGCAGCAGATCGGGCGTATCCGCGCGGATCAGGGCCAGGCTCACGCCCGGCAGAAGGTGCTCGCGGCGCAGGGCTTCAACCAGGCCGTCGATGTGATCGGGCAGGCCGTCGTGCGCGGGCAGTATCGGTAGCCCCGAAAGGGGCTGCAGCGTCTCGGCGGCTTCGACCGGGTCGGTGATCGCCTCGGGGTCCAGCACCGCGGCGCGTGTCGGATCGTTCAGGTCGCTTGCTGGCCGCTCGAGGTCCGCCGGTTCAGCCGGCACCTGAGCGTGCAGGGGCAGGGCGAGGATCAGGGCGAGCAGGGGGAGCAGCGAAAAAGATCTCGACATGACAGCGCTTCCGGGCAAGGCGCTTTCCACGGTAACAGCTGCACCGCGGACAACGAAGCCCGAGCACGGCGGCGCCCACCTGCGAAGTTCAGGGCGAAAGCAGTCTGTGCAGATCTGCGGACGCCTGTGCGCAGCAGCGCCTCAGCCCTTCGGTGGGAACGATCCGGGCCGAGCACGGCGATTCGGTACAGGCGTTCAGTTAAGCCCCAGCACGGCAGTTCAGTCCTAACCCTGATTTCGCCTGAGTCGCGTTCAGATTGCTCCGGGTCTCTCCGCCAAGTCCATGAATAGGAATAGAAAAATAGTTCTGTCATCGAGCCGTCAGCGAGTCGGCATGACGGATTCCGCTGCCGCGCCCAAGTCTGGCCATCGGCCCCCCGGGGAGGGGTGGCCGGCGCCAAGGCCCGGAGCTGTCCGGGCCGGCGGAACACCTGCTCATATCAAGGGAGAGCCGCAATGAATACATCGATCCTCCGTTTTTCCGCGCTGACCGTCGCGCTGTTGGTCGCCCTGCCGGCAACCGCCAAGGATGGTTATGCCGAAGGTCTTTACCGTGACTACGTGGCAATGAGCCAGGGCACCGTGCAGGTCGAGCTCAGCGCCCGCGCCGCGGGCCCTCTCGACACCCTGGCTGGGAAAGACATGTTGAGCCTGACCGGCGCCCCGCAGCACTCGCTGCTGTTCGACGACGAAACCGATTTCCGAGTGCCGCGCGCTGCCTATGTTGAGATCAACCGCGAGGACTTGTACCTGCAGGATCTCGCCGCCACGGTGGATGGCTTCGCCAAGGTGGGCTATCCGCTGGAGTTGGGCGACTACCGCCTGCTGGAAGTCAGCACGCGCATCGACGGTGAGCGCTTGCAACACACCGCAGTCGAGTTCTGCTGGAACAGCCTCGGCCATTGCGTGGTGTTCGACCCCAGCATCGACTTCCTCGATTCCACGGTGAACAGCTATCGCGCCGCGCGCGCCGAGGGTTGGGCGCTGCAGATCCACGAGGAAACGGATCTGGAACTCGGCGAAACACGCAGCAAGGCGCGCTGTGGTCTGGCCAGTAATCCGAACACGACCTCGCGCAGTTTTTCGCGTGGTTCGCGTACGGTGACGTACAAGAACCTGTATGGCATGACGATGGTGCAGAAGAGCGTCGGCGCCGTGCAGGCCGGCCTGCGCTGTAGCTCGACCTGCGCGCCGAGCCCGTTCGGCTACGCCAATGCGTCTTCTGCCTGGTCCAACATCCCCTTCAGCGTGCAATGCGGCAATCGGGTGAACAGCGGCACTTCGGGCGGCCGCGGCAAGTTCGTTTCCAAATCCGGCTGTGCGCATCGCACGGTGCTGGGCGCGAAGTTCTCAGCCACCGCCAAGGGCGTGGGCCTGAGCGCGGACGTGTCGATCGACGCGACTGGGAGCATCGACATGAACGGCACCGAGTACATCGACACCTGCGGTCGCTTCTGATGAGTGCGCGCCCTCGGCTCGGCGCCGCCTGACTGGGCCGAGGGCGCGGGATGCTGCGGCGGCACTCCCGCACAGGGCCTGCCGTCGCGGCAATTTTGTATCGGTGCGATCAGCGCCCGAGTGCGCTGAGCCGCAGCGCGGGTGCCTGCAGATCGACCGGCAGGCTGCGCTGCCCTGCCAGGGCTTCCACCCGTACCCGCGCCCGCGCGATCCCGGCTTCATCGCCGGTGGCCAGCTTCAGGCGAAGCTCGAGCACGGCCGAGTCGAAGTCGCGCTCGGGCAGGCTCGGATCGCGCGACAGCAGCCCCAGGAACACCGTCTCGGCCTCGGCGCTGCGGCCCTGTGCGACCAGCAGTTCGGCCAGGGCCTCGGTCGCGGTATAGATGCGAGTTAATCGATTGAAGGCCTGCGCACCGGCCAGCGCCGCCCGCAGATCGGCCTCGGCACCGACGTGATCGCCCTGGAGTTCGCGCCAGCGACCGCGCGCGACCAGCGCCAGCGGCGAGTGTGCTTTGTCCAGTGTGGCCTCGGCGCCTTCCGGCAGAGCCGGCAGGCTCACCGGGGGCTCGCGCAGGGCCTGCAGGCGCAGGCCCTGGATCATCAACTGCAGGGCCAGATCCCGCGCGTCGGTGCGCACCTGCGGCTCGGGCTCGGCGCCGAAGCGCGCGTACACATGCTCGAACACCGGCAGCGCGGCGGCGTAGACGCCCGCGCCATCGCCACGCGCCAGAGCGAACTGGGCCGCGTAGAGGCCGAAACGCGCGCGTGAGTCCGGGTTTGCTTCGCCACGCCCAGCTTCTTGATCCGCACGCTCCAGCAGCGCCTGGGCCTCGTCCAGTCGGCCGAGTCCGAGCACGATCATGGCCCGCCTGCGATAGAACGATAGTCGCGCCGAGGCATCCTCGATCAGCGGCAACAGGGCGCCGGCGCGGTCGTTGGCGGCCAGCGCGTCCTGCCAGCGCAGTTGCCCGATCTGCAGCGCATCGATCGAACTCAGCACATTGAACAAGCGACCGATATCGCCCTCGGCGCGAAACACGTGTGCCGCGGTTTGTAGCATTTCGAGGGCTTCGACGTGGCGGCCCTCGAGCAGGGCCAGCATGGCCAGGTTGCTGCTGACCGACGCGGCGCGCGTGGCTTCGCCGGCGTCCAGAAACAGGCGGTGTGCACGCGCGAAGTCTGGCGCTGCCGAGGCACTGCGGCCGCTACCCAGCGCCTGGCTGCCGCGCGCCTGCAGCGCACGCGCGAGCAGGGCGGGCGGCGCCTTTCGCTGTTCCAGCGTTTCAACCAGAGTCTGCAGTTGGGCTGCATCGATCGCTTGGCCGCTGGCGCGCTGCCACTGCGCCTGCAGAAGCTGCAGGCGCTCCGAACTGAAGTCCGAAGCCTGTGGATCCAGTCGCATCGAAAGTTCAGCGATGTGCTTGCCGGCGCTCTGCAGCTGGCCGGTAGCAAGATCCAGCTCGATCGCCAGCAGCTCGGCGGCGGGCGCTTCGCGCTCCTGCGTCGACAGTCGCGCCAGCGCCAGACGCGCGCCCTGGAAATCGTGGCGATGCAGCGCCCGGCGCGCCAGCGTCAGTGCCGCGCCGTCTTCGCTTTCAGGGCTGGCATGTCCGAGCGCGCGCAGTAGGGCATCAGTCGCCAGCCGGCTTGCCTCGATCAGGTCGGGGTGGCGTGCCTGCGCCTGCAGCGGTGGCTCGGCGTCGAGTGCCAGCTCGACCCGCCATTCGCCTTCCCCTTCGACCGGCGTGGCCAGGATCCGTATCGGGCTGCGCCCACCCAGGCGCCGGCGCAAGTCCTTATGCGTCAGCGCATCTGTTTCGGCGCCCGACGGCAGGCTGGCCAGCACCTGTTCCAGCGACAGTGGCTCCAGGCCCGCTTCCGAGAGGCGCGCCGTCACCACCGCCATCAGTCCGTGGCGGGCCCAGCCGGCGCGATCGACCTGTTCCACCTGGGCCGGCAGCACGGCCATTCCCGCTGTGTTCGGCGGTGGCGACTGCGCGCTGCCTGAGCGCAGGCCCGGTGCCATCCACGCGGCAATGCCCAAGGCGAGCGTGAGCACCGCTGCGGCAGCCAGCCAGCGCGGTGCAGGGCGTCGCGCCGAGGTGCTTCCGCTCTCGAACATTGCCGGCACTGTCGCTTCGGCCGGCGCGCATGCGTCGGCGGGGTCGGCCTGCAGCGGTGCCAGCCAGCGATAGCCGAACCCCGGCACGGTGCCGATGTGCCGCGGCGCGTCGCCGCTGTCGCCCAGCGCGCGCCGCGCGCGCAGCACGGCCTGCGCCAGCTGGTTGTCGGACACGTTGTCGCGGCCCCAGACCCGCTGGATCAGCTCGTCGCGGCTGACTGCGCAGGGTTGGCGTTCGATCAGGCACAGCACGCAGTCGAAGACCCGACGCGGCAGCTCTTCGGGCTGCCCATTGCGGCTCAGCAGACGCGCCTCTGGATCGAGTTCGAATTCTCCGAAGCGATAGATCATTGGGTGTCCCCACGCGCGACACGGCACGCTGACAGCGCGGGCCATCGGCCGCTGCTTGATTGTGTCCTCCCCGACTCTGCCACGCCCCCCGACGTGTCCCTTGCAGAGCCCCCTCGCGTCGGCCGGACAGCAACCGACGCGCCATCGAGCATACGCGCGCACTGCGACAAGTCTGTGTTTTGGATTGCGGTTCGCGGCCGCCGCCGCGAGTGAAAGCTATGCCGGCTTGCAGTGCCGTCGTCGACGGATGGAGCGCGCACCCGTGCAAGCGGCGTTTCGCGGGCCGAACGACCCAGTCGCGCTGCCCTGCGGCGTGCCTGTTGGCGTGAAGACTGCTACCGTCCGCCCCTTCTTCCGGGGGGAGGATTCAAATGAAGCTCGTGCTCAAGATCCTGGTCGCGCTGGTCGTGGCCGTGGGGGCGCTGGTCGCCGCCGGCTTTCTGCTGCCGTCTGGCTTCAAGGTCGAACGCAGCGTGCAGATCGATGCGCCGGCGTCCGAGGTGTATGAATTGGTGGCTTCACCGCGCGAGTGGAAGCGCTGGTCGGCGTGGAATCAGCGCGACCCGGCGATGCAGATCGAATACACCGGGCCCGCATCCGGCGTGGGTGCCGGTTGGTCGTGGAAGAGCGCCACCGAGGGCAATGGCGAGATGGAATTCACTGCCGCACAGCCCGGCGAGCGCGTCGACTACGTGCTGCGCTTTCCCGAGTTCGGTATGGAATCCACCGGCGTACTGCGCATCGAGCCTGACGGCCGCGGTGTGCGGCTGTCGTGGTCGAACGAGGGTGATATGGGCGGCAATCCGATCAACCGCTGGTTCGGCGTGTTCATGGATCGACTGGTCGGGCCGGATTTCGAGTCAGGCCTTGCGAACCTCAAGCGCGAGGCCGAGGCGGGCTGAGCTCGCGCTTGGGAAGGTCTGAAGAACTCCATCCTGGAGCTCTTCAGGCGTCGTGAGTCCGGCGCAGGTCCGGACTCACTCGCGCAGAGTCAAGCACTTGCATGCTTGACTCGCGAGCGTGCCATCCATGGCGTGCAGGAAGCTCTGATAGATCCAAGCTTCCCTCAGAGGCTGTGCTGCAGCAGTCGCGCCGCCAGACCGCTGACCCGCTGGGTCGGTCGCGATAGCGCGGTGTGCAAGGCGGCCGCGGTCGCCCACAGCGCCAGGCCGCGACGTGCACGCGTAGCGCCGGTGTAGAGCAGCGCCCGGCCGAGGATCGGGTGCTCGGGTTCTGGCGGCAGCAGCAGCGCGACCTCGCCGTACTCGCTGCCCTGGCTCTTGTGCACGCTCAGCGCAAAGGCGCCGCCGTGCTGGGGCAGGGCGCCCGGCGCCAGACCGCGCAGGCCCAGGCCCTCGCTGCCGCGCGCCTCGAACCAGACCCGCAGCGCGCCGTCGGCGCCACGCAGGCAGAGGCCGATATCGCCGTTGAACAGGCCGGCTGCATAGTCATTCTGCAGCACGATCACCGCGCGGCCCGGATACCAGGCCTGGCCCTCAGGCAGACCGAGCTGGCGTTTGAACGCGAGATCGATCGCGGCATCGCAGGCCTGTGCGCCGAACGGCCCCTGGCGCAGCGCGCAGAGCAGTTGAACCTCGCGCAGCGCCGCATGCGCACGCGTGACCGCGCCTGCGGTATCGGTTTCATTCGCCGGCAAAGGATCCAGAACCTCAGCTCCGACCAGCGCCGCCTGCACGCGCGTCGCGTGCGCCTGCAGCGCCGTCTGCAGCGCGCGCGCATCGCCGACGCTGCGCTGTTCGAATGCCGGCCCTGCGGCCAGTGCAGCCTGCGCGAAGGCCTCGGTATCGCCGGCAGCAATCGCTGCGTTCAGCGGCTGCAGCGCGGCCTGGGCACGGAAACTGTGATGCAAGCGAACCAGGTCGCCGCGCGGATCGCGCTGCAGCGCCTCAACCAGATCGCGCAGCACCGAGCCTGTACCGACCGAAGCCAGCTGCTCGGAATCGCCGACCAGCAGCACGGCGGCCTCTTCGGGCAGCGCGTCGAAGCTGGCGCGCAGCAGGGCGAGGTCCACCATCGAGGCTTCGTCGATCACCAGCAGGTCGAGCGGAAGTCGGCGTCCTTGATGCCAGGCGTGCCCGCGCGCCGGTCCGCGGCTGCCGAGCAGGCGATGGAGGGTGCCGGCCTCGGCGGCCAACACGTGATCGAGCGCGGGCGCCCATTCGGCATCGAAGCGATCAGCGCCCGCCGTGCTTGCATCGGGCGGGTTCGTATCGGGTGCGTTCGTGCCGGGCGCGAACTCGTCAGGCCCGATCTCGTAAGGCCCGATCGCATCAGGCCCGACCTCATCAGGTGCCCTTGCATTTTCCGTCTTCGCATCGGTTGCACTCGCAGGCAGCGCAATCGCACTCCGCACGCGATTCCCTAGCCCGCTCTCCCGAAGCGCTCTCTCCCGTAGCGTGGCAGCACCACTCTGTAGGCTTTCGGCCAACCGCTGCGCGGCCTTGCCCGTCGGCGCTGCCAGCCGCAGGCGAGGGAAGACCCCGAATCTCTGCTGATGCAGTCGCAGTCGCAGCAGAAGCATCCGCAGCACCGTCGTGGTCTTGCCCGTGCCTGGCCCACCGGTCAGCACAAACAGCCGCCGCCCCACAAACCCCGCCACCGCCGCGCGTTGCGCCGCCACGGCAGGGCTACGGTCGCCGCCAAACAGTGCGTCGATGCTCGACTCAACATCAAGCGCCGCTTCCCATAGGGTGGGCCCTGGCCCACCGAAGCTCGACCCCGCCCCATCCTCGCAACCCGCAACCCCCGACGCCGCGAAATCGTCTTCGCTGGCTGACCCCAACCCCGCCCCGCACTCGCCGCGGGCAAGCCCCGCACTCCCACGCCGCGCCCGCAGCATTTCCGCCAGCACCTGCTCATGCGCAAAACTGCGTCGCAGATAGAACTGCATGCCGTCGAGCACGAACGCCCAACCCGGCGCCGCGTCACACGCATCGGAACCGCCGCCGCCCGCCATCCGCGCGGACTGCTCGACGCTCGCGACCAGCGGCTCGCAGGCCAAGGCGGCCAAAGCCTCGGCATCCAGAGGCGCGATGAACCGCCCGCTGTCCTGCCCGGTGAGCACCAGCACGCTGTCGCCTTCGCCTTCCGCGCGACTGGCCGCCGCCGCCACCCGCGCCAGCAGCATCGAGCCGCCATGCGCCAAGACCCAACGCGCCACCGCGCGGTCAATCGCGCGCAAATCCCCGTCTTCCCCGCCGAAGGCCTCGCCCAGTCGACGCCGAAAATCAAAGCGGCCGCCGCCTTCCGCTGCCGGCGAATCCGACATCGCGCTCATGCCGCCATCCCGTTCGACCAGGCACCCGCCAACGCGGCCTGCGCGTCCTCGATCAGCGCCGGCGCAAAGCGCTGTCGCCACACCCCCGCCGCCGGCGCCAGCCCGGCCGCGCGCAGAAACAGGTACACGCACTCGCCAAGCTGCTGTTCACGTGAATAACTATCGCCCAGCCGCTGCAGCAGATAGCGATCCAACGCCAGCGTGTACAGCAGGGCCTGGAAGCGGTACTGGCTGTGATCCATCGCCGCGAGCAAACGCTCTCCCGTGTAGTCGGACACGCGCTCACCCAGCCAATTGCCCTTGTAGTCGAGCACGTGGAAGCGGCCGCCCGCGCGGAACACGAGGTCGATCTTGCCGCTCATCAGTCCGGCCACGCGTCGCGACGAAGCCGGCACCAAATCGGTTTCGCCGTGGCGTGCACAGGCCGCAGCAAGATCCGTCAGCGCGATCTCCGGCAGGGCGAAATCGAAGCCGAGCTCGGCGCGCTGATCCGCGGCCGGGATATCCGCCAAGCCCAGCGCCGGCACGCGCTCCAGGCCCAAGGGCGCCGCCAGTGCGGCGTCCAGGCGTCGCGCCAGCCGCTCGCTGAAGCCGGCCAGACCCAGCGGCTCGAAGTCTCGCGTGCGCAGGCCGGCGGCTGCCAGGGTCGCCTGCACATGGTCGAGCTGCGCGACCAGCGGCGTGCCGATCATGCGCAGCTCCAGCAGGCTGTGCAGCGCGTTGCCGAAGCCGGCGCCACGCAGGCCGGCCAGGGCCAGCAGTTCGGGGTGGGTGGGCTCCTCGGCGAGTGCTTGCGTATCGAACGTGGTGTCTTCGGCGGCGCGGATCAGCGCTTCGTCCTGCGCCGGTGCCTCGGGATCGAGCAGGGCCTCGGCCTGGGCGCGGCTGGCGCGGCTGAGCGAGGTGAAGCTGTGCTTGGCTTCGGGCACGCGCGCTGGCAACGGGCGCAGCGCGCGTGCGCGGCGCGGCTGATCCGAGCCCTGGTCACCGTTGAAGCGCGCAGTCGAAGCCACCGGCCATGCCGGCTGCAGCTCGATGTCCTCAAGCGTCGGTCTGCGACCCTCGCGCAGCGCCGCAGCCAGTTCAGGCCGCGCTGCGAACAGCCGCAGCATCAACAGGTCCAGCGGCGCGGCATCCACGCCCTCATGGGCCTGCTGCTTGCCGCCGGCCCGCTTCGGCCGCTGCGGGTCCATCGCATACACATGGCAGGCGTGCACCGCGCGGGTCAGGGCGACGTAGAGCAGGCGGAAACGTTCGTCCTGCAGATCGGACTGCTGCTGCGCCTTTGCTTCTTCCGCATAGCTCAGCCGCGGCCGCGCGCTGCGCGCATCGCTGCGCCGCCACGGCGCGAAATCGCGGCCCGCGCCGTTCGCCCACATCAGCGGCAGGAACACGATCGGAAACTCCAGACCCTTGCTGGCGTGCAGGGTCAACAGACGCAGCCGCGGCTGCTGCGATTCGATGCGCAGCTGGCGCTCATCCGCGGCGGCCTCGTCGACGGCTGCGCCTTCGCGCTGATGCTGCAGCCAGGCCAGCAGTTCTTCGGCGCCGCCCAGGTACTCGGCCGCCTCCTGCAGCAGTTCGCCCAGATGACGCAGATCGGTCAGCAGACGCTCGCCGCGGCGCGTCGACAGCGCGCGTTCGGCGATCTGTTCCAGCAATGCCTCGATCAGGCCGGCGACGCCGCGCTCCAGCAGCACCGCGTGCAGCACACGAAAGCGCAGCGCCACCTGCTGCAGGCCTTCGGGTTCCTCCTGCCAGCGCCGGATCTCGGTAAAGCGAGCGCCCCACAGGCGCGTGGCCGCTGCCGCTCGCAGCGCACCCGCATCGCCCGGATGTACCACCCCGTGCAGCAGGACCTGCAGCTCGCGTGCGGTGTCGCTGCCGAACACGCTGTCGCGACTGGTCGCCACGCAGGGCACGCCGCGTGCCTCCAGTAGCGAGCGCAGGCGCGCGATGTCGGCCGCGCGTGGCAGCAGTACGGCGATGTCGGCCGGGCCGACGCGGCGACCATCCAGCGTTTGCGCAGGATCGTTCAGCAGCTCGACGATCTGACTCGCGCAGGCGCGCAAGGCGGCCTGCCGGCGGGCGTCCTGGCCGCCCGCGACATCGGCTTGGAAATGCAGCACCAGCGCAGCGCTCAGCGCGGCCTCGCCGATGCGATAGGGCTTGGCATCGGCGCGGCCCGCGGCCTGCACCGGCAGGTAGCGGATGTCGTGTTCGGTATCCGCCGACAGCGCCTCGCCGGCCAGCGCGAACAGCCGGTTGCAGCCGGCCACCAGTGCCGTAGAAGAACGTTGATTGACCGCGAGGTTCAGATGCTCATCGATCTGTTCTGCCGCGCGCCGATAGGCGTGGATGTCTCCGCCGCGGAACCGGTAGATGGCCTGCTTGGGGTCGCCGATCATCACCAGCTGCCCGCGTTCGAAGCCGTTGGAATCGCGATACAGGCGATCGAGAATGCCGAACTGCAGGGCATCGGTGTCCTGGAACTCGTCGACCAGCGCCACCGGCCACTGCGCGTACAGGGTGTCGGCCAAGGGCCGTGTTCCGCTGGTTCCTGCGGCCACCGCCTCGCGCGCCAGCGCGGCGTCCACGCTTTCCAGCAGGCTGTCGAAACTCTGCTGGCGGCGCAGGCGCAGCAGCTCGTTCAAGCGCGCGCGGCCCGCTTCGGCCAGGGCGTGCAGAAGGGCCTGCGGTGCGGCCTGCATGCGCGCGAGCACGGGGCCGAAGATGCGCGCGGCCAGCTCGGTCGCCGCCAACAGAGCAGGGTCCGACTTGCCCAGCTTGCTCACCGCGGTGAGCGCACGTGCATTGGCCAGCACTTCGATCTCGTCCGCACTCAGGCACTGCCAGGCCGGCAGGCCCTGCGGGTTGCGCGCCGGGTCCAGCACCTGGGCCAACGCTGCCAGCGCGCGAGGCAGCTTGGCCCGCTTGTTGAACAGCGCCTCGTTGTCGACCACCGCCTGCAGCTGCGCTGCGCGCGCGGCATCGGGCGCAGCCAGTATTTCGGCATCGGTGTCCAGCGCGGGCATCTCAGGGGCTTCAACCTCGATGCCGGCCATCAGCGACTGCTTCAGCAAGACGCGCAGGTTCGCGAGCGACAGCGGCTTGCCGGTGCTCAGCTGCAACTGGTACAGAACATCCTCATCGGGGCCCTGCTGCAGGCGCCGCCACAGGTCGGTGCTGAGTTCGTCCAGCAGGCTCTCGGTCGAGACCAGCTCGGCCGCCTGGAAATCGGCGCCGGCCTCGATCGGCTGCTCGGCCAGGATGCGACGACACAGGCCGTGCAGGGTGCTGACCGGTGCGTGCTCCAGCTCGGCCAGCGCAAGCCGCAGCGCCTGCAGATCGCGCCCGGCGGTACCAGCCGAGTGCCAGCGCGCATGCAGCCAAGCGAGTGCAGGGTCGGACGTGCTCGGCGCCGCCTCATCGCCCGCGTCCTGTACCCACGCCGCCGCCCGCGCCTCCGCCCACAGCAGCCGCCGCCGCAGCCGCTCGCGCAGCTCCTGCGCCGCGGCTTCGGTAAACGTGGTAACGACGATGGCGCGCGGCGTCAGCCCCTGCTCCAGCAGCAGGCGCAGGTAGAGCACGGCGATCGTCCAGGTCTTGCCGGTGCCGGCGCTGGCCTCGATCAGGCTGCGCCCGCCGGCGCCCAGCGGCAGGGTCGTCCAGTCGTGTTGCATCGGCGCAGGGTCGCACAGGGCAGGGCGCTTGGGCAGGTGGCGATGGGTCTGAAGCCGCAGCCTTCGATTTCCTCAAGCCTCGCGGAAAGCCCCAGAACGCCCCAGCCCCGAACCGCGGTGAAGGTGTTCTGGAAGATGCGTGAATTCGTACGCTCGCGCCTCTTGTAGGAGCCTGCGTGCAGGCAACCGCTGCCTGCGCACGGCACCAGGCCTTGGGGTCGCGAGCAAGCTCGCTCCCCGTCGGCAAACAGGGGTGGATTGGGTGACTGCATCCTCCCCAACCGGTCCTTCTCGAAATATGCGAGCGACCGCACGATTCGGCAGGACGAATGAGAGGCCGGAGCTCACCCTCGCGCATCGGGCTGGCTTACGCTGCGCAACGGCTGCGCTCGTGTTGTCACCACCAATGCTCGCACTTCGATGTGCAGGCATCCATCGGCGGCAGGCCGCGGCCACCCCTTCAAACCCAATCCGCTCGGGAGATTTGACCCATGGACCAGTACACAGCCCACAGCCAGACCCTCGACTCCGGCAGCGATGCGCAGCTCGAAGCATCCCCGACGCGCTCTCTGAGCCAGGCCCAGGGCCAAGCCCTGCTCGCGCGTCTGGCGCAGGACGATGCGTTCCGCGCGATCTATGCCGCCGACCCGGCGACGGCCCTGCTGTCGATGGGCGTGCCGGCTGAGGTGATCGGCATGCTCGACCGCAAGTGCCTGCGCGAGCGGCAGCTGGCGGACAAGGCGGTGTTCGCCTCCCTGCTGCAGAACATGCAGTCTGAGGCCACGTGTGTGGCAATGGCGATGGTTGTGCCTGAACTCGCATACCGCTGATCGCGCTCCGGCTGCGTTCTGCCGTCTTGGCAGGGCAGCGTCCTGTCTGCACAGCGGTGCGGTGCGCCGGGGTCTGCTGCCGCTTGTGATCTGCACCTGCGATATCCCCGATCGAATCATTCAAACGAGGCCAGCACATGGAAACCATCAGACACGACCGACGCGCCGAGTCGCGCGACGCATCGCGTTCAAGTTCCAGCAAGGCCTCGGCCCGCCGCGAGTCAGAGCGGGCCGCACTGACGGTCGACGAGAGCGTCGCCGTGGTCGCCAGGCTTGCCGAGGACGATGACTTTCGCGCCTTGTTTGAGGTGGACTGCGCGGCGGCCCTGCGTGAGCTTGGGGTGCCTGCAGACCGTGCGAGGTCGATCGTGGAAGGCTCGGCCAACTCGGTGTGCAAGCTCGCCTCGAAGCAGCGCTTCGCCGAACTGCTGCCTCAGCTGAAGGACGATGCGGTTCGCCGCGCCCTGTTCTTCATCATTCCGCAGATCCGGCTGTCCTGAGGGGGTGTCTCGCTTCAGTGGCGCTGCCTGGCTGTTCGCTGCCCTGCATTTCTACCTTCTGTTGAACCCGGAGACTTGACCCATGGACCAGTACACAGCCCACAACCTGACCCACGACACCGCCTGCGAAGCGCAGCTGGAAGCGTCTCCGACGCGCTCGCTGAGCCAGGCCCAGGGTCAGGCCCTGCTTGCGCGTCTGGCACAGGACGATGCGTTCCGCGCGATCTATGCCGCCGACCCGGCGACGGCCCTGCTGGCGATCGGCGTGCCGGCCGAGGTCATCGGCATGCTCGATCACAAGTGTTTGCGCGAGCGGCAGCTGGCGGACAAGGCGGTGTTCGAGGCGCTGCTGCAGGACGTGCAAAGCCAGGCCACCAGTGTCGCGATGGCGATGGACATTCCCAAGCTTTCCTTCGCGTAGCGCGTCGGCGGGGGCCTGGGCGTAACGATGCCGCCGCGCGCGAATCGCCTGTGCAAGTGCTTCGGCCCACCTCGCCACCTCCCGCGTTTCCGAACGCTAGTGTAGTGCTTCGTAATTGACGGAACTAATGCCGCTCTCCGTCGTCCAAT
>CAZPHV010000084.1:0-18934 GCA_964586455.1 uncultured Aquimonas sp.
GGCAGGTCTTGCAGACGGCAGTAGCTGCCTGCAGCTTGGTGTCCAGATGTTCTCCCACGCTTCACCCCGCGATGTTGTTGCCGTTTGTTGTCCGCCGTGCCGTCGCCGTCTGCCCCGAAGGGGCAGTGCATACTAGCCACGGGTGGAACCCGTGGAACGCAGGCCCGCCTCCCTCTTCCTCATTGCCGCCCCGTCCTGCAGGGGATGACGGCAGGGCATGGCCGTCCTCCCCTGCCCCGGTCGTTCTCTGTCGTGCTCCGTCGTGCTCTGTCGTGCTCTGTCGTCGCTGTACGGAGGGGCCGCGTCGAGCGGCCAACCCCCCCGCGTCGCGGTGCGCGCCCGACCCGCGCAGTGCCCCGGCGCGCCCCACCCCCCCGCCTGCCCCCCCGTCCGTGGGGGCAAATCGCGGGCGATCTGCGCTGTGGATTACAGGGAGTCTTCGAAGCGCTTGACTTGCTCTTCCGCCTTGTCGCGGGCGATGCCATAGCGCTCCTGCAGCTTGCCAACCAGATAGTCCCGGTGGCCTTCGGCATAGCTCACGTCATCGTCGGTCAACTGGCCCCATTCCGACTTCAGGCGACCGGTGAGCTGCTTCCACTTGCCTTTGATTCGATCAGAGTTCATGCGATACCTCCAGGGTCAAGAAAGATTGAAAACGGTTTCAGCGTCGGTGAAGCAACAGCGAACCCGCGGCCAGCAATGCGCCGATCGCCAGCAGGCCGTAGCCGAGCGCGGGGGGTGCCTGTTCGCGGGTTTCAACGCTGAGTGAAGCGTCACCCACGCTTACGAGGGCTTTCTCATTCGGAACACCGACGGCGCCAGTGGCAAACAGCGCACCGGCCAGCAGGCACACAATGCCAATCACCAGAACGACCTTGCGCATGGTTCACTCCTCAACAAGCGGGGCGGAAAGGCGGCTTGGGGCCACCTGGGGGGGCGAAGGTGGATCTGGGTTCGCGCCTCCCTGTCCTGGATACAGCAGCAGTCATGCCAAGGCTGAAACAGCCCCGCAGATGCGATCGCAAGCCCATGAATGGATTGACGAAGTAGGCGATCCGGCCGGCACGGCGCAGACCTTCGTGAGCGCAGCGCAGCGACTCGCTCGCTGCGAACTGCACGACCCGGGATGCAGCCTGCATGGCCCAGGACGCTCGGCCTTCCATCCGTCAAAGGCGCGCTTCACGAAGCGGCAAGGCCGGGATGGACTCGCTGTGTCCCGCGGTCGCGGGCGCGCGCGGGACGGCAGCGGGCTCCGCCCGGCAACCACTCAGGAGTCGGAGGGATCCTGCAGCGCAATCAGTGCGTGCTCGCCGAATTGATCGAGCAAGGATTCCATCTGCATGACGTCGAAACGCTCGATGGCACTGCGCAGGCGACGCGCGTAGGCCACCAGTTCAGGGCTACTGGCATCGACCGAGAGGGTATCGAGCTCTTCGGCAAGTCGCTGCACCTCCGACACCCGCAGCGACTGCAGCAGGCCCGGCAGCACGGCAAGCTGAAGGTCCCGAAGACGCGCGAGCGCACGCGCGCGCCGCGCGGGATCGGGCCTTGGGGTGGCAGCCGCCGCCAACGCCGCTGTCGGATTCACCGGCACGCGGGTCGCGGGAACGATGTCCTCAGCTTCTCCCGATTCCGCGGGGGCCGAGGCACCCCTGCGGCCGGAACCAGACGCTACGCCCGACCCGCTGCCCGCTTCGGTGGCTGCGCGCGCCGGCAGCAGCCGCGCCAGCGCCTCGAACAGCGCCTCTCGGCTCACCGGCTTGCGTACATAGGCCTCGAACTCACCGCGTACCGCGCGCTCTTCCGCCGCCATGCTGGACGCGCTGACTGCGATCACCCGCAGCGGCTCGCGCTCGGGGGTCTCGATCTGACGCCGCGCATCCCAGTCGCGCAGGCGGCGGGTCGCCTCGCGGCCGTCCATCACCGGCATGCGCAGATCCATCAGCACTAGTTCCGGATCGAAACGTTCGGCCACGGTCAGAGCCTCCTGGCCGTGACCCGCGAAGGCGAGCGGATGACCGCCTTCACCCAGGAAGGCCGCGAGCAGCTCGCGGTTCCAGGCGACGTCGTCGACGACCAGGATGCGCGTCGGTGCGAGCAGGCTGAAATCGACCTCGTCGTCGAAGCCGCCCTCGGCGTCGGCGCGCTGGCTGCTGATCGCCACACCGTGCAGCAGCACGCGGAAACAGCTGCCGCGACCGGGCGTGCTTTCGAGCTCGATGCTGCCGTCCATCAACTTCAGCAGCCGGCCCACGATCGCGAGGCCCAGGCCCGTGCCCGGCGGTGCATCGGCGCCCATCACCGCACGCTGGAACGGCTCGAACACCTGCTTCTGCTGCGCAAACTCGATACCTGAGCCGGTGTCACGCACTTCGATCACCAGGTCGCAACTGCCGGGTGAGCGCGGCCGCGCTTCGGCGCTTACCACCACCTCGCCCGCGGCGGTGTACTTCACTGCATTGGACACCAGATTGTTCAGAACCTGTCGCAGTCGATGCGGGTCCAGCCACAGTGTGGAAGGCAGGGCCGGCGAAACTCGCGAACGCAGCTTCAGCCCCTTGGCCCGCGCACCCTCGCCGAACACCGTCAGGGTCGAGTCGACCAGCTCGCGCAGATCGCTGCGCTGCGGCTGCAGGTCCAGCTTGCCGGCTTCGATCTTGGAAAGGTCGAGAATGTCGTTGATCAGGGCCAGCAGGGCGCGCCCGCTGGTCTGGATGGCGCGGATGTATTCCTGCGCCTGCGGTTCGATGCGGGTGCGCGCCAGCAGCTGCGAGAACCCGAACACCGCATTCATCGGCGTGCGGATCTCATGGCTCATGCTGGCAAGGAACTGGCTCTTTTCGCGACTGACCCGTTCGGCCTCCTCGGCGCGAACCTCCGCCAGTTCCTCGGCGGCGCGCGCGCGCGCGCCGCGACGCAGCGACAGCAGGGCGACACCCCCCAGCACCAGCGCCAGAACGTTCACCAGAAGCACGGTGACGGTGCTCTGTACGATCACTGCATCGAGGTCCGACTGTCGTTCGCGCAACAGGCGTGACTCTTCGTGGTCCATGCGGTCGATCAGCCCCTGCACCCGCTCCAGAAGTTCATGACCGCGGCCGACGCGCAGCCGCTCGGCCGATGCGCTCAGCCCCTGTACCTGCGCTTCTCCCACCGCGGCCCGATAGAACTCGTCGCGCGCCCGGATCAGCCCGCGCAGCTCCATCAGGCGGTCGGCTTGAACGGGATTGTCGGTCAGCCGCGGACCCAAACCCTCAAGGTCCTGCTCGACGTCCTCGACCGCTTGGGCGTGTGCGCGCAGGTAGTCATCGCGATGGCTCAGCAGATAGCGAAGGCCATAGGTTTCGACGTTGTGCACGCTGACGTGCAAGCCCTGCAGCCCGCTCTGAACCTCAAGGGTATGCGTCACCCAATCGACTGAACTGCGCACCTTGCCGACGGTGCCCGCGCTGTAGACCGCGGCCGCAATGATGAGCAGCACCGACAGCGCGAGCAGACCGCGCTGGAAATTGTGGCCGGCGCTCACAGAGGCCATCAGGGGGGTGTCGTCGCCAGCGGCAGAGAGGGGCATCGGGAACGTCCAGATCAGGCCCGGCAACGCGGCCAGACGCAGCGTCGACTCAGGCGGGGTTCAAGGCGAAGATAACGCCATTCAGTACGAGTGCGAACGAAACCCAGGCCAAAGTGGGCACCTGCAGCCAGCCTGCCAGCGGCCGCAGCTTGAAGGCCGCGAGAATACTGCCCAGCAGGGCGATCCACAGCGCGCAGATCACCAGGAAGGCGAGATCCGGGCGCTGCAGTCCGAAGAACAACGGAGTCCAGGCGGCGTTCAACACGAGCTGCAGCCCGAACCAGCCCAGCGCTACGCTGCGACGCGGCCCGCGGCGTGCCTGCAGCACCAGTGCAAGGGCAATGGTCAGCAAGGCATACAGAGACGACCACACAGGCCCGAACACCCAGTTCGGCGGTTGCCAGGTCGGCTTGCGCAGGGCGGCGTACCAGTCACCCGGAGGAAACAGCGCACCGCAGGCCAGTACCAGCGCGATTGCCGCGACCGCGATCGTCCAGGCTTGCAGCGGACGCAGGCCCGCGGCGCTCGAGGAGGGGTTCGATCGGATGTGGATGTTCATGAATCGTCCTCGCGGCGCACACGGCTCACTGCGCGCTGCTGTCAGCCGGGACGCTGTGCCGCGTCCTTGATCGGGAGCAGGCCACGGGCAGAGCCCGTAGGCGGATGGGTGTAAACAAGGACCAGCAGGGATCGTGCCAGTACCCCCGTCAACTCAAGGGGACAGCGATGCGACTGTCCTCAGTAGCGTGCGCCTGCGGGCAGAGGCCTGCATCGCGGCGCGCGCTCGTGCAGTGTGCAAGGGCACGTCAGAGCGTCCCGTGCAGCGCGCACGGCGCATCGTATAAACCATGTCCCCCCGCACAACCCCGCGATATCGCGAGACTTGGCTGCCGCATCGATCAGTTGAGGCCGTAGGCCTTGCGCTTGCGATAGAGGGTCGAGGCATCGATGCCGAGAATGCGTGCGGCTTCATCGAGGGTTTCGGCGCGGGCCAGCACCGCCTCGATGTGGCGACGCTCCAACTGCTCCAGGCTGATCTCGGCACCGACCCGCAGTTCCTCGGCGGCGCTGGCGGCCTGCACGGACCCGGGGCCGGCTTCGAGCGTCAGCAGGCTGGCCGGCACACGCTCGCTGGTGCAGAGAATCACTGCCCGTTCAATCACGTTCTGCAGCTCGCGCACGTTGCCCGGCCAGTAGTACGACTCGAGCGCGCGCTCGGCGCCCGGCTCGAAGGCGCGCGCCGGACAACCGTAATCGACCGCGTAGCGCTGCAGGAAGCCGCGGGCAAGATCGAGCACGTCCTCGCGACGTTCGCGCAGCGGCGGCAGGGTAATGGCCACGACATTGAGGCGGTAGTACAGATCCTGTCTGAACTCTCCGAGCTCGCACTGGCGCACGAGATCGCGATTGGTGGCGGTGACCAGGCGCACGTCGGCCTGACGCGTCACCGGGTCGCCGACCCGCTCGTACTCCTTGTCCTGGATAAAGCGCAGCAGCTTGGGCTGCAGGGCCAGCGGAAAATCGCCGATCTCATCCAGAAACAGGGTGCCGCCTTCGGCCAGCGCGACCCGACCTTCACTGCTGTCGCCGGCACCGGTATAGGCGCCCTTGCGGTGGCCGAACAGCTCGTTCTCCAGCAGATCGGCGCCCAGCGAAGGGCAGTTGATCGCGACGAAGCCTGCGCCCGCACGCGGGCTCCAGCCGTGGATGGCGCGCGCGAACACGTTCTTGCCGGTGCCGCTTTCGCCAAGGATCAGCACATTGGCCGGCGTACGCGCGACCTGACGCGCCAGCGCAATGGCCTCGCGCATGGGCGCCGAATGCCGCGAAAGGTCCTCCGGCACGGGCGCCTGTGCGCGCACATCGCGCTCCAGCGCTTCGACCTTTCGACTGAGCCGTCGGGCTTCGATCTGTCGGGCCAGGGCGATACGCAGCTGCTCGGGCGAGAAGGGCTTGACCAGGTAGTCGTCCACGCCAAGGCGCAGCGCCTCGAGGGCCGCTTCGGTATCACGGTGGGCGGTGGCCATGATGATGCGCAGGCCGGGCGCGTGGTTTTTCAGCTCGGGCACCGCATCGGTGCCGAGCTCGTAGCCGATGTTGCGGTCGAGCAGGCAGACATCAAAGGGCCGCGTCGCCGCCAGCTTCAGGCCTTCCGCCAGGGTCTGCGCCGGAGTCAGGCGCATGCCCTGCGCTTCGACGATGGCGGCATAGCTGTCGAGCAGGTCGGGTTCGTCGTCAATCGCGAGGATACGGGCACTGGGCTCGGTGGTACGGGACATCGTGGGTCCTCAAGAGGATCAGGAAGATCGCGAAAATGGGGGCGGGACGGCAGGCGGATCGTGCAGCTCGCAGGGCGCGCGCGTCGTAACCGTGCTGCCTGCACGGTTGACGCCACGACACCGGCGTTGGGAGGCCGCTCCAAACTGTTGAATCAAAACAAAAACCAACAATGCACGTCGTTGGCACGCATCCTGCGAAGGGGTAGTCAGGACCACGGGAGTCTGCCATGACCACCCTTTGCCTATGCGATGTGAACGAACACGACCTGCGGGTCTTTGCCGAGATCGCTGCGGCGCGTCGGCCCACCGCCTGCGCCAGCGCGCTGGCTGAGGCTGATCGGGCCACCGGCGGATACGCCACCACCAGCAAATGGTCGATCATCGAACCTGCGGAGGGCAGCGCATGAAGGCGGTCCTGCACAGCCTGCGTCTGCTCTGTATGTGCCTGTGCGGACTGTTGGCGCTGGGCGCCCCCACCGCCGCCAGTGAGCGCGAGGAGGGTTCCACGTCCGCCCTGCTGCGCGAGCAGCTCGGGGCTCGCGTCGAACGCGCCCTCAGCCAGGGCAGGCAGCATGAACTGCGTTTCGAAGTGGTTGAGATCAGCCACTGGCAGCTGAGCCGCGACGACGCCGAATTCGTGCTTTGGGGCCTGCTGCACTCGTCCAATGCTCCGGCGCGCATGCTGCGCGTGGAGAGTCGCATCAATCGCCGCAGCCTTCAGCTGGGTGAGCTCGATCTGCAAGCGTTTGACGAACTGCAGGCGCTGCAGCTGGCGCCTCTGCGATGAACCCGGCGCGTTTCGCGCCCTCTCTTCCCCCACGCCAAGGAGAATCACCATGGCCAACAACAAGCAAAACGCGATTCAGGACACCAATGAAGGTCTGGGCACCGGTGCCCATCTGCAGTCGGCCGGTCAGCATCTGATGCAGGCGGCGCGCGAAGCCGCCGCCGGCGTCGGCGAGGCCCAGAACGCTGCGCGCGTCGCCCTGCACGACGGAATAGCTGCCGCTGGGCCTGAGCTCGGTGCCGCTCGCACCGAAGTGCGCGAGGCCGGGCAGGCCGCAGCGATGCAGGCCCAACAGCAGTGGCAGGACCTGCGCCACCGCTCGGAGGGTTTCGTGCGCGAACACCCGCTGGCCGCGCTCGGCATCGCTGCCGCCGGCGGCTTCCTGCTTTCGCGGCTGCTGCGTCGCTGAGCATGAACGCCGACCCGATCGGCTCGACTCAGGCGGCCGGCGCAGCTCCACGCGCCGCGCCACCGGGGGCGGCGACTTCCGCGGCCGCAGCGCAAGCCGCGGAAGTCAACGACCCATCGCTGGGGCTGGCTTCACTGCGCCTGCTGATGGCGGATCTCCAAGCCACTTTGCTGGCATTGGCAGCGTTGGCACGCAGCGAGCTGCAGCTGAGCATGGCTCTGTTGCTGCGGGCGGCTGTGCTTGCGGCGGTGGGTCTGCTGATGCTGGGTCTCGCCGTCGTCCTGGCCTGTGCCCTGCTCGTGGCCCTGAGTCTGGCGCTGGGGCTTTCCTGGCCCGCCGCCTTGGCAGTCAGCCTGGCCCTGCTTCTGATCGCGAGCTGGACCTGCTGGTACACCGCATCCCGTCATCTGCGCGAATGCGGCCTACCGCGTACTCGCAACCAACTCGCTGCACTGTGGCCGGAGCGTTCACCATGAGCTTGAGTCGACGCCGCGCGAAAGTGGCTGCCCAGACCGTGCAAGTGCAGGCCCTGCGCCTGCGCGGTCATGCGCGTGCGCAGGATTTCAGTGCGCGCGTACGGGCGCTCTGGCCCTGGCTATGGATCGGCGGTGGCGCCCTGATCGGTGCGGCGGTGGAGCGCGATCTCGACCGTCGTCCGGTCGCGAGATCCGGTCTGTCCATCGCCTGGCTCAGCGCCCTGCCCTGGGGCGTCGTGATCCCTCTGCTGGAACGTGCGCTGGCGACAACCGCCCGCGAGCGCGGATCAGCCGACGCAAGTCGCGCTGAATCCAGTGGACATGGCGACACATGAGTGAGCCCGCCGATGCGGCGGCTGAGCCCCAAACTGCAGCAGAACGAAGCGCCAATCGCGGCCTGAGCTCTGCCCGCTACAGCCGGCTTGCGCTGGTCGTGCTCGCCGCACTTGCGGTGGGTGTGGCGATCGATTTCGCCGCGCCGATCCTGCTGCCGGTGCTGCTCGGTGGATTTCTCGCCCTTCTTCTTAACCCCGCCGTGCGCTGGATGGCAGGCGTGGGGCTTCCGCGTTCGCTGGCCGCAGGCCTGGTCCTCGGCAGCCTGATCGCCAGCCTCGGCGCGATCGGCTATGCCGTGCACACACCCGCGCTGGCGGCGGTCGAGCAGTCACCGCGAATGATCGACGCGTTGCGCAGTCGCGGCCAGCGCATGCTCCAGCCCCTGCTCGCGGCGGGCAAGGTCACTGAAGCCCTGCAGGCGATCGACTCGATCGGCGCCGACTCCGGGCCACGCAAGGTCGAAATGGTGAGTTCGCGCGCCAGTTTCGGAGAGCGCTTCGGTGGGATTCTGCTGATCGCAGCCTCAGCCGGCAGCACCCTGGTGCTGGTGTATCTGTTTCTGGTGTTCGGCGAAGGCCTGTTTCGACGCGCCGTCACCATTGCCCCAACCTTGCGCGAGAAACGCACCACCGTCGCGATCGTGCGCTCGGTCCAGAGCGACATCAGCCGCTACGTCGGCACCGTAACCCTTGTGAACATCCTGCTCGGCGCCGCCACCGCCGCTGCGCTGCACCTGCTCGGTGTGCGCGACGCGCTGCTGTGGGGGCTGATGGCGACCCTGCTCAACTTCATCCCCTACCTGGGCCCGCTGGTCGGCGCGATGGTGCTGGTCGCGGTTGGCATACTGCAGTTCGACAGCCTCGGCACTGCCCTGCTGCCGGCCGCCGCCTATCTCGCCTTGAACACCCTGGAAAGCCAGCTGCTGACGCCCCTGCTGCTGGGCCGCAACTTCTCGCTGAACCCGGTGGTGATCGTGCTGTGGCTGCTGTTCTGGGGTTGGCTGTGGGGCGTGCTTGGCCTGCTGCTGGCGATGCCCTTGCTGGTCTGCTTCAAGATCGTGCTGGGCCATAGCGAATCGTTGCGACCATGGGCGCAGATCATCGAGCGCTGAGCGCTCTGCGGGGCGGCCTGTCCGGCGGCCATGAGAACGACCGCGATGCTTGCCGTCGCCAGCCGCCGCGTCAGTGGTTCCCATGAGCATCGCCGCGCTTGGCGCGCGGCAACCCCTGGCTTGCTTCACCCGCGAGCGTGCCGCGACGCTCCGGCTCACCGAACGACGGATCGGTGCTGACCCGGTGCGCCACCGTACCTTCGGGGTGCCGGTACCAGCCCGGGTCGCGGTAGTCACCGCGGGGCTGGTCGTCGCGCACCTTGATCACGGTGAACATGCCGCCCATCTCGATGTTCCCGAACGGGCCCTTGCCGGCCATCATCGCCAGGGTGTTCTCAGGGCCCGGCATGTGGCCGGCATCGACATGGTCCTGGTGCTCGGCCATGCCGGACTCTCCCATCGCCATATAGCCCGGCAGCATGCGCCGGATGCGCTGCTCGATGCCTGACTGGTCGACGCCGAGAGTATTCGGGATTTCATGGCCCATCGGCCCCATCACGTGATGCGCCATGTGGCAGTGGAAGGCCCAGTCGCCCGGCACCGCGACGAACTCGAAATCGCGCATCTGGCCGACGCCAATGATCTCGGTGACTTCCGAGCGCCACTGATTGCGCGGCCAGCGGCCGCCGTCGCCACCGGTGACCAGGAACTGCACGCCGTGCATGTGGATCGGGTGATTCCACATCGACAGGTTGCCGACTCGCACCCGCACCCGTTCACCACTCCGGGCGACCAGACTCTCGATGGCGGGGAACACCTTGGAATTGAAGGTCCACAGGTCGAAGTCCTGCATCACGGAAGGATCCGGCCGCGAGGTGCCCGGGTGCAGCGCCCAGTTGTGCAGGATCAGCGCGTAGTCGCGATCAATGCGCACCGCCTCGCCGGCCTTCGGATGAATGATGAAGAGACCCATCATGCCCATCGCCATCTGCACCATCTCGTCGGCATGCGGGTGGTACATGTGGGTGCCGTGCTGGCGCAGCGTGAACTCGTAGACGAAGGTTTCGCCGGGACCGATATGCGGCTGGGTCAGCCCGCCGACGCCGTCCATGCCCGAGGGCAGCAGCAGGCCGTGCCAGTGGATCGTGGTGTGCTCGGGCAGCCGGTTGGTGACAAAAATGCGCACGCGGTCGCCTTCGACGGCCTCGATCGTCGGCCCCGGGGTGGTGCCGTTGTAGCCCCAGCAGATCGCCTTCGAACCGGGCGCGAACTCGTGTTCGATCTCCTCGGCCACCAAGTGGTACTCCTTCACGCCGTTGTTGATGCGCGGCGGCAGGGTCCAGCCATTGAGCGTGCGCACCGGGGTGTAGCCGGCGCCGCTGGGCGCCGCCTCGGCTGTCGGCTCGGCATGGACATGCGACTGCAGCTGCGGCTGCGCGCGCGTGATCGCTGGCGCGAGCGCGGCGGCACCGGCGCCAAGCAGAACGTTTCGGCGAGTAATCTTCATGCGTGAGATCTCCGGTTGTTCGATGGCGGTGCGACGCCTGCGTCGCACGGTGCGGGCCCCGGCAGGGGCCGGATCGCGCGATCAGTGGTGCTGATGGGGGTCATGCTCAGCGGCCGCTGGCTGCAGGATGTCCTCGGCGCTCGGCGCAAATTCCGACGCCACGGGCTCGTTCGGCAGCCGCCCGCCGACCGCGCGGGACAGCTCGGCGTGTGCCAGCCAGTAGTCCCGGATCGCTTCGAGATAGCCCTGATAGGCGTCGTACTCGCTGCGCTTGGCTTCGAGCAGCTCGAACACGCCGATCAGCATGAAGTTGTAGCGCTCGAGCTCACGCGCGACGATCGCCTCGCGCTGCGGGATCAAGGCCTCGCGGTAGGCATCGATGATTTCGCGCAAGGTCGCCAACCGCGCGACCCCGGTGCGCACGTCGCGTTCGATCTCAAGCGCGATCAATTCAGCGCGCTGCAATGCGGCCTCGCGTGCGGCGTCGGCGCGCGCGACGCGCGCCTGGCCTCGGTGGAACAACGGCAGCTCGAACTTGATGTCCCCGCCGGTATTGCGCTCGGCGCCGTGCCGCTCGTGCTCGATGCCGAGTTCGAGTTCGCCCAGCCAGCCCAGCCGTCGCGACAGCACGGCGCCGCGTTCGCCGGCATCGAGCCGGGCCAGCGCGGCGGCGAGATCGGCACGCTGTTCGGCGGCATGCGCGAGCAGAGTCTCGACCGCAGGCTGTTCCACAGGGGGCAGCGGCAGGCGCTCGGGCAGGCGCCAGCGGTTGCTGCGCCCCGCCAGGCCCAGCCGTTCGGCCAATGCCATCCGCATCGCCAGCCGCTCGACCCGCGCCCGCGCGGCCTCGGTCGCAGCGGTGGTGGCATTCGCCTGTTCACGGGCGAGCTGCAATGCGCTGATGTTGCCGGCGGCGTGAAAGCGCCGCGCCATCTCCGCCGAGATGTCGGCCGCCTCGGCCACTGCGGCGCGCATCGCGGCGATCTGTTCGGCCGCCTGGTAGTCGAAGTAGGCCCGACGCACCGCGCTGGCCTCGTCGAGCAGGGCTGCGGCGACGTCGGCGGTCGCGGCCTCCCACTGTGCGGCGGCGATGCCGCGGCGTGCCGGCAGGGTCAGCAGGTCGGCCAACGCGAGGTGCAGGCCATAGGTGGTTTCCCCGCCGATGCGCCCGGCCGACAGCGAGGGGTTGCGCGGCCGGCGCGACTCGAACAGATCCGCGGCGGCCACGCCGAGTTCGGCGAGCTGGCCCTTGATCCGCGGGCTCATCAGCAGCGCGAGTTCGACTGCAGCCTCGGGGCTCAGCGGTTCGGCGATGCGCGCGCGGATCGCGTCATCGAGCTCGCCGGGGCCTGGGCCGGCGAGCTCGATGTTGTCGCCAAGCGGCTGCGACAGACGATCGGCGACGGCAGCGCGCCCGGCATCGAGCGGCACGCTGGCGCATCCAGACAGCAGCAGAGCGAGCGCGGCGGTAGCGATGGAAGTGATGCGGGGAGGCATTGGGGTATTCGCTGTGCAGGACGTTGGAGAAGTCAGGGAGGCATGGCTACCATCGAGGCGGGGCCAGGGCCGCTTGTCAGATGCTCGACGGACGCGTGCGGCCAGCGCCCTTGGGCCGGGGAGCGTCCTGCGGCGCTCCGCTCAGGTCATCGAGGATCGGGCAGTCCGGCCGCTGGTCGCCACGGCACTGCCCTGCCAGGTGCTGCAGGCTGCGCTGCATCGCCTGCATTTCCGCGATCCGCGCGCCCAGCTCGTCGGCGTGCTGCAGGGCGAGTCGCTTGACCTCCAGGCTGGCGCGCGATCGATCGGACCACAGCTGCAGCAGTTTCTCGATCTGCTTCATCGAAAAGCCGAGCACCCGTGCGCGCTTGATGAAGCGAAGCCGGTGCACATCCGCGTCGCTGTAGAGGCGGTAGCCGGCAGCGGTCCGCGCGGCCTCGGGAACGATCCCGAGGGTTTCGTAGTGCCGGATCATCTTGGGTGAAACACCGGAGAGGCTGGCGGCCTCGCCGATGTTGTGCAGCCCCTGACTTCGAGCCTCGCTGAGCTCCGGTCGCGATGGATCAAACGCCATCTTCGTCCTCCCGCAGCGACTGCCGGCTGGCGGGTCGCCAGCGCTTCAGCAGCAAGGTGTTGCCCAGCACGCTCAAGGACGAGAACGCCATCGCGGCACCTGCAAAGACGGGATTGAGCAGGCCGAACGCAGCCAACGGTATCCCGACCACGTTGTAGGCAAAGGCCCAGAACAGATTCTGGTGGATCTTGCGGGTGGTGCGGCGGGACACATCGAGGGCATCGGCGACCAGCGTGAGCTCAGACCGCATCAGCGTGATGGCGGCGGCGTGCATGGCGACATCGGTGCCGGACCCCATTGCAATGCCGACATCGCTCGCCGCGAGCGCTGGCGCGTCATTGATGCCGTCACCGACCATCGCGAGCACACCCTGCGACTTCAGCGCGCGAACGACCTCGACCTTCTGCTCGGGTCGCACATCGGCATGCACCTCGTCGATGCCGAGCGCAGCCGCGATGCTGCGCGCGGCACCTTCGTTGTCACCCGAGATCATCACCGTCCTGATGCCCAACTGCTGCAGGCGCCGGACGGCGGCTGCGGCGCCTGCGCGCGGCTCGTCGCGGAATGCGAGCAGGCCCTGCAGCTGCATCGACTCGCCGACCTTTTCCGCAAGCCACGCCATCGTGTGGCCGTGACCAGCACGTTCCGCCGACCGACCTTCAAGGCCACCGATGTCGACGCCAACCTCGCGCATCAGCGCCGCATTGCCCAGCCAGAGCTGTCGACCGTCGACGACACCGGACAGGCCGCGGCCGGGCAGCGCGCGCACGTCCGATGCGTTCGCAGCCTGCGTCACTTCACGCAACACCGCGCGCGCCAGCGGATGCTCACTGCCGCCCTGCAATGCGGCAGCCAGGGCGATCAGCGCGTCACGATCGCCTGCAACGGAGATCGCCTCAACCATGCGCGGCTCGCCGGCGGTCAGGGTGCCGGTCTTGTCGAACGCGACGATGCGGACCTTGTGCGCAAGCTCGAGGGCTTCGGCATCCTTGATCAGGATGCCGTAACGCGCTGCGACTCCGGTACCGGCCATGATCGCCGTGGGTGTGGCCAGCCCCAGCGCACACGGACAGGCGATGACCAATACGGCGACCGCGTTGAGGATGGCCGCACTCCAGTCTGCGGTGGCAAAGCCCCAGGCCAGCAGCGTGACGAGCGCGATCACGACCACGACCGGCACGAAGATCGCGCTGACCCGATCCACCGCCTTCTGGATCGGCGCCTTCTTCGCCTGCGCATCCTCGACCAGCCGGATGATCCGGGCCAGCGCGGTTTCGCTGCCGATCGCGAGCGTCTCGACGAGTACGACACCTTCGCCATTGACCGCACCGCCGGTAATGCGGTCGCCAGGGTCCTTCGCGACCGGGACGGACTCACCGGTGATCAGGGATTCGTCGGCATGGGTACGGCCTTCGCGCACTTCTCCGTCGACCGGAAAGCGCTCGCCGGGACGCACCACGACAAGGTCGCCGACCTGGACATGCTCGATCGGCACGTCGACGTCGCCCGACGCTTTTCGCACCCGCGCGGTCGAGGGTTTCAAAGCCTGCAGCGCGCGGATGGCCTCGGTGGTCTGGCGCTTGGCGCGTGCTTCCAGAAACTTGCCGAGCAGGATCAGGGTGATGATCGCAGCGGATGCCTCGAAGTAGAGATCCGTTACGCCGTGGTGGGAGCCCGCTCGCAGCAGGTGGTAGACGCTGAGGCCATACGCGGCGGAGGTGCCCAGCGCCACCAGCAGGTCCATGTTGCCGGTCCGCGCGCGAACGGCCTTCCAGGCAGCGCGGTAGAAGCGCGCGCCAAGCCAGAACTGGACCGGGGTGGCGAGCAGCAGCTGCATCCAGCCCGGCAGCATCCAGTGCTGGCCGAACAGCATGCCGATCATCGGCAGCACCTGCGGCACGGTCAGTACTGCGGCAATCAGTACATGACGCGCTTCGTGTGAGCGTGTTGCTTGGCTGGACCCGGCAGCGCGCTCGTCGACTCCGGAATCGTTCGCTCGCAGTTGCTGCGCCGTGTAACCCGCCGCTTCGACCGCCGCGAGCAGTCGTTCGAGGTCGGGCTCGCCGGCGGTACGCACCCGGGCGCGCTCGGTGGCGAGGTTGACCGACGCATCGACCACCCCCGGTACGTTCTTCAGTGCGCGCTCCACGCGACCGACACAGGACGCGCAGGTCATGCCTGCGATCGACAACTCCGATTCGACGGTGCCGACGTGGTAGCCCGCCGCCTCGACGGCGGCGATGATGTCGGCGACTGCGGGCAGTGCGTCGCCGCTGATCGATGCGGTCTCCGTGGCCAGGTTCACCACCGCTTCGTGGACGCCGGGGAGCTTCTGCAGGGCGCGCTCGACCCGGCCGGCGCAGGACGCGCAGGTCATCCCTTGGATCGGAACTCGAAGCGCAGGGTCGGGAGAACTGTTGGGGGTCATGGGAGGACTCTCGCAAGGTGAGGGCCCAAGCCTGATCCTTCCCACCTTGGGAGGGTCAAGGGGCTCGAGGCTGAACGCGGCTCGACCCTATCGCAAGCGCCTGTTGACCTTGCCATGGGGTCAAGCCCGAGGCTCAGCCCTACCGGATCAACCGGATCGGAGAAAGATATGAAGCTCAACGTTCACGGCATGACCTGCGCGCACTGCGAACAGGCCATCAAGAACGCCGTGGCAACACTCGGCGGCGCAGCCGAGGTGGATCTGAACAGCGGCACCGTCCTCATCACGGGAACCTCGGACGCTTCCGCGGTCCGGCAGGTGATCGAGGACGCGGGCTATACGGTCGGTGATGCCGTCACCTCAACGCCCGGCAAGAGCTGCTGTGCCTCCAGACCCTGACGCTTCGTTCCGGCCGCAGAGCAGGCACGAACGCCAACGCAGGCGGAGCGATGGGGCGGGAGGACGGAAACGACTGGCAAGAGCTGGAGTCGCAGGCCTGAGCCGTTCCCGCTCACCCCCGCGCACCTGCGCACGCGTGGTTCGATGTCTTCGGCCAAGCCGGGCCTGAGTCGCGCGTCCGGAACGGGCAGATGCGGCACGACAGAAACCCGGGGCCGCGTGGCCCCGGGCAGGTGTTGTGTGGCGGTGGCGGCAATCAGGCCCTCGGACGACGGCCCATCACCAGCGAGACCACGAACAACACCAGGAACACGAGGAACAGGATCTTGGCAATGCCCGCGGAAGCACCCGCGATGCCACCGAAGCCGAGCACGGCAGCGATCAGGGCGATGACAAGGAAGACGACGGCGTAATGCAGCATGGGGGAATCTCCTTGGAATGGGGTGCGCCATTCGCGCATCACTCCTCCTCCACGCTCCGTGCCAAGTCATCATTCAATTCAGAATCAGACACTTGCAGACGCATTCTTGAAATCGGCCGCGCCGCCCTCGTGCAGACTGCGGGGCGCGAGGATGCAAAACGCCGGGATCGCGAGTGCCGAATCCCAGCCCGGCGCGCACTGCACGTCCGAACTTGGCCCACAGGAGGCGGCGCGTGGTCCGGCCAACTCAGCGCGCCACGGATCCGTTCCGCGCAGGCTTCGACTCCCGACTCCCTGCCTCAAACCACCGGCGCCAGCGGCAGTTCAAGCACGAACGAGGCGCCGCCACCGGGGGCTTCTTCGTGCCACAGCTCGCCCCCCATCCAGCGTGCCTCTTTCAGAGCATCCGCAAGGCCGAGGCCCGTCGAGCTCTCACCGCCGGTGGGTCGATGGTTCAGCCGCATGAAACGCTGGAACAGCTTGGGTCGATCTTCAGCGGAAATGCCGGGGCCCTCATCGAGCACCGCGATCTGCAGGTGACCGGGCTTGCCGCGCCGGCAGGCCAAGGTGATCGTGCTGCCGGGCGGCGAGTACTTGCTGGCATTCGACAGCAGGTTGCGCAGCACCAGGCCTACGGCTTCGACGTCGGCCAGTACCGGATCCAGATCCTGCACCTCGCGCACCAGCCGCTGCTGCTTGTGCAGCAGCACCGTGTCGAACTCGCGCTCGAGTACGGTCAACAGGCTCGCGCAGTCGCAGACTGAGGGCTGGTAGTCACGGCGCAGTTCGACCTCGGCACGGCGTTCGAGGTAGTTGGACACGAACTCCATGGTCCGCTGCGCCGCCACTTCGATGCGGCTGGCAAGCTCACGCACGCGCTCGGGGTCGTCGGCCTGCTCGCGGATCACGCCGGCCTTGAGCGCAATCGTGAACAGCGGGTTCTTCAGGTCGTGCGCGACCATGCTGCTGGTTTCCTCACGCTCGCGAATGGCCCGCCGCAGGCGATCACGCAGCTGCTTGGCCTCGGCGTGCGCGCGCACGCGCGCGACCAGCTCTTCCGCCACGAAGGGCTTGGTGAGGTAGTCGGCGGCGCCAGCCTCCAGCGCCTGCACCACGCACTCGCGATCGTGTTCGGCAGTGACGAACAGCACCGGGATGTCGGCCAGCTCGGGGTCGTGCTTCAGGCGTTCGAGCACGCCGAAGCCATCCATGCCGGGCATGCGCATGTCCAGCAGGATGGCGTCCGGCGGCTGCGCGCGCACGCGCTGCAGAGCCTGCTCGCCGCCCAGGGCCGGCATCACGTCGAAGCCGGCGGCGCCGAGCACCCGGCCCATCAGCTGGATATTCGCCTGCTGGTCGTCAACCACCAGCACCAGCGGCGCCTGAGCTGCGCTTCGCCATGTCTCCATCGGGTGGGTCCTCGCGCGCAGCGCATCGGTATCGGAAGGCTGCGAATCATGCCCGTTGGCCGCGCCCGCGTCTGCCCGCCGGTTTTGTTCAGCGCGCGGACAGATCACCCGGTCCGGGTCATGCAGGGCGCACGCCGACCTCTTTCGTTCTGCACGGAGATCACCGCTGAGCTTCACGGCAGTCGGCCGCAAGCCATTGATCTAGCTCGCCTTTGGGAGTTGGCACGCTTACTGGAAGAGGGAAAGTGGGCGCCGCGGTCCGGACTCCACCGCCCCCTCCCCCGGTCACGGGAGTCCGGATCGCCCCCATTCGATTCCCACATTGCAAGGAGCACACCCTATGAGCACTTCGATGACCCATGCCGACACCGTGCAGGACCTGGTGCGCATCGCCAACGACGGCGCCGAGTTCTACGGCGAGGCCATGGACAAGACTCAGAACCCGCAGCTGCGCAACGTGTTCAGCCGCATGCGTGAGCACAAGCAGAAAGTGGCGAGTGCGCTGCGCGCCCAGCTGCGTATCGACCAGCAGGAAGCCCCGAGCGAGGGCACCTTCGCCGGCACGCTGCGCCAGACCTACGCTGATCTGCGCGCCAAGTTCAGCAGCAACGAAGACAAGGTCTACGTCTCCCAGCTGGAAGAAACCGAAGACCGCCTGCTCAAGCACTTCCAGGAAGCGCTGACTGAAGTCACCGACCCCTCGATCAAGGCCCTGCTGCAGGCCCATGCCCCGCAGGTGCGTGCGTGCCACGACGAGATGCGCGCACTCAAACAGAGCTTCAACGCCTGAGTCGGAACCCTCTCAGCCCCCTCGCTGCGCACCCCTGCGCAGGGGTTCCAGCGGTCTCCGATGACCGCTCGAAGTCCCCTCTTACACCTCCCCAAAGGATCGCCCCCATGAACACTCTCAAGTCCTCCCTGATCGCCGCTTCGGTCGCCGCCGTGCTGGCCACCGCCACCCTGCCGCTGACTGCCTATGCCACCGACCCGGCGCCGCAGCGCACGGCCGGCCAGACCATTGATGACGCCAGCATTACCGCCAGCATCAAGACCAAGCTGCTGGCCGACGAGCGCACCAAGGGCTTCGACATCAATGTCGACACCGTGCGCGGTCAGGTCACCTTGAGCGGCGGCGCTGACAGCGCGGCTGCCAAGCAGGCCGCGACCGATCTGGCTCGCAGTGCCTCCGGTGTGGTCGCCGTGGACAACCGTCTGGTCGTCGCAGCGCAGGGCACCCAGGCGCGCCAGGCCGCCAACACCGCCACCGCCTCCGGTGAAGTTCGCTCGGCCATGAGCGACACCGGCGAAGTCATCGACGACGCCTGGATCACCACCAAGGTCAAGTCGCAGCTGGTAGCGGAGCGCAGCGTGCCGGGCACCGACATCACGGTCGAGACCAAGAACAACGTCGTGCACCTGCGCGGCACCGTCGAGTCGACCGAAGCGCGTGCCGAAGCCATCCGTATCGCCGAAGCCACCCGCGGCGTGCGCAGCGTCGATGCCCGTGAGCTGAACGTACGCGGCAGCTGAACCTTGGCGGCCTGAGTGCCGAATCCATCAGGCCGCGCTTGGCCGCCACGACTCCGGTCGTGGCGGCCTTTTTGTGAGTGCAGGGCCGAAGGGCCGCTCGGCTCGGCTCCGCGCCGCGCTGCGATTGCTGTTGGCGACACACGAACGGTCCGCGGCCCTCCTCGGTCGCCCTGCAACGCCGTGTCGCGCCACGTCTGCGCTGCTCCACATAGGGTGGGCCCTGGCCTGAGGTCTCCCCAGTTTTTCTGCGTCACGGCAAG
>CAZPHV010000085.1:0-8757 GCA_964586455.1 uncultured Aquimonas sp.
CCCGGAACACGGGAGGAGTTTTGTCGGCCCTGTTGACACGGGCGGCGCAATGGTGGCCCCGGAACTACGAGCTGTGACTCGTGAACGTTGCGCTGCCTAATCCGTTTCAGGGGGAATCGGATCGGGCGCACCAGCAATGGCGGAGAAAGTGAACCTGACCCCATTTCCGCTGCGCAGACGAGATCCACTCCGCAGAATGAACTCCTCCGGCCCAGGAGCACGAAGCGTCAGGAGTATTGCGCTCCTGTGCGAGCGCTCCCCAAGGTAGCATCAAGCAGAGCCACAAAATGACGCAAGATAGAGTCCCGAACATGCACTAAAGCCCGTGGGGTTCGTATGGGTGCCGAGGCAGGAAGTTGTCTACGGGAATGGAGTCAGGTTCATTATCTATTGTGGAGAAAGTGAACCTGACCCCGTTATCGAACCTGACCCCGTTATCGATCCCGTTATCGGGCGAGTGACGCGAAAAATGGCCCCGCGAGCCTCGCAAGGCTAAAATGGGCGCGTAGTTTAGAGGTTCCTTAGGCAAGATAGACATCATATTGATATATCATCATGCCGTTGTGGTGAAGCGAATTTTGATAGTTGAGCTTCACCCCGTTCTGAACAAGAACCTCAAATTCATGGGTCAGTCTTTGATTGCCCCTAGTTTTGAAGGCAAATGCCTTCACCTTATGGTGTTCTGCGATTCTCAGTATGGCGATGCTTCCTGAGACTTCGATTGCATGCCAACGAGCAACACATGGCATTGTTGTTGCCGATATTGGGCCATCATTAGTTAATGAGTCATTGGGAAAAAAAACGCCCCCGCGGTAGAGGATCTGATCCTTTGGCAGAAAACCACCGACCGTCTCAATCTCCATATTCACCAACGATATATTGTTCTTGTGTTTTGGCTTCGTTCTGAAGCCATGAATATTAGGCACATCTTTCAAGCCGGGCATCGCCCGCTGCCATTCTTTATACGTAGTAGAAGATTGAAGGGCATCCTCTAGGGCTAACTTGGCGCTTCCTAGTCCCTCTCCGTCGATTATCGCTTTGACCATATCGATTTCGTTCGTGTATTCCCGACTATTTTCTGGCTGCGGACCTCCCGCGCTCGCTATTGCTATTTCGCGCTGCGTAGGGGTGCGGGTTCTCACGGGGAGAACATTGAGAAGGTCGAATTGAGGATTGGTCAAGAATCTCTCCTAATGCCAAACTCAAAGTAGGCGACAGACTGACTCGTAATCGGTCGTTTAACCGGTGCGCCTCGGCGCCCGGCCGTTGAAACCACATGCAAACTCAGCTGCTTGCGACTGACGGGCGCTCAGCTCTGTCGCCTAATGCGCTAATGAGGGAATGGGGTCAGGTTGACTTACTGCGTTGGAAAAGGAACCCGACCCCCTTTCCCGACCCCGTTTCCCACTGCAAAAAAAGACCTGGCTCCGGATTCCTGGGTGAGCCCATATTCTCAACTAAACCTGAAACTGATTTTCTTGAAGATAGCTTGTGAGATTCCTAATTATGGAGCGCAAGTAGACTATGGTTTCTTGTTTCATGGCAACCACATCCTGAATTGAGTACTGGCGGCCACACTCCGCAAAAGAAGCCAAGCCATGAGCGAGGTCGTTTCGGCGCTTCTTGATCTGAAATAGTGAAACTCCGTCCCTTGCTCGATGATGAAGTGAAGAAGAGAATCCATACTGCTCGGCCAGCTCTCTGATCTTGCGGGCATCTAGGTTTCCGCCGCTGGCAAGCTTCTCTTCGAACGATAGTTCCACGATCTCGTCCGGCAAGGTCTCAAGAATAGAGAAGATGCTAGCCGTACTTAGACTTTGGAAGTTCTTGTGCTTCGTCTTGATCCAAAGCTTCTGAATCTGATTCTTCACCTTCGAATAGGTAAGTCTCTGCGCTGCGATATGGTCAGTGGTTGCTATGAGCGCCTGGCGAATCGTAGATTCGATCAGGTTGTAGAGTAGAAGAAATGCATTGGCCTTTAGGATCTTCTCAAGTTCCGTCAGCCTAGTTGCTTCAGCTTGGGACCGCTTGGATCCAGCGAGCTTAGACTCCTTGAGTGACTCAATCTTCTTCAGATGATGGAAGAAGGTTTCGATCTCAGAAACCCTTTTCTCGAAATCTACTCGAACAGGTTCCATGGTCATTTGAGGAGTTGATTTCTTACGAACTCAATACGAGCTTCGATGGCTTTTGGCGCGTTCTGCCCACCGCCAGATACCAGACTTTGAAACTCTTTGCTGTCCAGCCACGAGAGATTCTTCGGTTTCAGGTCCGGATTCTCCCGAAGGGCTAAGTTCACACCTACTGCAAGTGCGTCAAAACGAATTCTAGGCGTCTTCTCTGAAGTTGGCCCCTTGGTCAACTTCCCTGGCATGTAGCTATCGATGAATTTCAAAGTGCGGTCAAACTCCTTCTTCATTTGTGCGCGATTGAATGACTTGTTCTTCGCCTTCACGAAATCATTAAGAAAGTCGTTAACGCCGCTTTTAACGTTCTTGTAGTTCTCTGAATAGGCGAAGAACCTTACCACGAGTTCTTGAGGCTCCCCCCGCTTCTCAAGCCGTTCTGTAAACTTTGTGTTCTTAATGAACAGGTCGTGTTTCGTGCACTCCTTATAGACAAAGTCAATGAACTTTCCACCGAATATGCCTTTTCTCTTCTCCATGTCCTTGAGCGTCACGCTTCCGGTATTTATCCGCTCAAACATCATGAAGCGCACGTCTTCGTCGCTCTTATCAGACAGAGAGATCATGCGAATCGTAGAGTTCTGAATTTTTCGTTGTCTAGACTTCGACAGGTCGCCAAACCGGAACCCGTTAAGCTCTGAAAGAATCTCTAGATCCTGAAGCTTTAAGTCGTCGGTCAAGAAGCGGGCTAGCGTCCGTAATCTTTGTGATCCGTCTACGATTTCCAGTCGACCATCATTGTCAGCAGTAAAGATGTATGGAATAGGTAGGCCCAAGATCACAGATTCAATAAACTTGGCTTGACGAGGGGCCTCCCAAACGAAGTTGCGTTGATACTCTGGAACATATATGTCGTTGTCCCCCTCATCCAACCGCTCGAGATACTTGGACACCAGAAGCTCGATCGTGAATTCCTTTATATCGAAATCAACAATCTTTTGCTTCTCGACAATCTGAGCTTCTGCGGAATCTTTGTCCACGGCTATGATCCTCTAGGGCGGCGATTTATCACTTGCGAAAGCTCAGCTTCAGGGGTCCCTTCTGAAAAGTGATCCGTTGAGCGCAGCATTTATCACCTTGCATAATCCTCAGGGACGAATAGAGGAATGAGGTCACATTCATTGGCAGTCGCGGTGAGAATGAGCCTGAACCCATATTCAATCGTGTTCGCAGTCGGTTTCTCGGCTGCTTAAATTGGGTGGATCGATTTAGATTTCACCGGCGAAACCAACATGCGGCCACAAAAAAGACCCTAGCATTATGTACGCGGCAAGCAAAGCAATGATCTTGCCCCAGAAGCACGCGATGGATGGCCAATTGAAGTAGGGACTGGCAGGAAGTTCTCGCTTTTCTGGCGGTTGGTGCTTCTGAACGCGTTCAATTCGTCGTGCAAAATTGCTCCAAACAAGCGTTGCAATGACGTACTGAAGTAGATCGAGCACAAGGGTGACAACAAGCAGGAGCGTAGTGAGCAACAAAACAGGCGGGAGGGAGATTTGCGGTGTCCCATCACCACTGGAGTTGAACAGCCAAACGATGGCAATGCCAGCAAAGGCACTCTGGCGCGTAATGGCGCTTGCTGAGCCCGAGTGGCTGTAGTGTGCTTCTTGTGCTTGAGCGAGCTTCACTTCTTGTCCTGTCTTGTGGGACTCCTCGGGCCGGTGCTTGTAGTCGGGACGCTCCCCGTTGCGCTGCCGCCTCCGCCACCTGGGTCATGGCTCCTTCTGCCGGGAGGCGGAGGAGGTGGCTTCGGTGACGGTAACGTGGGCTTCTTGTCTTTGGACATACGATGAACTCCTTTGTGAAAACTTACTTAACTCAATGTTGGCGTCAGGGTGACGCCTTATTTCTCGCATAACTCAGGCGCGCATGGTCCCAACCCAAAGAACCACAAGCGCATTTAAGCTCCTGCGGCTTTTGACCGCGATAATCTCCCGCCTAATCAGGTCGTCCAAGCGCGCCACTCCCGAAACGCTGGACGGACGTTACCTCACCCAACCACCGGACTCAATCGAGAATCGCGTCTGAGCGCGGGCGTCGTGCACGGCGTCCGTCCCCGGTTCGAGGCTTTCGATCAAGCCCCAAACCCCGCCGACCGACAAAACCCAGCCGGCGGGGCCAATCCGACCCTACTCCCCCAACCCCCCCTGCTCCTCAAACCAGCGCTTCACCTGCTGGTACCAGAACACCGAGTTCTGCGGCTTCAAGATCCAGTGGTTCTCATTCGGGTAGTACACATACCGCGTCGGTACGCCTTTCATCAACAAGGTCTGGTAAAGCTCCACCCCGTGGTTCACCGGCACCCGCAGATCATTCTGGCCGTGCACCACCAGCGTCGGCGTCTTGAAGTTCGCCGCGTGGTAGTGCGGTGAGGTCTTCTCGATCACAGCGCGGTTGGCGTCTTCCCAGAAGCCGCCAAAGCGCGGCATCTCGGTGGCGAAGTCGGCGCCGTACTGGGTGTAGAGGTTGTAGACCGCCGCATGCGCGACCAGGGCGCGGAAGGGGTGTTCGCGGCCCAGGATCAGGCTGGTGAGGTAGCCGCCGTAGCTGCCGCCGCCGGCGACCATGCGTTCGGTGTCGATCCACGGCTGCTGGGCGAACCACTGGGCGGCCTTGATCACGTCCTCGTAGGGCTTGTCGGCCCAGTTGGGGTTGATCGAGTCGGCGAAGTCCTGGCCGAAGCCCGAGCTGCCGTGGAAGTTCGGCCAGGCGGTGACGTAGCCCCAGCTGCCGAACACCTGCGCGTTCCAGCGGAAGGCCATGCCGTTGGTGATGGCGTTGTGCGGGCCGCCGTGGATCAGCATGAAGAAGGGGTACTTCTTCGTCTTGTCGAAGCCGGGCGGGTAGTTCACCCACATCTGTATCTCGGCGCCGTTGGCGCCCGTGTAGGTGATCGACTCATAGGTGCCGAAGTCGGTGCCGGCCAGCAGGGCGTCGTTGATGGTCGACAGCTTGGTGGTGCTGCCGCGGCGGGTGTCGATGGCGACCAGGGTCGGCGGCTCGATGAAGGTCTGACGCAGGCCGACCAAGCGGCCGGACTTCGACAGGGCCAGCGAGCCGACCGATTCCACTCCGGTTAGCGCACGCGGTGCGCCCTGCAGCGGCAGCTCGTACACGCGCTCGGTGCCGGCGTCATCGATCGAGGCGTAGAGGCGCTGGCTGTTGTCCGCCCACAGCGCGCCGCTGATGCTGCGGTCGAAGTCCGGGTACAGCTCGCGGGTGTCGCCGCTGCGGCGGTCACGCAGCGTCAGGCGCATGCGGTCGGCGTAGAAGCCCTTGATGCGCTGCTGGCTGTAGCTGAGATAACGGCCGTCCGGGCTGTAGGCCGGGCTGCCGTCGTTTGCCGGGTTGTCGGCGGTGAGGTTGCGCGCTTCCGCATCGCCGATCGCAACCGTGAACACATCGTTGTTGCTGCGGTTCGGTGCGGGGTCGGAGTCGGCCACGAAGGCCAGCTCGCGGCCGTCGGGTGACAGCGCGAACAGCGCGTCGGTGCCCATCACCGAGCCGCGCGGCAGGCTGAAGCCCGTGGGCTGGGTCAAGGCCTGCACTTCGCCGCCGGCTGTTGGCACCGCAAAGACATGGAACTCGCGCTCGTCGAGGTACTGGTCCCAGGCGGTGACCGAGCCCTCGAAGACGCGGCCGGTCATCTTGCTGGTGCTGCGCTCTTCCAAGCGCTTGTTCTGCTCGGCCAGCGGCAGGTCGGTGAACACACGCGAGACGAAGGCCAGCTTTGTGCCGTCAGCGAACCACTTCGGGCTCTGCACGCCGGTGGCGAGCGTGGTCAGCCGCGTGGCCTCACCGCCGTCGATCGGCATCACGTACAGCTGCGGCGCCTTGTCGTCCTCGCGCTGGGCGACGAAGGCAAGCTGACGGCCGTCCGGGCTGAACACCGCCGAGCCCTCGTTGCTGGTGTGGGTGGTGAAGCGACGCTCACCGCTGCCGTCGGCGTTCCAGATCCACAGATCGGTATAGCCGCGGTCTTCCGACATCACGAAGCGCGTCACCGGGGCGACGATGCGGCTGCCGTCGGGCGAGATCGTCGGCGCGCCAAGGCGCTGGATCTCCCAGCTGCGCTCGACGCTGAAAGGCTGCTTGGTCGGCGTTTCAGCCAGCGCGGGCAGGGCGGCGGCCAGCAGGCCGAGGGTGAGCAGGTGTCGAAGCATCGGTCGTTCTCCTGAGTCCGAACCGCCGATGCTGGTCGGCGAGGGCGCGCCGATCAAGTGCCACGTGCCGTCAGCGCTGGCGGGTTTCCTCGATCGGCGGTGGGTCGAGGCAGGGCGCCATGCGCATGCTGCCGTCTGCGGCGATCAGGATCGTGCCGCCGCCGTGCGTGTTGACCAGGATCTCGCCCGTGTCGACCGGCCAGGAGCTGTAGGGCGCGCCGGGCAGCTGCAGCCAGGGCTCGGCGGTCCACTCGCCGCTGCCGGCTTGGCGCAGGCGGTACACGACGCCCTCGTTGGATCCCATGTGCGCAAGACCGACCAGCGCGATGACCTGCGGCCCGAGACGATAGATGTCTTCGACATTGCGGCCGAGCACGCCCTGCCGGCGGCCATCGTCGGCCGCGAAGATCAGCTCACCGTCCCACTCGCCGCGGTTGGCGCCCAGCAACCAGCCGCCGGCGACGCGCAGGGCGAGATCGGGCGTGTGCTGCGGGACCTCGACCGGGTGCGGGCTGGGCCGCCAGTCGGGATTCACGCCCGGAGGCGGCGGTGGAGGGGGCAGATACTCCTCGACGAGATCGCCGCGGTAGGAAAGTTTCTGCAGCTGGGCCCTGTGGGTGCGTTGGTAGAGCTTTTCGCCCTGGGCTTGATCGACTGCCCGCGCTGTCGGTGTCTCGCACGCGTGCAGGTCATCGGGCAGGCGAATCAACCCGTCAGCGTGATCGGTGTCGCTTGCACGGGGAGGTGGGTCCATCGGCGTCGGCAACAGCGCCAGAGCTCGCGACGCGGCTTCGCGCACGGGCGGATACCAGTACTCGTCCGCGGCCACGCGCAGCTGCTGCTGGGAGGCGAGGTCGCGCATGACGCCCAATGCGTCTGCCGCGTGCATGGCTCGCAGCGCGTCACTGCCGTCTGCAAGCCAGCGGTGGAGATGCTCGCGCACCGGCGAAGCTTCCTCCGGTGGCGTGATGTAGCCCAGCACGGTGATGGAGAGCAGCGCGAGATCCTGTTCGGATGACTCGGTCAGTTCGAGCAGCTTCGGAATTGCAGCCTTGGCTTGATGCCCTGCACGCGCGAGTTGCTTGATCAACCAACCGTAGGACCATCCATCCAAGCGGCTGATGACGGCCTGCGTCGCCGTCGGGGTGCCCAGCCCGGCGAGCACGGCGAGGATCTGGTGCGATCGCTCGGGCTTTGCCGAGAGAAGTGCGATCAACTCAAGCTCCGCCGGTGCAGCGTCGCTCCCGAGGGCCATGATCATGCGAATCAAGCCCAGCTCAGTGTCGTTGCCAAGCGTTGTGCGCCCGGCGCGCTGGGTCAGGAGTTGCGCGGCGGCTCGGCGTTCCGGCCCGAGCTGCTCAAGCACAGCGGCCAGCTTGAAGAACGAAGTGGATTCGCAGGTGTCATGACAGTCGCTGGCTTGGAGCACTGCTTCAACGGTGCCGGGTCCAAATACGACCAGCGCTGACAACAAGGCATCAAACGCATTGCGTTCTTTGCCCTTGAGAAGGCGCTTCAGCGTCTGCCGCGCAGCGGCCTTTGGCTCGAAGTAGCTCAGCAGTTCCAGAGCCGCAGCTTCGCCACCCAAAAAACGACCGAGCACCTCGTCCAGACAACCCAAGCCGAGCAGGGCGCGCGCTTCGGCAGGCGTATCCCCGCCCGCGCTCCCGACATCGCGCGTGTCACTGGCATCAGGCGCAGCGGACGCGGCGGCTGGGAGGTCGGCATCGACCGCAATGGAGACTTCGAGCTCCGTGAGCAGCGCCTGCTCTTCGGGCGTGCAGATGTTGGTGGCTGACGCAGCAGAGGCGAGCAGAGCCAGCGCCAAGCCGAGCAGCGTGGAGTTGCTAAGTCTCGCGCGACGGGCCAGGAGTTCTTGAAGAAACTGGATGGGTCCGATCGCGTTCTTTGTAGGAGCCTGCTTGCAGGCGACCGCAGCTTGCGCCCTGCACCTGCCCTGCGGGTCGCGAGCAAGCTCGCTCCTACAAACAGCCGGCCTACGCGCGGGTGACGGTGATCGATCTCGGGTCGAGAGCTCTGCTTCTTGGGAGCGCGAACGGCGAACGATAAAGAGGTTCATGGCGGGGCTCAGGACCGGAACAGGCTGAATGTCGCCGCGCTACCCGCCGAGGCCCGCGGCTGTCACGCCGCCGGCACGATCCGCAACATGTTCGCGGACAGCACCTGCGCGAGAAACCACGGGTCGCAGCGTGGTGCGCCGCAGGCGCACCCTACGGTGTGCGGGCTATGCCAATCCCCGTAGGGTGCGCGTGTCGCGCACCGGCCGTGATGACTTCGAGCGGCGCCCACTGGACGCGACGGACGATGAGCCACAGCGCTTCGATCACCCCGCCGCCACGATCTCCGCCACCTTCGCGCCCAGCACCTGCGCGAGAAACCACGGGTCG